>CAZVKJ010000001.1:0-19677 GCA_964626855.1 uncultured Bacteroidales bacterium
ATATTATTTTTCCTATCGGTATAAAACTGTGAGACTGACGGCGTGGGTGCGACTTCGAGTCGCACCCACACTGCCGGGAAGCAAAAAAAAGCTGGCCCCATGTGAGACCAGCTACTGAGCAGGTAGGGTTGAATTAATATTAATCAAAAACTATTTTTTTGCTGATAGTTTTGTTTCCCTGCTCAATGACGATAAAATATATTCCTTTTGCGTTATATGAAATGTCTATGCTTTTATTGTATTTGCCGTCGAAATTATTGATTATTTCGTTATAAACCACATTGCCTTTTATGTCAATAATTCTTACATGAGTAGTGACTTTTTCAGGAAGTTCAAAATTCAGGTTGAACTTGCCGTTATTGGGATTCGGATAACAAACAAACTGTTCGGCTTTCATAGTCTCTTCAACACTATTGGGAACCACATCCTTACATGCAGGCAGTTTTGCGTTTTCGTCAAGGTCTTTAGTGTTGCAAATTGACTTGATAACGATGATCTTTTTACCGTTTTCATTTTTGATTATACCGGTATATTTTGCATTGTCAATCGTGCTGAAATCTATCCCGTTGATCTTTAATGTTGTTACGTTGCCGTCGGTATTGACTTCAATATCGTAGCTCCCTGAAGGATCAACAGTAATGTCGCCTGATGATGCCATGGCAGATTTTACGGAAATGGTTCTGTGCCATTTACTTTTGTCGTCAAGGCAGGATGTGTTCGAACCATGTTTTTCGTGACCAGATTTTAAAGAAATGGTTCTGTGCTTTTTACTTTTGTCGTCAAGGCAGGACGTGTTCAAGCCATGTTTTTCGTGACCTGATTTTAAAGAAATGGTCCTGTGCTTTTTACTTATGTCGCCAAGGCAAGACGTGTTCAAACCATGTTTTTCATAAATCATGATCAGGGAGTCAACTCCGCCGCGGCAACATATGTTGACACCAGAGGGATCGCCTTTCATACATATGATTTTTATATTCTTTCCGAAATCGCCTTTATTCACATTAACAACAGTCTTTTTGCTATCGTTATCTAATATGTTTAAGGCAATCTCTGTGCCCGTGTTTTTCAGGATTCCCTTAATAAAGGCTTCATCCAGGTTTGCGGGAACGGATAAAACGGTATCGAATGTGGTGGTCTTGCCGTTCATACAGGTAACAACCTTTATGGTGTCCTGTCCGTCGGGCTTTTGAAGGTGGAACGGTAAACAGGGATCAATTAAAAAAAGCGATCCGATGATTAAGCTGATTGCCATAACTGCTGATTTCATATTTGTGCCTCCTTAATGTTTGTTTTTGATGTTGTAAAATTATACCGGCAGCAATGCGATTTGGGTTAAGGCCAGGTTAAGAAAAGTTATAGGAAAGTTAAAGTTGTTACGGAAATGCTTTTTTGTTGTAAATTTGATTAAAAAACAAAGCGTGAAAGCCCGGACTATACGATATATCATACTGTTGATGAGCGTTTCGCTTATTGGTATTGTTTGCGTTCAGATATTCTGGATTCTGAATGCCGTGAAGATCAGGGAAGAGCGCTTCAGCCGCGACGTAAACGAAGCGCTTAATGAATTGGTCGGCAAAATAGAAACACATGAGACATCAGGCATGATCGTTAACAGCTTCGGACCGTTCAATATTAAAAGTGACGATCAGGGTTTTTCTGACAGCCTTGATGTTCCCGAATTATTTGATAGACTAGAGATACCGGTTCCGGCCAAAAGAATATATTTCAGATTTGGAGGGGATGTTGTTTCGGATGAGGAGTTTGGAGAAAGTCCTGAACACAGGAAAATAGTTGGCGATAAAGCGAAAAAAACAATTAAGCACAATAACGCGGTAACCACATCGATGACCATTAATGCTGACAGCCTGAAGGATTTCTGCATCACCCTGGCTAACGACCAGCCCAAGATTAATATTAAAGCCATTAAATTCACAGAAGTCATTCAAAAGATGCTCCTGGAGTTTGAACGGAAAAAAATTCCGCTTGCCACACGCCTCGAAAAGATGGATTTTCAAAAATTATTGAATTCCTCGTTAAAAAATCATGACATCAGATTGCCCTATGAATATAAGGTGAGCAGCGGCAGTAAACACGAAAAGGCAATCACCACGGAGGGCTTTGATAATAATGTAAAGAAAAACTTGTATTCAATTAATTTATTTCCAAACGATATTGTGGAAAAATCGGATGCACTGAAAATATACTTCCCCGGAAAAGATGCGTTTATTTATCGTTCACTGGTTTTCATGATTTCCGGTTCCGTGATTTTTACATTGATTATTTTAATTACGTTCATCATTACCCTTTTTACCATATTGCGGCAGAAAAGGATCAGCGATATAAAAAATGACTTTATCAACAATATGACGCATGAGTTCAAGACACCTATAGCAACAATATCGCTAGCTTCCGACTCCATCAGCAACCCGCTGGTACAGGAAAACAAGGAGATGATACAATATTTCAGCCGGGTGATCAAGGATGAAGCCATAAGGATGAATACAAAAGTAGAAAGGGTGCTGCAGTTATCACTGCTCGACAAAAAGGATGTGCATTTTGTCAAAACGCGTGTTGATGCTCATGAAATCATCAATAAGGCCATTGAGAAGATCATGCTTCAGGTGGACCAGAAAAAAGGCAGGGTCGTTACTGATTTTCAGGCTGAGAAATATAACATTGACGCTGACAGCGATCATTTCCTGAGTGTAATGTTGAATCTGCTTGACAATGCCATCAAGTATTCACCGGATGCTCCGGATATCACGGTGTCAACCTGCAACAGCGGAAACGCTATTTGTATTGCTGTTACCGACAAGGGTATTGGAATTGAGAAACATGATTGTAAAAAAATCTTCGACAGGTTTTTCAGGGTGCATACCGGTGATGTGCACAATGTGAAAGGGTTTGGCCTGGGGCTGAGCTATGTAAAGGAGATCATTGCATCATTCGGAGGGAAAGTCTCTGTTAGCAGTCAGAAAGGAGCGGGAAGTACATTTACTGTTTATTTACCTGTGATGTCATGAGTAAAAATGAAAAAATTCTCCTCGTGGAAGATGATGCCAATTTCGGCATGGTACTCAAATCATATCTTGAGATCAACGGCTATGAAGTATGCCTGGTGGAAAGCGGTTATAAGGCCGTGAACAACTTCCGCAACAACGAGTATGATATGTGTATACTCGATGTGATGTTGCCCGGCGTCGACGGATTTACCATTGCTCATGAAATCAGGCTGATCAACAAGGGCATCCCCATATTCTTTCTTACAGCCAAAGGCATGAAAGATGATGTGCTGAAAGGCTTTAAGCTGGGGGCCGACGATTATATAACCAAACCCTGCGATGCCGATGTGTTGCTGTGTAAGATCAGGGCCGTGCTGAAAAGAAACGGCATGATGCAGGAGGTTAACCACACTGAAGTGTATAAGATAGGGAAATATGCATTTAACAGCAATCTGCGCACCTTGTCAATAGAGAATAATGTGATACGCCTGTCACCGAAAGAATCGTGCCTGCTCGAAATTCTGTGCAGTAACATGAATAATATTACATTACGCGAAACGGCTTTGAAAACAATTTGGGGCGATGATAATTATTTTACCACGCGCAGCATGGATGTGTTTATTACCAAGCTGCGCAAATATTTAAAAGATGATCCCGATGTTGATATTTCAAATATTCATGGCAATGGATTTATTCTCAGTGTGAAAGGGATGCCGTACCCTAAGGAATAATACCAGCTGCTGTTATCGCTGAAAGTTGATTTATTGAATTACCGGAGATGCAACATAAAAATTCAAACGATACGGGTGTGGATGAGTATATCGCCTCGTTTCCTGAAGATGTACAGGACATACTGAAAAAAATCCGTGAGATCATCCTGGAGGTGGCTCCCGCTGCTGCAGAAAGCATCGCTTATCGCATGCCTGCCTATAAAATGAATGGACGGCCTCTGGTGTATTTTGCCGGGTTTAAAAGCCATATCGGCTTATATGCTTTGCCGTCGGGCCATGCGGCATTTGCTCATGAACTTTCGGCTTACAGGCAGGGCAGGGGCTCCGTGCAGTTTCCCCTGAACAGGCCAATACCTTACGACCTGATCAGGCAGATTGTAGCGTACAGGGTAGAAGAGAATTTATTGCTGGAAAAATGAATATTAATTGGGGCGCGACTCAAAGTCGCGCCCCAATTATCACTCGGCTCACTGGCAATTACAACTTTTCGAAAAATAGATTTCCGTATCTGGCAACAGGTCCTGTATATGTTTCTGCTTGTCGAAGTTGATGGCCATATCGCGCATATCAAGCTCCTTAAGCGTACCGCTTATTTTGCTTATCTCTTCGGGCAGCACCGAAATAGCATTGCCCCACAGGTCGAGATAGGTAAGTTGTTGCAGGTTCCCAATCTCGGACGGAAGGCTCGTGAGCAGATTTTGATTCAGTATAAGGGTTTTCAGCTTCGAAAGGTTGCCTAATGTTGACGGGATCATGGTCATTTTATTTCTCGATGCATCAAGACTTGAGAGGTTTTTCAGCCAGCCGATGGTTACCGGTAATGAAAACAGCTTGTTGCATGAAAGGTTAAGGATGCTCAGGGTTTCGAGCTGGCCTGTTTCGACAGGTAATTCAGTCAGTTTGTTGTGCGACAGGTTCAGCACCCGCAAATGTTCCAGCGTTCCGATCTGTGGCGGAAGCTCGCTGAGGCCATTGTGCGACAGGTTAAGCACTTCCAGGTTGGTAAATGAAAATATCTCTGCAGGCACCTGTTTCAGATGCTGTCTTGAAAGGTTCAGAATATAAACATCCTGTGGATTCTTCAACGCCTCTTCCAGCGAAGTAAATTCCTTATTGATATCTGTTCCGCCGGTATCGTTGTTTTGCGAATAAGTTACACGGGTAATGCAACAAAAAAACATCGCCGGTAATAATAAAACTGCTTTTCTGATAAATCGCATTTTATAATGTATTGTAAACCTTAAATATTTATTTTGTACAGAGCAAATCGTTGTGGGGTTCTTCTGATAGGGATTTTAATGTAAAAAGATGAAATCAATGGTAAGGTATCGTAATAAAGTCAGTTCCGGCATGAATAACCCTTTGAATGCCCTGTTATATTTGACGTTATTGTTCATTTATCTTCTTTAGAACGCATTTATTATCTTCTTCAAGCTGGGCTTTCAATAAATCGATGCTGTCAAATTTTTTTTCGTTACGCAAAAATGAAATAAAACCTACGCTCATATTTTTACCGTAGATGTCTTTGTTAAAATTAAGAATATATGTTTCAATGGTCAGAGGCTGTTTTTCGAAGGTGGGTTTAAAGCCGATGTTACACATGCCGAAATAATGTTCCCCGTCAATTTCTACCGAAACAATGTACGCGCCTGTTCCCGGGATAAGCTTATTGGGGTCAGCCACAAGCAGGTTGGCTGTAGGGAATCCGAGTTTTCGCCCTGTTTTATTTCCCATAACAACCTTTCCACTAAGGCTGTATGTGTAATTTAAAAGAATATTTGCCTGATCCACTTCACGGTTTTCAATAAGCTTCCTGATCTTGGTCGAGCTGATGGCGCTGCCGTCATCGTTCAGCGCTTTTATTTCCGTGACGCTGAATCCGTACTTTAATTTCAGCCCAGCCAGTTTATCATGATCGCCGGAGCGGTTTTCGCCGAAACGATGGTCAAAACCGGCAACGATATGTTTTGCGCACAGGTCTTCAATAAGGCAACTTTTAACAAAATCTTCGTATGGGATCTTCGCAAAATCTTCAGTGAAATTTATAATCAAAGCATAATCGATACCAGCGGCAGCAAGCTTTTCAATTTTTTCACCGGTGGTAGAAAGCAGCTTAAGTTTGCCTGCATCTTTTTTTAAAACGTAGCGTGGGTGTGGATCAAACGTAACAATCACGGAAACGAGCTTGTTTTCCCTTGCTATATCTGTCATCCGCCTGATAATAGCCTGGTGCCCTTTATGAATGCCGTCAAATGTACCGACAGATACCACGGAAGGTAAATTTTGCGGATAATCATGTATGTTTGTTAAGACTTTCAATGCTAAAACATAGTTGTAACGGCAAAAATAAAAGATATTTTAAAGCAGTTCTTTTTTTATTTTATAAAATAGTTATTTTTGCTGATGAAGTATTGTAAATTTTTTTACCCAAAGAAACTAAGAAGCAAATATAATGGCTGCAAAAGGAAACGGAAAAGTATATCAGATTATTGGTGCAGTAGTCGATGTCATTTTTGAAAAGGAAGAAGATCTTCCTAAAATTTATGATGCACTTGAAATAAAAAAAGATAATGGCGAAACCCTGGTGTTGGAGTGTCAGCAGGACATTGGTGAGAACACCATGCGTTGTATCGCTATGGATTCCACCGACGGCCTTCGCAGGGGAATTGAGGTAATCAATACCGGAAAACAGATCACCATGCCTATTGGTGACAACATCAGGGGGCGGTTGTTTAACGTAATCGGTGAATCTATTGATGGTATCGGGCCGGTGTCAAAAGAAAAAACATATAACATTCACCGCGAGCCGCCGACATTTGAAAACCTGGCAACAACAAAAGAAGTGTTGTACACGGGTATCAAAGTTATCGACCTGATCACACCTTATGCAAAAGGTGGAAAGATAGGTTTGTTTGGTGGCGCCGGCGTAGGCAAGACCGTTATCATCATGGAACTGATCAATAACATTGCAAAGAAATATTCCGGGATGTCGGTTTTCAGCGGTGTTGGCGAGCGTACCAGGGAAGGCAACGACCTGCTTCGCGATATGATCGAAGCCGGTGTTATCCGTTATGGTGAAAAGTTTAAGGAAGATATGGAAAAAGGTGGTTGGGACCTTTCACTGGTTGATAAAGAGGATCTGGCCAACTCACAAACCACGCTTGTTTTTGGGCAGATGAATGAACCCCCCGGAGCACGTGCACGCGTTGCTTTGTCAGGTTTGACGCTTGCCGAGTATTTCCGCGACGGCGATGAAAAAACCAGCGGCAGGGACATCCTGTTGTTTATTGATAATATTTTCCGTTTCACCCAGGCAGGTTCCGAGGTGTCGGCTTTGCTGGGACGTATGCCTTCAGCTGTAGGTTATCAGCCTACACTGGCCACCGAAATGGGTATTTTGCAGGAACGCATCACCTCCACCAAACGCGGTTCTATCACGTCGGTGCAGGCTATCTATGTTCCCGCCGACGACCTTACCGACCCGGCACCGGCAACTACGTTCTCGCACCTTGATGCCACCACCGTGTTAAGCCGTAAAATATCGGAAATAGGTATTTATCCTGCCGTGGATCCGCTCGATTCCACGTCACGTATACTCAGCCCCGATGTGGTTGGCGAAGAGCATTATAATACCGCTCAACGTGTAAAAGCCATATTGCAGCGTTATAACGAACTTCAGGATATCATTGCCATTCTCGGTATGGACGAACTGTCCGATGAAGATAAACTTATTGTTGCCCGTGCACGCCGTGTACAGCGCTTTTTATCACAGCCCTTCTTTGTTGCAACACAGTTTACCGGGCTCGAAGGTAAATTTGTTAATATTGAAGATACGATCAAAGGCTTTAAAATGATACTCGACGGCGAAGTGGATGAATACCCCGAAGCGGCATTCCACAACGTGGGAACTATTGAAGAAGCCATTGACAAAGGAAAGAAGCTATTAAGTCAGGCATAATTTAAGAAAGATAATATGTTCATCGAAATAATATCGCCCGAAACGACCATATTTTCCGGGGAAATTAAAAAAGCGAAGTTCCCTGGAAAAGAAGGCTCTTTTGAGGTATTAAACAACCATGCCCCGCTGGTGGCTGTTTTAAAAAAAGGAAAGATTCGGGTTACCGATGCCGAAAACAAGCATACCTTTTATGATGTGAATGGCGGCGTGGTGGAACTCAGAAAAAACAAGATCATTGTATTGTCGGAATAATCATAAAAATCAATTAATATGTCAACAGGTATTTTAAACAAAGTAGGCGCGGGCGTAGTCACCGGCGATAATCTTCAGTATATCTTCAGCGTTGCAAAGCAAAATAAATTTGCATTGCCAGCAGTTAACGTTGTAGGCACAAATTCTGTGAATGGCGTTTTGGAAGCCGCCAAAGTAGTAAATTCACCTGTTATCATTCAGTTTTCAAATGGCGGGGGATTGTTCTTCGGTGGCAAATCCCTGGATAATGCAGGAGAAAAGGGTGCCATAGCCGGTTCCATCGCAGGAGCCATGCACATCCATATGATGGCTGAGCATTACGGAATACCTGTTATCATCCATACCGATCATGCGGCGCGCAAGCTTCTGCCCTGGGTTGACGGCCTGCTTGATGCCGGAGAAAAATTCTATAAGCAATACGGCAAGCCCCTGTTCAGTTCACATATGCTCGATCTTTCGGAGGAATCACTCGAACAAAATATTGAAACATGCAAACGCTATCTTGAACGCATGAGCAAAATAGGTATGACACTGGAAATAGAGCTGGGCATCACCGGTGGCGAAGAAGACGGTGTGGATCACAGCGATATTCACAGTTCAAGGCTTTATACACAGCCGCAGGATGTTGCCTATGCCTACGAGCAACTGAGCGCCATCAGCGATAAATTCACCATCGCCGCTTCGTTTGGAAATGTTCATGGCGTTTATAAACCGGGTAATGTAAAGCTCGAACCCGTTATTTTGCATAATTCGCAGAAATATATACAGGAAAAATATGGCACGGTAGCCAATCCGGTTAATTTTGTTTTCCATGGCGGATCAGGCTCTGAACCTGAAAAAATTCAGGAGGCCATTTCTTATGGCGTTATCAAAATGAATATTGACACTGATACACAGTGGGCATATTGGGATGGAGTATTGCAATACTATAAGAAGAACGAAGGTTATCTGCAGGGCCAGTTGGGGAATCCGGAAGGCGAAGACAAACCGAATAAAAAGTATTATGATCCCCGTGCCTGGTTACGTAATGGCGAGAAATCACTTGTTGAAAGGCTGAAAGTTGCTTTCAACGACCTGAATGCTGTTAACAGGAATTAATTTGTATTTATAATTGTGGTTGTTGGCCTCAGTGCTGGATAGTTCTTTTGTCTTTTTTTTAAAAAATAGTAATTAAAATATTACGATATGAAAAAACTTATCGCACTTCAGGTTTTAATGATGACAGTGTTAATCGTCAATGCCCAAAGCGGCCTTAAATGGCAGAAAATTGATAGTTTCAAAGAAAAATACAATTTTGAGTATTTTATCAGAACGGGCAACAATACATATGATGCAGTCTTTACCATTCCGCACAATAAACCCTTCCAGGCGACACAACATAATATTTTTATCCGGAGCTACGATAAAAATATGGTACAGGTGTCTGAGCGGGGTATTCCGGCTGAATCACCGCGAACGCTATACATAGCAGGATTCAGGAATTTCAATGTGCTTGCCGGTAATATGGATGAGGGTAAAAATCCGTTCAGCAAATTTTCAAAAGATGAAAAGGTTCTGATTGCGGATGAAAATATGAATCCTTTGACAGAATCCACTTTCCCGCTTCACGGTAAGCGCAATTATTTTGACGGATTACCAACATTATATGCTTCACCTGACAGCTCGTTTTTAATTGTGGTCGCCTCGGAAGTTTTGCCGGGAAAACCAATGAAACAACCTCCCATGATCTATTATGTGAACGTTTACGATAAATCCATGAAAATGGTATGGACTGATTCAATAAAAACAGAGCAGGTGTTCGGAGAAGATGTTGTTTTAAATAATGTGAGCTTTAGCTTTATTGAAAATAAATTATTGTTTGCTTGCTCTATTGATAAAAAAGGGTTTAGCAAAACACCGGCACAATTATTCCTTCTGGAATATGAAAAACCGCAATCGTATAAAATGGTTCTGAAAGAAGATTTTCCCATTGATTTGATTTCGTTTCAGGTTGTTTATAACACCAATGGAATGGTTTATTTGAGTGGTACTAACCATCAGAATACTAATGAAGGAGGCGTAATGGGGCTGCCCGGTATGACAAAGCGTAAACTATTTTATATTAAGGTCGACATAAAAAACGGAAGTGCTCCAGTGATTAAAAACTATGATATCGATAAGGATTTTACAGCAAAATACCCTGACTATAAATTGCAGCTTATGGAAAGTTTCAGGTACCCGACACAATTATTGGTGATAAATGATAATCTTTATTATATAAGTGAGCACAGGTATTCTTCTACTACCACCACAAGGTCGGCATCCGGCAGTACTTCTTCCACCACTACATATTACTTTAAAGCGATCACCATCATTAAATTTGATGAAAATGGTGGCATACAATGGCTTAAAATGATACCCAGAACAGTTGAAACCGGCGGAATTTATGCTCAGGGTATCTGTAAGGCATTTCGAACCGGAAATGATATTTGTCTGTTTTATTACGATTATCTGGAAAACGTTACCAGTGGAAGAAATATTCCAAGGCTTATATCCAGTGATTTAAAGCTTTGGCTGGCAAAAGCAATGATAAGTTCTGATGGAGAAATACATTCAAGAGTCGTTTCCAACATCGGTGATGACAAAGTCGCAACCGAAATCCCCAATATGATTCAACTGGGAGATACTCGTTTTCTGGTCATCGGCAGGAGATATATAGGTATAAATGCTGCCTTTGATGTATACTATAGTTTTTACGACCTGGATTAGAAGATTTTTACGGGAAATATTAAAGTTCCGGAAAGCTGATTTCGTCCTTTACTACAAAAGCGCCGGGAAACTCTCCCAGAAGCTTTTGTTTAAATCCTTCGGCGTCAATGCGGGTGCGAAAATCTCCCACACGCACCTTGTAGTATGGCGCCTGGAACATCAGGTAAACCCCTACGCCCGGATACATTGTCATGAACACGCCCTTTTTATTTAAGGCGCGGCTTTTTGAGTTGTTCCCCGATTCGAAAAATATCTGGACCCGCCAGCCCGAAATCTTCTGCTTTTCATTCAGGTAAATATGTTTCTCTACCAGCGAAACAATTCGCGGATCCTCAACTACTGTTACTTTTGGTTTGGAAGTATGGTTCTGTGAGTAAACGCAATTTGAAATAGATGCCGCAAGGATCAGAAAAAATATTCCGATACAACCAGGTTTCATTGTTTGGTTTACTTGGCCAGGTAATCTAATTCTTTGGGATGTACACTCATCACCGGAATAGGAGAGTTATTCACCATCTGTTGGGCGTAGGGACCGAGCCAGATATTTGACAGTTCCAGTTCCTGTTCTGTCATTATGATGATCAGGTCAGCCTTAATATCTTCGGCATATTTGATGGTAGCCGTGGTAATGTTTTCGGCATCTATGGTTTTTACAACATGCTTGACATCGTTTTCGGTGAGGAAATTGTCAACCTGGGCAGCATAACTGGAAACCTTGTTACGAACAGCCTTTAATGAAGATGACTGAAGTTCGAGAACATGTATTTCGGAACAGAAACATTTGGCGAACTCCATGGCAAACGGCACTTTTTGCCTGGTGGAGGTTGAATTATCAATAGGTAAAACAACTTTTTGTATGGTCTTTTTTATTGGGAAAGATTCACGCAAAGTGACCACAGGGCATGGAGAATAACTGACTATTTTGCTGGCATTGCTTCCGATCCAGAAAGCTTCAAAACCTGAAACACCATGGGAGCCGGTAACAATAAGATATGCATCACTGTACTTTGCCTGGTTGGCAATTTCTTTGTAGATTTTTCCCTTTCGGAGTTTATATGTCAGTTTTCCCCTTTTAAGGATTTTTGAATATTTTTCAATTAACTCTTCTAGCCTTTCTTTGGCTTCCTGTCGGTGTTCGTGGTCAGCATTGTCAAAGATGGAGTCTTCACTGTCGGGTTTATCCACCCACACCATCATGATATTTGCGCCAACAACATTGGCAATAACAATTGAAAATTCCAGAGCATGAATGGAATGTTTTGAAAAATCGATGGCTACAATAATTTGTTTCATAATGACAGGATTTATTTGTTGTTTTACCTTGCTAAATTAATTAAAAAATCAAATAACAAGAAATTTTTAGGGAAATTAAAAAACAATTTTATTGTCCGGTTTATTGAATGGCAAAACCGATTGAATGAAATAATAACAAGCTTTCCCCCAAATTATCACGGAAATTATTAATTTTGTTCAAAAAATAGCATTCTGATGTCGAAGGGAGTACTGGATCCGGATAAAAGCAATCTTACCTCAAGCGAACTTGAATTTGAAAAGTTTTTACGGCCAAGCACGTTCAGTTCATTTGCCGGACAGGGGCAGGTAGTTGAAAATCTGAAAATTTTTGTTGAGGCAGCCAAACTTCGCGGAGAATCCCTTGATCATGTATTATTGCACGGGCCTCCGGGTCTTGGCAAGACCACGCTGAGCTATATTATTGCCAATGAGCTTGGCGTTGGAATTAAGGTAACATCAGGTCCTGTACTGGATAAACCGGGCGATCTGGCCGGGCTGCTTACCAATCTTGAACCCAATGATGTTCTTTTTATTGATGAAATCCATCGCCTGTCGCCGGTTATTGAGGAATACCTATACTCGGCAATGGAAGACTATAAGATTGACATCATGATCGAAAGCGGCCCCAATGCCCGCAGTGTACAGATAAATCTAAACCCCTTTACATTAATAGGCGCCACAACACGCTCCGGATTACTGACTGCACCATTGCGTTCGCGTTTTGGGATCAATACCCGCCTGACATATTATGATGCAGAAATATTACAATCTATCATTGAACGTTCGGCACGAATCATTAATATTGGCATTGAAAAAAATGCGGCTTTTGAAATAGCCCGACGCAGCCGCGGCACGCCCAGGATTGCCAACCTGCTTTTAAGAAGAATCCGTGACTTTGCACAGATAAAAGGTACAGGAGAAATAGACCTGGATATTACCAACTTTGCCCTTGCCGCCCTGAATGTTGATAAAAATGGCCTTGATGAAATGGATATTAAAATTCTGACAACCATTATTGATAAATTCAAGGGCGGGCCGGTAGGTTTAAATACTATTGCTACGGCGGTAAGCGAAGATGCAGGTACCATTGAAGAAGTATGTGAACCTTTCCTGATCATGGAGGGATTTATTATGCGCACCCCGCGCGGACGTGAAGCTACAGAGAAAGCTTACAGGCATCTGGGACGAATTAATCCCACTTCGCAGCAAACACTCTTTCAGTAAAATGGCTGATACGGGGCTAATACAGGAAATAAAGAAAAAGATTTTTGAATCCGGTGCTTCAGCTTGCGGATGTGCGCGGGCAGAAAAGCTTCAAAGGGAATACGATTTTCTCGTTCAATGGATAAAAAGCGGAAAGTATGCCGGAAAAGAATACTTTGAACGCACACTGGCATTAAGAGCAGACCCTGAAAAAATTGTTCATAATGCTAAAACGGTCATCGCTGTTTTATATAACTATTATTCAAAGGAAAGTCTGCATGAAAAGCAATTTTACCGAATCTCAAAATATGCCTATGGAAAGGATTATCATTGGGTGATACAGGATAAATTAGATGCTGTTGCTTGTTTTATAAAACAAATAACCGGCAGTCTTAATACACAGGCCTTTGTTGATACTTCCCCGATTTTTGAAAAAGCATGGGCTCAAAGAGCCGGACTGGGCTGGATAGGAAAAAACACCCTGCTGGTTAATGAAAAAACCGGAACATTTCATTTTATCGGATTAATTGTAACCGATATCGAAATGCAATACGATACCCCTGTGGATGAAAAGTGCGGCAATTGTGAGTTGTGTATCAATGCATGTCCGACAGGTGCGCTGACAGGGCCTCACGAACTGGATGCCAGAAAATGTATTTCAAATCTGACCTTAGATAAAAATATTGTGTTGCCTGCAGAATTGAAGGATAAATTCAATAATTACATTTATGGATGTGATATCTGCCAGGACGCATGCCCCTGGAATAAAACGCTTGTTCCTGCCACAGAACCTCATTTTCAGATTAATGAAAAGCTTAAGGGCTTATCACGGGAGGATTTAGAAAACCTTAACGAAGATAATTTTTTTAAGATAACTGAAAAATCAGCAATCAGAAGACTGGGCTTTTCAGCATTCATGCGAAACATTGGGTTTGTGAAAAACTCAAAAGAAAATTTATAAATATAAACGGGACTATTAAGAAAACAGCCCCGTCAGACATGAGAAAGCAGTAATATAATTAGTGTCAACAAGAAAACTCCTGTTTGTAAAAAGAATACGTCAATTTTGAGGCTTGCGAAGTGGCAAAAAGCGGAAATTACTGGTGTAAATGAGCATTTTTGACGCAAGCGTAACGAAGAAATTGGCGCTTTCTTACAAACACTAATTAGTGAAGAAGTTTTAATATTAATTGATGAGATTTTCCAAAACCCGTAAAATCAAGTTTAAAGGTATACATACCCGCCGGCAAATTTTTTGGTGAGTATGTCAGGTCGTGACTGCCGCTTAACTGTTTTTCATTGGCCAGAATAACATCAACCAAATCTCCGATTGCATTGTAAACTTTGATTGTCACGGTTCCGTCTTCAGGAATTGTATACGTTAATGTAGCATTATCTTTGACAGGATTGGGATAGCCCGTAAAGTATAATCCTGTTTCATTTTGAATATTTCCCTGCCTGAAAAGCTTAGGTTTAATGAGAAAAGCATCATAATTTATTTCACCATATTGATCACCTATTACTCCGGTACCACTAAGTGTGAAATCAGATACATTTCCACCAAACATGTCGCGGATGCGGAAACCAAAAACGATAATTTCCTCATTGGCTTCAAGCTTGCAGCTATTTGTTGTTGCATATACCACTCTTATAGTTCCATTTTCATCCGTTACAACTAAATCATACTTATCTGAGGAAATCATCTCGTCAAAAGTCGGATTGATTTTTACAGGAATGCGTCCGTTACCGGATCTGGGCACAAAAGCATGTACAAGTTCATAATTGTTATAATCATAATTCAATTCAAGCCCTAAAGCTGAGAATTCAAAAACCGGCGCACTGATGCGGAGTGGTAAATCAAATTTTGCAGAATTGCCGCAGGGCAACATTTCATCTGATGTGGCTATGATTTCGGGTGTTGTGGATTTTAACCCGTTCCAGTTTGTTACCGAGTCTTTATATTTTGAGCTCGAAGCATTGTAATCCCCATAACAAATCGTTTGCAGAGTGACATTCAGATCAGAACCAGCCAGGGTAACTAAAGTATCCAATGCTACCCAGTTTCCTTTGGGGAAATTTCTTGTTACACTGTTCGGGTCACCAATTTTGGATTTAATTCTTGCAATATCTATTGTGTTAATAAGAGAATTATTGTCCACGTTTGAAGCCTTTTTATATTTGGAAGAGAAATTTCTTGATGAGTCAATCAACGTGTCAGTACCAAGGTTGTATTTGATAAGAGAAACATCAATGGCATCAACACCATTACCCCATTGCATGGAATCCAGGGTATATTTATCATACGATAACAGATACATACCATCCGATAAATTATTAAACTGGAATACGCCAATGTTATTGCTTGTATCTCTTGCCAATTCTACTCCAGCCGGATAACTTTTCAGAATAACAATTACATTATTAATATTAAAAATAGCAGGGTTATAATGTGGCATGCTGGGAGCAGGGCTTCCTACCAGCGCTTTTCCTGCGTAACGCGTTTTTCCGCTGATTGTATGAGTTGGGCCGCAACTGCTGATCCCGACGGTACGTGTTACCTGGGCAGAAGGCCCGCCACAGCCATAAGCAATCACCTGGATGTCTACAGTGCCATAAAAACCATTTGCCCATGTCATAACACCGGTTGCTGAATCAATGGACCCGGCGGCGGAGTTGCTTATTGACCAGTGGAATCCAGTGCTGTTGGCTGCTGTTGTAAAATATGTGGTTGTTGTAGTATCATCAGTAATCATACATGCCGGCTCAATGCCTGATATGATTGTAATCGGAGCCGGAGTGGCAACCCACGGAACTACAATAACATTAAATACTGGCGTACTTACAGTCGGACAGGTGCCGCTGGTAACCATACAATAAAATCCGGTACTTGCCGACATAATTCCGGGATTATATGTACTGTTGGTTGCCCCATTGACTATTCCCGTGGTGGTTTTATACCATTGATAAGTATAGGTTCCTATTCCGCCCGATGCCGTTGTCGTAAAAATCCCGGGGTTTGTTTTGTCACATATAGGCGATGAACCGCCGCTTAAACTGGCAATGATTTCAGGATAAACAGAAATATTGACAGTGCCGGTATTTGCTGTACCACAAGTTCCTGTAACTTCACAATAATATCCTGCAGCAACTGTCATATCACCCGGAGTATAAGTACTGTTTGTGGCATTATTGAGTAGGGTGGATGGCGCTTTATACCATTGATAGGTATAGCCGGCATATCCGCCGGAGCCTGTGGCAGTGAATATTCCCGGGCTTGTATTGTAACAAACCGGTGTGGTTCCGCCCGAAATCGTGGCAGAAACATTATTAGCAACGCTGATCGTCCGTGTAGCTGTATTAACGCAGCCACCGGTTGTGGTAACTGTATATGCAATTAATGATGTTCCGGCAGATACACCGGTAACAACACCTGTTGAAGCATTAATTATTGCAACACCCGTGTTTCCGCTGGCCCATGTACCGCCCGAGGTTGTTGCTGTCCATGTCGGACCTGAACCTGTACAAATTGGTGTTGAGCCTGATATTGTTTGATTAACGGGAGCGGTAATGGTAATTGTCTTTGTTGCAGTGTTTACACAACCACCTGATGAGGTCACAGAATAAGTTATAATTGAACTGCCGGCGGTAATACCATTTATTAACCCGCTGACAGCGTTTATAGTGGCAACACCGGAAATACTGCTTGACCAGGAACCACCTGTAGTTGTTGATGTCCAGGTTGTTGCAGAACCTGTACATAATGGTGTTGTCCCTGTTATAGTTTGCAAAATGGGTGAAGTAACCGTCACGGTTTTTGTCGCCGTATTGATACAGCCGCCTGCAGTTGTTACAGAATATGTGATTACAGCATTTCCGGCAGAAATTCCTGTAATATTTCCCGTCGAAATATTGGCTGAGGCAATTCCCGGAGTGCTGCTTGACCACGAACCGCCTGTAGTAGTAGATGTCCATATTGATGAAGATCCTATGCACAATGGCGTAGTCCCGCTAATGGATTGTGTAACCGGCGAGGTAATAGTTACTGTTTTCGTGGCGGTATTAACACATCCTCCTTCGGAAACAGAATAGGTAATTAATGAGGTGCCTGCAACTACTCCCGATAACAAACCACTGGCAGCGTTAATAGTTGCCGTGGCAGGTGAAGAACTTGTCCATGTTCCGCCGCTGGTAGTACTCGTCCAGGTTGCCGTAGAACCCACACACAGAGGTGTCGTTCCATTTATTGTTTGTGCTGTAGGCGCTGAAACACTAACGGTTCTTGTCGCCGTATTCATACATCCATTAATTGACACAGAATAAGTTATAACGGATGTTCCTGCTGAAATTCCGTTTATTAAACCGGAAGAACTATTGATAGTGGCTATAGCAGGAACCGAGCTTGACCAGGCTCCTCCGGTAGAAGTACTTGTCCATGTCGCTGATGATCCGATACATAAAGGTGATGTGCCACTTATAGTCTGTAAAATCGGGGCAGAGATGGTAATGGTTTTGGTTGCGGTGTTAACACAACTGCCTGAAGCAACAGTATAAGTAATTACTGCGGTACCGGCAGATATTCCGCTCACCAGGCCTGAGACTGGGTCAACAATAGCGATGGCCGGCGTCGAACTTGTCCAGATTCCTCCTGGTGTTGTGCTGGTCCACGTGGCTGTTGAGCCAATACATAATGGCGATGAGCCATTTATTGTCTGGGGAATCAGATGATCAACAGTTATGGTAACTGTTCCGCAATAAGAAGGAGAACAGGAGCCATTTCCGGCCCTGGCAAAATATGTTGTTGTTGATGTCGGAGAAACGACTAATGTGTTTCCGGAGCCAAGAAGATTTGTTCCACATGAACCCGAATACCAGTAAATAGTTGCTCCCGGAACACTTGCAGTCAAAGTAGAAGAACCGGTTCCGCATAATGCAGAAGGAGAAGCTGTAGGAACAGGGGTTGGTAATATGCCAACAGTTACGGTAACATCCTCACAATCTGTAGACCAACAGCCTGTGGCGTTGTTATAGGCCCTTGCATAATATGTTGTCGTTGTTGTGGGGCTAACAGCAAGTGTATTGCCGCTACCGATTACTGTTCCATTACAAGAACCATTATACCAGTATATAGTAGCATTGGTAACTGAAGCAGATAATGTTGAGGTTCCTCCCAGGCAGATTGAAGATGGTGTGGCAACTGGTGATGGTTCCTCAGGCAGGCTGTTAATAGTAACGGTAGCGCTTCCTTCATTACTCCATCCGCAGGCATTGTAAGCCCTGAAATAATAAATGCCGGTGGAGGAAACTATTTTTGATGTAATGGCAGATAAAGTAGATGTTCCGCCACTTGTTGTACCTTGCCAATAAATTGTACCGCCTGTTCCACCGCTGGCCGACAGCGTGGCATTTAATCCACTGCAAAATGCTCCGCCACCGTTAACCGAAACAGCATTGGGGACATTATTGATTGTGACAGTAACACTGCCTTGTGTTCCCCATCCGCAATTATTATAAGGCCTGAAGTAATATGTTCCGGAGGATGTTATTGTTTGTACAGTAGAAGCAGAAGCAGTAGAGGTGCCGCCGCTGGTAGTTCCCTGCCAGTATATCGTTCCTCCCGTACCACCGCTAGCTGTAACTATTGAACTGGTACAATAAGTTCCGCCACCAAAAGCTGTAACTGAGCCTGGTAATGAATTTACATTAACGCTTACATTTCCGCAACCGGCAGACCAACATCCGGTATTGGTATTTAATGCCCTGGCATAATATGTAGTTGTAACAGCAGGATTGACGGTAAATGGGCTTCCGTTCCCAAGCAAGGTTCCATTGCATGCATCCTGGTACCAATAAATAACCGATCCGGTAACTGTTGCAGATAAACTGGAAGAATTACCGTTACAGATAGTTGAGGGAGATGCCGAAGGTGCGGGATTGGCCGGTAATAAATTTACAGTAACCGTTGTGCTGCCCTGTGTTCCCCAACCGCAATTATTATAAGCCCTGAAATAATATGTTCCCGAAGTTGAAACTGTTTGCGAAGTTAATGCTGCGAGCGTAGATGTTCCACCACTTGTTGTTCCCTGCCAGTATATCGTTCCTCCGGTACCGCCGGTAGCTGAAAGACTAATGGTGTTACCTGAGCAGAATGAACCGCCGCCGCTGACAGTAACATTGCCGGGAACATTATTGATTGTGATGGTAACACTTCCCTGGGCGCCCCATCCGCAATTGTTATAAGGCCTAAAGTAATATGTTCCGGAGGATGTAATTGTTTGTACAGTAGAAGCAGAAGCTGTAGAAGTGCCGTCGCTGGTAGTTCCCTGCCAGTATATCGTTCCTCCGGTACCGCCACTTGCCGTAATAATTGTACTGGTACAATAAGTTCCGCCACCAAAAGCTGTAACTGAGCCTGGTAATGAATTTACATTAACGCTTACATTTCCGCAACCGGCAGACCAACATCCGGTATTGGTATTTAATGCCCTGGCAT
>CAZVKJ010000001.1:19777-111293 GCA_964626855.1 uncultured Bacteroidales bacterium
TTCCCTGCCAGTATATCGTTCCTCCGGTACCGCCGGTAGCTGAAAGACTAATGGTATTACCAGAGCAGAATGAACCGCCGCCGCTCACGGACACAGCAGTGGGTAAAGTATTGATTGTAACCTGGGCACTACCCTGTGTTCCCCAACCGCAATTGTTATAAGACCTGAAATAATATGTTCCTGATGTTGTCACTGTTTGAGATGTAGAAGCGCTTACCGTGGATGTGCCACCATTAGTTGTTCCCTGCCAGTAAATAGTTCCGCCTGTTCCACCAGCAGCAGTAATAATCGCACTTGAACATGTGGTTCCTCCCCCGGCTGCGGTAACAGCAGCAGGTGCATGATTAACAGTTACAATAGCACTACCACATGCCGTTGACCAACATCCGGTGTTTGAATTATAGGATCTTGCGTAATAGGTGGTAGTTAATGTAGGGCTTACAATAAGAGGGCTTCCGTTTCCAATAATGGTGCCTCCGCAAGAACCCGTGTACCAAAAAATTGTTGATCCCGACACCGAGGCAGATAAGCTTGATGAACTGCCGGAGCATATGGTAGTCGGAGAGGCTGACGGAGAAGGTGTTGCGGGGGCCGAATTAATTACAACGGTAGTAGATCCCTGAGCTCCCCAACCGCAATTATTATTAGCCCTGAAATAATATGTTCCTGAACCGGTGACTGTTTGTGAGGTTAAAGCCGAGACGGTTGATGTTCCGCCGCTTGAAGTCCCCTGCCAGTAAATGGTTCCGCCTGTTCCGCCACTGGCACTCAAAGTAATAGTGTTCCCGCTGCAGTAAGAGCCACCACCGCTGACAGATACTGCACCAGGTGTACTATTTATAATAATTGTGGCAGAGCCTTCATTACCCCAACCGCAAGCATTTCTTGCTCTAAAATAATATGTTCCCGCAGAGGTGACCGTCATAGTTGAAGATTGTGTAGCAGTTGATGTTCCGCCACTTGCGGTTCCCTGCCAGTAAATAATTCCATTGGTGCCACCGCTGGCTGCAAGCGTTGTAGCGCTGCAAAAAGTTCCGCCTCCATTTACATTGACTACCCCTGGTAGCGGAATTAGGTTAATTGTTGCTGTGGCAATGCCTGAATTATTGTTATGATCAGTAACTGTAACAGTATATGTTCCTGCAATAAGGCCTGTTGCAGTTGGGGTATTTTGAACCGGTGTGGTACTCCATGCATAAGAATATGGTAAAATTCCCCCTGAAACGGAGGCCGTGATAAATCCGCTGTTATCGCCACTGCAAAGTGCATTAGTTTGGGCAGCAATAGTGACGGTGAGATTGCCCGAGTTAATAACCACCGCTGAAGTGGAGGCGGTACAATTACTATGATCAGTGACTGTAACACTATATGTTCCGGGGTATAAATTTGAAATATCTTCAGTAGTACTATTGTTCGACCATGAATATGTATATGGCGGATTTCCCCCTGTAACAGTCAGATTAACAGCTCCATTATTATTGCCATTGCTGGCATTGGTAACAGAAGTACTCAACGTCAAAACCTGGGGTGCCTGAGCAATAACAACGCTGGATACTGCAGTACACTTGTTGGCGTCAGTAACAGTAACAGTATATGTTCCAGGAACCGTATAAGAACTGACAACTGGATTTTGCTGTGATGAGTTGAAATTTCCAGGGCCAACCCAGCCGTATGTTAAGGTATTGCAAGTTAATGGAGTACTTCCTGTAGAAAAAAGGTTGAGGGAGCTGAGATTACAGGCAAAAGCAAAGGACGATGTTGCTGCAGGCTGTGGCAAATTTACCGGGGCGCCAACATTATCAACATAAGTCTCACCCCATAATGTTTGAAATGAATTATCATAAGTCATTCCCGGAGGATTGTTATCCGGGGTTGGGGAAGGCGATGGGCTGTTATTTTCAAACATTCTTATTCCTGTCGGACAAATGGCTGTTGGTAAAGTAAATTTAAACAACACGATATCTGCCCCAACAGTTAATGCCGGTATAAACTGTGCGCCATTGGTTGCAAATTTGTGATAATCTTTGTACCCATCAAATGTCAAAATATTATAGACAGGAGAGTTATCTGTCCATCCGGCCCCAACCGGATTTACTGTTATGCAGGGAATAATAGTATTTGGAACCGACGCCGGAAAAACAATGGAGAAACCTGAAGGTCCTAAATAGTTATCAAACCCACTTGGGTCCAATGATCCTCCCACATGCATGTGGGCTTCATAATAACATGTATAAGCGTTGTATTTAATCTCAAAGGTTGATTGCATCAGCCCTTGAGAGTAAAGCCAAGGAATCATGGTAAAAAAGAAAACCGCAATTATTACAACCTTTTTCATTTTTTAAATAAGTTAATCTCATTTTTTAACCCACAAAATATTAAGACAAAAAAATAATATTACAATACAAAGGGTTTAAAAGCATAGACGAAATTCTTTAGCAAAAATAAATAAAATTTCATTAAAAAGCAAATCTTTTTTGGGTGATATACGAATAATTTCCCCAAAAGGTTGCATTTTTCATATTTTAAATGACTTACCTGAGAATATAACCATTCGGAAAACCTTTGATCGCCCATATCTTGACAATTCTGCACTTGTTAAAATTTATTTTTATTAATAATTTGATATTATAAGTAATAATATTTCCTGAAGTCCATTTTATACCATTTTATACCATTGAAAAAACCGCCACATCATTTTTTCCATAGTCCATTTTGAATTATGGACCGACACACCATGACAATCAACATAAACAGCGTCATTTTCCATTAAATTGTTATCCAATATTTTAATCATCGTCCTCAAATAAACAGGTACATAAAAAAACATATAAGTGGCCAGGGATGAATTTTTTATCGATACGAGGGAATACGTTATCATTCAATAAATCGGGAGTAAACTCCGGGCAGTATGATTTGTGATTATTGGGTTGAACCATAATAAAGGTTTATTTATTAATTTGTGCGGTTGTTTTTAACAACAATATTATATTTAATATAATAAGTAGCATTAATGTAATATAATACTTATAGTAAAGTTAAAAAAAATTACCATATTGGGGCTGTTCCATAAAAATACTTATAAACAGCAAGCCGGTAATATTTTTATTTTCGGGACGGAAGCCACCCATAAACAACCTATTGGGTTAAAATCGCCATTTTCATAAGAATCCCATAAAGGAAATGACAGGGTTCTTACCGAATGCTTATCTGATAATGATTTAAATCCTGCCTGAAAAATATGCCGGAGTATTTTATGAAAATATGCGTGATGAATCTTTCATTGAGTGATTACAAGATTAGTATGCCCTTATATTATCGAGTAATTTCTATTTAATAATTAAGAAAATGGGTAAATAATGAGCAAGCCTCAAACTTGACGTTTTCTTTAAACAAACACGAGTTTTCTTATAGGCACTAATTATAAAGTAAGATATAAAATAATGTTCCGGAAAAGAATCCCAGCAATGCGATCCAGCTGATTTTTTTCAAATACCAGAAAAAACTTATCTTTTCAATGCCCATTACAGCAATACCTGCAGCAGAGCCAATAATGATGGCGCTACCTCCTGTACCAGTAGTGAAAGCAAGCAACTCCCAAAAAAAGTGATCCATGGGATAAGTGTTTAGGTCGTACATGCCAATGGCTGCCGCCACTAAAGGTACATTATCAATAACAGAAGAAAGCAACCCAAGAACAATCCCGATGGATGCGTCATGTTTAAGGTTTTCAGTCAGAAAATCCGCCAGGAACTTTAATATCCCAACAGATTGAAGTGCGGAAACGGCTATAAGAATTCCAAGAAAAAATAATATGCTCGGACTATCCGCTTTTTGAAGCGCCGTGTCTACTGAATAATTTTTCCGGATTTCTTTGTCCTTTGAGCGGTGAATAATACTTATCGCGGCCCATATCATTGCAAGCGCAAGCATCATCCCCATGAATGGCGGCAGATGGGTGAGGGTTTTAAATACTGGAACAAATAAAAGTCCGGTTATACCAATAAAAAACACAAGATTCTGTTCTTTAACGGGTATTTCTGAAACCTTTATTGTTAAAGGCATTTCAAACGTTTTGCCCCTGTATTTCAGCCACAGGATAAAAGTGGGAAAAAAACAGCAAATCAAACTTGGCAGTATCAACTTAAACATGATATTATATGCACTGACCTGGCCGCCTATCCACAACATTGTCGTAGTTACATCACCCAGAGGCGACCAGGCACCGCCAGCATTGGCGGCAATAATTATCATACCGCCAAAGTACCAGCGATCTTCTTTTTCATTTAGAATCTTCCTGACTAAGGAGATCATCACAATGGCTGTTGTCAGGTTATCGAGTACTGCAGAAAGAAAAAAAGTAATAATCGTAATAATGATCAAGAGTTTGCTTTTTTTATGAGTTCTGATACGATTCGTGATGATCGAAAATCCATCATGAGCACCAATCAATTCAACTATTACCATTGCACCAAGCAGAAAAAAGAGTATTGAGGCAATGTCGCCAAGATGAATGAGCAGGTTTTCATTGATCGCATGAACATCGGAAGCTGAGAAGATATATATCGTCCAGCAAAGGACGCCTGTGATCAGTGCTGATGCCGCTTTATTGATTTTAATCTTGCTTTCAAAGGCAATAGCGGTGTAACCGATAATAAAGATTATTATAATAATAGTGTTCATCATAATTTATTTGTTTCCCGTGTCGTGTCCGGTTTTTATCTCTGTTTCTTTTTTTGTGGCAATTATACCAAACATCATGAGTAATGCAGAAAGGATGATGATCTGAATAATAAGGGATTTGTTGATGAATGGAACATTCATGGTTAAAGGAATAGAAAGGAATAATATTATAGTGAACAAACCTTTGGGTGCAATGAAAAACAATGGTTTTAATTTTAGTCTGAAAATTTTTAGCCAAATAAAACGAACCAAATACGAGGTGGCAAAAATTACTGCTGTCCAAGTAAGTGTCTGCGTGTTAAGTATGTCGGTTGTTTCTATCAGATATCCGAACAGTAAAAAGAAAAGCGAACGAATAATAAAAGACATTTCGTTAGTAATATCTTTGAACCTTATTACTTCTTTTTCCAAAGATTCATGACCCAGCTTCTGTATCCATTTATAATGCTTAATCTTACTAATGTTGCCGAGAAACAGTCCAAAAATCAGGATGAATATTAGTCCTGGCAAATTGTATACACCCGAGATCACATAAATTAACATAACAAGAAGAATGATGGGCGCGAATTTGATATGATGTTCAATTTTATTGAGTAATAAAGAAAGTACCAGTGTAGCTGCCAGCGATATCACTGCCATGATCAAAATCTGCAGGCTAAAAATACCAATTGTTCCAATGCCCAAAGTACCACCAACGAGCATGAAATTAAAAAAGAGCACCCCCACCAGATCAGAAAAATTACTTTCATATGTGACAAATTCTCTATTCCAATGCGAAAGGTGTCTCACACTGGGAATGGCAATAGCGCTGCTCAGGTTGCCTAGCGGGATGGCATTAATAATGCCTGCTTTAAATGACGCACCACCAAAGTACTGAAAAAGCCATGCAAGTATTAATGTAAGGCAAACATAAGGAAGAAGCGCCATAAAAAAAGATTTAATGATCATAGGTCTTTTTTTACGGGTCAATTCAAGTTCAATGGTGCTTTCGAGCAGGATTAGAATAAGCCCCACTGTTCCAAAAATAGGAAGGATTAACGTGAGGTCAGGAATATTTATTCCAAAAAAAACAGATGCCTGTCTGACAAGCCAGCCTACTGCTAACAATAAAATAACAGACGGAATTCGGGTTCGGGATGAGGTAAGATCAAAGCCATAAGCGATGAGTAAGAGTACACATAGGGTGATTATTATTTCGGCAGTCATGTACCAATATTTATTATAATAAAACCAAACAAATCATGATAAAATTATTTTTTATAAAGCCTGTCCAACTCGTCGGCAATATCCTGCGGATTGGTTACCGGCATATCATTAATACTTACTTCATATTCCAAAAGAGAAGATTTTTTTAATTTTTCAATCCTGGGCAATCTTGTACGATTAGTTGTTTCAATATGGGTGCCATCTTTGTCAACGATAATAACCTTTGGAAGAAAAACCCCCTTTCTGCCGATAAATGTGTCCATCATCTTTACAGCATTATTAAACTCTTCACGCGTTGCCCTGCCAAGAGCTTCGTAACGGAATAAATCCTTTCCATCCCAAGTGCTGACAGTTGCATAACTTTCCGATATACGTTCTTCTATATTTGACCCGATGTTTAATGTATCATGCCCTGATGGCATTAACAGCACTTTACCACCACCACCTTCAATATTTGCTGCATATCTCGGTACAGTAATCCCTGAAATCCACCCCTGCAAATGCTTCATATAAATCTTGCCGACCTGGATTGGCGTAATGAAGTGAACTATCCCCTTCTCCTTATGGCATTGCAATAAGTAATACGGATGTATGCCAATCCAAAACATTCTGCGGAATGTTTCAGCCAGTGTTTTATAATAATCATTTACATGATTCAACAGAACGGTCTGATTTCTTATGGTGTAGCCATGCATGCGAATCTTTTTAACAGCTGAGGCAAGGTCTTCTGTAATTTCCTTGTAATGGTTAATATGAGTCATGAAATACACGTATTTCTCCAAACCTTTATTATACCTGTTTGCAGAAATGTCAATTAATTCCAGCAAATCATCGGTAATGCCCATTGGCAGAACAACAGGAGCCCTTGTAGCAATGCGAATTGCCCTCAAATGCGGAATTCTGCTCAGTTTCTCTAAAACATATCGCAAGCGTTTCCTGCTTATCATCAACGCATCGCCACCTGTGATAAGCACTTCATTTATATTCTTATTATATCCGATATAGAACAAGCCTTTATTTATTTCCTCAATGTTATGATCAACCGTTCCATCAAGAGATTTTGCCCTCTGGCAATGCACACAATAAGAGGCACAGCTTGTGTTCTCGGCAACGAAAAGAGCCACCCGGTTAGGATAACGCTGATAAGCGGCACCATAACTGCGGCTTCCTTCGCACATAGCGCCTTCGACACCTGTGTCGGGGAACAGAAGATTAGCAGGAGTGGGAACGCTTTGCCAGAATATTGGGTCAAGCCTATTTTCTTGCTTTTCGCCAGGAAGCAGAACTGGATGAAATGGATCCTTACACATAAGTGTTGCGTAATAGGGCGTGATCCTTAAGGGCTCTTTCCCCTGATTCTTCATTGTTATTAAAGTCCTTTCAATTTCTTTTTCCTGAAATGGGCTTAACTTAATGACCTGCTTTAACTGCTGAACTGTTCGGATAGAGTTTTTAATTTGCCATGCTGCATCATTCCATTGATCATCGGTTACGTTCTTCCATAACTCAATTGATCTGAAATTCCTGGGACTGAATAATATATTGTTTAAATATTGCATGGTTCATTTTTTATTTTTCAGCAATGGGCTAATACAAAGAACAGGGCATTTTGACCGGTTTAAAACGTCATGTGCAAAATGTTCAATAAAGTTTTTAATTGAATCATAATCAAGATGAGATGAAATGACTATCAAATCAGCATTTGCATTATTTACAGTATCAATTAATTTGGTTGAATAATGATTACATGGCAACACTATTGTCCTATAAGAGATTTTTTCTTCCTGGCACATAATTCTCAATAATTCAATTGAAAAAACTGTTTCTTTTATATTATCATCAGCATCTTTTTCTGCCAGGCCGGCAATAATAAGCTCCGAATTATTTTTTTCTATTATAGGTTCTATGTAATTATATTTTTCAAAAACTTTTTGATGCATCCGAATAGGATATACGATTTTCTTAAAATTAAGCCGATCCCATTCACCTGGCACTACAAGGACAGGACAAGGAGCTTTTTCCACAATACTATAAGCTACTGAACCTATTTTTTCACGAATTCCAGAATGGCCATGAGTCCCAAGAACAATAATACTATGGTCCTCCTTTGTAGCGACTTCGCAAATGACTTCAGCAGGATCACCAATGTCGGTCATCGAATCAGCCTTTACCTTGAACTGTCGATAAATTTTCGAGGTAATTTTTTTAAGTACATGGTGAACATTAGTTAGAGTATCTCTAGATAATTTATAATCTTCATCAGAAGGGTTGTCATGGGGTACTACATGAATAATAGTAAGCCACGCATTTTGCCTTTTGGCTATTGCGGCAGCAGTGTTAACGGCGCTCTGATCGAAGTTTGAGAAGTCTACAGCTACCAGGATTCTCTCGATTTTATAATTTTTCATGATTTCTAAGTTTTTATTGTTAAAATTTAATAAGAAAAAGAACAATTGAATTTTTTGAAAATTATGGGGCTTGTATTTCAAAATCTGAAAAATCAATCATACTACCCCAACTTTCAGCAACGGCAATTGTATTTGTTTTTTTGGTTTGTATTATCTCAGGTTTAATACTTAGAACGGGGCGCCGGGCATGATTTACTACCCGCTGGACAAAAGGACCTACAAAGAAAGACCTGAAATTAGTATCCAGGTTCGCTGTCAGGATAATCAAGTCAGTATTATGCTCATTTGCACTATTTATTACTTTTTCAGGAAAATTTTCGCAAGGACATAACAAGGATTGAAACACAACATTGTCGTTATGTAGCTGATATTTTAGACGGTCCATTAAAAGTGCAATTTCCTTTACATCGTCTGGCTTTTTCTTTTCTGCTAGACCTAAAAGAATTAATTCTGAATTATTTTTCTCAATGATAGGCCTGGCAAAAAAGTATTTTTCCAAAGCATTGGGATAAAGCCTTATTGGGAATAACACTCTTTCAAAAAAAGTTTTATTCCAATTTCCAGGGATGGTCAAAACCGGACATGCTGCATTCTTTACAACCTTATATGTATCAGAGCCGATGAAGAATTCTCTTAATCCCGAATCACCATGGGTGCCCATAACGATCAGACTAATTTTATTGTTAAAAGCTGACCTGCAGATACAATCTGCCGGAGAACCGGACATTATCAGTGCTTTGGTTGCAATACCACTCTTATACTGAATATTCAGGGCAATTTTGTTCAACTGAACCTCCATGGTTTGTTTTAAATCTTGGATAATTTCTGCACCCGGTAAAAAAACTTCCGAAGGTCGTAAATAGCTGTAGGTATCAAGAACATGTAACAAAGTAATTTCAGCATTTTGTCTTTTCGCTATCGCAATGCCAACTTTTAATGCACTTTCAGAATTATCTGAAAAATCTGTCGGAATTAATATTGAGTTGATGGTTGTGCTCATACTTTATCGTTTTTAGACATTATTATTTGTTGAATTATAATTTAAGTTACGGTACCTGTCGGGCGAAGTGCCGACAGATTTTTTAAAATATCTGCCAAAATAGGAATTGTCGACAAATCCCAGTTTGTATCCGATCTCTGAAACGCTTAATCCGGAATGCGCAAGCATACGTTTAGCTTCGAGAATAACACGCTCCTGGATGATTTCGCTTACCGTTTTTTCATATATTTCCTTGCACAATGAGTTAAGATAATTAGGAGTGATATTCAACCTTACAGCGTATTCCTTCGGAGTTTTAATTTCTATAAATTTATTATTGACAAGTTTTCTGAATTCGCTCAACAACTGTTTTCTCCGATCAGAAATCACCATTAAGTTTTTTGCATAGGCATTGCGGCGGTACATTAATATTAATATTTTCAGAACAAGGCATAGAATTTCTTTAGAGTTTTCTTTAAGAAGCGAATATTCCAATAAAAGAATATCAAAGACATTTGCCCACTCTTTCTCATGAATGTCCTGTATTACAATAAATGGATTAATATCACTTATCAACGACTGATCGCTTTTTATTTTAGGATTACCGGTATAAATTATGTTGTAAAATGAATCAGTAAATTGTACCAATACACCACCAATATTTTTATGCTTGAGCCAAGTCCAATATTTATATTTTTCAATAAAAAACACGCTGTTTTTCAGTGCAACATGCTCATCAAAATCGATTTGTAAAATTCCGCTTCCCTTGTTAATGTATATAAAGGAATACCATTTTCCTTTAGATTTTTTGTGGTTTCGATTCAATTGAAGAGAGCTCAGGCTGAAAATTCTGAATTGAAAATTCGGATCAGAATTATGTGGTCGGATATTTTTTTTCGTTATCATTTTAATAAAAAGAATTGAATTGTGCCATAAAGATAAAGCATGTTTTGCTGCCCACAATGGCATTATTTCATTAAGGTATGGCACAAATTACTTTTTATCAAGCCCTTGGCACAATTAATAACATTGTAACCGGCGCAACAGAACAGAATTATACAGATAATTGCCACCCGGACATGCACCATGACATAGTAGTCCTGATTTGACACATGGAGCCTAATAATTGTTTTCAGTATGCTGCTTATAGAACAATTAAATGAGGTATATCAGAGGGTGTGTGTTTTTGATAAAAAGAATTATTTGAATTAAAAACGCGTTAAGGAGACCTCAAAAGGGAAATAAAAGAATTAAAAAAGATTTGATGTCTTTTTTATGATACTACGGTAATGCATAATGATGTTCGACCTGGATATGATACCCACATATCTATTGCCGTCGAGAACGATTAGATTAAAATAATTCAAGGATTCAAACAGTTCCATTACGCTGATCATACTATCGTTAATATTTACCGTTATTACTTCTTTATCCATAATATCCACAATTTTAATCTCTTGGAATAATTCAGGTTTGAACAGATATTTCTTCGCTTTTTCGAGCTGTACCAGGCCTTTAAGGTTGTTGTCTTTATCAAGAACCGGAAAAATATTACGATGACTTTCCTTAAATGCGGCCACCAGTGCGCTGATATCATCCGCAATATTTAAGGTAATAAAATCCGTTTCAACTATATCTTTAAGTTTTAATATGTTTAAAGTATTAACGTCTTTATCTTCGGACATTAATTTCCCTTTTTGAGCCAGCCGTTTTGTATAAATTGAATAGGGTTCGAGGAACCGTGATATGAAAAAAGAAACCGCCGAAACCAGCATCAACGGAACAAACAGCACATATCCCCCCGTTACTTCAGCAATAAGAAAGATTGATGTAAGAGGCGCACGCACAAGGCCACTTAAAATACCGGCCATTCCGACTGCAATAAAATTGACTGTACTCAAATGCATTATGCCTGTAGTGTTGATAAAAAAAGCAAGAGCAAAACCAGTGAGTGCGCCGGTAAAAAGCGAAGGCGCGAATATGCCGCCATTACCCCCACTACCTATTGTAATAGCTGTTGCAAACGATTTAATAAGTATGACAGCAGCAACAAATATCAGTATTACCGTGCTGTTCCCAGCAAAACCACTAAAAATACTATTATCAAGAATTGAATTGTACGAATTGCTTAACAAGTGCTCGATGGTTTTATAGCCCTCGCCCCAGAGCGGTGGAAAAATAAAGATCATTGCCCCAAGTACCAGCCCGCCTAAGATAGGTTTGCTTATTTTATTTGAACGTTTTAATCTGTTTTCTACAAATAATGTTATGCGTGAAATATATACAGACAATAACCCGCAAATAATTCCCAGGATCAGATAAAACGGTATTGCTTCATAATGCCATTTATCTGTAATAAGGTAAAACAACTGTCCTTTATAAATAAAGTTTGACAGTAAAACTGAACAAGCTGAAGATATAAGAAGTGGGATGAATACAGGAATAGAAAAATTAACGAGCAACACTTCAAGAGCAAAAACAACCCCCGCAATGGGGCTGTTAAAAACGGCAGCGATACCTGAAGCCGCACCACAAGCCAACAGAATTACTCTTTCATTCTGACCAAGATGGAACAGGCTGGCAATATTGGACCCGATGGCAGAGCCCGTGACGGCGATGGGAGCTTCAAGACCTGCAGAGCCGCCAAAGCCAACCGTTATACCACTGGTAAGTAAATGCGAATATGTTTTGTTGGGCTTTATTCTTCCAGCCTTCCATGAAACATCATAAATAATGGATCCTAAACCTTTATCAAATCTTCCCTTGAATATATATTTGATCAGTAAAAAAGTAGCCACAATACCGCAAACAGGTAAAACAACAAACACAAATTTAACAGACTGGTAGGTGGCAATCAGGTCGGTAAGGTGTTGCAGGTAATGCACAATTAATTTAAGGATAATTGCTGCAAAAGCAGATACAATCCCGACAATTATGCTTGCAATGATCAAGAAGTTCTTGTCGCTGATGTGCTTTAAACGCCAAATCAGAATCTTGCTGAAAAAAGCGTTCAGCCTTTTGTTAATGCCGTCGAATGGTTTTTCTGCTCTCAAAAGTGACAATTAAAAGGGCTAAAGATATATAATTTACTAAAAAAGCAAGAACTATTGCCATATTTATTGATAATATATTGACTAAAAACTTCCCTTTAGTCGTGCAAAAATGAAATTTGCGCTCAGGCTACTATTTCCTTTACCATAATACTGAAATATCTGGGCTAAAAAAGATAATTCGATGTTGTCTTTCAGCGAAATTGTCACGTTAGGCACGATGAAATACATTTTGAATTTTGGATTGAGAATTGCAGAAAGCGAAATGTTAATAAGCGGAGTAACCGGATAAACGGAAGATAAGAAAAAGGAAAAATCGGATAAAAAAATATTTTTTGCACTCATCGAGTTGTTATTCATCTGGCCCAATGACAATATATTCAGAGTATCATTATAGCCATTGTATAAAGCTTCGAACTGAAGAAATATTGAATTTTTAAACGTATAATCATAACCGAAAGAAGCCGCCAGGATACCGCTTGTGTCAGCAAATTTTTTATGTGGGTGAAAATAGCTTGCCTCGCCGCGAAACCCGCCTTTAAGAATCTGACCCGACCATCCGGTGCCGATAACATAGTCGCACTGATCGACCATACCACCCAGAAACTGAAAATCGTAACCCCATTTATTGAACCTGTATAAAGCAGCAGCGGTAAACTTCTTTTTATTGTTAAATTTAACAGCTGTTTCAAAAACCGAAGTCGGGTTTGTAAAATATTGGAACCTAATAGCATCACTTCCCGGTTTTTCTTCATAATCAAAATCGAAATAAGCATACGAATTGAAAATATCATTAGGATTCCACACAAAGGTTTGCCCCCAGTTTATTCGCTGCCGGCCTAAAGTGATCTGAAATTTATCATTTGAATATCCGAGCCATGCCCTATCAAAGGCTATATTGAGAAGAAATGAACTTTGATCGGCGATGTTCTTTGAAAGATCAATTATACCGTTATCCTGTTCAAATGTTTTGTTGTATCCGGGGAAAGTTCTCAGCATATCGCCGTATAAAAAACGATTTCTCATTGACGCAGAAGCAGTGAATGAAGGCGAAATAAGCCATGTCAGATTAAGCCGGTTATGAATAAGATTTGAAGTCGTCCAGTCGTTTTTGATATTCTGAAAAATTACCGTTTGCATATCCTTGACATATCCATTGAAAAGAACACGAGTCTGTTTGACTGTATCCTGTGCGATGCATGAAAAATTGAATACAAATAAAAAAACAATAACCGATATGTCCGCTTTAACAAATATATTTTTCATCATCCCATTTTTATAGTGAACGGGTTATCAGAAATATTTTTGTTTTAAATAACCGAAGAATAATATGAGACTTATACTTTTTTAACATCAGTGATCACTTTACCGTCTTCAATAGTAATTACTCTTCTTGCTTTGTTCACAACACGTGCATCGTGAGTAGAAAAAATAAATGTAATTTTTTCCTCTCTATTAAGAGTTTCCATAATATTCAGCAGGTTCTCGGTCGATTTACTGTCGAGGTTAGCCGTAGGTTCGTCGGCAAGAACGAATTTAGGTTTCGATGCCAGCGATCTGGCCACGGCCACACGCTGCTGTTGACCGCCCGAAAGCTTGCTTGGCCTGCTGTTCATCCTATCGGCAAGTCCTACTGCCTGTAATAGTTCTTGTGTTCTTTTATCCCGTTCTTTCTTTTTCTTTCCCTGCAAAAACATGATAAATTCAACATTTTCGCTGGCTGTCATAACAGGTATAAGGTTATACGACTGAAAAACAAATCCTATATTTTTCAAACGGAACTGTGTTTTTTTCCGGGCGCTCAGGCCAGTAATTTTAACACCGTCAATAATTACTTCACCCTGTGTCGGATCATCAAGCCCGCCCATAATATTAAGGAGTGTTGTTTTCCCTGAACCTGATGGCCCGACAATAGCTGCAAACTCTCCTTGCTGAAAATTGATGTCTATACCGTTTAATGCATTTACAGGCACTTTATCCTGATCATAAATTTTATATATCCCCTTGACCTCAATAATATTCATATTGTAAAAATTTAATTTCGTCATTTAATTTCTTGTCGATTCGGCAGGTTTTAGCTTCAACGCTTTATAAGCAGGATAAAGTGATGAAAGTATCCCTGTTAAAATTACCATCAGGGTAGTGATGATAAGCATATGAAAATCAATGACCGGATATATTATTGATGAATACCCGATACTGCCAAACGCTTCCTTCCAGAAATAAAGATTCAGCCCGGCTTGTTCAAGATGCCTGCATATGAAATAACCTGTTATTATTCCGATTATTCCACCGGTTAACGAAAGATAAATGGTCTCAAGCATGATCATAAGAAAAACTCTTATCCTGCTCATACCCACAGCCATCAGCATGCCTATTTCACGAACTCTTTCAAGTACCACCATCAGCATGGTATTGATGATGCTGAAGCATAGCGCAAGCAAAACGATAAGAATAAAAATGTACATATACTGGTTCATAGCGCTTACCAAATATCCTGCTTCGGGGCTAAGCTCCAGCCAACCCTGAACCTGAAGCGATGGGAAAAGTTTTTTTATTTCCTGCCTTGCAACTTCAGTGTTTTCATTCTTGTCGAGCAAAACAGCAATTTCATGTGCTTCGGCACCATTTAATCCCGTTAAGCGGCATATATCACCATATCGGACAAAGATGGTAGCCTCATCGAAAATAAAATTATCCGTTTCAAAAATGCCGGCAATGCGAAATGCGCCGCTTGTAATAGTTTTATTTACATCCTGAACGGTGATGATTATTTTGTTTTTAAGACTGACCTTTAGTTTCTCAGCAAGTTTCTTTCCTATCACAACCGAATTTCTGCCTTTCCCTTCAAAATAACTTCCTTCAATAATTTTATTGGAGATATTGGTCACATTTTTTTCTGATTCCGGAACGACGCCAATAATTTTTACTCCTGTGTTCGTTTCGGCAGAAGCGACCATTGAACTGATGACAATTCTTTTACTAATTGCCGTAATATGTTGTATTGATTTTACATTCTGAACAACACTATCAGCATTTTCTATTCTTACCGAAAAATCATTATTGTCTTCAAAGCCGGGCTGGTGGATTTGTATATGAGATATTTCAGTTTGGATAACAGATTTGATACGGTCTTCAACCATCCCGTTCATAAATGCAGTTAAAAACACAGCCGCAAATACTCCTAAGGCAATAGCAGTCATCACCACGATACTTCTCAGTTTATTTCGCCAGATATTTTTCCATGCAAGCAACCAAAGCATAACAATTATTTTTATTATTAATTTCTAAGAGCATTCATAACCTTTAACCTGCGAATGAATAACAGTGGATATAGGCCTATTATCAATGTAAAAACAAAAATGGTCAAGGCCTGATTATAAAATACTGAAGGCGTCATCGAAAAAAACATGGCAGGCTCAAATCCCATCTGCAACATCGTCTCTGCAGCCTGTCCTGAAAAAGGAATGGGGTGATAAAGAAAATAATAGATCAGCGGAATGCTGCAGGTAATACCGGCAATAACACCCACCATACCCATAAATACCGTTTCAAGCATCATGGTAATAATTAATTTATATTTTCTCATTCCGACCGAAATAAGCACTCCGAATTCTCTTTTTCTTTCGGCCATCATCATCATCACAGTTCCAAGGATTCCAAAAGCAATAATCAAATATAACACACCTTTCATAATGGCTCCCGAACCACGATCACTCTCTATTTGTTTAAGCAATAAGCGATTCATCTCTTCCCAATCCATTACTTCCACATTGCTTCCCAGAAGCCGCTTTAATTCATTCTTTACAGGAACTACCTCATCATTATCCGCTACCATTATTACCAATGAGGTTAGCAAATCCTGCGCGGAAAATAATTCCCGGCAATTATTTATATCCATATAAACCAATATTCTGTCAAGTTCCGGAGAGGGGTGCTTGACGATTCCTCTTACAGGATATTTTCCTGCAGCAGTACTTCCATGATATCCCTGCCCGATAAAAATAATGGTGTCGCTGATTTTTAGTTTTAAAAACCTGGCCAAACCGCTGCCAATGATCACGCCATCGTTGCCGTTTTTAAGAAAGCGGCCTTCTTTTATTTTTCCAGCTATGTGCGTTATTTCATTTTCCTTTTCAGGGTCTATCCCCATCACCATAACACCTTTTGTAATATCTTCTGTTGAAGCCAAAGCATAAGTTTCAAGCCGAGGTGAATATATTGTAATTTCCTTCACCTGATTTATTTTCGATTTGACTTCATTATTATATTCTAATGAATTATTAATAATCTTATCATCCCAATAACCCTTTTTATGAATTTGAATATACCCTGAATAAGAATTGACAATTGTTGATATGTATTTGGCGTACGATCCTTCCTGCATAGAACTCATGAATGCCGATAAAACCACACCAAAGAATACGGAGGCGGTGGTTATCAATGTCCTCCTTTTATTTCGCCAGATATTTCGCCATGCAAGCTTAATATAATTTTTCATAAATTGCTATTTACTTTGCTGTCTGACTTACTTTTTTCATATTTTGTTGTGAAAAAAAAGAATCTTCAATCGGCTGGTTGAAAACCGAACTTATTATTTCCAGGACTGTTTTGTTACCCTTTTTCCCGAGTGGAATAATTTCCAGTTTGGTTGGTATTTCACGATCCCCCATCTTTTTTATGTTGTATGCATTCATGACATTTACCAAGCTCATATCCTCATCATAATATTCGGCTTTCCACTGATTGAATCCGTCAACAGTTACCCACATAATCACTTTTCCCCATGTAACCGCCGCGTCGGGATGAGGTATTAACTCAATTTTATAACAATTTTGCCCTCTTATGGAATCTTTGCCAAGAAGTTTGTGGGTGTAATCATTAACAATGGATGATTCCTTAACAAGATCATCATTTGTAAAATCAGAGCCCATCCACGACTGCATCATCATTGATGGCGGAATTTTAATCATTTTTTCAATGGATGGCACCCAGTTCCACATATCTGTTTTGATTTTAAGAAATACCTGACCTTTATCTTTCGCAGGGGAAGTGATCAGTATAAGAGCATAGGCGTTTCCTTTTTGCCAGCTTTTCATACTAACTGTTCTAGACCAATCGGGACGTACGATGGTCATATTCATTATACCCTGGCTTGTCAGCCCTCTGTTTTTGTCATCTGATTTTTTTATGATTTCCTTTGCCGATAATTGTTGCGCGCTGACCTTAACAACAGATGAAAATGTAAATAATACTAATAAAAGAAATAGTCTTCTTGATAAATACATTAGTTTAAACTTTTAAAAACGCTAAAGATATAAAAATATATTAAAACACAAGCAAGGCAAGAAGATTCACTGATTCAAAGAATGTTTATGTTTACTTTAACCACTTACGGTAAAAAATAGGTTCGTGAAAATGATCACTCTAAAACACACTTTCTCTTTTAGTGAGGCAAATATGAATGTATAATTTACATTAATAAAATCTTTTTTTTTTGAGAAAAAATTTCTTTTTTTAAAAATTAATATCGAACCCAAGGTGTTAATGGAGTCGCTGAACTAATACGCAGTATTAACAAGTCTTCCGGAAGAAATAAAAACAGACAATTCTGTGAAAAAACAAAATTGTCCGTTGAGGTCTCCCTTAAAGTACCATTCTCGAACCAATTTTTAAAAGATTTATTAGATATATTTTACCTTAAAAATGTTATATAAAGCAGTTATAAGTGGCAGACAACAACTCTGTCAATCATTTCCTTTCGTCGAAACTATCGTTTATGTTATACTTGCAACTTATACATATCTGTGTTATAACTCCTATTATGATAATTTTGCAACGATACTATAACTACTAAAATAGGGATCCTGCAGCCGGGCAAAATATGTGGGAGCTAAGAGCATTTTATCACGGCTGCATGGAATAATTATTTCGGGTGTTTTCTGCGTACATCGCAAGCCAACTGCACCGGGCATTCCAATGTGACGCTGAATTTTGATATTTCAAACTCCTATTTTGCCGCACAACCCAACGACAAAATTCGTTTTTACATGTGGGTGGACGGTGCATACAAAAAGGCATCCAGTGAAAAAATCAGTGGTGTCGAAGTTGGCTACACCGATATTAACGGCCTCTGGTTGAAATTTGACCAGGCAAGTACCTGCGTAAATGTGGATGTGGTTTTTGACCAGACCACCTGCACCAACCTGTCGAACATACTTTTTTACCTTGAACCTAACTGCGGCTATAACAATTCGAATGTTTTCAGTGTGGTATTAGATAATATCTCATTGAATGGAGCGCTTCCGATAAACGACGCTAGAACTGGCGACACCATTTGTGCAGGTGCATCAACACAGTTGAATGCCACCGGTGGCGGCACTTACGCATGGAGCCCTTCAGCCGGTTTGAGCTCCACAAACATCGCAGACCCTGTTGCAAGCCCGGCAGCAACCACCACCTATACCGTGATGGTAACAGGAACGTGTGGAAATGCTACATACACGGGTGTTATTGCTGTGAACCCGCTTCCTGCAACACCGGTTATCACACAAAGCAACGACACCCTTTTTTCGAATGCGCTGTCCGGAAACCAGTGATACAACTCCGGAGGCCTGATCGCGGGCGCCACAGGGAACTTCTATATTCCGGCAGTAAAAGACAATTATTACGTGATCGTTATAGATGAAAATGGCTGCCTGTCCGACACTTCAAATCTCATATACTTTGATATTACTGGCATTGGCGATGTTGATACCAAAAACCCTGAAATAATAATATTTCCCAATCCTGTAAACCATATAGTTATTATTAAATACCCGGAAGACAACCCAGGTTCGATGATGTCTATTTGCGATACCAAAGGCCGAATCTTAATGAACAGAATACTGAGCCACGGCAGCAACGAGACAGATATTTCTTTTCTGGCAAAAGGGATTTATTTAATAAAAGTGCCGAATGGAGCCGGATGCACTCTTCTAAAGCTCGTTAAGGAATAGCCTGCAGTGTATGACGATTTGATTATTTCTTTTTTAGCGTATTTATATACATATCTATCTGGTGTTCCAGACCATCGTCAATCAATTTTATGGTGTTTCCCTCCCCTTTTTTATCCTCTGATTTCCACCATGAGGCGGTATCCTGATCTATCTGAAATACGGTAAACCTGTATGTAGATTTTCCGTACCGGTATACTACAGACACCGAAGGCCAATCCGCAGGAAAACAAGGTTTAAAGACCAAAAGGTCCTTTTTTAATTGCAGTCCCAGTAAAGACCCGATGATCAGCTGGTACATCCATCCTGAAGAGCCGGTATACCATGTCCAGCCGCCCATTCCCCTGTGCGATTCGTTGCCATAAACATCGGCAGCCATAACGTAAGGTTCTACTTTGTAATTTTTCATCAGGGTGTTGTTTGACGCATGGTTTATCGGATTGATCATTTGGCTCAGCTCCCAGGCTTTTTCTCTTTCGTTTAATGCAGCGAACGCCATTGCGGCCCAGATGGCAGCATGGGTATATTGTCCTCCGTTTTCCCGCACTCCGGGGGGATAACCCTTAATATATCCGGGGTTAAGGTCGCCGATGTCAAAAGGAGGATCGAGCAATTTAATTATCTTCATATCCCGGTTTACGAGGAATTTTTCAAGAGAAGCCATTGCCTCATGTTTCCTTTTTTCTTCAGCAGCGCCTGATAACACCGACCATGACTGGGCGATGGAATCGATGGTACATTCTTTATTTACCAACGACCCCAGCGGTGTTCCATCATCGAAGTATGCCCGCAGGTACCATTGCCCGTCCCATGCGTATTTTTCGATGTTTGACTGTAATTCCCCTGCTTCCTTAGTGCATATTTCCGCAAAGGTATTATCTCCAAATAATGTTGCAATTCCGGCAAACCGGACTAAAACGTCGTATTGGAAAAAGGCGAGCCAGATACTTTCTCCCCTGCCTTTGTTTCCTACCTTGTCCATGCCATCATTCCAGTCGCCTGACCCAATAAGCGGCAGCCCATGGATTCCATAATTAAGACTTCTTTTGATAGCTCTGACACAATGTTCGTATAACGAAACGCGTCTTTTGCTTTCCACAGGGAGGTCGTAGATGGAATCTTCATCCGGGTGTAGTATTCTGCTTTTAAGGAAAACGGACATCGATGACAGAATTTTTGTATCGCCGGTCACTGTGACATACCTTGCAACGACATAGGGAAGCCACAGCAGGTCATCGGAACAATGCGTACGGACGCCCCTGCCTTCGGGGGGATGCCACCAATGCTGCACATCACCTTCGGAAAATTGCCGGCCGGCACAAACCAGAATGTGTTCGCGGGCAATGCCGGGTTTGGCATTCAGCAAGGCCAGCATATCCTGAAGCTGATCCCTGAAACCAAACGCCCCTCCGGATTGATAAAAACCGCTGCGTGCAAAAATACGGGAAGCCAGTGTCTGATAAACCAGCCAGCCGTTAGTCATGATATCCATTGCTTTGTCGGGAGTGGTAATGGTGACAGCTCCCAACATGTCTTTCCAGTATTCTTTTACCATGTTGAAAGACTGCTTCACTGCTTCTATATCGTCAAATTTCTGCAACAGGGTTCTGGCGGCAGGGATATTTTTTTCATTACCCAGGAAAAATACAATTTCTTTTTCTGCTCCGTCAAGCAAATCAAATTTTACCTGCATGGCCGCGCAGGGATCCATGCAGGCGCCGTTTTTATCGGACAACTTTGTCCTGGACATAGCTTTGGGGTTGGAGAGGTTTCTGTTGCGTCCTATAAACTCTGCACGGTCGGTGGTAAAAGAATCCGCGACGCCCTCCGTTTTAAAAAAGGTAACCCGGTCGGCAAAAGCCGGATTATAAGTATTCCGGATCATCAGAGCATTGCTTTCGGCATCATGTTCTGAAAACACATGAATATGGGTCTTTGACCGAAGGTCCCCCATTATCATTTCCATAAACCCGGTAGCAGAAAGCTTTCTTCTGTAGCCTGATTTATTTACAATTTTTATGACTATACATTTTACCGGCAGCGTGACGTCAATAAATTGCAACATCTCGGTGAAGATCCCGTGTTCTGAATGTTCAATGATGCTGTATCCAAACCCATGAGTAGTGATATACGGAGAATCACCTCCCGCGGGGTAAGGCGACGGAGACCAGAAAAATCCCGCATCTTCGTCGCGGATATAAAAGGCCTCTCCTCCTGCATCACAGACCGGGTCGTTGCTCCATGGGGTAAGGCGGTATTCATGTGCATTGACCGCCCAAGTGTAGGCCGAACCACTTTCGGATATTACACTGCCAAAATTGGGATTTGCCAGAACGTTTACCCAGGGCGCCGGCGTTTTTACCTTTGTATCTGTAAGAATTTTATATTCGCTGCCATCCTGCGAAAATCCGCCTGTTCCATTATAGAAAACAAGATCCTGCTGTAACACCAGCTCAAATTTTTTTACTTGTGAGGTAATACGATTTGGCTTTATCAGGGGTGGCAATTTTTTCTCTTTGCTGTGTGCATTGACCTGTTCGGACAATGTCCCTTTTTTATCATAAATGATAACCCTGGCAACACTTTCAAACAGTTGCCGGTCTTCAGAAGAAAGTTGATCCACAGGAATAATAAAAATGTCCCCCTGCTTATTGCCTCCAACTGACGCAATGAGCCCTGAAATCTGATCCTGCAGTGGCTGACGGTACGACCCGTGGTTGTCGTTTAAGATCACCAGGTCAACGGGGAGGCCTTTCTGCCGCCAGTATGAATGTGCCTGTATCATTTGATTTACGATCGGCATACTCTCCGGCTCTCCGATATGCAGCAAAACAATAGGCACATCGCCGGATACTGCATAGGGCCATAACCCGTGCTGCCCCCTCAGGTTGTTTTGTATTACCGAAGAGTCAGCACGTAAATCGTTGTTGGTGTAGATCACTGCAGTAGCCAGGCGGTTGTACAACTGGGCATCAGCTTCTGTGGCATTGATTTGTTGCAACATTACCTGGCTATGAGTCCAGGAGAGTTCAAAAGTCCGGTTTTTCAGGTGTCTGTCCTGAAATTTATACATCGTACCCTGACAGTCTTTTTTATTTTCGCTGACGCCGTAGATCATATCAATCCGTGCTGTCTGGTATGGCTGTATCCTGATACGGAAGCGTATCGCCATGACAGGGTCGAGTACGGCGCCCTGATGGCCGGAAAGGGTTGCTGCATCGAGGGCTTGCGGGTGTGTTAGGGATCTTCTCCTGCCAATGAACGTCATGCGGTCTGTTTCATAAGAAGCATCTTCCACGTCCACATGGTATACATTCATGGAATGAAACAGCCATAAAGGCTTTTCTTCCACGGAGCGTGGCCGGCGGGTGCAGATGATTGACTTTTGATCAGGGAATATCTCTGTCTGAACAAACAAGTTGCTGAAGGCAGGATGTGCTTCATCGGCTGCCTGGGTGGTGAGCACCACCTCAGCGTAGCTGGTAATTTCCATTATTTTCACCGACGCTGTCCGGTTCTTTATCCTCATCCTTCTGATTTCAGTATCTTCCTCAGGGGATATCACCAATTCGGTGCTTGTTTCGATACCATAATCCAGCCGGTGGAACTCAACACGGCCCTGAGAAAACACAACTTCGTAATTTTTCGGTGTCCGTAATGTTGGTTGAAAAGTATTTGACCAAAAGTTCCCTGTTCCGGTATCTTTGATATAACAGAAAATTCCTTTGTTATCACAAGTGGCGTCTTCCCTCCAGCGGGTAATAGCGATATTTTTCCAGCGGCTGTATCCCCCACCGGCATTAGAAATCATGACATTATAATTTCCGTTGCTTAAAAGCTGAATTTCCGGGACTAAAGTATTTGGCGTTGAGGTTTTTCGCACTGGTACTTCCGCCATCGCCGGATGTTCTTCCATGAGGCCATCGGTGTGGGCATAGATAACCTCATTCCGCGGTATACGTTCATGCAACAGAAGTAAGGTTGCCTGAAATCTCAGGTCGGAAAGAAAGCGTTGTTGCATGGGTTTATCCAGCAACTGATACGCCATGGAAAGCAACGACATCCCCTGGTGGTGCGACATATAAGCGTAAACAATGCCATGTGTTTTTCCTCTGGGCAGCCTTTTGGTTGTATAATCCACAGATTCAAAAAAGCCAAACTCGCCTTCAAAGCCCAGCCTGTGCATTTGCTGCAAGTTTGTGCAGGCTTTACGGGGTGATACCATCAGCGCCAGCATGGATGCGTATGGAGCTATTACGGTATCTTCGTCCAATCCGCGTTTCAGCCCGATGCCCGGGACACCGAAAGCACGGTACTGATAGGTCAGGTTGGTGTCCACCAGATTGTATGCAGACTCCGACATCCCCCATGGGATCTTTCTTTGTGCGGCATATTCAATTTGTCTTTTCACAGAAATTTTTCCTGTCTGATAAAGCAGGGTATTTTCATATACCGGCATTACCAGATTAGGCATCAGGTATTCAAACATGGAACCGCTCCATGAAATCAGGAGCACATCTCCGCCTATATTGGTCAATTGCCGGCCAAGGGCGAACCAGCATTCTTTAGGCAGCTTACCTTGTGCAATGGCGATAAAAATCCCGAACCGTGCCTCGGAGGCCAACAGGTCGTAAAAACTTGTGTCTTTTCGTTGTTCTTCCACATTGAACCCAATCCTTAGCAGGCTGGTGGATTTATCATACAGAAAATCGTAGTCCACATCGCTCAGTTGTTCCAGTTCCTCTATCATGTGCTCTAACATCCGGATACGTTCTGTGGCCAGGCCTCCAGCCATGGCAAGAAAAGCCTGCATCCTGACGATCCATTCCTGTTCCTCCTGTGTGTTACGGATGAGTTCGTTATTTTCTATGTGCTGTACAAACAGGTCGGGCAAATCGCAGATGGACTTCAACGAAGGAATGCGGTCTCCGGCAAAACCTCCCAGAGGCGGCGGAGCGGGAAGCAGTTCCAGCCAGGGTATAAACTGCCTCATATCATCACGCACACGCTGAATTTGCAGAGACAAACGGTTCGTCCAGTTAAACAACTCCGCTTGTTCTTCAGGAAGGTCGGCCATCAGCTCATTTGAAAGAACCAAAAGCCTGTCGATATGTTTTTTTACGGTGTACAACGACCGGCTGTCTTCGAGTATGGCCTCGTCAAGCAAATTCAACATTTTGTCAACTATCGCTGTACGGTGTCCTTTTTTAATATCCCTGACCACTTCAACCGTTGTCCTGATCCCCTGGTAAATGCGGGAATTAAAAATTGGTGCGTCAGCCAGTTCTGATATTCCCTGTTTCAGAGTCAGTAAAAAGCCGGTGAGGTTTCCGCTGTCAACCGTGGAGACGTACCTGGGATATAAAGGCGTTAAGGTTTCGGTATCATACCAGTTGTATAAGTGGCCTTTGTACCGTTCCATTTTCAGCATGGTGTTCAGGGTATTCTGACACCGTAACATCAGCTCGGTGGCGTTGATATAGCCAAAGTCGCACGCAGCGAGATTGGAGAGCAGATACAACCCAATATTGGTCGGCGAAGTCCTGTGGGCGATAACACTATTAGGATCTTCCTGAAAGTTGTCAGGCGGGAGCCAGTTGTCAGCGGCGGTAACGAAGTGTTCAAAATAAGCCCATGTTTTGCGGGCTGATTTATGCAGAAACTGGCTTTGTTCTTCTGAAAGGCTTGGCACTTCGGTTGTTTCAGGCTTGCTAAGCCACCAGGTGACCGAAGGAGCCAACAGCCAGAAAATTAATAAAGGTGACGAAACAAATAAAACATAGTGGTTGGTAATGATAAACAGGACAATACACCCCACGGCAGTTACAGGAGCTCTCCACATAACATAATATGCCGACAGCATATCATCACGGATATTTTGTGATGCGTAACTGAAAGGAGTCCATTCCAATAATTTTTTGTGCGAGATCACCATGCGCCAAAAGGTCCGGAATACGGCATCGGAATATTTGAATGCCTCATAGGGTAGCACCGTCAGGCTGAATAAAAACCGCGCCACTGCTTCCCTGAAAGAGCTTATCACCTCGGCGGCATGCGATTGGTATGACAGGTCGGCCGGCCTGCAAATTAATTTCCATACGGTTTCTACCAAAATGGGTAATAAAAAAATCAATACCACCGACAAGGTCCATAAGAGAGGGAAAGGCAGGATAAACCATCCCATGAGCAGTAACAACAGCATGGACAAAGGCAACAAACTTCTGCGGAGGTTATCGAAAATTTTCCACTTCGACAACGTGGAAAGCCTGTTTTTTACCAAGCGGCCATTACCGTATCTGACAAAAAAAGTCATCCAGGCAAAAATCTGCCAGTCGCCCCGTATCCAACGGTGACGTCGTTTGATATCCGAAAAGTATTTTGTTGGTGAATCTTCAAAAATCACCAGGTCGCTGATGAAGCCGCTGCGGGCATAACAGCCTTCTATCAGATCGTGGCTTAAAATATGGTTATCAGGAAAGACATTGTTAACAGCCTTTTCAAATATTTCGACATTATAGATTCCTTTTCCAATAAAAGACCCTTCGCCAAAAAGATCCTGGTACACGTCTGAAGAAACTTTGGTATACGGGTCTATGCCGGAAGCGTCGCCCTGCATTCGCAAATACAGGGACATACCGGCTTTGGGAACGCTGCATGCCACCCTGGGCTGAAGGATTCCGTAGCCTTCGACCACACGTTTTTTCTTCCGGCTGTATACGGCCTCATTGAGCGGATGTGCCATCGTGGCTATCATTTTTACTGCCACGTCACGCGGAAGTTCTGTGTCTGAATCGAGGGTGATGACGTACTTCACACTGCGTAATATTTTGTGTTTACCGACTATTAATGAAAATTCACCCCTGCCCAGTCCTCTGATGAGTGCATTCAGCGCGGACAATTTACCTCTTTTACGTTCGTAACCCATCCATTTTTTTTCATTCGGGTTCCATTTCCTGGGACGATGAAACAGAAAGAAAATATCATATTTGTCGTGCCGGTACTTTTTATTCAATTCTTCTATCCTGCTTTTAGCCAGTTCGAGGAAAGCCTGGTCATCAGGCATTTTTTCGACAGGTGCATCCATAAAATCGGTCAGCAGCCCAAAGTGCAGGTTGCCTTCTTTGTTAGCCAGGAAGCGTATCTCCAGGGCATCCACCTGGTCTTCGATAAAATCTTTACCTGAGAGCATGGTAGGAACGACAACCAGGGTCCTGCAATCGTCAGGAATACCTTTGGAAAAATCCATGCGGGGAAGTACCTTTGGTTTTACCATCACGGATACCGCCCAGTTTACCAACGAAACCGCCAATTGCGAGAAACACAGGACTGAAATGATACCCAGAGCCGACAACCACACCCAGCTGTGGACTCCGTTGCTCCACGCCATATACCACATTCCTCCTGCCATCAGCAGGGTCAAAAAACGTATGGAAAACAGGTACAGGCCTACAGACCGATACCTGAACATCCTGACTATTTTCTTACCGATTCCGAGCTTTACCTGAGTTTCCCGCTCTGCCTGCGGCAGTCCTTTATTGACAAGGTAGTATCCAATATGGGCGGATTTTCCGGAAGGCGTGTCGGCTTCTGAATTTTTTTCTGATAAGGCCAGTATTTTTTCCGCCACCTCTGTTTCGGAAAACGGGCTGGATTTTGCCAAAGATTCCACCACATGCCTGTACGAATCCCTGGTAGCAAAATCCATCTGCGGGTAAATCCCTGAAATGTCACGTCTTAAAACTTTTTCCACCCCGCTGAGTGATTCAACAAATTCATTCCAGTCGGTAGCACCTATAAGCCGCAAGGTGCCAATACAGTTGCGTACAGTAACCTGGTGAGCAGCTTGTTTCTGATTCTCCATCCGGATTAGTTCGCTGCTTTTTGATTCATTTTCGGATAACTGTTGTTCCAGCCAGCTTAGCGGCAATGCCAGCGCCGGATCTTTGCCCTGCAGATTCCTTGTGAAAGCCGCCACGAAGGGGCCTGACAAAAAGGGTTTTGATCTTGCCATATCCGAGACGGTAAGTATCAGGTTGGCCGGATCGGTATTTACGGTTTCAATTAGCTTTTCCGACCAAAAATCCGCCAGGTTGCGGTCGGCGAGGTTCGAGGTGATCGTTTGTGCAACCCTTCGTAGGTTTTCGATCACAGCCAGGCGGAGCATGATGGGTATGGCCCACAATTCGCCAAGGGTTAGCAGGGCGTGTTTCTGGTATGCTTCGATAAAGCTCCAGAGATATTTCAGGTGTATTCTTCCATCGCTGTGTGAAATGATTTCCAACACTAAATTATATACCCTGGGCATGCCAAAAGAGTTTTCGTTGGCCAGGTGTGGCAGATTTTCGCTGTAGCCTTTCGGAAAATGCTTTCGTGCCAGGGAAATCTGTTCGTCAATCAGGTAAAAATTATCGAGTATCCAATCAGCAGCCGGAGTAACGGTTTTTCCGGCTTTTATAGATTCAACCAGGAGTTTTCGAACTTCCTGCAGAGTTTTTTTATTTTCATCCAACCTATTCAGCAGTTGATCGGGTGGATTTTTTTTGAGTAATTTATGTGCCCTGCCCAGAATTTCGCCATGGCGGTTCAACTGTTCTGAACTATACAAGGCAGAAACTATCAGATCGGAACTGTTGTTATCCCATATTTCATTTTCGGACAGGAAAAGTGTGCGCACCAAAGATAAAAATTTGCTTACTGTACGTGCTGTAAACTTCATAATACTATCATTAAAACAATCAGGTAGAAAATTCCCGAAAATCGGCGACATCGAGTATAAACTTACGAAAAAAAACGTACATATTCAAAACAAATCATATTTAGTCTACGCAAAATCAATAAATGAAGACAAAGCCACAAAATCTTCGCTCAAAATTTAAGCAGTATTAACAAGCCTTCCGGAAGAAATAAAAACGGACAATTCTGTAAAAAAACAAAATTGTCCGTTGAGGTCTCCTCGCGGGGACTCGAACCCCGGACCCATTGATTAAGAGTCAATTGCTCTACCAGCTGAGCTACGAAGAGAATGGGTACAAAAATACTAAATAAAATTAATAATTTGAAAAATAATAGTTCAAATTTATCCCTGTTTTACGAGAGTATAATTTGAAATCTCAAAGCTTACCCTAGAAAGCCCGGATAGCACGAACATGCATATACGTATTCCAGTTCTTATTACCAACACTTTGAGAACCATCGTTAAAATTCTGAAGCCAGGCAGTGTTTATGACTCCTTCATCGCTACTCCAGTAATATTCATTTGAAAATCCTCCGACCACGGTACGTTGCAGATATAGCAGGTTTAATTCATACTTCGAAGGCAGGTACCAGTCGTCATAATATTCATTATTGACAATCACCGAATATTCTTCACAAAGTTTTGCGGCATAACTTCCGGCGCCGATTATATTAACTATAGTATTGGTATTGACTTTCCCGGCATAAATGGCATCAAGTGTAGCGTTTGTAACACTATTAACCTGGGACCAATAAATGCCGGAACTTTGATCTGCTGTTGATGCAACCAGGCCGTGTTTGCCTGATGCATCCAGCCAGAAAATAATGCCTCCGCCGTAGCTGTTGCCAATTGCTAATGAACCACTGGCTGTAACATTAATTACATAAGGTGTGGCTATAGTTCCGTTGCCTGAGATTGAAATATTTGTTCCTGCCGTTACCTTTGTTTCAGAACCATCGAAAGAATAAAGAGTTCCATTTTTATAAAGATTTCCTGTGAAATTGATATCTCCGGTAACATCAAGTTTATACACAGGATTGGCGAGCCCGATACCGACATTGCCTGATGCATTTATCCTTGCCTTTTCTATGTTGCCGATCTTAAACAGAATGTTACCTGCAGGGGAGGGGGAAAGGCCTTCACCTCCGTTGATTATGATGTCGCCTCCACGATAGGAAACGTCACCTGATCCTGTACCTGCGCTTAAGGTGACCGAACCGCCATTGCCGTTTGAACCACCTTCGCCGCCGGAGATCAGCACTCCTCCTGCCGGGCCGCCGTTAAATGTTCGCCGGCCTACAGAAATAGAACCGGCAGTGCTAAAGCCCGCGTTGATTAAAATGCCGCCGCCGGCTCCAGCGGTTCCGATGCTTTTTATTTCTATTTTTGCCCTGTCGGTTGCCCCCCAGGCTCCGGCAGAAAGGATAACAGCCCCGGCACCCGTACCTGTACCGTATGTGTCACTACCGCCTGTTATGGTAACCGAGCCCGCACTTCCGACCCCATTATTGTCAGATCCGGCCAAAACTGCATTACCTCCAACCTTTAATAATGTATTACTGCTGTTTTTCACGTGTAGAAGGCCCTCAGGCGAATTTGTTCCAATACCAATATTTCCATTATCGAATATTGAAGAAGTAATTAACGAAGAACCATCCCATTTTGTCAGGTAGTTTGTTGTATTTGTACCAACCTCCGGATCTGTTTCAGTAAAACCTGTCAGATAACCTGCATCGTTATTAAATGCAGATACATTTGTTGGCGCCTCTGTCAGACTACTATATTGTCCGTCGAATCCGGCCGGTAATTTTATATAACCACTGTTGCTCAAATAGATAGTGTCATGACCAATACTTAATACCTGCAGTTCGTTTGTGACTGAGCTGTCACCCTCAACATCAAGTTTATTATTCCAATTGGTAGTATCTGTATTGGTAATACCTTTAGCAACTGATGCGGTATAAACAGGGTCTGTTTCATGTAAAGAACCAGAGACGCTATCAGCCGTTTTGGCGTGGAATGCATATGGAACGCTTATCAACTGTGTTATACCCATAGTAACATATGAACTTCCTCCATTCTGATCCAATTCAACTTTGATAAAATATGGCCCATTATCCCAGTTTATGCTTGCCATAGCCCCACTGATAACAGCTCCCTCACCGATTTTTAACACGCATAAGCCATAGGAATTCGTTGTGTCTTTTTGGGTTTCTGAATAAACAACGGTGCCGGAAACAGAACCCTGAAGCAGGCTCATTCGAAAGGATACCGCATGGTTGGCCAGGATGTTTCCTGCATTATCTCTGACCACAGCCTGGTAGTTGAACTTTTCGGGCGCCTGGGCGAAAGATGATTTATTGATAAACAGATGTGCTAATGCAATGATTAACATTGCTGTATTTTTAAGGATGTGTGATTTCATTTTTATTGATTTTATTGTTTGTTTCTATTGTTGTTGCATTTATTAATGTGAGAATGTGAGAATGTGAATATGTGAAAATTTGAAAAGTGCTGATGCAACGAGTAATAGTTTTTTGTATTATTTTTTTTTGTTTTTTGAGGTTATAATTATTTTAGAAATTATTTTGATCAATACTTCAACTTTTAAAATAAGATTTTCATTTTTTGGATAGCTTGCAGAATATTGACAGAGCAATAACCAATACTTGGTTTCTTCAGCTTCTTTGATAGCGATTTTCATTTTATGAATGAAGTCGTCATTACTTTCAGCGTGTTGTGCTTCATTAACATTAGCGCCCACTGATGTTCCTGATTTTAGAAGTTGTTTTGCGATAATAAATTTCTTTTTAAATTCCAGCTCTTCGCAATAAACAATAATCTCCAACGCAAATTGAAAACTCTTTTGTAATACAATATTGTTTGCGAATAAATCTTCTGTCATAAGCAACCGTTTTTCTCCAATTATAATTTCCTCATTTTCTAATTTTTCACATTTCCTCATTTTCTCATCAGATTACTTCATCATTTTTAAAATAGCCTGCTGTGATTTTCTTTCGCCCGCAAATTCGAGTTTAAAAAAGTAAAGACCATAAGCCAGATTGTTACCATTATAAATTAAGGTGTGGCTTCCAGCGGCTTGTTCCTCATCAGCAATAACATCAATCAGGCTTCCCAGAGTATTATACAAAGTGATTTTAACCTTGCCATTTTCCGGAAGAGAAAATTTTAATAAGGTTTTATCCTTAATAGGATTGGGGTATCCCGTGAAGCCAAACTCCGGATCATTTCCGGAATTGTCCTGTATAAATATTTTGGGCATCAGAAGCAATGCTTCAGGGAAATCATTGCCATACTGATCGCCGACTATACCTGTTCCGGATAAAGAAAAATCAAGTAACCCCGGCTGAAGCGCCTTTACCGGTGCGAATCCCAATGTAATAATACCATCATTTTCCACAACATCAAAATGGTTGGTGGTGGCGTATACCACCCGTATCACGCCATTTTCATCGGTAACCAGCAGATCGTTATCATCGGCAATGATTTCATCGAGTGTGGGATTAATCGTCACCGTTGCACTTTTGCTTCCTGGTGATGACATATATGCCGAAACGAGTTTATAATCCGATCCAGGGTAATTCAGCTCCAGCCCGAGAGCAGAGAAATCAGTAACTTTAGTATTTATTTTTAAGGGAATTTCAATGTAGGATGAATTGGTTAAAACCATTGTTTCATCAGAAAAAGCAATGATATCCGTGGGAAACGATTTGGCAGTAGCCCAGTCGGTAAGTGAGTCGCGGTATTTGGTGCTGGAAGCATTATAATCTCCGTAACAAATAGTTTTCAGTGTGATGTTCAAATCGCTGGCAGCCATTGTAACCGTAGTGTCTAATGCTAACCAGTTGCCTTTCGGGAAGTTTTTGGATGAGTTGTATGGAGCACCGATTTTCGCTTTTATTCTTGAAATATCAACCGCATTAATGGAAATATTGTTGTCAACATTAGCTGCATTTCTATAATTTATTGAGAATTTTCTTGAGGGATCCGCGGCAGTATCAATACCAATGTAATATTTCAATAATGTGACATCGATAGCATCCACGCCATTGCCTGATTGCATGGTGTCGATGGTGTATTTATCGTATGATAGTAAATAACTGCCGTTGGGAACATTGGTGAACTGGTAATTTCCGAGGGCGTCGCTGGTATCTCTGGACAATTCTTCACCCGATGTGGTTTTTAAAATTACGATCACTTTATCAATATTATAGATAACGGGATTGTAGCTTGGTGGGTTTGGTGCCGGGTTTCCGGCAATGGCCTTGCCGGCATATCTGACCTTGCCGTAAATCAAAAACTTTACCTGGTCGTTTTGCTGGAATCCCTGCGTAAGTGTATTCTGGGCATTAGCAAATGTTTCAACTACCGTTTCGCCAATAGTAAAACTCACCGATCCTGAACTGTTTTGCTGAAAATCACCGTCGGAGGCAATAATTTCACGTTCGATGCTTTGTGAATGAACTGAAAATACGGTAATTAATGATAATAAAAGAAAGAATAATTTTTTCATTTTCGTAGGTTTATAATGTCAAAAATAAGGATAAAAAATGATAAAACAAATAAATAGAGATCACACTTTTTAGATTTAGTAGTATTACTTTGCATAAACATAGGAAAATATATGTATTGGGTCGCAAAAACCTGAAACCGCAAATAAAAAAATCATTGTTGTCCGATTAAAAATTATTATGGTAAAAAGGATATGAAATTAATGTCGTCTTCGGCCTCTAATCCAAAGGCAGAATAGTTTATATATCGAAATTATTTGATGAAAGAGCAAGTGAAATTTTAATATCATCTCAATTCACCGGATCACATGCAATCGTTCTTCTATTTGGTAAAAACAACTGCCGCGGGAGTCATTAAGATGTGTAATAGCTATGCCTCCATGTCAGGCTAACACCACCCGAAGTCTCCGTTATTAGTTATGAATATTTGTTTGTAGTCAAATATTACCTGATAAACTACTATGATGCCTGACGAAAAATTAAACAAAAACAGGGATGGAATAGTTTTCCTTTAATTAACGATATGTGGTTCTTATGGTCAAATCAGGATCATTGGTTTCGAGAATAAGTGTATGAGTACCTAATGTGGCAGAGGTTTTCACTCTTATAATATATGAACCATTTCCAAACGCAAAAAGCACACTGCTTGTGCCTTCTGTTCCTTTGGCCTCGCCCCACGACATTGTTCCGTTACCGTTTGAGGCATACCACGCGATAATAAGATTACCATCGTTTTCAAAACCTATGATATGGGCAATTCCCCCATGAGTTGACCATTCGAGGCTGGCAATGATTTCGAAATTATAGAAATGCCCGTATGTAACTGAAACGCTACTCACCGCTGTGAATGATGTGCCGGCTGCGGAGTTTACCCATACAGTATTTGTTGTTCCGGTTGCTGTGGTGGAAGCATGATTACCATCAACTTTATCTGAATTCAGATTGGTATTAAGGATACCATTTGAAACAGGTATATTTGCGCCAGCATTACCTGCATGATATCCATCCAGAAGATCAGCACTTAAGGCGCCATTATGTGAGCCGTCAACCATATCAGCATTCAGATTTGAGTTAACAGCACCATTTGAAATGGGGACATTTCCATTGGCATTTCCTGCATGGTTGCCATCATGCAGATCAGTATTAAGGTTGGCTACTAATGTGGTAGAGCTGACACTTAAAGGAGAGGTTCCTATACCCTGAGTCGAAATAAACTGGCCGGTCGTTCTTACCGATCCTCCGGAAATATCTAGTTTTTGTCCCGGTGAGGTAGTACCTATTCCAACATTGCCATTAGTGTTATCAATAGTTATTCTTTCTCCTGCGCCATCCTGGTGAATAGAAAATGTGCCGTTGTCTGATGCCTGTAAGAGCCAGAATACATTTGCCGAGCTGTCTTTAATCCCGAGATATGTATTTGAGGAGGCACCATACCCATCGCCAACAAAACGGGCAACAATACCATCACTTTGCCAAACATCCACTTTGGCGGTTGGATTGGTTCGGCCAATTCCCACTTTTGATCCGTCGTCGTATAAAATACCACTTCCAAGATTTGAACTACTTAACCACTTTGCCACATAATTAGTTGTCCCGTTTCCTGATAGGTCCGAGCCGTTGTGTGCTGATGTTATTCTTCCATAAGAATCAACGGTGATATTGGCATTTGAATAAAGACCCGGCATGACACCGCTGTTAGCAAGGCTGATCATAGCCGGAGAGCTTCCGTTATAGTTAAAAGGAGCAATCCCCTGGCCATTGGTTAAAGAAGAATGAAAATGAGCAGATAATGCAAAGGAATTGGCATGATATCCGTCGAGTAAATCTGCATTTAAATTTGTGTTTACCGATCCGTTCGAAACAGGAATATTCCCATTTGCATTACCGGCATGAAAGCCGTCTGTCATATCAGCATTTAAGTTTGTAACTAAAGTCCCGGAATTGACAACCAGAGGAGGTATTCCTGTCGCCAGAGTTGATATAAATTGATTCGTTGTTCTTATTGAACCACCCGCCACATCAAGCTTTTGTCCGGGGGTTGTTGTCCCTATTCCGACATAGCCCTGATAGCCAATACGGTCGCCATCAACCCGCATATATTCAGTTCCGTTAATGGCTAATACAATGGCGCCATTGTGGCCCGGATCCCAAGTGTTACCAGGGGATTCAAGCCCGCTACTCAATAAAAGAACGCCTCCTGGACCATAATTTGGACCCCCGCCATTGATTGTTATATAAGCTCCGCTGCCACCACTTTGTCCGCCTGTTCCACCAGTTAGTCTAACCTGGCCACCCGTGCCGTTATATCCACCCGTACCGCCATTTACTGAAACATTAGCACCTGCAATGTTAGTGCCGCTGGTGCCGGCTGTAAGTGTTACCGCGCCTCCCATAACACTGCCGCTATTACCGCCTTGTAACACAAGGGCTGAACCAGATCCGGAAGTATATGTTGTAGCTCCTGTAGCAGTAATGTTGCCGATATTCATCAGGTTTCCCAAGGCATCAAGCCGTGCAGTGTTACCTGTCATGATGTTTCCTGCAGTGTTGATGTTTCCGCCCTGAATATCCAACTTCTGGCCAGGACTTGTAGTGCCAATACCTATATTTCCATTATCAAAGATTGACGATGTAACCAATGATGAACCATCCCATTTTGAGAGATAATTTAGGGTATTAATTCCAACCTGCGGATCGGTTTCATGCAGGGTTCCTGAAATACTGTCTGCCGTTTTTGCATACAAGGCATAAGGAACGCTCAACAGCTGTGTAGTTCCCATGGTGAGGTATGAAGTTCCGCCATTCTGATCAAGCTCAACTTTTATAAAATACGGACCATTAGCCCAGTCTATATTTGCCATTGAACCACTGACAACCGTACCATTGCCGATTTTTAAAACACATAAGCCATAAGAGTTTGTGGTGTCTTTGTGGGTTTCTACGTAGACGGACGTGCCTGTAAATGATCCCTGAAGGATGCTGATACGAAATGAAACAGGGTGGCTGGCCAAAATATTTCCCGAATTATCCCTGATCACCGACTGGTAGTTGAACTTTTCCGGTGCTTGTGCAAAAGACGATGTGTTGATTAGCTGATTAGCTAATGCGATAATTAAAATTACTACAAACTTTAAAATATATGTTTTCATTTTATTTATTGATTTTAATTATTTTATCATTTTTAAAATAGATTGTTGCGATTTTTCTGAACCTTCAAATTCAAGCTTAAAAAAGTAAAGCCCGGGAGCTAAATTTTGGCCATTATAAACAAGTTTATGGCTTCCCTTAGTTTGTTCTTCATCAGCGATAACATTAATTCTATCTCCCATAGCATTAAACAAAGTGATTCTGACTTTGCCGTTTTCGGGTAGTGAAAAGCTAATTGTAGTTTTATCATTGATGGGATTTGGATATCCGGAGAAATCAAAACCGGCAATATTCACGAAATTGCCCTGAATAAACATTTTAGGCATCAGTAGCAATGCTTCCGGAAAATCATTACCATATTGATCCCCGACAATACCTGTACCTGTTAAAGCAAAGTCGAGAAACCCGGGTTGTAGCTCTTTTATGGGTGTGAATCCAAGTGTGATAATTCTGTCGTTTTCATTGACGGTAAAATGATTAGTAGTTGCATATACCACCCTTATTACGCCTTCTTCATCAGTAACCAGCAAATCGTTGTCATCGGCAATAATTTCATCCAGTGTGGGATTGATCTTAACAGATGTGCTTTTATTGTCAGGAGACGCCATACTTGCTGAAGCAAGCAGGTAATCAGAATTGGGGTAGTTTAATTCCAGGCCGAGAGCAGAAAAATCTTCTATTTTGGTACTGATTTTTAAAGGAATCTCAATATATGATGAACTTGTCAAAACTACTGTTTCATCAGAAAAAGCAATGATATCCATAGGAAACGATTTGGCAGTAGCCCAGTCGGAAAGTGAGTCACGGTATTTGGTGCTGGAAGCATTATAATCTCCATAACAAATGGTTTTTAGTGTAATGTTCAAATCGCCGGCAGCCATGGTAACCGTAGTGTCTATTGCTAACCAGTTGCCTTTCGGGAAGTTTTTGGATGTGTTGTATGGAGCACCGATTTTCGCTTTTATTCTTGAAATATCAACCGCATTAATGGAAATATTGTTGTCAACATTAGCTGCATTTCTATAATTTATTGAGAATTTTCTTGAGGGATCCGCGGCAGTATCAACACCAATGTAATATTTCAATAAGGAAACATCAATAGCATCCAAACCATTCCCTGATTGCATGGAATCAGCAGTATATTTATCATAGGATAATAAATAACTGCCGTTGGGAACATTGGTGAACTGGTAATTTCCCAGTGCGTCACTGGTATCTCTTGACAATTCTTCACCCGACGTGGTTTTTAAAATTACGATCACTTTATTGATATCATAAATTGCAGGGTTGTATGAGGGCGGGGTAGACACGGGGTTTCCGGCATTAGCCTTGCCTGCATACCGCACTTTGCCATAAATCAGAAACTTTATCTGGTCGTATTGCTGAAACCCCTGGGTGAGAATATTCTGTGTGTTTGCAAAGGTTTCGACAACGGTTTCCCCAATCGTGAAACTTATTGATCCCGAGGTGTTTTGTTGAAAATCGCCATCAGATGCTATTATTTCACGTGAAAGTTCCTGGGAAAACGTATAGGTGGCTGAAAAAATAATCAGGAAAAATAAAAGTGATATGTTTTTTTTCATGTTAATAATATTATAATAATCAAAGATATAAAAAATAATTAAAAAATAAAAGTAAAATACATAAAAAGTTAAAGGATATTTGAAAATTCTCTAATGCTATATATGACAATGTTATACATTTGTTGATAAATGTTAAAAATTTCGACGAAATGCTATTTGATCAAATTTAAATTAAGTTAATAATCACGATTTATTATAAAAAATAATTAGTGTTTTTAAGAAAACCCCAATTTTTTCATTACGCTTGCGTCAAAAATGCTTTTTTACCCAAGCGAATTCCACTTTTTGCCACTTCGCAAGCCTCAAACTTGACGTTTTCTTTTTACAAACAGGAGTTTTCTTATTGACACTAATTAGCTATTATCGTTTAACCTGAAAAATTCAAAAGAATTTTTCACCCTTCAGGCCGACAAAAGAAAATCAAGTATTTTGGCAGTAATTGTCAATTTTAAATATTTTCCTTGTCGGGATTACCTGACCTGCTGCCCACATTGCCAATGCTCATTCATAAATAAATGAAATGCAATTTATGAATAGGTCAGGTTAAATTCAGTTGTAAAATATAAATTATAGTAGGATAAAAACCGGAAAAGTTTCATACAATATTCATAACACTTTTTTTGGGAACATAGGTTCTAATGCCGATTGAAAAAATAAATGAGAAATATCAATACGCCATCCATATTGGACTAATTGATATTTCAATTTGGTATTATATTGTGAGCTGAGAAAAAATTATGAAACGGACACAAAGGTTCGAAATCAATATATCTGCAAAAGAAAGGGCAGATAAAAGCCTCAATGCAATAATAATTAGAACAGCCTACCTTTTTTTCAGGAAGAAATCCTGCATGATTGACCCCGCTTTTTCTTTCATAATACCAAAATCTACTTTGGTTTTTGGATGCAATATATTTTTTTGCAGGAGGGTATAACCGCGCTTGGGATCGCTTGCTGCATAGACTACCCGGCTGATCTGTGTCCAGAAAAGAGCGCCTGCACACATAATACATGGTTCTAATGTTACATAAAGCGTACAATCAGTCAGATATTTACTTCCAAGGAAATTAGCGGCGGCGGTGATAGCTTGCATTTCAGCATGAGCGGTAACATCATTAAGCCTTTCGGTGAGATTGTGAGCGCGGGCAATCACTTTATTGTTGCAAACAATCACAGCTCCGACCGGCACCTCGTCGGCATCAAAAGCTTTCTGAGCTTCTTTAAGAGCTTCCTTCATAAAGGTTTCGTCGCTGTATAATAATATAGAGTCCATAATGTCGGTGAATGCAAAAATAATCAAATGCTCTTCAAATGCATAAGCCAATTATGATTATTTTCGCTTTCAAAATTTATACATATGTTAAGAACTCATACTTGTGGCGAATTGAAAATTGAAGATAAGGGCAAAAAAGTGACGTTGTGTGGTTGGGTACAGCGGACAAGGGAGCTGGGCGGCCTCACCTTTATTGATTTACGTGACCGTTATGGAATTACACAACTTGTTTTCAATATGGATGTTAATGCCCCGTTATGCGAAAAAGCACGTCAGTTGGGGAGGGAGTATGTAATTTCCATAAGCGGAATTGTTGAAGAACGAAGCAACAAAAACCCTAAGATGCCTACCGGAGACATAGAAATTATTGTGGATGAACTGGCCATCCTTACCACCTCAAAAACACCGCCTTTTACGATAGAAGATAATACTGACGGGGGTGATGAGCTTCGCATGAAATACCGCTACCTTGATCTGCGAAGGGCTATAAATAAATCCAACCTGGAGTTGCGGCACAGGATGGCTATTGAAACCCGTGTTTATCTGAATAATCTGAAGTTTATCGAGATTGAAACACCATATCTTATCAAATCCACACCCGAAGGGGCTCGCGATTTTGTTGTTCCATCCCGCATGAATCCTGGTGAATTTTATGCCTTGCCACAATCACCGCAAACTTTCAAGCAACTTCTAATGGTTGCCGGTTATGACAGGTATTTCCAGATAGTCCGTTGTTTCCGTGATGAAGACCTTCGTGCCGACCGCCAGCCGGAATTTACACAGATCGACTGTGAAATGTCTTTTATTACACGTGAAGATATTATACAAACCTTTGAAGCGCTTACCAAACATCTTTTTAAAACAGTCAGGGGATTGGACATTTCGGATTTTCCCATCATGTCCTACGATGATGCAATGAAATACTATGGATCCGATAAACCTGATTTACGTTTTGGGATGAGGTTCGCAGAGTTGGATTCACTTGTAAAAGGAAAGGGGTTTAAAGTATTTGATGAAGCAGAGAAAGTAATCGGGATATGTGTTCCGGGATGCGGGGATTATTCACGAAAGCAGCTTGATGAGCTGACCGAGTTTGTAAAAAGGCCGCAGATAGGAGCAGGAGGATTGATCTATGTTAAATGGAATCAGGATAAAACCTTTAGCTCATCGGTGAGTAAGTTTTTTGCAGAGGACGAATTATTAAAATGGGCTGAGCAATTTTCGGCCAAGCCCGGTGATTTGTTGTTGGTTTTAGCCGGCAAGACAGAAAATACGCGGAAGGCTCTTGGAGAACTTCGCCTCGAAATGGGAAACAGGCTTGGTTTGCGTAAGGCTGATGATTATAAACCCTTGTGGGTTGTTGATTTTCCTTTACTCGAATGGGATGAGGAAACACAACGTTATTATGCCATGCATCACCCATTTACATCGCCAAAGCCTGAGGATATTGGTCTTTTGGATACTGATCCGGGCCAGGTAAAAGCAAATGCCTACGACCTTGTTATCAATGGTGTTGAGATTGGGGGCGGATCTATTCGTATTCATGATAAAGCCCTTCAGCAAAAAATGTTCAAAGTACTGGGCTTTTCCGATGAGGATGCACAGAGACAATTTGGCTTTTTAATGAATGCATTTGAATACGGCGCTCCTCCTCACGGGGGCATTGCTTTTGGCTTTGACCGTATTTGTGCTGTTTTTGGAGGTTCGGATTCCATCCGGGATTTTATTGCATTCCCTAAAAATAATTCCGGCAGGGACGTGATGATCGATTCTCCGGCACCTATTTCTGATGAGCAATTAAAAGAGTTGAATATTAATTTGTTATAAATAAAAAAACCTTCAGTAGAACGCTGAAGGTTTTTTTTAGGCTGATAAAAATCAGTTCTTATTTCTTACTTTTTCTTCGATGGTTTTATCAATAAGAATTCTTCCGCAATATTCGCAGACGATTATTTTTTTATGAACCTTAATATCAAGTTGACGTTGCGGGGGTATTTTATTGAAACAGCCACCGCAGGCATCACGTTCTACAACAACAACGGCTAACCCGTTTCTTGCATTTTTCTTTATTCGCTGGTAGGCTGAAATAAGACGCTCTTCAATATTTTTTTGACTCTCCTGTAGCTTATCAATAAGCTTCTTTTCTTCTTTTTCGGTTTCAGCAACTATTTCTTCCAGTTCTATTTTTTTCTGTTTCAAGTCTTCTTTACGTTCACTAAGTTTTTGTTTGGTTTCCTCAATGACTTTGTTTTTTAAATCTAAACCATAAGCTGTTTCCTTTATTTTCTTTTCACAAAGTTGAATCTCCAATGTCTGAAATTCTATTTCTTTTGTAAGCGAGTCATATTCGCGGTTATTTCTGACATTCATTTGCTGGGATTCGTATTTTTTTATCTGAGCCTGATGGTCTTTAATGGCTGTTTTCTTTTCTTTGATGTCTGTTTCAAATTCCTTTATTTCAACATTGAATTTTTCGATACGGGTTTCTAAACCTTCAATTTCATCTTCCAGATCCTGTACTTCCAAAGGTAATTCGCCACGTATAATCCTGATTTTATTTATTTCAGTATCTACCAGTTGAAGACCAAATAAAGCAACTAATTTCCTTTCAATGCTCAAATCGCCTTTTTCTTCAATTTCAGGAGAATTAGTTTGTTTTTCTTCTACTGTAATGTACTCCTGTTCTTTTGCCGATATTTCTTCAGTGGAACCTTTTATAGCGGATTTTTTTAATTTAGAAACAGGATTGATTTCCTTTTGCGACTCATTTTTCAAAGCGGCAGTTTTTATATCATCCTGTTTGGCGCTTTTTGTTTTAACACTATCAGTAGTTTCTTTATTTTGTTTGATCGTTTCAGTTTTTGCTTTTTTGCTGACTTCTGATTTTGTAACAATTTGTTTTTTAGCTTCTACTTTTTTTTCGGTCTGCTTCTTTGGCAAAGTTTTCATCGTAACTTGATTTTTGGAAGATGTCTTTATATTAAATTCTTTTATTGATTCTGGTTTTGATTTAATATCAACCTTGGCGGCAACAACTTTTTTAACGGGTTTTTCGCTTACAGGTTTTGTATTAATAACTTTTGGTTTTGCCTGGCCGGCCTTTCCGCTAATGTTTGATTTTGCCATGTTTTTTTGTTTACATTAAGAATAATGTACAGGATTTATATTTTTTTCTGAAAATTGAAATGCAAAAGTAGGAAATTTTTTTGTTATGATTGAGGCAATTAATTCAGTAGAAAAATATTCTGATTCAAAGTGTCCAATATCGGCAAGAATGATTTTATCATTAAAAAAATCATGGTATTTGATATCTGCAGTAACAAAAATATCAGCGTTATTTTTTATGGAAGTCTTGGTCAAAAAGCTTCCTGATCCTCCGCAAAAAGCTACTTTTTGAATAACTTTTTTGTCTGTTTGGTTAAAGCGGATGCAGGCCGTTTTAAAGAAATCTTTTATAAATGTAATAAACTCAGTGAAAGGTATTTCATTTTCCAGATCGCCAATAATACCTGATCCGGCATTATGATATTCATTGTCAAGAGGATAAATATCGTAGGCTACTTCTTCATAGGGGTGTGAAGCAAGCATGGCTTTTATGATCCTGTTGCTGATATGTCCCGGAAAAATTACTTCAATCCTGACTTCCGGCTCATAATGAAGTTCATGAAGTTTTCCCACAAAAGGATTAGCCTGTTCGTTAGCCCTGAAACTGCCGGTGCCGTTAATGTTGAAACTGCAGGCATCATAGTTGCCAATATGTCCTGCCCCTGCCGAAAACATTGCCATTCTAACCTTTTCAGCATGATCAACCGGACAGAAAACAATAAGTTTTTTCAATATGCTTTTTACCGGCTCAAGTATCCTTATGTTTTTAAGCCCGATTTTTTCAGCAATAAATGTATTTAATCCATTGATATTATTATCAAGCGCAGTATGGGAGCAATAAATGCAAATATCTGATTTGATGGCTTTTTCAATTATTCTTTCAATAGAATTTGATCCGGTAATTTTTTTTAAAGCATGAAAAATCAAGGGATGATGTGATATGATAAGGTTGCATTTATTCTCGATTGCTTCATCCAGCACATTTTCTGTTATATCAAGCGTAATTAATGCTTTGGTCAGCTCTTTTTGCGGGTTACCCAGTTGCAGACCGCCATTATCATAATTTTCCTGAAAATCAAGGGGGATGACCTGTTCGAAAAATTCAATAATATCAATAATTTTCATTCAAAAACCAGTTTATTCAACCGTTACGGATTTGGCAAGGTTTCGTGGCTGGTCGATACTGCAACCACGCATTACTGCAATATGATATGACAGTAATTGTAAAGGCACGGTAGCCAACAGGGGCGATAATATCTCGTCACATTCAGGAATTTCTATGACATAATCAGCAATTTTTTTCACCGTAACATCGCCTTCGGTAATTATGGCGATAATTTTTCCTTTGCGGGCCCTCACTTCTTCTATGTTTGAAACGATTTTTTCATACACGCTTTGGTTGGTGGCAATAACCACCACAGGCATTTCTTCATCAATAAGGGCAATCGGCCCGTGTTTCATTTCTGCGGCAGGGTAACCTTCGGCATGAATATAAGATATCTCTTTCAGTTTCAGGGCTCCTTCCAGGGCAACAGGAAAATTATACCCCCTGCCAAGGTAAAGAAAGTTCCTTACATCTTTAAATATTTTCGATATTTCAACGATTTGGTTGTTTACTTTAAGAGTCGTTTCTATTTTTTCGGGAATAAGTTCAAGTTCATGAATCAGTTGCTGAAACCTGGATTTGGAAATACTCCCTTTTTTGTCGGCGATCATCAGGGCCATTAATGACAGAATTGTAACCTGAGCGGTGAACGCTTTTGTGGAGGCGACACCTATTTCGGGGCCGGCATGAGTGTATGAACCCGCATGTGTCATACGCGGAATAGAAGAACCTACCACATTGCATATGCCGATGATGGTTGCGCCTTTTGATTTGGCCAGTTCAATGGCGGCCAGTGTATCAGCGGTTTCACCCGATTGTGAAATAGCGATTACAACATCATTTTCATATATTACCGGGTTTCGATACCGGAATTCCGAAGCATATTCGACTTCTACGGGTATCCGCGCGAGGTCTTCAAATAAATATTCGCCAACCAGGCCGGCATGCCATGATGTTCCGCAAGCAACAATGATAATTCTGTTGGCATGGGTCATTTTTTCAATATAATCCAAAATGCCCCCAAGCGATACAATTCCTTTTTCAGTATTTAGCCTGCCTCTCATACAATCTCTCACAGAACGAGGCTGTTCATAGATTTCTTTTAACATGAAATGATCGAAACCGCCCTTTTCGATAGCACTTAAATTCACCTGAAGCTTTTGGATATAGGGTGTAATTTCAATATTTTTTATAGTCTTGATCTTTAATGGCTTATTCCGGTGGATGATTGCAATTTCTTCATCATTCAGATAAACCACTTTTTTTGTGTATTCAATGATTGGGGTAGCATCTGAAGCTACAAAGGTTTCTTTATTCCCAATTCCGATAACAAGAGGACTGCCTTTTTTAGCGGCAATAAGCATGTCGGGCTCTTCCTGCGAAAGAATAACAATGGCATATGCGCCAATAACCTGGTTTAATGCAAGCTGCACGGCTTCAACCAAATCAACATGTTCGTTTGTACGAATATCATCAATGAGGTGAATCAATACTTCAGTGTCGGTATTACTGTAAAATATGTATCCGCGGCTTATCAGCTCTTCACGGAGTGTTGCATAGTTTTCAATGATTCCGTTATGGATCAATGCCAGCCTTTTGGAATTTGATGCATGCGGATGGGCATTGGCATCGGTAGGTTCGCCATGTGTTGCCCAGCGTGTATGCGCTATACCTATGGTTCCGGATAAATCTTTATCCTGTATCAGGTTTTCAAGCTCTGCAACTTTGCCTTTATTTTTATAAAGTTTAATATCTTCATTTAAAATGGCCACACCTGCGCTGTCGTATCCCCTGTATTCCAGACGATACAGTCCCTTCATTAATATCGGATAGGCTTGCTGGGGGCCCACATAAGCAACAATTCCACACATATCAATTTATAATTGTGTAAATAATTTCTAATTTTAAATTATCCTGGGATGATTTATTCCCCTTGATTACCACCCGGTTCGATTTAACGGCAGCACCGGAAACCATGAGGTACAAGCCCTGATCTTCAAATGAGCCCGATATTAATGCATCCTGGATATGTTTTGAAATATTAAACCGGTATTCCTTATCCTCAGAAGAATAAGAGCCACCGTAATAAGCGTCACCATAAGCGTAATCGGCAAGATAGCTTAATGTGCCATCACTGTTAATTTTTGATAATATCAGTTTATCGGGGGGCGAAAAATTTGTTATTGTATTCTCATCGACTTTCATTACCAGCTCAGCCTTATTAATAGCAATTTTCCCGAGAGATTTTAAATCCAGTACTTTCGGAAATTTTATTTTTATTTTTGTTCCGGCCATAGCCTGAATAAATAAAATGCTGTCACCTGTAAGGGTATCTCCTTTAATTTGTTGTTTAAGAACTTGGCTTGCAGCAGAAAATTTTTTGTGATCAAAAGTATTGAAACGGGCACATTTATCATCAATAATAAAATTATATGCAGCGGTGTCTTCATCGTTATGGTAATAAAGAGAAAGCTTTGATATGGATGATAAAAAATTAAAGTAAATAATTGCCCCGCCAGAACTTACCGTTTTGGTGGAAATATATAAGCCTTTAAAAAATTTAAGAAAGTTTGCGTTGTCCGAAAGGTCAGAAGATCCTGACGCATCGATAAATTTTTGTCCGAGAGCTTTCTTCAGTTTCATTCTCAGATGGGGCGCATAATTGGTACTGCCCACCTGTACACTATCCTTGAGATTGGTGGTGAAACTCGTACCGGAAAAATTATTTTTATAAACCCCCAGACGTTCATTAGAGTAGTAACTATTATCATAATAAAAATCATCTGCAATCTCGCATACATTTAATGTTAGTGTAGCCGAGGAATCTCCATAAATTCCGGAATATGCCAATGATAAAACCACTGAATCACAAACGGCATTGGTGCCAAAATCAACAGAAGTGGTAGTAAGTTTAAACTGGCAATAAGTCCCGGCGTCGGTCTGGCCGAATATCGGATCACAATAGCTACCGATTAAATTATAGGTAGTTTCATCCGATCGGACGGAATCTTCCCTGACAGTGTATGCAGTAACAGGAATAGTATCAATGTATGATGCCCCCATAATATCTTCCTGAGGCTGGACATTTATTCCCAGGTTTTCATTTTTGTTGCACGAGGCAAAAAGAATAACAAGTAAGAAAAGAAAACCGGCTGTGCGGATTTTGGGATGGGATTTTTTCAAAAATAATAGCATTAATTTATTTTAAAGCATCTTCGTTTATCAGTTCGTCAACCAATTCATCGTAGAAAAGGCTGTAAGCATTAATGTAATTTTCCTTTGTCTGGTATTCTAAAAAGGGTTTATTTGATTTTTTTGCATAAGCCAGAATATCAGGATGAACTTTTTCTGCCCCCTGAATGATGCCATCGCTGAAATCAATTGCAGCTTTCATCATGCCGACAAAATCAAGGCTTTTGTATTGTTTGATATCTTTATCGGTGATTCCGTCGTATTTAAGCTTTTTTACAGATTCTTTGCTGAAACATTTTTTAAAGTCGTCATTGTAAAGAGAAGTAACAATCTTGGTATCTGAAAACAGCGGGTTGTTTTTAAATGCTGTTTTGATATAAAAAGGTACCAGACTTGAAAACCATCCGTGAACATGGATGATATCGGGAGACCATCCGAGTTTTTTCACGGTTTCAATTACCCCGCGAGCATAAAAAATAGCTCTTTCATCATTGTCGGCATAAAATTCTCCGGCTTTATCGCAAAAAATGGCTTTGCGCTGGAAATAATCTTCATTATCAATAAAATATACCTGTAAACGTGCCGATTGGATAGATGCGACCTTTATTATTAACGGATGATCATTATCGTCAATAATAAGGTTCATGCCTGAGAGCCTGATGACTTCGTGCAATTGGTTTCGCCTTTCATTGATGCATCCATACCGGGGCATAAATGTCCGGATTTCTCTGCCTTTTTCCTGAATTCCCTGCGGCAGGTCACGGCAAATTTGCCCCATATGACTGTCGGACAGGTATGGAACAATTTCCTGTGCTACAAATAACACTTTATATTTTGACATAAATTATGTATTTACTGAAATCAGGATACAAAATTACGAAAAAAATACCAAATTATTGTTTAAATCAAAGCCTTTTTTAGTTTTCAACCTAATTAACGATATTATTTGCGGAATATTTAACTTTGCGGAAATATTTTATGAGAACGTATTCATACATAAACGAAGTAAAGGCATTTTTGCATTCACAAAAAGAGCTAAAACGGACCATAGGTTTTGTTCCTACTATGGGAGCGCTTCATCAGGGCCATATTTCATTGATCGAAAAAGCAAAAAGAGAAAATGATATTTGTGTCTGCAGTATTTTTGTTAATCCGATACAGTTCAATAATCCTGAAGACTTTAAACGTTATCCTATGCAGGTTGATAAGGATAAAGAAATTTTGGTACAGTATGGCTGTGACGTATTATTTAATCCCGGTACTCATGAGATGTACCCAGAACCTGTAACGGAGAAGTTTGATTTTGGCAGCCTTGAAATGGTGATGGAAGGTAAATTCCGCCCGGGCCACTTTAACGGGGTTGCGGTAGTCGTAAAAAAGCTGTTTCAAATCATTGAACCAGACAAGGCTTATTTTGGAGAAAAAGATTATCAACAGCTTTTAATTATTTCAGCCCTGGTTGAAAAAGAAAACTTTCCGATTCAGATCATTCCCTGTCCTATTATACGCGATTTTGACGGACTGGCGCTGAGTTCGCGCAATGCTTTGCTTTCTGGCCAGGAACGGAAATTAGCCCCGGAAATCGCCAGGGTCCTCAAAGAATGTTCATTGCTGGCAGGCCAATTGAGCATACCGGAATTAAAATCTTATGTGCAAACCAAGATCGGCGAAATTGCTGAATTTAAGCTTGATTATTTTGAAATCGCTGATGGAAATACGTTACAATCTTTGAATTCCTGGTCAGAAAGTAAAAATATCAGGGCATTTATTGCCGTGTATATTGATAAAGTCCGATTGATAGATAACATCAGAATTTTTTTGTAATTTTGCAGCATCATGATGATCGAAGTATTAAAATCAAAAATTCACCGGGCAAGGGTTACTCATTCTGAATTGAATTATATAGGGAGTATTACCATTGATGAAGAATTAATGAATGCTGCCAATATTATTGAAAATGAACGTGTCTATATTTATGATATTAATAATGGTGAACGTTTTGACACATATGTGATAAAAGGAAAGAGAAATGGCGGGACGATAGGTATTAATGGTGCCGCAGCGCGTAAGGTTGCTGTTGGCGACCTTATTATTATTGTTTCATTTGCCCAAATGAGTTTTGAAGAAGCTAAAAATTTCTCGCCTGTCATTATTTTTCCGGATTCGGATACCAATAAATTAAAATAACACTTTTGAAAAAGTATTTTTTTACTGCACTCAAGCTTATTATATTCCTTGGAATAGGTGTTTTTTTTATTTGGTTATCGGTCTTGAAATTAGGAGAGGAAGACAAAAGGCAAATTTTTAAATCATTTTCTGAAGCCAATTACTGGTGGCTGGTTTTATGTCTTTTTTTAGGACTGATCAGCCATATTATCAGGTCTTTGAGATGGGAGATGCTGTTAAATACCGTTGGGTATTCGCCCAGGTTTATAAATACCTTTCTTAGTTTAATGATAGGTTATTTTGCAAACCTGGCCGTTCCACGCCTGGGTGAGATATCGCGCTGCAGCATGTTATACAAGTATGAGAAAATATCATTTGAGAAATCATTTGGGACTGTTGTTGCTGAGCGTGGCCTTGATATGGTGACTTTTGTTGTTCTGTTTTTTATTAATTTATTAATCCAATATAAAGCAATAGCGGGGTTTGTATATGATAAAATATATTTTCCCCTATCTGAAAAGTTTGGTTTTATAGGCAAAGGATATTTCTTGTATGGTGCAATAGCACTTGTTGTAATCTTTATACTTTTTATTTTTATTTTTCATTCAAAACTTTCAAAGTATAAGATATATAACAGGATTGTAAAAATTGTAAAAGGATTTTGGGATGGCTTAAAATCCCTGGCCAAAGTTGAAAAACCAATTCTTTTTATTTTTTATACCGTTCTGATGTGGGTTGTATATTTTACCATGACCTATATTTGCTTTTATAGCCTTACTGTGACCAGCAATCCTGCCATAACTGCTGTTCTTTCTGTTTTTGTTATGGGAACCATAGCGATAATGATTTCACCTGGCGGAATTGGCGCCTATCCGGCATTTGTTGCTGCCACACTTACTCTTTATGGAATACCTACCTTTATTACTCCGAATACAATTGGCCTTTCGCTGGGTTGGCTTATATGGGGGGCACAAACCGGGATTATTATCCTGGCAGGAATAATTTCCCTGATCATTTTACCATTAATAAACAATAGCCATGAAAAACTTAGAAATAATTAAAAATAAAATTTTTAATTCTGTTTCTGAGTTTGAAAAAACATTAAACGCATACCGTTTAAAAGGTAATCAATTGGTTTTTACTAACGGATGCTTTGATATCATGCACATGGGGCATATAGATTACCTTTCAAAAGCCGCCGACCTTGGTGACATTCTTATTGTCGGGTTAAACAGTGATACCTCCATACGAAGGATCAAGGGTGAGGAAAGGCCGATCATTGATATTAAATCCAGATCGCTGGTGCTGGCATCATTATTATTTGTGGACGCAGTAATTATTTTTGACGAAGAAACACCCGAATCCCTAATTCAATCAATTACTCCGGATATACTTGTTAAAGGGAATGATTACCAGGTAAATCAGATAGCAGGCGCAGAATATGTTTTAAGCAAAGGGGGCAAAGTTCTTACCCTTGAATTGGTAAAAGGTTATTCGACTTCGGGGATACTTGAAAAAATAAAAAAAGACTGTTTCAGGGAATAATAAATTTTTGTACATTTGTTTTAAATGCATTCACATGAAGGTCTTTTATCAGGGTTTAATATTGTTTTTTCTGACTATGGCTTTGTTTTTTTTTGAATCCTGTTCAAAATTAGATACAGAGCAAAATTTTGTCGGAAGGTGGAAATTTGTAAATGTAACCCATATAAGCGATTCAAGTTATAATGAAGAGTGGGAGTTCAAGCCTAACGGAGACCTTTATATTTATTACCCGGCTCAGCGCTGGATAAATGACACTGCCATTACACGTTCGGTTGGAAATTTTAAAGTGAAATCATACAAAAAGGTCGCTATTTCAAATCTTGAAGGCAACCGCTTTATTTTATATAACTCAACATGGGAAATTGTTCTTAACAAGAAAGATGCTTTGCGGATAGTTAATGGTGATCATGGCGGATTACTTTTTAAGGAATTTGTCAGAAAATAAGATATTTCTTCTCATGCCTAAAGTCCAGACCGTTTTTTTTTGCCAGAATTGTGGTGCGCAATCCTCCAAATGGATTGGTAAATGCCCGGCATGTCATGAGTGGAATACCTATGTTGAAGAGGTAATTTCAAAAGAGCCGTCGACATTAAAAAAAAGAGGTTTTTCACAAAATCAGTCTCAGCCAAAATTGCTTGAGGAGATCAATATTGATGAGCACCAACGAATTGACTCGGGAAGTAATGAACTGAACAGGGTGCTTGGCGGAGGTATTGTGCCGGGGTCGCTGGTTTTAATTGGCGGTGAACCAGGAATAGGCAAATCAACGTTAATGTTACAGGTTGCATTACATATTAAGGATATTACTGTGCTTTATATTACCGGAGAAGAAAGTGAGCAGCAGATTAAAATGCGCAGCGACAGGATTCAGGCCCATAGTAAAAATTGTTATGTTCTTAATGAAACGAATACTCAAAATATTTTTCAACATATAGATAAACTGAATCCGGGTATGGTTGTTATTGATTCTGTTCAGACTCTTCAGACAGAATTGATAGAATCTTCAGCTGGAAGTATTTCACAGATAAGAGAATGTGCTTCTGAATTCCAGAAGTATTCAAAGCTGACAGCCACACCTGTTTTTCTGATTGGCCATATTACTAAGGATGGCAATATTGCCGGGCCAAAAATTTTAGAACATATGGTTGATACGGTTCTTCAGTTTGAAGGCGACAGAAACAATATGTACCGTATCCTGCGGTCAATAAAAAACCGCTTTGGGTCTACTTCCGAATTGGGAATATTCGAAATGCAGAGTTTAGGGCTGCGCGAGGTGTCAAATCCCTCGGAAATACTGCTTTCACAGCGCGATGAGAGCCACAGCGGCATAGCTGTATCTTCTACTATTGAAGGATTAAGGCCGTTACTGATTGAAGTTCAATCGCTGGTCAGCTCCGCTGCTTATGGAACGCCACAAAGGTCCTCCACGGGCTTTGACCTCCGAAGGCTTAATATGCTGTTGGCTGTGCTTGAAAAACGATGCGGCTTCAGGCTGGGAACCAAAGATGTGTTTTTAAACATTGCCGGAGGTATCCGTGTTGATGATCCGGCAATAGATCTGGCAGTAATGGCATCAGTTTTATCATCGAATGAGGATATCGCAATTGATATGAAAAGTTGTTTTGCAGCCGAAGTGGGGCTTTCCGGTGAAATCCGGTCGGTGAACCGTATTGAGCAACGTATATCGGAAGCAGAAAAGCTGGGCTTTGACGAAATAGTTATTTCTAAATATAATGCGTTAACCCTGAATCCGGAGAATTATAAAATAAAAATTGTGGCCTTGCAGAAAATTGAAGATTTATTAAAGTATTTGTTCGGCTAATTATTATCTTCAGGTTTATTTAATTCGAAATGAAAATTCTCTGAAAATTTTAATTGTTCTTCCTGAAACTCTTTTAACCCGGCATCCATTTTTTTCAAAGCCTGATCATTCAATTTATTGAACTTTTTTTCATCTTGTTCAACATCACAGGTGGGGTTTTTTGTCAGCTCCGCCATAGTTTTTAGTTCGGTGTTGATTACAGATTTATAAAGTGAAAACAATTTCAGTGAGGCATCACGCAGATCGGATTTTCCTTTAAAATCATTCATTTTTGAGACATTATTTATCCCCGAATCAACCTGGAATAGTGCCTGCCTAATCGTTTCTTCAATGTTTTCGGGATTGTCTTCTTTATTAAATGATTTATAAATGGCATTGATTTTTTCAACTATAAGAACCTATTCATTTATAATAGAATCATTATATGCAATAGCCTTGTCTCTGGTCGGGCAGCATGATATTAATGAACACAGCAGGAAACACAGACAAAAAATATTATTGATTTTAATCATAATGAATTGCCCTGATTGTCTATGGTTTGTAAAGAATCATGCTGAATTTCAAAGTTATATTCTTGGGCAAAAAGTTTAATTTCCGTTATCAGCGCCGTCATCTTTTCCTGCAATTTGTTATCAATGGTTTCGGATAGTTTAAAGAAATTATCATCATCTTCGGAAGAATATTCTTCTTTAGGAATTTTCACAATTGTGATCAGCTCTGAATATTCATGATCGCACAAATCAGCGTATTCATCAAGTATGTTCTGTGCTGCTTGTTTGAGTATGTTTTTTTTATCAAAATCAGGCAAGGCGTCAATTTTGTTTTTTGAAACGGAAACCTGTATTTTAAGATTGCTGAATGCCAAATCAACCCGCCTGATAAAATCCTTACTTTTTGCCGTATCAATATCTGATATAATCGAAACGGAATCATTATTTGCAGTATCCCTTTCCGAATTAATTACTGATATAAGCTCATCCTCTTTATCAAAAACATTTTCGACAGGCTGAATAATATCGTCATAGTATTTTTCGGCCTTTTGCGGTGATGGCTTACATGAATAGCATAAAAATAAAAAGACAATGATGTTTATTGTCAGAAAGTGTTTTGTCATACAGGTATTTTATCCGGTAAAATTATAAAACTTTTTTATTTTGCTTTTGATGAAAAGGTTCATAATAATTGCCGACAACTTAGTAACTTTGTAAAAAAAAGGATGAACGATATTGAGCTTCTGGCACCGGTTGGGTCGTTTGAATCATTGGCAGCAGCCATTCAGGGCGGGGCTGATGCTGTATATTTTGGCGTCGGAAAATTAAATATGCGGTCGAGGTCTTCGGTAAATTTTTCTTTGGATGACCTTGGAGAAATAGCTTCTGTATGCAGGAAAAATAATATTAAATCGTACCTTACGGTGAACACGATTGTCTTCGACGATGAGATCGGGGAGATTGCAAAAATATTAGAAGCTGTAAAGGACAATAATCTTGATGGAATTATCGCTTCAGATTTCAGCGTAATAAAGCGTGCATTTAAATTGGGAATACCTGTGCATATTTCAACGCAATGCAACGTAACGAATTCAGAAGCAGTAGAATTTTTTTCAAAATATGCCGACGTGATCGTAACGGCACGTGAGCTTCACCTGACAATGGTTTCAGAGATTGTCAGGCAAATTAAGGAGCGACAAATAAAAGGGCCTTCCGGAGAGTTGGTGAAGATAGAAGTTTTCGCGCATGGTGCATTATGCATGGCTGTTTCCGGAAAATGTTACCTTAGTCTTCATGAAAATAATCACTCGGCAAACCGGGGCGAATGTTATCAGTTATGCAGGAGAGGATATATTGTTAAAGACAAGGACAGCGATACCGAGCTAGAGATCGAAAATGAATATATAATGTCGCCCAAGGACTTGTGTACCATCGGATTCCTTGATAAAATCATTGAATCCGGGGTAAAAGTGTTGAAGATTGAAGGCCGTGGACGCTCTGCCGATTATGTTAAAACGGTAACAAAATGTTACAGGGAAGCTATCGACAGCTATTTCGACGGGTCATATTCGAAAGATAGAATTGAAATATGGATGAGTAAACTCAGAACAGTTTACAACAGGGGCTTCTGGGATGGTTATTATTTGGGCCAGACCCTGGGAGAATGGAACAACGTTTATGGTTCGCAGGCAGTGAAAGAAAAAGTGTATGTCGGCAAAATCGTAAACTATTATTCTAAAATCAAGGTTGCGGATATTAAAATTGAAACAACGGAATTAAATTCCGGCGATGAAATAAACATAATAGGGCAGACTACAGGCGTTTATGAAGATATTATTACCGGAATCCGAATTGATGACCAGGAAGTATCCCGTGCCGGTAAGGGCTTTATTTGTTCAGTACCCGTTAAGTCGGCCGTTCATAGGGGAGATAAACTCTATATCTTAAAAAATAAATAAGTTAATTTAAAACACAACCTAATTCGGGAATTACGGCTATTGTACTTTCATTTCTGAGTTTATCAATTGAATTTGTAAATTCTTTGAATGCAAGGGCATTTTTCTTATTCCAGGGTTTTTCCAAATGCCAGAATAAACCGGAAAAAATATATTCAATATCCACGTTATACTTTTGTTTATAATTGAGAATATAGTTGTCAAGTTTTTTTCTGATATTTTTTCGTTCATGATCGGGGAGACTGCTTACATGAAACATAGGCGCATAGGTAACAATATTAAGTGAAAAATTTTGCCAGTTTGCGGGACCTTGTTTTATGATACCGATATCAATCAAACGGTCAATAATTTCAGGTATTCTGAAAACATTCATGACACTTACCGTGATGGAGGGCGTGATCCATATCCCAAGATCGTTTATTGCCTGCAAATTTTTTTCAACCGTATTCCAATTGGTTCCGCTGCGAATCAATTCAGCACGCTGGTCAATTTCATCAATGCTGGGTGTTATCCAAACATGGTTTCCCCATTTTGGCCAATACTCTAAGGCATTTTTATTTTTATAGGATAACAAACTTAAATTAGTATTGTAATATATAATTACATCATATCTTTTTCTTTCATCGAGCATTTCCAGTATTTGCCAGTGCTCATCTGAAATTAATGGTTCTCCTCCGGCAAAGTATATTGTTTGAACCTGGTCTATATGTTTTTTTATGAAATGATCAACAGGGTTGCCGTCTATTAATAATACTTTCAAAGCTTTATTTGGACACTCTTTATCAATTAATCCAAGTTCTTTTGCATCTGAAACCCATGAATTTGAAAAATCAGGGCCACATGTTCGACACTTGTAATTACACAGGTTGCTAAAACGAAAATCCCAAAACCTCAGGTCAATATGTTCAATATAACCGTCAGCTTTTGTGATTAAAGGAATTTCTTCAAGTTTGTCTTTAAAGAAAATATTTTTAGCAATACGGGTGCTGTTTTGTCCGATACATTCATTTTCATAACACCGTGAGCAAATTTTTGGCTTTTTACCTTTGAGCATATCCCTGCGCAACGACTTCATTAATTTGCCGTTCCAGATTTCTTCAACGGTCTGGGTGTTCAGGTCTCCTGCAATTAAACCGTAGTCGCTGCTTTCGCAACAATGAATTACCTTCCCGTCGGGTAAAATATTAAAATGTATCCATGGCAACACGCATAATGAATCGTGATTCTCATTTTTGTTTGCCCCGGATGCAAAAGTTTTTTTTAAATAATCACCGATAGACATCTATAAACGTTTTAATTGTAAAAATACAAAATCCGTGTGAAAAGGATGAACAGGGAAAATCTCTTTTTTAGGTAAATTATTGAAATACTTTTTAATAAGATAAAAGAATAAAACGATGGACTTAAATAAACATTGTGATTATTCTAATATGCACCTTAATTCCGGAAAAGTTTCAAGAGTATTTTCATTCCTGAGATTATCCATTGAAGCCGTAAAAGCTTTAAAAGCCCGGCATTCCTTTTCATTCCATGGTTTTTCGAGATGCCAGAATAAATAATGAAAGTGCTCTTTTAAACTGACATTATATTTTTGTTCGTAATCATTAATGAATTTCTGAAGCTTTACAATTGTTTCCCGCCTCATTACATCAGGTAAAATACTTACGTGTAAATATGAAGGCTGAGTGAGGATGTTAATTTCAAAATTTTGCCCGTCCTTTTTCTCATTACGTAATATGCCAATATCGGTCATACGTTCAAAGACTTCAGGAATCCGGAAGACATTCATGGCGCTTACGGTCATATAAAAAAGAATTCTGACTCCAATTTCATTTATTGATTTTAGATTGGCTTCAACATTTTTCCAGTTGGTTCCGCTTCGTATTAGTTCGGCACGTTTGTCAATTTCATCAATGCTTGCCATAACCAAAACCCGTTTGCCCCATTTAGACCAATAGTCCAAAACGTTTTTATTATTATATTTTAACAGGCTTAAATTCGTATTATAACTTATATATACATCATCACGGTTTGCTTTATCCAGCATTTCAAGAATTTGCCAATGTTCGTCGGTAAGCAAAGGTTCGCCGCCAACAAAGTTGATCACCTTCACGGTGCCGATGTGTTCTCTGATAAAATCAATGTTGGGTTTGTTGTCAATAGATGTTATTACTGTAGGCTTGTTGGGCGTGTCTTTATCAAGTCTGCCAAGAGCTTTGGCGTCGGGTATCCATGCGCTGGATAATTCATGGCTGCATATACGGCATTTATAATTACAAATATTACTAAAACGGAAATCCCAAAATCTCAGATCCATTTTTTCGACACTACCGTCCTTTTTTGTTATGTTCGGAATTTCTTCAATCTTATCAGGGTTGTTATTATTGTTTATTATACGATAGCTTGTACCGCATATACGCTCATTTTCATAACAACGTGAACAGACTTCAGGCTCCTGGCCATTCATCATTTTTTTTCGTATGGCTCTCATAAAACGGCCATTCCATATTTCCATAGTGCTTTGTTTGTTCAGGTCGCCGGCGTAGGAATAAAAATCAGATGTGTTACAACATTGCAATACTTTGCCTGAAGGTATGATAAACAAATGTATCCAGGGGAGTACGCATAATGTGTTTTTGCCTGTTTCCTTGTTTTTGGGACTCCCTTTTAAACCAGTAAAAATATCTTTAACAGCCATTTTATAATCATTTAATAAATCCAGCAAACTATTTCAATACAAACCTGAACAAACTAATGATGATATATTTCGTTTTTATTATCAGTACTTTCAACTCAAATAAACGTAACCCTGATGAAATACATGTATTATCGTTTTCTAAAACAATCACAATGATTTCTGGGCATTTTTCATAAAGAAAAAGGTTGTTTTTATTCATGCTGGTTAACAACAGAAAAGTTTTAAGGTCTTTCTTTGATGAATCCGACTCAGACTTAAAATTGTTATTTGCTGACTATTTTAAACTCTGTTCTTCTGTTCATTTGCCTGCCTTCTTCTGTATCGTTTGTAGCAATGGGTTTTTCAAATCCAAATCCGATAGCTACCATACGGTCTGCTTTTATTCCTTTGCTGATAAGATAATCAACCACTGCCCGTGCTCTGTTTTCAGATAATGTTTTGTTGTAATTTGAAGAACCAACATTGTCTGTATGGCCAGATATCTCAATTTTTACTGTAGGATATTCGTTCATGAATTTTAATAATCTGTCCAGTTCGGGCAGCGACTCCGAACGCAGGGAATATTTGTTAAAATCAAAGAAAATGTTATTTAATATAACGGAACTTCCAATTTCGAGTTTTTTCAACTTGATATTTTTTTCAACTTCCCTGTAAGAGGTTGATGGCGGTATGTTGATGTTTTCTGAGTAAAACAAATAGTTTGGAGCTTTAACAGAAATACCGTAGTTTTTCCCGGAAGGTAATGATATTAAATATTTTCCTGTTGCACTGTTCGATGCGTAGGTTGCGATCGGTTCATTCAGAGTATTATCAACCACTTCAATACTTGCACCCAGGGGAGCACCGGTTGCTTCATCCATTACAATCCCTTTCAGGATCGTAACAAGGTTTTCTTTAATTTCAACAGGTTTTTCTATAACGATTTCATTAACGGGCTGGGCTATACTGGCCAGGAGGTTGTCTTCATTGTTATTAATCAATGGTTTTTCAGGCCCTAAAAATGTAATGACATAAAGATCCTGTCCGCCATATCCCTCGGGCTTTACAGAAGAATAATAGCCATGAACACCACTTGCCGAAATGGAGAAAAATACATCATCATCTGGTGTGTTAATAGGATAACCAATATTAACAGGCTCGCTCCACTTTGTCCCATCATATGTAGATTTGAATATGTCCAGGCCACCCATGGTATTATGTCCTTTTGAACTAAAGTACAGAGTCTTTCCATCAGGATGAATGAAAACACTTTTTTCATCATACTGTGTATTTATTACTGATCCTAGATTGGTAACTTCACCCCACTCTCCTTTGTTATCTAATTTAGATATGTATATGTCGTGTTCTCCATATCCGCCGGGCCTGTTGCTCACAAAATAGAGCGTTTTGCCATCATAAGAAATTGATGCCGAGGTTTCATGATTTTTGGTGTTAATTGAGCCTTTTATTTTTTTAGGCGCCGTCCAGTTTGTTCCGTTAAGGTTGCAGATATAAATATCTCCGAAGTTCTCACTTTTATAGGTAAGAAGAGTCTGTCCATCGGGTGATAAACCTACAGTTGCATCGTGGTAGTTTCCATTGAGCGGACTGGGCGGATTTTTAGGAGTTGTCCAACCGTTTGGCCCCTTTTCAGTAATATATATATCTTCAAAATACTCCTCTGATTCATCTTTTTTGCCACCTGTGGTATTGTTACGCCGTGATGTGAAAAAGAGCACAGATTCATCTGCATTTATCAGCGGGGAATATTCAGGATAAACAGAATTTACAACCGGGCCTAAATTATCAATATAAACCCTGGCAGGAGATTTAACCAACTCTTTTCCATTTTTACATTCCTGTATTCTTTTTTCAATTTTGCCGGAGTTTTTTGCAAGATCTTCTGGTGATAATGATTGCTTGTATTCATTAAGGAGGGTCAGGGCTTTATCAAACTCAAAATTTAACTGGTAAGCTTTTGCCAGCTGATACTTTATGTCCTTGAATTCAAAAGGATTTAGTTGGTATGATTTTTCAAAATAACTGATCGATTTTGTTTTTTGTATAGTATACAAATAACATTTGCCGATCATATAGTTCAGTTCGGAATTATTGGGATTGAATTTTTGCGCATCCAGCAGGTATTCTAAAGCAAGCGGATACATAGATGTGTCAAGGTCAAAGTATTTGCGGCCCATATTCAGGTTTCTGCGGGCATCAGTAAATTCTTTATCTTTTCCGGGGAAATTTTCCCTTATAAATTCAACATTTTGTGCCGAAGAATATAATGAAAAGAATGTGAGTATTGCTATGATGAATATGACAATTCTGGTTTTCATATGATTTCAATTAAATTATTTGCACTGTGTTTTATAATAGGTTTCTGCGGTGGAAATACCCAATGTGGTGGCTTTCTTCCAGTCTTCGCATGAATTGACAGGCTTTTTCAGCATTTCATATGTAATTCCCCTGTTTAGGTATGCATAACCATAGTTTGGATTTAATTCAATTGCTTTAGAGTAATCAGCGAGTGCACCGTCATAATCTTTCAGTTTGTATTTTGCATTTGCCCTGTTATTGTATGCATAATAATAATCAGGTTTTATTTTAATTGCCTGGTCATAGTCTTTAATGGCGCTTTGGTAATCTTCTAGTTCAAAATACGCCGTTCCCCTGTTATTAAAAGCGATATAATAATCGGGTTTAATTTTTACTGCAGCAGTATATTCTTCAATAGCTCCTTTAAAATCATTAATTTTCTTTTTTAAGCTTCCCATATTGTTGTAAATAAATGCCATACCCGGGCTTAACTTCGAAGCCATTAAATAATCGGCTTTGGCTTCTTCATATTTTTCAAGTTTCACCTTGGCGCTTCCCCTGTCATTATAGGCATAAGCATAGTCGGGTTTGTATTTAATAGCGGCATCAAAATCATCCAATGCTTTTTGAAATTCATTTTTTTCGAAATAGACTTCCCCGCGATAATAATAAGCCTGTGCATATTTAGGGTCAAGTTTTATCGCATCGTCAAAGTCACTTAATGCATTTTCCTGGTCTTTTATTTCAAAGCGGGCTTTTCCCCTGCTGAAATAGGCTAAGGCCGAAGCTTTGAGCTCAATAGATTTTGTAAAATCAGGAATAGCTTCAGTAAACTTATTTAACTCGAGATTTACAGAGCCCCTGTTGAAATAGGCTTTTTCAAAATCGGGTTTTTTCCTGATGGCTTCATCGAATTTATTAATGGCACCTGTCAAATCTTTACTATTATAAAGTTTAATGCCTTCGTTGTAAATCTTTTCAGCCTCCTGGTAATCTCCCTGATATAATGTATCAACGGTTGTTTGCTGTCCGAAAAGTTTAATTCCGAAAACGAGCAAAGCGCATAAAATGACAAATTTTTTCATAATGAGGTATGGAAATGTTAACTCATACAAAAGTAATAAAAAACTGTTATTATTTTATAAATAAAAATCGAGGATAAAAAACATGCCCAGGACCAGGCCTGAAAGCCCGTTTAAAGTGGCAAAAGCCATGTTTACGCGGCTTAAATCACCGGGTTTGACAATGATGTGCTGGTAAAACAACAGAAATGCAAATAATACAGCCCCAATCCAGAACCAAATACCATTTTGATTTAAAATTCCGGCACACATAATCAACACCACGGTGAAGATGTGCAAAACCGCTGAAATGATCAGCGACTTTTTAATCCCAAACCTGGCCGGAACAGAGTGTAATCCTTCATTTTTGTCAAATAAACGGTCATTTAAAGAATAGATAATATCAAACCCGCTGACCCAAAACATAACAGCAATGGAATATAAAACCGGGAGCAGGTGAAAATGAGCTGTTACAGCCAGATAAGCGCCAACAGGCGCTATCGACAGCCCAACGCCCAATATGAAGTGGGATAAATAGGTGAATCTTTTTGTGTAGCTGTATCCTAATACTATGGCAAGCGCCACCGGAGATAAACAAAAACATAAAATATTTAGAAAATATGTTGTTGTTATAAATAGGACAATATTCACTACAAGAAAAATATAGGCATGGCTTATTTTTATTTTTCCTGCAGGTATGTCGCGGTTTTGAGTTCTTGGATTTTTTTTATCGATATGCCGGTCAACGATCCGGTTAAAGCTCATAGCGGCATTCCGGGCGAATAACACGCATAAAAGCATCAGTAGAAAAGTTTTCAATTCAAACGAACGATCCATGTGTTTCAATGCAAGAAAAAAGCCGATAACTGCAAAGGGCATTGAAAAAACAGTATGGCTGATTTTTACAAGTGAAAAGAAACTGGGAATCCTTTTGAACATGGGTGCTTGGATTTTATTTTAAAACTGAATACATCCAGATACAGCAGGGATTAATTATTCTTTCTTTTTCTTTTTGAATAATTCTACCAACAGGTAGCCCAGCAATGCCCATAGCAATATATAATACAAAGGATTGGACCTCAGGCTGCAGGCTCCGGAGGGGCATCCAATAAAATGCGAATACAAATAACCGGCAACCCCACCAACAATTAGTGCAAGGATATGCCATAATGTAAAAGCACTTTTTAATTGCTCGCCAAATGATTTCCGGGGCTTGTCAGGTTTGTTGTTTTTGCCGGTTTCCATATTATTGTAGGTTATTTATTGCGTTCACATATGTTTCTTTTTCCTGGAGCCCGACGAATCGGTATTCCGGCTTGCCATTTTTAAAAATAATAACTGTGGGTAAATACTGTATGTTGTATTTATAAGCCGTGATTTTGTTTTTATCGACATCCATTTTTGCTATAATCGCTTTTTTTCCTGTTTCTGAGGCTATCTCTTCTATGGTTGGCGAAAGTATGCGGCATGGCCCGCACCAGGTGGCCCAAAAATCAACCAGGACAATTCCGTCTTTTATGGTTTTTTCAAAATTATCATCTGTAAGTAAATAAACATTGTCGCTTCTGTTCTGCTGTACATGGTATTTTCGCCCGGAACTGTTTGCGGGAATTACAAATAGAAGAACCGCAAAAATAAAATACATTGATTTTTTCATGGGGATTTTTTCTTTTTGTATCCAACAATTAAACCATTTTTACTTTAATATTACTACTGTAATGCCATCACCGCCGTTTTCAATACGTTCATTTTCATAGGATACAACGCTTTTATGCCTGGCAAGCAGTTCATGAATTATTTTACGTAAAACGCCAAAACCCTTACCGTGAAGTATTCTGATGTTATATATCTTGAGTAATAATGCATCATCAATGTACTTTTCAACTATATCTGAAACTTCTTCAGCTCTTTTGCCTCTGACATCAAGGGTGGTTTTAAAATTTGCTATTTTGTCATTAATTCTGTCAATAATTTCAGCATAATTACCCCTGGTTTTCTTTTTTAAATAATCTTTGTATTCCGATTGTCCGGCAACTTCAAGGCGGGAAACGGGAATTTTCATTTTTGAATTTTCGAACAACACCAGGGCGTATTCGTGTTGTATCTCTATAACTTCACCAATGATTTTTTGCCCTGCGATTCTCACAAAACTTCCTTTTTCAGGAGCCTGAAGTGCTTGTTCTGGTTGTGCCTGACGAATCTTTGGTTTTTGGCCCGGCGCCTTTTTTATTTTTATTTCTTCTGTTTTATCCTCGCTGATTATTTTTTCTTTCAGTTTGATCAGGTCGCCTCTCAATTGACGGGTTTTTTCCTTGTCGGCATTGCTTTCTTTTATTTGTCTGATGGTGCTTTCAATGGTTTTGTTTGTGTTGCTGATCATCATGGCGGCCTGCTGCTGTGCTTCATGGATGATCTGTTTTTTTTGTGTTTCCAGATCCGATAATAGTTTTTGGTATTTATCGATCATATCTGAAAAAAACTCATCAGCCATTTTAACTTTTTCCTGCTGTTTGGCAAACTCTTCTTTTTCGGCAGCAAATACTTTTATCTGTTTTTCAAAGGATATCCGTTCTTTTCCTGCTATTATGGTGGCTTTTTCGGTGACATCTTTCGGGAAGCCAATGTTATCGGCAATTTCCAGGGCATATGAACTTCCGGGATTTCCCATGGCCAGCTTAAACAGGGGCTGCATTTTAACCGTGTCAAAAAGCATCGAAGCATTCACGGTGCCTTCTGCGCGGGCAGCATAATCTTTTATGTTGGAATAATGGGTAGTAACGGCACCAAATGTTTTTTTGCTGTTTAATTCCTCAAGTGTTGCTTCTGCAATGGCACCTCCCAGTACAGGCTCTGTTCCGCTTCCGAATTCATCAATTAAAAACAGGGTGTCTTCTTTGACATTTTCAATAAAAAACTTTAAGTTCAACAGATGAGAGCTGTATGTGCTCAGGTCATTTTCAATAGATTGTTCGTCGCCAATTTCTATAAAAATATCAGAAAACAAGCCCGTTTCAGAGCCTTCCTTTACCGGTATCAAAAATCCGCACTGAAGCATATATTGTAAGAGCCCGATGGTTTTCAGACATACCGATTTCCCACCGGCATTCGGTCCGGAAATTACCATGATCCGTTGAACGGAGTTCAGCTGAATATCATAGGGGACAACCTTTTTATTTTTTTCTTTGAAATGTAAAAACAATAACGGATTTACTGCTTTATACCAATTGATGCCCGGACCATCTGATAACAAAGGTTTTGCCGAATCAGTTTCAATGGCGAAAAGGGCTTTAGCTCTTATAAAATCTATCTCTCCAAGAAATTCATATGCATAAATCATGTCGTCTGAAAACGGCCTGATGAAATCCGTAAAAGCGATAAGTATCCTGATAATTTCTTTTCTTTCAGCATTTTCCAGGTCGCGGAGCCTGTTATTCATTTCAAATATCTCTGCGGGTTCGATAAAAACCGTTTGTCCCGTAGCTGATTCATCATGCACAAAACCCCTGATCTTTCTTTTATTTGAAGCGCCGACAGGAACCACACAACGACCGTTTCTCACGGTAATCTCAACCTCTGGCGCAATTATGTTTTCTTTTTTTAGGTTTAATAATATCTGCCGTGTGCGTTTTTCAATTTGCGACTGTACACTGATGATGCTACTGCGTATCTTTTTTAATTCTTCAGAGGCATCATCACGTATTCTTCCTTTTTCATCCAGGATACGGTCAATTTTCAAAAGGACATCGCGATGGATGATCATGCCGGAAGACAAATCAAAAAGGTTTATATATTTTTCTTCGCGTTGCTTCAGATAAATGATGATGTTTTGTATAGTAAAATATGAAATATGTAAATCAATCAGTTTTTCTATTTCTATAAAAGTCCCGGGTGTGTTAAGTCTTTTAAGCTCAGGAATAAGGTTTAAATAATCATCTGACGGGAATGCATCATCAAGGGTGAGGATTGTTTTTAATTCATGAGTAAGATATAACTTCTGTTCAATACCGGAAAAGCTATTTGAAAATGTGCATTGTTTTAAATATTCGCGGCCTAAATCACTCAGACACAGACCAGCAACATGCTGCCTGATGTTGTCAAATCCGATTTTTTTTTCGTAGCGTTCAGAATAAATCACCGTGGCTCTGTTATTGGGTAAGATGTTCATAAATTTTTTGATAGACAGCAATCCCATGGGTCAGCGAATATTCTTCCATAGCTTTGGTTCGTAAGACAGCAGGATCAAGCCGGAGCAAATCAGGAATTTTTTTAATAACATCCAGGTATGATTCTGAAGTGAAATTCTTTACCAATAAACCATTTCCTGTTTTTTCAACAAACATATCCATATCTCCTACGCCACTGTTGGCTATAAACGGAATGCCCATACTCATGATTTCTCCCATTTTTGTGGGCGATGATGCCATCTTTGAATATACGGGCTTAATGAAAAACAATGCGATATGGCTTAATGAAAGGAATAGCGGCATTTGCCAACGTAGCGACTTTGTAATTATGATTTTTTTGCGATCTATATTTTTACGGGCGGCTGCCTCAACAATTTTTTGCGGGTTATCATGTGTGATGATAAGGAATTTGGCATTTGCGTATGTGTTGCTGAGTTCTTTAAAAAAATCCAGCATTTCATCTGGCATGTACCATGTACCGATAGATCCCGAATAGGAAATTATCATGTCGTTGGGCAAAATAGATAGTTGGTGCGCCAGGTCATTTTTTTCTTTTTCTGAAACCCGGGCGGCTGAAAAAAAATCTGTATCGGCACAACAGGGGATAACTTCAATTTTTGGCGTTTTTTCACCGAGAGAGAAATGTTCCCTGATCTCTGTTTTTGCCTTTTCGGTAAGTGTCACCGTATAATCGGAGTTGATAAGAAATTCTTTTTCTTTTCTTTTAAAATAATTATATACAACTCTGTACACAGGGTTTTGCAAAGACCATAAACCCCCTTCCACACGTTCATCAGCAAAGAATCCCCTCATGTCAAAAACAAATTTAGCGCCGGTTTTCCGCTTCAGGTACATGCCGACAAAGGCGGTTATGTAACTGCGGCAATGAACTATTGAGAAATGGTGTTTTTTATTTAACTTCCATGCAGCGGATTTTAAACGCCGGATGTCGTAAACAGTAGATAATACGGGCGGCTTATGAGTATATGGGACAGGATGCCAATAAATATTTGAATTGCTTAATATTTCTTCGATTTGTTTTTTCTGTTCTCCAAACCTGTTTTTTTTCTCGCAACTTAAAATATGAATACCGTATCCGGTTTTGGCCAGGCCCTGCATGTAAGGAATGATCTGCGATTGCCCGAGCGGGTCCGTAAGTCCGTCATAGGAAATATAAAGAACCTCAAGTTTGTTCGCCATCAGTTTTGATGAAGATCTGTGCAACAAAATTTATAATATATTTTACGGCAAAGCTGGTAAAATGCACCTTTTATCCGCAATGGAAATATTTTTCCACAAGCGCCAGCATCTCGTCTTCGTTATCTTTAAGCTTTGCCCGAAGGTCTTTATCGTCAAACCTTTTCAGGTTAGCAACAATGCCATCAATAATATTCTGAGAAAAGACATCATATTTTTTATAGATATCCGCCTGTTTTTCCAGCATTTCTGCTGAGTTCCAGCAGGAGTATGGCAGGGTTTCAAGTTTGTGCAGCTTGTCTTTAAATTGGTCTGAAAAAATATTCACATCTACATAGGTATTATTGGCAAATTCAAGGCTGTCGGGCATTTCAAGACCATAGCGGGCTGCAACAGTAAGTCCTGCAAGCAGGAGGTATATATCTGCAGAGCCGTCAGGGCAACGGAACTCAACAGTTTGCTTATCGCTGAAATCTCCTTCGGGAATACTTTCCAGCGGATTTGCTTTTTTAATCATATTGCTTAATCCGTACCATCCAAGCGGAACTCTGACCAGAACCGAGCGGTTGCGGTCGCCCCAGCATATATTGGTTGGAGCTTCCTGGTGTGGAACAAGCCTTAGATATGATGATGGGTTGGTATTTCCGAATGCGGTCAGCGACGGAGCCAGCATCAGATATCCGGCAATAGCCCTTTTTGCAAAATCGCTGAGGCCGTTTTTGTCTACCATCATATTTCTGTCGTCTTTCATCAGGCGTGTATGGATATGCATACCGCTTCCAGCCTTGCCAACGGTGATTTTTGGCGCAAAGGTCACATTTACGCCACGTCTGTATGCCAGGTTACGGAGAATCCATTTGGCAATTAACAGCTGATCTGCGGATTCTTCCACATCTACTGGGAGAAATTCAATTTCATCCTGCTCATAATCCAGGCCATCCATTGAAAAATTACCCACTTCTGAATGTGCATATTTTACGCTTCCGCCGCAGCGTACAATTTGCTGTAAAGCCTCTGTCCGGAAATCTTCCCATTTATTATAGGGCGATGATTCGTGATATCCTTTCTGGTCGGTGGCTTTAAAAAGTTCTTTGCTGTCACTGATGATATAATACTCCAGTTCGCCCATAGTTTCAAAAGTAAAGCCCGTCTTTTCCTTTAATGCATTATGCGCTTTATGCAATATATATTCCGGTGAAGATGCCAGTGGGTCGCCGTCCTTATTGAAATACGAACATAAAATATCAAGTGTCGGTATCGTGTTGAATGGATTAACAAAAGCTGTTCTAAAGCGCGGCATCACGTATAAATCACTTGACCCTGCTTCTATATATGAAAACAGGCTTGACCCGTCAACGCGTTCGCCGGTGGTCAATACAGTATCAAGATGTTTCAGGTTGTTTATAAAAATGTTCATGGTCTTCAAACGGTTGTCCCCTCCAACATACCTGAAGTTTACCATTTGGATATTCTTTTCTTTTATAAAACGGATCAGGTCATTTTTGGTAAAATCTTTTGCTGGTTTACCAAGAAACTGAACCAATGGATTAGGATTTAATTCAGCTAAAGTATTCGCACTCATGTCAAAAAAATTTGGATTTAAAATTAATCGTCAAACTTAATAAATTATTTTGATTAGCCTAAATAATTCAATTGATTTTTTCGGTTTTAGGATTAAAACGGTTATCAATCGGTCAAAGATGAAATATTAAACTATTTTTGTGATATACTAGCAACAGGCTGATGATAGCAGGATTGTTTTTACCTTTTGAAAATGATGGGCTTTAAGCAGGAAAAGCTGCTGTACAGACCGAAAATTGAAAAGATGAAGTACATTATGATTTTGTTATACGATCAAAATTACAATAGCTTTTTTCAGGAAACAGATGTTATTTTTTTCCAATGGCTTTTTAATAAAGATATTTTATAATGAATGTTTTAAGTATAAATTTAAGGTATGACGATGCCATAGAATCATGATTCCATTTAATAAAGCATATTCAACAGGTAAAGAATTACAGTATATTAAGCAGGTTATAGAATCGGGCAAGACCTGCGGTGATGGCGATTTTACCCAACGATGTCATACCTTTTTTCAAAACAGATACGGATTTAATAAGTGCTTGCTGACAACGTCATGCATGGATGCTTTGGAGATGGCGGCTCTTTTGATTGATATCAAAACGGGTGATGAAGTAATAATGCCATCATATACGTTTGTTTCAACAGCGGTGGCCTTTGTCAGGGCAGGCGCCGTGATCCGCTTTGTTGACAGCCGTTCTGATTATCCCGGCATCGATGAAAATGAAATTGAAAGTCATATTACGCCACGGACAAAAGCTATCGTAGTAGTGCATTATGCAGGTGTTGCCTGCGATATGGATAAAATTATGGATCTGGCCGGTAAGTATCATCTGTGGGTTGTAGAGGATGCGGCTCATGCCATTGACTCATTTTATAAAGGGAAACCGCTGGGTGGTATTGGACATCTGGGATGTTTCTCATTTCATGAAACCAAGAATATTCAATGCGGTGAAGGAGGCATGCTGGTGGTAAACCACAAAGATTTTGAGGAACGTGCGGATAAAATATGGGAAAAGGGAACAAACAGGGCCGAGTTTCTCAGAGGTGGCGTCAACAGATATGACTGGGTTGATATCGGCTCCTCATTTTTACCTTCCGAAATCAGCGCTGCATTTTTGTTTGCTCAACTGGAAGAACTTGAAAATATCCAGGAAAAGCGTATTCATTTATGGCAGGCTTATTATGATGGTTTAACGGCATTACGCGCATCAGAAGTTGTTAAACTGCCTTTTATTCCTGCCTTTGCAACGAACAATGCACATATGTTCTATGTAATTTGTAATAACTTATTGCAACGGAACAATATCATCAACTGTTTAAAGGACAAGGGTATCCATTCGGCATTTCATTATCAGAGCCTGCATAAAAGCCCCTATTATATCGAAAAGAGCAAAGACCGGAATCTGGTTCATGCTGATTTTTATTCTGATTGTTTGTTACGGCTGCCGCTTTTTCCCGGATTGAGTGAAGGCGATTGCCATGTTATTTGTACCTCCTTATCTGAAGTTTTATAAATGGGGACATCTAAAAACTTCAAATTTCTTTGTTTGTCTTCGTTCTTCAAATCCTCATATACGCTCAGTATACTGCGGTTTTCAGAACTTCGACCGCCTCGAACTTTTTTGTTTTTAGAGATGCCCGATCAAGGTTATTAGAGGTGCCCAAATGAAAGAAATTTGTTATTTTTGTATAAAATCAGCGATCGTTTTCTGTTAGTATTTTGTTTATACATCTTTAAAAATTTCAATATGAAGAGGAATTATAACAGTTGTGCCCCATCAGGCGCTGTATATGGGATGGGGCTTATCGGTGCGGCCATTTATTATATCTCGATGGCAGGCGGATTCTGGATGGGTGTACTGGGCTTTTTAAAAGCCCTGGCATGGCCTGCATTTTTGGTTTATGAAGCGCTGAAGTACCTTGGGGCGCAATAGCACAGATTGCAATCAATGAATAACCTGCATCGGGCATTACAATACCTGACGGGTTGGTTGAATAAAGGTTAGCCTAATTAGTGTCAATAAGGAAACTCCTGTTTGTAAAAAGAAAACGTCAAGTTTGAGGCTTGCGAAGTGGCAAAAAGCGGAATATACTTGGGTAAATGAGCATTTTTGACAAAAGCGTAACGAAAAAATTGGCGTTTTCTAACAAACACTAATTATTAAATGTATAGCCGATCCCTGCGCTTAACATATGAAGAAAGGGATGTTTGCTGATAGGTTCAATATTATGGTATCCGATAAGTGAACAATAGGGGTTGTATCCTGCACGAAAAAACAAACCATTGATCCGCTCATATCTTACACCAATGCGCCCTGTTGCAGCGAGATATGAAACATTATCACTGAACCGGCCTGCATCATGAGTGTAGTTTTTATAGAAATATAGGTAATTCACTCCCAGCCCAAGCTCGAAAAGCCAGCTGCCCCGCCCAAGCATAAAATTCAGTTCAAGGGGAACCCCCGCGGAATATATTTTAGGAAACGAAAAATAATTGATGCCGGTTCTCAGGCTCGCCATATAATATTTATTGCACATCAGAATTATATCTATGTTAACGGAGTTTACCCCCAGGGAACCAAAATTATATGCTGTTTCATGAAACAAAGCTATTTTAGGGCAGAAATTGCTTTTATCACCGCATTTGCCTGAGCGTAATGAATAGGATTGCGCATTTAACATCAGGCATGAAAAAAAGATTATGAATAAGCCGATTATTGTTTTTTTCATCTTTAAGAAACTGTTTTGATTTTATGTTAAATAAGATTTATGATGGATTTTTTAGCGAAACGAGGCAGATTTTGCAGACATAGTTTATCCTATGTCAAAAAATCTAACGAAGTTGCAGCAAAAAAGACGCATAAAGATATTAAAAGATCAATTCAAAACAATTTCTAAGTTCATTGTTTTATATGAAAAATAATAGAAATACAAATTATCAGTTATTTAAGCATACAATTCAAATAATATCTCTATTTTTGGCAAAGTTAACATTTTTGATATCAAATTTATGCATGTTGTTAGATTCCGTCGTTTTTTTATTTGCGTTTTTTTACTGTTCGTCGTTTTTTCCGTTAGCGCTCAAAAAGGTTCAATAAAGGGTTTTGTTTATGATAAAGAAACCGGAGAGCCAGCCATCTTCACCAGTGTATATTTGTACAAAACAACCATTGGTGCCACCACTGATGTAAACGGCTTTTTTGCTATAACGCAAATACCTCCGGGGGATTATATACTTATGGCAACATTTATCGGCTATGATACGGTAAGAATGCCTATTACCATTGGTAAAGGTGAAAACATGAATAAAAAGCTTTATTTACAGAAGCAGGCCATTGAAATGGAAGTGATCAATATTGTTGCCGAGCAGGTTGACCGCAAAACCGAAACCAATGTTTCGAAAGATGTTGTTAACATTGAAAAAATTGAAAGGATTCCTGCCGTTGGCGGGCAGGTAGACCTGGCGCAATATCTGCAGGTTTTGCCGGGCGTTGTGTTTACCGGAGACCAGGGAGGGCAGCTATACATCAGAGGAGGATCATCGATTCAGAATAAAGTACTGCTTGATGGTATGATCGTGTATAATCCTTTTCATTCTATCGGGCTGTTTTCTGTTTTTGATACGGATATATTAAAAAATGCTGATGTTTATACCGGCGGCTTTGGTGCCGAATATGGCGGAAGGATTTCATCCGTAATGGATATAACTACCCGTGATGGAAATAAAAAACGTTTCAGCGGAAAAGTAGATGTAAATACGTTCGGCGCCAAATTGCTTTTGGAAGGCCCTATTGTCAAGCAAAAAGATTTAGATAAAGCGAGTTCCTCGTTTATCTTTTCGGTTAAAAATTCTTACCTGAAAGAAACATCAAAAACATTATATCAGTATATTGATAAAAATGGCCTTCCATTTAATTATCTTGATATTTATGGTAAGATTTCGGTTAATGCCCCGAATGGCAGCAAGGTTAATTTCTTTGGGTATCGTTTTGACGACAATGCTGATTACAGGCAGATTGCTACCTTCAAGTGGAATTCATACGGAGCGGGAACAAATTTCGTTGTCATACCCGGTAAAACCACCATGCTGATTGACGGGACATTTGCATATTCTACATATAAAATATCACTGACAGACCAAACCGAATTTCCAAAATCCAGCCGGATCAATGGTTTTAATTTCGGGCTGAATTTTACGTCGTTTTTTGGAAAAAGCGAATTACGCTATGGCGTTGAAGTACTAGGCTTCGGGACCAACTTTGAATTCTATAATTCTGCCAACAGGCTCATCTACCAAAAAGAATCCACCACCGAACTGGCCGTGTTTCTCAAATACAAGTGGATAATTGGGAAGTTCCTGATTGAACCTGGTTTGCGTGCTCATGAATATGCGTCACTGTCGGAGTTTTCGCCCGAACCGCGCCTGGCAATAAAATATAATATTACAAATTTTTTACGCCTGAAACTGGCAGGTGGTATTTATTCGCAAAACCTGATCAGCGCAAGTTCCGACCGCGACGTGGTCAATCTTTTTTATGGTTTCCTTTCAGGGCCTGATAATCTTCAGGATAAATTTGATGGCAAAGAGGTGAAAAGCGCCCTTCAAAAGGCCGACCACCTGATTTTCGGTGTTGAAGCCGATATTTTAAAAAATCTTACTGTTAATGTTGAGGGATATTATAAATGGTTTACTCAGCTGACAGAGCTTAACAGGAATAAAGTATATGATGATGATGCCGAATATGTGTCCAAACCCGAAGCACTCAAAAAAGATTATATCCTCGAAAAAGGTGATGCCGAAGGTGTTGATGTAACGCTCAAATACGAATACAAGCATAAAGATAAAATCGCGAGAAAAAATCAGCAGATTTATCTGTGGTTTGTTTACTCTTATGGATTTATTCACCGCTACGATGGCTATGATACTTATTTTCCGCATTACGACCGCAGGCATAATGTGAACCTTGTCGGCTCATATAATTTTGGAAAAAATTTCTCGTGGGGAATAAATGTCAGGTGGAACCTGGGATCAGGATTTCCCTTTGCTCAGACACAGGGCTTTTATGAGCTTCTTGATTTTTCAGGAGGGATTAATTCCGATTATACAACAGCCAATGGCAACATGGGAATTATTTATGCCGATTACGACAGTGGAAGGCTTCCTTATTATCACAGGCTGGACATTTCAATCAATAAGGTTTTTGAATTTGGTGAAAATATGAAACTCGAAATCAACCTGGGAGCAACAAACATTTATAACCGGAAAAATATCTTCTATTTCGACCGTATTACATACAAACGTATTGACCAGTTGCCTTTCCTTCCCAGTCTGGGAATAAACTTCAAATTTTAAAAGTTGAAGTAACATTAATTCAATCATTCTTAAAGAATGGCCGGTATTTATATTCACTTTCCTTTTTGCAGGCAAAAATGCCATTACTGTAATTTTTATTCAACACCTTCGCTGAGGCAAAAAGATGAGATTATTGGCATGTTGCACAAAGAGCTTTTGCTTCGCCGGCATTTTACAGATGAGCTTATTAAAACTATTTATTTTGGCGGAGGAACACCATCGCTGATGACTATTGATGAAATAAAATCTCTTATTGATACGGCAGGTGAAAAATTTATTGTTGATGGAACTCCTGAAATTGCCATAGAAGTGAATCCGGATGATATAAACGCTCAAAAAATAAGGGAGTTCAAAACATCGGCCATAAACCGCATCAGCATCGGCGTTCAGTCGTTTTTCAAAAATGACCTTGCCTACCTGAATCGCATTCATACGCAAGGACAGGCTGAATATTCGGTCAAAGCACTACAGGATGCCGGGTTTACAAACCTGAGCATAGACCTTATTTTTGGTATGCCGACGCTTAATGATGAAAACTGGAAGGCAAACCTGGTAAAAGCTGCCGATATGGAGATTCCTCATATTTCAGCTTATGCCATCACGGTGGAACCGCGCACAAACCTGGATGTGCTCATCAGGAAAGGAAAATTTCAGGCCGTGTCGGATGAGGATGCAGCAAGACAGTTTCGCATTATAATGAATTTTTTGCGCGAAAAGAATTATATACATTATGAAATCTCGAATTTTTGCCGGACGGGTTATGAATCAAAGCATAATAAGTCCTATTGGGAAAATGATGTTTATCTTGGTATCGGCCCGTCAGCACATTCCTTTAACAGGGCCACCCGTTTCTGGAATTGCTCAAATATTAACGACTATATTGCATCCATATCAAAAAACAGGATACCTTGTGAAAGCGAGGATCTGTCAAAAGACCAGCAGTTTAACGAATATATCATGATGTCGCTGCGAACACACAGGGGGGCTTCGCTTATGGATATTAACAGGTATTTCGGAGAAGAGTATTCATCCTTTTTTCAAAAAATGATGAAAAAGTATGAAAATAGCGATAAAACTTACATATCAGAAGGTATATTCCGGCTGACAGATGAGGGAAAGATTTTTGCCGACAGCATCATTGCTGATTTTTTCATGGTTGACTGAAAACCTGGCGCACTATTCAAAATCCGATCCGAACTTATCTCTTTTATTTTGTCTTTTGTGCACTGAATATTTTCGGGTTGATTTTTTCATTGAGTTTTAAAATCGAATCCTGCATTTCCGCTACTATGTTTCTGATTTCTTTATTACTACCGGCCAGCGGGTCGGAATTCAGCCTTACCCTCATGAATACCGGCTGGTGGTCTGAAAACTCAAACCCGCAATTTATTACGTTTATTTGTTCAACTTTAATGTTAGGGGAAGTAATGAAAAAATCGATGATCGTCGTTGGCGTTAACCGATGGTAATACGCGGTATTAACATCCCGGTTGGTAGGCAAAAGCGTGTCATGCGCATATTTCCATCCTTTGGGCAAATAATCAGCCGGTATCCCGGGCAAGCCGGTTTTTTTATTAAATCCTGATTTGTAGGTCAGTGCGTTGTAGTCAGGGGTGTTTTGATTCCAGTCACCACCGGCAATTACATAATTCCCTTTATCATATTCACTAAGTAAAAAACTGCGCAGCATCCATAGCTCGTATTGCCTGAGCACGTCGGCATCACTGAAAGCTGAATTATGCAGATTAATAAGCACTAGCTCCTTTTGACCTGGCAATTTATACCGCTGCATGATGAAACACCTGTCGAGCATGAAAATGCTCATGGGCCAGGAATAATTTACAGGATAGGAATACCGGCGGCATTCGGCAGGGGCATATTTTGAAAATGTCATTATTCCTGAGAGTACTCTGCCCATAGGATTAGTTACCGGCAACGGGACGAACTCCACATTGTAATTTGTTGCAAAAGCATATGCATAGGCAGGTAGCGCCTTTGAAAACAGGTCTGCCTGGTTTGTGTAATAACTCCGCTTTGAAAATGTGTCAACCTCCTGCAGGAAAAAAAAGTCGATACTGTCATTGCCTGAAAGGAAATCAAAGACACCGTTTAAATTTTTCTGAAATGACAATTTGTCAGGCCGGACTTTATTTCCGCCGTCATAAAAGAAATCCATGTTTTTATCCAGACCGCAGTAACCTGTGTTCCAGGTGATAAAAGTAAAAGTCGAGCTGTCGATATGGTGTGAAGTTATCACGTTTTTTACAGTTAAGTTTTCAAAAGGTACAGGCCTGTAATCATTTTTTGTAAAATAGATTAATAAACAGGATATACCGAGAGCTATTATCAGAATTATAATAAGCAGGACAAGGATAATCTTTTTTATAGTTTTCATAGATGAAAAATAATTTATTTTACAAAAAACCGTTTTTTTTTAATACGAAATAAAATTATTGCTTTTTTGCAAAAATAGATTATATTTGCTAAAAATTAATTAATTAACTTTTTTTTCAAAGTATTTTAAGTAGTATCGATTTTGATGAAAATCTGGGATTATATTAAGATATTTTTTCTTGCCTTACTTATCCTGAGTTTAATAGGTTCAGTGTATATTGCCAGCGATACCATTATCTCGATAAATATTGCAGCCTTTATTACCCTCAGCTTTTTGTCGTTGGTACAGGTGTTTATTTTTGCCCGGAAAGCCTATTTTTCGGGTGTTATAAAGTATCTGGTTGTTATTGTGCCACTGATACACAGTATTTGTTTTACCTCGTTATTAATGAGTTTTCAGCAAATAGGCTCTTGGAGATATATGCTGGTAACATCCTGCATTTTTTTTGTCATCAACATTCTACTGGTTTTGTTTTTTTATAAAAACCTGACGGTGAAGAGTTTCAGAAAGGTGTTTTATATAGATATCCTTGCACCGGGAATAATCATACTCTTTCTCGGAATTATACCCTTTTTTATGAATGACCACGATCTGTTTAATACATTTAACCGCATGCGCGATCATCAGACCTATGAACAATACCTCACGGGTGATGAACCAAATAATTCCGACCAAATACCCTCTTTTTAAATTTTTCATATATTTTTTCCGATATAAGTTCTGACTTATTTTTTTTGTAATTTTACATAGGATAAACTATTTATTTACAATTAATAATTTTATATGGACAAGAAAAAAATTTTACTGTTCACGTTAATCGGACTTTTTGTTATTATAGCCGTATTCCTTATTGCAAAATCACGTTCACAAACGATCATTAAGGTCAATCCTGCTTTTAAGGAATATGTATCAGCCTTTACTTCCGGAGTTATTTCAACCGAATCAACGATTAAAGTCCGGTTGAACACGGATATGGCGGATTCCTCAATGTTTGAGCAACAGGTAAAGGATGAGCTGTTCGAGTTTTCGCCGGGTATCAGCGGAAAAACATATTGGATTGACACCCGCACTGTGGAATTCCGCCCCGATAAAAAACTTCCGCCCGATAAACTGTACACGGTAAAATTCTTCCTGAGTAAATTGATTTCGGTGCCCGACAGCTTAAAGACTTTCATGTTTCAGTTCCATACGATCAAACAAGTTTTTGAAGTAACTGTAGACAACCATAAAGCATACAACCACAAAGACCTTAAATGGGAAAAGGTGTCCGGGACACTGATCACTGCAGATGCTGTGGCCGCAGAAGATGTTAAGCAACTGTTTGTAGCAAGTCAGGGCGACAAAAAACTGAACGTTAAAATTTTGCCCGGCAGCGACAATAAAACATTCACATTTATTATTGACAGCGTAAGCAGGGGGGACAAGGCTTCGGTGGTCGATCTCAAATGGGACGGAGAGAAGATAGATTCAAAATCCAATGGCTCATTGGTGGTGGATATCCCGTCCATCAACGATTTTAAACTTTTATCCATACAAACGGTTCAGACACCTGAACAATATGTCAGGCTGCAGTTTTCGGATCCGCTGCTTGAAGACCAGGATTTAAACGGCTTGATTTCAATGGAAAAAACCACTGACCTGAAGTTCATTATTGAAGATAATATTATACGGGTATACCCGCCTGCAGAAACAGGCGGAAAAGAGATGATCACCATCGACAAAACAATAAAAAATGTCAATGGAAAGGAGTTGGATAAGATCACCAGGGACAGCGTTACCTTTGAAGATATCATGCCCGACCTGAGGCTGGTTGGTGAGGGGAATATCTTGCCAAGCACTAATGGCCTGATCTTCCCCTTTGATGCGGTGGGTGTCAATGCTGTGGATGTAAAGATATTCAAGATTTATGAAAATAATATGACACAGTTTTTTCAGGTTAATGACTATGAAAACGATTATGAATTAAGCCGTGTAGGGAAGCTAGTATTGAAAAAGACCATTCCCCTGCAATCGGCGAATTCAGCCGTATTGAATTATGGCAAGTGGAACCGCTATTATCTAGATCTTGCAGACCTGATCAGGGCAGAGCAGGGCGCCATATATAAGGTCACACTGGGAATAAAAAAGGCATATTCCACGTATAAAGGCTGTACTGATGGCGAAGCTGAGGAAAATAGTGATGACGAGAATCTCTCTGCTTCGTGGGATGAGAGCGACGAAGGAGAGCCTGAAAACTGGTATTATTACGATTATTACGGATACGACAATGGTGATGATTATTATTACTATTACTATGATTGGGCTGACCGTAATGATCCCTGCAAAGAAGGCTATTATGCAAGGAAAACAGTCAGCCGCAATGTACTGGCTACGGATATTGGAATCATTGCAAAAATTGGTACCACCGGCGAGCTGAATATTTATACCACCGACCTGGTCACCGCCCGCCCTATGCCTTCAGTGGCCATTACCGTTCTGAATTATCAGAACCAGGTTCTGAACAAGGCACAAACCAACAGCGAAGGGCAAACGGTGATACAGCTAAAGAAAGTGCCTTATCTTATCGTTGCCAGCAAAGGCGACCAGCGTGCCTATCTGAAGTTTTTGGGCGGCCAGGCCTTATCCCTGAGTATGTTTGATGTTGGCGGCGAGTCCGTCCGCAAAGGCATCAAAGGATTTTTTTACGGCGAACGCGGTGTCTGGCGGCCGGGAGATTCCATTTACCTGACCTTTATTTTGGAAGACAAATTAAACAAATTATCTCCTGAAGTGCCCGTGGTCTTTGACCTTTCTGACCCGCGCGGGCAAAAGCTGCAGCATATCGTAAAAACAAAATCCGTGAATGGCTTTTATGATTTCAGGACGGCCACCGCACCCGGCGCCCTTACAGGATACTGGACAGCAAAAGTCACTGTCGGCGGCTCAACCTTTACCAGATCACTTCGTATTGAAACCATCAAACCCAACAGGCTGAAGATAAAGCTTGATTTTGGCTCCGAACAGATCACCAAACAATCCAAAGGCACGCTCGAAGCCAAATGGCTGCATGGGGCTGTTGCCCGTAACCTTAAAGCCGACGTGAACGTGGTGCTCAACAAGACAAATACGGCTTTTAAAAAATATTCAACATATGTTTTTGATGATCCGTCAAAATATTTTTATTCCGAAACCTATAATATTTTTAACGGCGAGCTAAACAACGAAGGCATGGCCGATGTATTCCCCGATTTCTCCATCTCGGGAACGGCCCCGGGTGTGCTGAAAGCAAATTTCCAGACCCGTGTTTTTGAGCCGGGCGGAGAATTCAGCGTTGACCAGTTTTCACTGAATTATTATCCTTTCCAATCCTATGCAGGCATTAAAGTTCCCGAAGGAACGCAATATTCGGGCATGCTGTGTACAAACAAAAATTATAATATAGAGGTCGTGAATGTTGATGCTAACGGATCGTTAATGCCGGCGGCAAGGATGAAAGTAGACATTTATAAGGTCGACTGGCGCTGGTGGTGGGATAATACCGGCGACGAACTGTCGGACTTTGTCCGCAGCACCTATCATCAGCCTTACAAGAGTTTCGATATTACTACAAGCGGCGGAAAGGGAGTGTTCAACGTGAACATACCTGAAGCCGACTGGGGAAGGTATTTTATCCGCATTACCGATGTTGAAAGCGGCCACAGCACCGGAAAGATCGCCTATTTTGACTGGCCCGACTGGGCAAGCCGCTCGCGCGAAGGCAAAGAGGGCGCTACCATGCTGATCTTCTCGGCCGACAAAGAAAAATACAAAGTAGGCGACGAAGTAAAACTGACAATTCCTTCAAGCGAAGGCGCACGTGCCCTAATAACCATCGAAACAGGTAACAGGGTGCTGCAATCCTACTGGGTCGAAACAGAAAGCAAACAGACATTGTTCAAGTTTAATGTTACCGGTGAGATGGCGCCCAATGTTTATGTTAGTGTGACCCTGGTTCAGCCTCACAGCCAGACCGCCAACGACCTGCCGATACGTCTTTATGGCGTCATCCCTGTCATTGTTGAAGACCCCAACACCCACCTGAGGCCGGTGATCAAAATGCCCGACGTGCTCAGGCCCGAAGAAAATGCCAGTATCACGATTAATGAAGAAAGCGGCAAGGCGATGACCTACACGGTGGCTGTTGTCGACGAGGGCTTGCTCGACCTTACCAAATTCAAGACTCCCGACCCGTGGAATTATTTCTTTGCCCGCGAGGCGCTGGGTGTGAGAACCTGGGACCTGTACGACTACGTGATGGGCGCCTACAGCGGACAGCTTGAGCATATTCTGAGCATAGGCGGCGGCGACGATGGCGAGGGTGGTAAAGGCGCCAACCGTGCCAACCGTTTCAAACCTATGGTGAAATTCTTTGGCCCGTTTGCCCTTAAACGGGGAGGGTCCAATACATACACATTTAAAATGCCGCAGTATATCGGCTCGGTGCGCGTGATGGTGATAGCCGGTCAGGACGGCGCTTATGGCTCATCCGAAAAAACGGTGGCCGTGCGCAAGCCCCTCATGCTGCTGGCTACCTTGCCCAGGGTTGTTGGTCCCGGCGAAACGGTTACACTGCCGGTGAGTGTCTTTGCTATGGAAAAATTTGTAAAGAATGTTTCGGTGAAGGTCACAACGAACGAGATGTTCACCATCAGCGACAACAGCACGAAGTCATTAAGATTTAATGAAATTGGCGACGAGCTGGTCAACTTCCAGCTGAAGGTAAAGGATGCCATTGGCATAGGAAAAGTTAAGGTGACGGCTAGCAGCGGTAAGGAAACAGCCGTATTCGATATTGAAATCGATGTGCGCAATCCGAACCCCGAAGTTACGGAAGTTACCGCCGATATTGTAAAATCAGGGCAAACATGGAGTACAGCGTACACACCCGTGGGCGTGGCAGGAACCAATAAAGGTGTCCTTGAGGTTTCCTGCATCCCGCCGATCAACCTTGAAAGCCGGCTGAAATACCTTGTTCATTATCCATACGGATGCATAGAACAAACTACCTCCTCGGTATTCCCGCAACTGTATTTGTCCGACCTGATGGACCTTGATGAAAAAATGAAGGCGGATATAGAGCGCAACATCAAAGCGGGCATCAGCCGCATATATTCATTCCAGACGGCTTCCGGAGGCTTTTCGTACTGGCCGGGCGATTACCAGGCCGACCAGTGGGCCAGCTGCTATGCCGGGCAGTTCCTGCTCGAAGCCAGAGATAAAGGCTACACCGTATCTACCACGGTGCTGAGAAGATGGGAAAAATACCAGAAACGCATGTCGCTGAGCTGGACCGGAGAATACTCCACCTATTATTACAATTCCGACCTGGTTCAGGCATACCGGCTGTATACGCTGGCACTGGCCAAGGCTCCGGAAATGGGCGCCATGAACCTGCTCAAAGAACAAAAGAATTTGTCGGTGACCTCCAAATGGAGGCTGGCCGCCGCCTACCAGCTTGCCGGGCAGCCCGCCGCCGCAAAACAGCTGGCAGCAAATGCTTCCACAACCGTGAAGGCATACAGGGAAATGTCCTTCACATACGGCTCCGACAACCGCGACCGTGCCATGATCGTGGAAGCCTTGTCGCTGATGGATATGCGCAGCAAGGCCGCGCCTGTCGTAAAGCTGATTTCGGAGCGCCTGAGCAAGAGCGACTGGATGAGCACGCAGGAAACGGCATTCAGCCTGCTGGCCATATCAAAATATGTCGGACCCAACAGCGGCAACGGGCTTGATTTTACCTACACCCTGAATAACGGCACCTCCGTAACAAAGAAATCGAAGAAGACCGTGGCCACAGTAGATATGAACCTGAAAAAATCAGCTCAAAACGGCAAGCTGAAAATTAAAAACAACGGCAAAGGAATTTTATGGGCCCGTATCATACTGACCGGTGTTCCTGCTGCAGGCGAAGAAAAAGCCGGAGAAAATAACCTGAAGATAGAAGTGGTCTATAAATCAATGAACGGCCAGAAGATAGATCCCGCAAAGCTCACGCAGGGAACTGATTTCATTGCAGAGGTTACCGTTACTAACCCGGGACTGTTGGGCTATTACTACAATATGGCTTTAGCGCATATTTTCCCTTCGGGATGGGAGATACACAATACCCGTATGGATGATTCCTATGGCAGCGTGCAGATGTCGGCCTTTGATTACCGGGATTTCCGCGACGACCGTGTGTATACCTTTTTCAGTGTAGCATCCAACGAAAAGAAAACCTACAAGGTATTGCTGAATGCCAGCTACCTCGGGCGTTTCTATTTACCTACCGTAAGCTGTGCCGCCATGTACGACGATGGTATTTATGCCCGCACCAAAGGGCAGTGGGTTGAGGTGGTGTCCGACAATAGCGCGGAGACGGCGAAGAAGTAGGAACTTATGAATAATAAATGTATTATAAATGTTGAATGAGGAATGAGAATGTGATAATGTGCCTAAAAATATATGCCTTGTAAATCAGTTGCGATTATATAGCATATCGGTTTGTAATGATAAAAATGCGCTTTATACAGAAGAGCACGAACAAAGCATTTAACATCCCTTGTTTAACCAAAAGTTAAGATGCGATCATCCACCCAGGAATCTATAAAACTGCATATTTAAAAGGTAAAACATTTTTTTGCAAATGTTTAGATAGAATAAGGTTGTGCCATAATAACATAAAATACATGATTGGGATCAAAACAAAATGTTAGATGTATTTATATAATTATGATTAAATGTGTTATATTAAGAATGCACTATAATAGAATTTGTGAGATGATATAAAATAAAATATATATGAATGTTAAATTGAAAACAAAAAATTTTGTGGTGGTTAGCTTGTGTAGATTCAAGAAATGGATGGCAACCTATACTGGTTTTTATATTACAGCCACAGTTTGTATGGCCATAATCGTAACAGTAGTAACTTTTGTTTTTTGTTTGTTCAATATTCCTGTAGATGCAGATGTTAAGGCTGTTTGGTTAAATATCCATGCCTCTATTGTTGAAGTATTCTTATTAGGCTTGTTCATAACTAAGTTTAATGATTTTACAAAAAAACAAAGGGATATTAAAGGATGGTTGGATGAAATAGACTATTATAGATTTTGGAAAGAACCGGAAGCATCATACAGAAATGGAGGATTGATAAAGCGATTGAATAAAGCAAAAATTACAAAAATTGATTTGTATACATGTCATTTAGAAGGGGCAAAGCTAGATGATGTGGTACTTATTGGGTCGGATATTAGAGGAGCAGACTTAAGAAATGCAATTCTCTCAAGGGCAAACCTAAAGGGTGCGGACTTTGAACTTGCAGACCTAAGTAATTCTCAATTAAACTGGGCGGATTTGAGTACAGCGAATTTAAGTGGAGCAAATATTGAAAATGCAAATCTTTATGGTGCAAACTTGAGTGGAACAATTTTATGCAACACTTTGGTGGATGAAAATTGGTTTGAGAAACTAAAGGAGTGGAAATGTATTGGTGCAGGCGAAATTGAAAAAAAGTATTGCATTTTTTCAGAAAACTTGGATTTTGATACAAAATACTCCTTAAAAGTAAGGGTAACACAAGTAGATAAGAATGCATGATAATCAATGATCCGCATTAACAAATAATAATGGTTGCGTTGAAGGAACGGAGGTGGTTGTATGGGAAAATTGAAAAAATATGATTTTTTAGAAGGTGATCGGGAGTATGGAATTTATAAGAATAAATTATGATTTATTAAAAATTCTGATAAATTATTTGCTTATTAAAAAACAATAATTTATTTTTGATTTTAATTATTAATATTTTGCATTATGAAAAAAGTACTTTTTTTATTGATTCTTCTAAATATTGGTCTTTCATTACAAGTTTTTTCTCAAAACAGTCCAGGAAGTATTACAGTTAATACATCCTATAATATTGGTAGTCGTTGGAACTCGGGTATGGAGGCTTGTAATTATGCTGGATTTTATATTGTGTCGGTATCTGGAATTAATGGTAGTCAAAACGGTACCGATTCAAAATTTACATTTTACAATATAAATCCAGGAACATATACTGTTTCAGTAAGTATGTCGTGCAAGTTTCAAGATAATAATTCTTGTAAAAATTGCAAAATGGAAAATACTAAATATCGGCAGGCGACCGTTACCGTTAAGGATGGTCAAAATGTCAGTGTGAATATAACTTTTTCTGCATCGTCTTTTTAGAAAACACTTAAGTGACTAATTTGGATAAAAAGACCCTTGATATAGTTCTAATTTCTGGAACTATTGACTTTAAACTTATCTTTAACCTTAATACAGATGCTGATTTATAATTACTACGGTCTATTCATTTTGGTAATGAATACAAAAATAAAACTTTAGAAGACTGATATTTAATGAATACAACATGAAGGAAAAACATTTAATTTGGATTTTAATAAAAATCATTTTGGGGGTTTGCTTGGTTTATAATACCAGTTGTAACAATGATAAGAATGATAACAATGATAATATGTCTCCAACGCCCACAAAACCTATTTTAACAACCAATGTTGTCACCAATATTACAGATGGTACAGCAATATGTGGGGGGAATATCTTATCAAATGGGGGCTCTCCGTTAATATCTCGTGGTGTTTGCTGGCATATTGGCAATTGGGTGCCGTCTATTACAGATAATAAAACTACTGATGGTTCAGATTTAGGTAGCTTTACAAGTGAAATGGTAGGGTTAAGCCATTACACTTTATACACAGTACGCGCTTATGCAACAAACAGTGTCGGTACAGCTTATGGTGATTATTTTTCATTTATGACACTGAATAGTCCTATTATTTTTAATCCTAACGCTTCTTATGGATCAATTTCTGATATTGATGGAAATATTTACAAGACCATAATTATTGGATCTCAAACCTGGATGGCTGAAAATCTTAATGTTAAACATTATCGTAATGGTGATATTATCCCGTATATTACTGATAATACTGAATGGGGTCAACAATCCTATAAGGGGGCATGTTGTGATTGGGACAATGATTCAAGTAATGGCCATATATATGGCAAACTTTATAATTGGTATGCTTTATATGACATCCGAAATATTGCGCCAATCGGTTGGCATGTAGCAACCCAATCTGAATGGTTTGCGTTAATCTCGTTTTTGGGAGGTGGAAATTATGCTGGAAATAAACTCAAAGAATCTGGGTATAACCATTGGAATTCACCTAATTATTTAGCAACCAATGAATCCGGATTCACCGCTCTCCCAAGTAATATGCGTATGCAAGACGGTAGTTTTTTTCCTTCTTATTCGAACTGTGGAGAGGCTGGTTACTGGTGGACAACAACTAATTATAATACAAACTCAGCTTATGAAATAGAAATGAGCTGTTCTAGTAGTTCGGTAATATATTATTATGATCCCAAATTGCATGGCCATTCTGTTCGCTGTATTAAGGATTATTAACATGATTATTTTGTTAAAATCGAATTTTTTCCTTGTTGGCAGGTATTACATTGACCATTCCGTTCTCCCGCGTTTTCAAAGCCTGATTATTCGTGATTAATCAGCCGGATTTCACCTGCCGGTAAAAATTATTTTTCGAATATTTTCATACAGTGCACTGATTAGAAATTAATGCATTATCTTTATATGAGGTTTTTAGGGGGCGGATTTGTTTGGAAGATAGTATTATTTATATCACAAACCATCTATACAATGATCAATGATAAACGGCCTTATTTAGCATATTTCAAAACGCAGGAATGGAACAGGATTATATGCATTATTTATATTCAAATTGAGCAGTGTGCATGTCATAGCCCGACATTACGGTTACACTGAGGATGAATTGGAAATTATCGCCGTTAGAAATTAAAGGAGGGGCAAGGATTTGGAGAATGGGGAGGAGGCATAACTAAAATTAATAAAATTGAAACCAAATGACGAAAAACAAAATTTTTATACAATCTGAAGACCGGCTTTTTCAGGAGTTATCGCAACTTATTGAACAGAATAAAACACAAGTGGCGTTGTATGCTAACAGTACACTCACTACTTTGTTCTGGCAGGTGGGTAAACGCATCAATGAACATATTTTACAGAACAAGCGGGCTGATTATGGAAAAGAAATTGTGTCGACGGTGTCGACACAATTGAAAGCTAAGTATGGAAAAAATTTTGAAGAACGTAATCTTAGAAGAATGATGCAATTTGCCGAACAATTTCAGGATATGGAAATTGTCGGGCCACTGTCACGACAGTTGAGTTGGTCGCATTTTGTAGAACTGCTTCCAATAAAAAAAACGGAAGCAAAACTGTTTTATGCAAGCCAGTCTGTCGAAGAAGGTTGGAGCATAAGAGAACTGCGCAATAAAATTGAAACAAAAACATTTGAAAGAACAAAAATAGCAAATACCCAACTGATAAAATCGGGCAATATTTCTCAAAATACGTTTAAAGACCCCTATATTCTGAATTTTTTAGGGTTGAAAGATACTTATCTTGAAAAAGATTTGGAGTCAGCAATTATAAGAGAATTAGAGCATTTTATTCTGGAGATTGGTAAAGGGTTTGCATTCGTCGAGCGTCAAAAGCGAATGATAATTGACGGAGAAGATTATCACCTTGATCTGCTCTTTTTTCATCGTAAATTGAAACGATTGGTTGCAATAGATTTAAAAATCGGCAAATTTCAGGCAAGTGATAAGGGGCAAATGGAACTTTATCTGAAATGGCTTGACAGGTATGAAAAGCAGGACGGCGAAGAAAAGCCTGTTGGTCTTATATTATGTGCCGAAACCAGTCGTGAGCAGGTTGAGTTACTTGAATTACACAAAGATGGTATAATGGTCGCTGAATACTGGACTGAATTACCACCTAAAAAAGAACTTGAAGCACAACTTCATAAAGCACTGATTGAAGCCAGAGAGTATATTGAAAGAAGAGAATTACCCCGTTAGTCTGAGCACAGCTGTTCGCCCGAAGCTCCTTGCCGGCGAGCGTTACATAGAGTACCTGCACATTTTCAACCATAGCCCGCAATCTGCTTATACGTTACTGTTTCCCGCTATCCGCCCCAGAGGTGGCGTAATTTTACGAAGATGGATGGTTTATGTTTAATCTCTGCGTAAATCAGCGCAATCCGCCCCAGAGGGGCATCAATGATGCGGGAAATAAAAATCTATGTTGGTGCGTATTACATTGACAATTCCGTTATAGCGCGTTTTCAACGCTTAATTATTCGTGATTAATCAGCCGGATTTCACCTGCCGGTAAAAATTATTTTTCGAATATCAATGTAAACAGCGCTGATTTGAAAATAATGCCTTATCTTTATTAAACAGTTATCAGTGATTGGTTTGAAAGCCGCGTACGTGTGATAGTGCATGCGGCATTGTTTATTTTTGTAAATAACCTAGAACAATTAGTGATGAAACATAAGGCAGGTATTGTTTCAGAAACACTGCAATCATATTGATTAAATACTGTCAGCTATGATTTCAGATATAGTACGAAAAAAAATAAGCCGGCACTTCACAGGAGAGAAAGAAATAACGTTTCACAACATTATTCCGGATGATATTTCAATAGCTGAAAATATACAGGAACTCAACAAAATGGGATTATACCTGCATATACCCTTTTGTACCCGGATATGTCCTTATTGCCCGTATAACAAAGAAATATACAGTGACGATACGGCAAAGAAATACACTAAAGCCGTAATTAAGGAAATTGAAAAATATGCAGTGCTGACTGCCGATAAAAGCATATCAAGTTTTTATATCGGCGGAGGCACCCCGACAATCTTATTGGGGAAAGGCCTGGAAGATATACTCCACGCCATTTACAAGCATTTTAATATGGCGTGCTCCGCTCATATTGAAAGCCATCCCGATCATCTCAGCAACGGGAATTTGGATACATTAAAAGCCCTGGGTTTTAAATACCTTAGTGTTGGCGTTGAGGCTCTGCAGGACAGGCATCTGAAAATGCTGGAACGATCGTATACCGCCGCTGATGTTAAGAACGTTGTGGAACGGGCTGTTGCTAAAAATTTCGATTGTTTAAACATTGATTATATCTTCGATCTGCCCGGCCAGACTATTGCTGAAGTTGAACAGGCCACATACGACATGGTTAATCTTGGGATTGGCCAGGCTGCGACCTACCCCTTGTTCCGGTTCCCCTATACGCGTATGGGAAGAGAGGTCGCCCAAAAACGAAATGCCCTTGCAACAATGTTCAGAAGACGAAAATTCCTTAAAGTTATTGAGGATATTTTTTATAGTTCCGGATTTGAACGCTCCTCGGTATGGGCTTTTACACGGAAGGGAACGGAAAAATATTGTTCAGTCACCGTTCCTTCATACCTGGGGCTTGGCGCCAGCGGCAGTTCCTATCTGAAAAACATATTTTATGTGAATACCTTTAGTGTTGCTGAATATATAAGGACAATGGAGAAGGGAGCCTCTCCGGTCGCGTTATCCGTGGATTTATCGGAAAAGGCACAAATGGCAGGATGGCTTTACTGGAGGATTTATGAAACAAAATTTAGAAAAAGTGATTTCAGCCAGCGGTTTAACCGGAGTTTTGATAAGGAGTTCGGGACATTTATAAAACAGTTGAAAATGATAGGATTTTTGACAATAGGACAGGATACTATTCAGTTAACGGATAAAGGAGCGTATTGGCTTCATGCATTCGAAGATTTCTTTTCCATTGACTATATCAGCAAACTTTGGGGTAACTCAAAAGCAAACCCATGGCCCGGTCAGGTGATTCTGTAAAAATATTATTATGAAAAAATTCTTGGTAATTCCTTTTTTGCTTAGCTGTCATTTAGCCTTTGCCGGTACAGGAAGCGCTAAAGATGTTATACTTTTGTACCTCGTCATTCTTCTGATATTGGCCTCTGTTCTGGGGGTTTATTTTTTAATTGATTTTATCCGGAAAATTATGAAAAAGCGAAGGGAGAAGGAACGGGTTCAGCCGGACGATCATGCCGATGATGATGAATGTCAGTCAGAGGGATAATTATTCTACGCAAAATAATAAGAATTAATGACAGTAATTTCAGCTTACACTGAGCCTTGTAACGGGTTTTCAGAAATCAGGCACAATTGCGTATCCTGAGGTGGATGTAGGGGTGCTTACAGTTGTCTCATTATCAGTCAACCGGCTTCAGGGCTTTAAAAGTAGTTGATTTATACCAAAGAATTCCGTATATTCGCTGATAAAAGAGTACATTTGTATTTCCTGTATTAATGTTCTTATCTAAATATTTAACATGAAAAAATTTTACAGATTTTTAAAATATACCGCACTTGGTCTGATCGCAGTTCTTGCGGCTTCATGCTCTTTTGGGGCGCATTCAGCTTCTGTTTCAGGTGCCCTCAGCAGCAATCCATCCGGCAAAGCAACGGCTACGGTGATCAGCCGGGGTTCAGCCTGGAAATACAATGATACCGGCACTGACCTGGGAACAGCATGGAAAGAGGTCGGTTACAATGACAGCTCATGGCCTTCCGGCAATGCTTTGCTTGGCTATGGCGGCATTGATGCGGAACCAACGATTACCACCATCAGCTATGGAGGAAATCCGAATAATAAATATCCGACATGCTATTTCAGAAAAACATTCAATTATACTGTCACCGGAACCGAATCCTATTTCGAAATTAATGCATTGATCGATGACGGTGCGGTATTTTATATCAATGGTGTAGAAGTGAAACGGCTGAATTTGCCGGCCGGGACCATCTCCTTTAATACCCTTGCTTCAACATATGCAAACGAAGCATATCAGCAGTTTTTAATTGCTCCGGCATACATAAAAAACGGAAGTAACACTATTGCAGTAGAGGTTCACCAAAACAGTGCGACCAGCACGGATATTGGATTTAATATGGAGATGATCGTACACTCCAGTCTCATCGACAGGTTCAGTGAATGGAAATATAATGATACTGGTACAAATCTGGGCACAGACTGGAAAGAAACAGCTTATGACGACAGTGCCTGGCAGAGCGGTGATGGCTTGCTTGGCTATGGTACTATTGATGCAGAACCCGTAACTACCACGCTGAGCTATGGCAGTGATGCAAATAACAAATATCCGACATATTATTTCCGGAAGGCCTTTAACTGCGTGCTGACCGGAAATGAAGCATATTGTGAAATTAATGCACTTATCGATGATGGTGCCGTATTTTATATTAATGGTGTTGAGGCTAAACGCGTTAATATGCCTGCCGGCACCATTACATATAACACCTTTGCCTCAACGTACGCCAGCGAGTATTACCAGCAATTCGTCATTCCCGCTTCATATTTAAACAATGGAACGAATATCATTGCCGTAGAAGTGCACCAGAATAGCAGCAGCAGCACCGATATCGGATTTGACATGGATCTTATTATGCACTATAATCCGGTTTTACGTGGTGGGGTTTGGAAATATAATGATACCGGTGCTAATCTGGGAACCACATGGAAAAACTCTGGATATGACGATTCTTCCTGGCCAACAGGAAATGCATTGCTTGGCTATGGCGGTATTGATGCCGAACCCACCATAACTACGATCAGCTATGGAGCAGATCCAAATAATAAATATATCACCTATTATTTTAGGAAAACGTTCGACTACCTGGTTACAGGAAACGAAACCTATTTCGAGATCAATGCCCTGATCGACGATGGAGCTGTTTTTTATATTAATGGGACAGAGGTGAAAAGGCTGAACATGCCATCAGGAACGATTACTTATACCACATTGGCATCGGGGTCTGCTTCTGAAACCTACCAGCAGTTTATCATCCCGGCAAGTTACATTACCAACGGAACGAATACTATCGCTGTGGAAGTGCATCAAAACAGTGTGACCAGTTCTGATATCGGGTTTAACATGGACCTTATTGCGTATACCTATCTTGGAATAAGCCAGATACATTTTGGGTCGACAAATATTCCACTGGATGGGGCAGCGATTACCTGGCGCAGCCCGGGCACTTCTGATAGTATCAGGTGGGGATATGATAATTCTTATTTGTCGGGCAAATATGCAGGAACTAGAAGAAGCAATTATGCCAAATATCTGTATGATTATAATTTTCCTGTTCTGTTGAATGATACTGTCATTCATTATTCCATATGGGATTCTTATGGTCAGATATGGACTCAGGATAAAGTTTACTATACAGCTAAGGAACATGATGCTGATCATTTTTCCTTTACGGCCATGGGAGATAGCAGAACATACTGGGACGACTGGCAAGCGATTTCAGAAGCGGTGAGACCTTCAGATTTTGTTTTGTTTTTAGGAGACCTGGTTGATGCAGGAGGTACTACCACATTGTGGGACACCTGGTTTGACCACGGTATTGATTTTTTCGAAAACAATGTGGTTTACTATACTGCCGGGAACCATGATATTTCAGGTGATGCCAGCGCAGTGAATTACCGTAACCTTATGGTAATGCCTCCGGCACCGGGAAATGAAATGTATTATTCTTTCACCGTCGGTAATGCCTTATTTATTTGTCTTAATAGTGAAAATCCGGGAGATGCCACGCAATACAACTGGCTTATCAGCACACTCGAAAATAATAAAGATAAAAAGTGGAGGGTAGTCTTTTTTCACCGTCCGTTTTATACAAGCCCCAGCCATGCAGGTGAGATGGATCCCTATTTTTCGACGTGGTGGAAAGCCTTTGATGATTATGGTGTAGAGGTGGTTTTTAACGGGCATACGCATAATTATCAAAGAACGGTACCAATAAACCGGAATGTTTCAACAACTTCAGGCGTGACGAATTACGGGTATTGTACTTTAAACGGGCGTTGCCAGATTGTTGCCGGATGTGCCGGAGCTCCGCGCTCCGGAGTAGGCTCAGGATGGTTTATGGCGAAAAGCATGAATGTGTTGAATTATGTCAATGTTGAAGTTGCCGGCGACACTTTGATACTAAAGGCCTATGATGAAAATAATACAATGTTTGACAGCCTGATGATTTTCAGGATCCATGATTTTTTGAGTGTTAATGCTACAGCAACAGAAATCTGCCAGGGCTCACAGGTTACACTTACCGGTAGCGGTGCGCAAAACTATTCATGGGACAATGGGGTCTCCGATGGTGTTCCTTTTGCTCCGTCATTAACAAAAACATATACACTCATTGGTACAACATCGGATCAGTGTGCCGATACATCAATGATTCAGGTGAAAGTAGATCCTTCTTATCTGTATTACAGGGATGCTGATGATGACGGCTATGGCAATATTACTGACAGTATCCGTGATTGTTCACAGCCAGCCGGATATGTAACTGACAATACCGATTGCAATGATAACGATGCAACAATACATCCCGGAGCAACAGAAGTATGCAATACCCTTGACGATGATTGTGACGGTACAACTGATGAGGGTGTACAGACGACTTATTACCGTGATGCAGATGAGGATGGCTACGGGAATATTACTATAACGACATTGGCTTGTACTCCGCCTGTTGGGTATGTTTCGGACAATACCGATTGCAATGATAACGATGCAACAGTACATCCCGGAGCAACAGAAGTATGCAATACCCTTGACGATGATTGTGACGGTACAACTGATGAGGGTGTACAGACGACTTATTACCGTGATGCAGATGAGGATGGCTACGGGAATATTACTATAACGACATTGGCTTGTACTCCGCCTGTTGGGTATGTTTCGGACAATACCGATTGCAATGATAACGATGCAACAGTACATCCCGGAGCAACAGAAGTATG
>CAZVKJ010000001.1:111393-193520 GCA_964626855.1 uncultured Bacteroidales bacterium
CAGGAACACATACAACATGCTCGGCAATACCTGGCGTTCCAGGTATTGAAATTTGTGATGGACTTGACAATGACTGTGATGGCCAGATTGATGAGGGTGTTCAGACGACGTATTACCGTGATGTAGATGGCGACGGCTACGGCAATGCTTCAATGACAATACAGGCATGTTCCCCGCCTGCAGGTTATGTTTCAAATAACACGGATTGCAATGATAATAATGGGGCAATACATCCGGGTGCTACTGAAATACCGGGAGATGAAATAGATCAGGATTGCGATGCACGTGAATTATGTTTCAGGGATATGGATGGAGACGGATATGGCTCGGGCACAACATTTTTATCAAACGACTGTGATTGCCATGATTATAATGAATCGACCAACTCACTGGACTGTGATGATAACAATAGTGCTGTGCATATTGGAGCAACGGAAATATGTGATGGAATTGATAATGATTGCGATATGACAATAGATGAAGGCGTTCAGGCAACCTATTATCGGGATGCCGATGGCGACGGCTACGGGACTGCGACCATTACCATCCGGGCTTGTTCAGCGCCTGCAGGTTATGTTTCAAATAATAGCGACTGTGATGATGTGCAGGCAGGCATACATCCCAATGCCCCCGAATTATGCAACGGCATAGACGATGACTGCGACGGAAATATTGATGAAGGACTGTTGACATATTCTTTTACACAGGACCATGAGATCTGCCAGGGGGAAACATACTATTGGCAGGGTAATGATTATAATACGACGGGCACTTATACTGTTACTTATCATTCAGTTCTCGGATGCGACAGTACCTATACGCTTCACCTGCTTGTAAATCCCGGATATGACTTTACAGAAGAACAATTAATAGGTGATGGTGAAAGCTATTACTGGCAGGGTAATAATTACACCGCTACCGGTGTATATACAGCAAATTATATAACAGTCAAGGGTTGTGACAGTACTTATATTTTAAACCTGACTGTTCATGGATATACCATCAGCGGAAAAACCCGTTATGCCGGCAAGGCTAATAGCGGAAACCCGGCGCCCAACCCGCCGTCATTCAACCAGGTAATGTATAATATTGATAACGTGATTGTAATTTTAAAAAGTGATCCGGCGGGAAGCGAACTGGCACGAGATACCAGTGATGCAAGCGGAAATTATCATTTTGCAAATATTATGAATGGTAACTATAAGTTGTGTTATGATAAATATACTATTGATTCTATGCAATGGGTCAATGGCGTGGATGCTATTGATGTGACTTTACTCAAGTACTTCATCGGTATTGATACATTGGTTGACCCTTCACGGAATTTTGGTGAAAAATACAGATTTGCCGCCAATGTAGACAATAATACTGCAATCAATGCTATCGATATTTCACGGATAAAAGCAAAGATCGGGTCTCCTTATATACTCGGCAAAAACTTTCCGCGGGGCAATTGGGTGGCAATGGACACACTGATTTCTGTTGCCGGATCGGACCTGGCTGTAACCCTGAAAACATTGGGCTACGGGGATTATAATGCATCCAGCACTAAGTACCGCGATTCAGTATTGGCCTGGAATATGACAAAATCGGTTGAACAAAATATAATTGTTCCTTATGATGAAGACATAATAACTACAGCGTCTGATTATTTTGAAATCCCGTTGCGTATTAGTGTTGCGATAGAAGAGTTTTCAGCAATGGGTCTTGAGCTGACTTACCCTGAAAATGAGTTTAAACTTGTATCTGTATCTATGCCTAAAAACAACAATAATAGCCCGGTAAAAATAAATCCATCACTTGATGAAATACTAAAGGACAACGACGATTTGCTTGTAACAGATGAGGGTGGAATCATAAGGGTTGTTTTTGCAACAATGCAGTATTATGATGTTAATGCGCGTGATGAAATCATAAGGCTGGGATTCCGGTCGTATAAAAATTTGAACAGTGGAGAGATGTCATTGAATTTGTCGGGGACAGGTGTGATTGGCGACCAGTACGGCGAAGTTAACAATGATGCATACCTGATGATACCTAAAATCTTTATCCAGAACAATGTATCAGATGAAATGTTTGAAATGACGGCTTATCCGAACCCGTTCAGTGATGAAGCAACCTTAACATATTGTATTCCGGAAAACGGAACAGTCCGGTTAAAAGTATATAATGCTATTGGCGATTTAGTGTCAGAACTCGTGAATGAAGCGCAAGCAAAAGGAAAGCACACTCTGGTTTATTCATCTGAAAATCTTGCTGCAGGCATGTATACTTTTAAATTGGAATTTTCCGGGGCAAATGAATCAAAAAGCCTGATTATAAAGCTTATTCATTGATCACGGAATATTTGAACGGTTTATTTTTTAGCTGATTTTTTCAACTTAGCATACAAGCCGGGATGGTGTTTTTTTATAAATGAACCAATCGTTCCTGCAATTCTTCCCGGAGTATGAATGGTGTATAAGAAGGCTGATCTTGAATATGGGATCAGTTTAAAAACAATAAAAGGTCGTATATAATTGTATGCGATAAAATCAGTCTTTACAATCAGGGAATAATACCGGATTTTCAGGTTACTCCATTCTTTGATCATTGGAATATTTTCCAAATCGATGGATTCGCCTTTATCGAGATTCGTTTTCCACTCGTTGTAGAAGGGGCTTCCGGGGTTCCAGATAGGTGGCTGAGGGTAATCACAAACCCGGGCAAAATGAAAAATAGCACCTTTTAATCTTTTCTGTGATCGCGGGCCATGATAATTAATGAATACATTATAAATGACGGGTAATTTTTTCCATTTCCGGTAAAAGAACAGATTTAATGCCGTTTGTTCTCCATATACAAATTCATTGACATGATCGGTGAGCAGCTTGTTTATTTCTTTGAACAGGCTGGGAGTAATGATATCTGTATTAAAACTTAAAACGCCCCCGTTAAACGCACCTTGCCTGAAATTGTATTTTTTATGATTAAATGTGGTATTTTTTTTATTATAAAATTGCCGGCTTAACCGGTTAAAATAAATATCCTGAATTCCGCCAAAAAAATTTACGTCAGTAAGTTTTTCAAAAGGCGCTTTAACAATGATATCGGCATCAAGGTAAATTATATGTTTCCACTTTTTAAATTCTTCAGTAAACAGGTAGTATTTATCGGCAATTACCGGGGCACATTCGTCTTTTACTCCCCAGCTCGACTGTATCAAAAATTCACACTTACGGATTAAAATGCCTCTGTCGCTGAACCATGTCAAATCCTCTTCAGGGATGTTATGAGCAAGAAGCATGTAATCTCCCTTCCACCCTGCATTCCAGTAAGCGCTTGAAAACAGCTGCTTCGCCTGTGCAATAAAATTGCTGTCAGACAAAGTAACAAGCAGGTTTTTTCTTTCAGGGTTCAATACAATACTTTTTGATTTGATAAAATTAATTATTTCCTGCATTCGCTCAACAGGGTTGATGATTTGAAAGCGAAAACCCTGTGGTTATTGTTTTTTTAATTTCCGGTAAAGCGAAGGGCAGATTTTTTTTAATATGCCTCCTGAGAATCCCACAAGCCGGTCGGGTGTTTTAATGATATATGCAAGGCGCGGCTTAATCTTGTATTTTAAAAAGTGTGATGATTTATAATGGAAAAGATATAAAGAATACTTAAACTCAATAATACCGGAATGATAAACTTTTTGGAAAATATTCCATTTTATTCCCTTCGGGACTTTATTTAAATCGATGCCGTCAGCTTTTTCAAGGCTGGCTTTCCATTCCTTATAAAACGATTTTTGTTCATCAGCCAATTCATGGTCTTTCAAATGAATAATTATTCCTTTTATTTTTGTCGCCGGAATACCGGTATATTTTTCAATGTTTTCGGGAGTTATATCATAAATCACCGGAAGTTTTTTCCAACTTTTATAAAAATACTGGTTCAGGGTGGGGTCGGCTCCTGATGAAATTTTTTGATATGCATTAAAAATTCCCATGAGTTTTTCAGATAAATCTTCATGAATGATATCTGTTGAAAAGGCCATCACACCACAGTTAAACGCTTTTGAATCAAGGTCGATCTCCTTTTCCAGCTTTGAATACAACATAGTGTCGGTATCATTATAGTAGAAATACCTGAGTCTGTCACCGATAATATTCGGACTGGCGAATCCCTTTACGTTAGTGAGTCCTTTCAATGAGCCCCGGACAATAATATCGCCATCAAGAAAAATAATATTTTTCCACTTTTTAAATTCAGGAGAGAACAAATAAAACAAATTAAAAACAACGGGAGGATATTTTTCTTTTCCTATTGCCTCGTTATAAAGTGGTTTACATCGCCTGACCAGTATGCCTTTTTCAGTGAACCAGGCCAGGTCGGATTCCGGAATTTCGTGAGACAGCAACATATAATCACCATCCCATCCGGCATTCCAATATGCACTGGAGAATAATTGCTTAGCATATTGAACGTAGTTTTTATCAGCTAATGTGACCAGCAGGCAATCTTTCACCGGTTTTTGAGTTTTCAGGTTTGGTTTGACAATTTAAAACACAAAATTGAAAAATTGCTATTTGACAATAAGTGTATTAATGGAACTTGTGATTTATCAATGTAAAAGTAGGCAAAAAAGTAAAATGCAAAGTGGTTTATAATAAAAAGAGTGTCAACATATGTAATACATCCTTATTAATTGCTCTTTAGAAAAAAATGCTTTATTTTGCACAAAATTTCCAAAATGAAAGAGTACCGGGGTTTAACCTTAATATTGCTCATTTATAAGAATATACAGCTAAAATATAAGCAAACTTTTTTTGGTTTTTTCTGGACATTGCTGCACCCAGCCCTGTACTTGCTTATTTTCGTTGCGATATTTTCAAATGTATTTCAGACAATCCCGCATTATCCGCTATATGTGTTGAGTGGATTATTGTTTTTTGTTTATTTTTCTGAAGGAACAAACAGGCTTTGTGCCGTATTTTTGAAAAACTCTCACCTTATAAAAAGCATAGGCCTTCCTAAAAGCAGCTATGCCATTACAGAACTGGGAAGTGAATTTGTAGGTTTTATTTTAGGTTTAATACCCTTCACAGTGATAATGTTGTTTTTGGGATTAAAAATCAGTTTGAATATGTTTTATATTATACCTGTGATACTTTTGTATACTGTGTTCATATATTCCATTGGTATAATTTTAGGGTCCCTTAATGTTTTTTTCAGAGATATTTCTATTCTTTGGTCAACGCTTAATCCTGCAATTTTTTATCTTTCACCTATTGCCTTTACTTCAGATATCATCCCGGTGAATTTCAGGTATCTGGTTTATATGAATCCGTTATTTCATTTTCTTCAGATAGTGAGAGATGTCCTTTATTTTGGGCGGCCGCCATCCTTGCATTATTCCCTTATTTGTTTGGGGATTACAGTGATGTTTTATTTCCTGGGGCTGGGAATTTTCAAACTCACAAAAAACAGTTTTATATCTAACCTTTAGGCATGATGGACCACGCGATTAAACTCAAGGATGTTTCGGTAAGTTACCTGCAAAGCTGGAATGGGGTGACTTCATTAAAGGATTTTCTGATGAAAGCTTCGTTTTTACATCCTTTTCGCAAGCATGAAGTTTTGCATCATATCGACCTTGAAATTCCCAAAGGCGATGCAGTCAGTCTTTTGGGGCCTAATGGATGCGGGAAAAGCACCCTCTTAAGGACCATTGCCGGAATCATGAAACCCGATCAGGGGATTGTTGATGTTACTGTGCCCGTATCACCATTACTTTCATTAGGTGCAGGCCTGGAAATGGAACTATCAGGGTATGATAATATCAGGATTGCTCTTATTATGTCGGGAATTTATACCCGAAAAAACCGTCGTGAACTTATCGATAAAGTAGCTGAATTTGCTGAGCTCACTAGCGAACAATTGAAAAAGCCGGCAAAGATGTTTTCAACAGGTATGCTTGCCCGCCTCATGTTTAGCAGTGTTGTTGTTCATCAGCCGCAACTGCTGATGGTTGACGAAGTGCTCTCAGTAGGTGACTGGGGTTTTCAAATCAAATGCATTAAACGTATCCGTGAAATTATCGACAATGGCGCAACCCTGATTTTTGTTTCTCATAATCCCAAAGAAGCCCGCCAGATTTGTAAACGTGGAATTTGCCTGATCGATGGCAAAATAGTTTATGATGGAAATATTAATAAAGCCACCGAAGTATATAATGGCATGTTTTACCAGTAATGTGGTACCAGGGAAATGAAGCGAAATTTCAATAAAAACAATATCCGGGTTCGATCTGTCAAAAGAAAATAATGTCGTTTTTTTTATTCCTCAAGAATTTCCGGTAAAGAAAGTTAGAACAATATCACCGTTTGGTTTTAAACCGGTTATATAACCCGGGGTTTCGTTTTTTAATATATTGCCCGATCGTACCGGCTATCCGGCCAGGCGTTTGTATGGTGTATAAAAAAAGATATCTTACCCGATACTTTAAATAATTTTTAAAAAAATCATGGTAAAAACCCTGAAGTTTTTGAATAATAATGTTCAGATAAATCCAAAGGTTAAGAAGCAAAGAATAATAATTTATCTTAAAAAAGCCCCATTTTTTTCCTGCCTGCACCTTCTGCAAATCCATTAATTCTGCCTTGTCAAGGTTTGCTTTCCATTCGTTATAATAGTGGTTACCTTCTTCCCAGGGCCTAAGGTTCTTGTCACGAAAGTTTGCCGGCTTATTAAAATGAAGTATGATAGCGTTATTATAATTTTTTAATCCAAAGTTATGAACCAGGACATTAAATACCATCGGGATTTTAGTCCATTGCCTGTAAAAATATAGGTTTAATATCGCATCATCACTTTCACAGATATTGGCATATTTGTAGAATACAGCCAGCAGATCATCAAAGGTATGGTCTTTAATGATTTGCGTATTATAGCACATTACTCCTGAATTAAAGGCGGGCCTTTTCAGGTTGTATTCTTTTTCTAACATTGCCAGCTCAGGGCCTTCACTTTTTGCAAAATAATATTTGAAATAATCTTTACAGGTTTTTGGGCTGGAAAAAGAATTCGTTCTGGTTAGCCTGTCAATGTTAGCCCTGACGATCATATCCCCGTCGAGAAAAACCACATGCTCCCATTTTTTAAACTCTTCGGTAAAAAGGTAAAATTTATCCAAAACGCTGGTAGAGTATTCGCGGTATCCCATTTTGCCATGGTACAGGTTTTTACATTCTTTGATCAAAAAACCTTTATTCCTGAACCATTGTAAATCTTCCTCCGCTACATCATGAGCCATAAGCATGTAATCGCCATCCCATCCGGCATTCCAATAAACGCTTGAAAACAGTTGCCGGGCCTGTAGAATATAGTTTTTATCCGCTAATGTGACAAGTAAATTCCTTTTATTCACCGCCTTTTAACTTTTTTAATGTATGATAAAGCCCGGGGCTGTATTTTTTCATAAAGGAGCCTGTTTTGCCCATGATACGGTCAGGTGCCCGAAATGCAAAAGAGAAAAACGATTGAAGTTCAGGCTGGATTAGCTTCTTTAACTTTTGCATCCGGTTATCCGGAAAATGCTGCAGTACCGGAATATTGCAGTTTATATTGCAATACCTCAGTTCATTTTTTGCTTTTTTTACCTGTTCGGAACTGCATATCTCCTTTAGTGTGTTCTTCCTGATATTACCAATGACACCTGAGTTAAAGCAAAGTTTAACATCGCCCATGCAGTCAATAAATAAATTGTTTTCGAGGTAATTGCATTTCATCTGGGGTATGCCCGTCACAAAATACTTTTTAAAATCAGATAATCGTTTACGGTTATATGAATTTTGTACCCCCTGCTTTTCAAGCTTGTTGATCGTCTGGAAAGCTCTGTCCAATTCGGCCGTATTATAAGGCCAGTATTCATCTAAGATGTAATCGGGATCTTTTACAATACTGTACATTAAGGGTTGTAAATAAAATCGTATTCCTTTTTCGCGGGCGAATTTTATTAATTTTTCAATCTCATCAAGGTTCTTTTTTGAAAATACTGTTACAGTAATAACATGGTCTTTCCCTACATGACTTACCAGGTTATTAACTGCATCTATTGCGCGCTGGTGACAATTTTCCAACCGCCTCATCTCATCATGAATTTCGGGACTCATTGAGTCCAGCGAAACCTGGACGGTCATGTCTGTACTGGCAATTTGCCTGGCTGTTTCTTCATCAATCAGATATCCCGTGGTGTCCACGCCACACTGTATGTTTTTCTGTTTACAGAATCCTGCAAGTTTCAGTACTTCCTCTTTTTTTAAAAAAGGTTCACCTCCGCCAAAGTGTATATAGGGAGTTACATCTTTATTAAGATTGTAAATTTCCTCAATCAGCCTGAGTTTTTCATCAGTGTTCAGTTCATTAACATACTCTTTTTTTCTCCAGTTATCACACTGGTGGCATCTCGCCATACAACTGTCTGTTATCTGAATGATGAAACTGGAAGGGTATTTTTCATTCTTGTTTCTTTTTGTGCCAGAACCTGAAAATGTTTGCCGCAGCTTTGTTTTAATCGATAAAAACAGCGAAAAATATAATAAAGAAAAAACATTTGTTTTTTTTGCTTCAGGCTGAGTACCCAGGTCAATTTGATCGGCCTTGCCGAGGTTCTTTTTCCATTCGAGGTAAAATGCGGTATTTTTTTTAGAAATTTCCCCTTCGTTCAGGTTAAATACAATTCCTTTTAGTTTCCTTGAGTCTATCTCAGCTTTATTTTCAATACTTTTAGGCCTGATATTATAAAGAATGGAAAGCCTTTTCCATTTTTTTTGAAAATACAGGTTGAGAATAGGGTTTATGCCTGTGGAGAGGTTTTTATATGTGATAGAAAGTTCCCGGAGGGCATGATAGGTTCCTTCTTCAATAATATCTGCAGAGAACGCCATTACGGAGCTATCGAAGGCAGATGCGTTGAGATTGTATTTTTTATTTAATGCAGAAAATAAATCAGGGTCTTTGTCAGGGATAAAAAAACTTTTCAGTAATTCACCGGATAACGCCGGGCTTGCAAAACCCCTGACACTGGTGAGTCTTTTGATGGAGGATTTTATAATAGTATCAGGTCCAAAAAACACGATGTTTTTCCATTTTTTGAACTCAGGAGAAAACAAAATGAAGGTGTCAAAATTATGTGGGGCCTGTTCTTCATTTTGATTGCCATCAAACAGGGACTGGCACTTTGTAATCAATATTCCTTTTTGGATAAACCATTCAAGATCTTTTTCAGGAATATCAAATGCCAGCAGCATATAATCACCCCGCCATCCGGCATTCCAGTATGCGCCTGAAAACACTTGTTTTGCATGCTTTATATGATGCGAATCTGCCGCTGTAACAAGCAAATCTGGTTTCATATGGCTTTTACTAATCTGTTAATCAATGCCGCAAATCATCTGGGCTTATAATAGTCCTGGTTAATAAATGATTCTGAATACAAAAGTACGAAAAAACTCGTACATCGGCGATTTACTTATGATGGCTGTATTGGCCTGTTTTCACAATAATAAATCGATTGCTATCAGATAAAAAATCAAATAAACAGATGGTGTTTTTTTAGAAAACATTGTAAAATGCAGGTTGTCAACATTTTTTTATTTGAACGGCTTATCTGGAAAAATAACGTTAATTTTGCCCTTTAATAAACATTTTGTGGTCGGGCGTTTTCTGACATGAAATATGTTTTAAGCCTTTAATAAAAAATTTGGATGAAGCTTAACGAACATAGAAAAATAACAACAAGGCTTGATTTGAATATTGGCTTAAAATGCAATATTAAATGTAAGTTTTGCTATTATCTGGACAGGTTAAATGATCCGTTTGAAGATTTTGATAAACTGGTTGAGCGCTTGGTTAACTTCAGGAAAGCAGACATTGACAAATTACATATAACCGGCGGTGAGCCCACGATTTATAAGGGTTTGTTTGATTTAGTGAGAAAAGCCAGGGAATTAGGTTTTGTTGATATTGGTGTTATCACCAATGGAATTATGCTGAGAAATAAAGAATACGCTGAGCAATGCAAAGAAGCAGGTATTGACAACTTTATTATTTCACTGCATGGTCATACTGCTGAGTTGCATGACGAATTAACCCAATCGAAGAACAGTTATGATTCAATTTTAAGGGCAATTAAAAACCTGAATGAAATAGGAATGCCTTTTCAGATAAATCATGTTGTAACAAAGAATAATTACAGGTTTTTGATGGATTTTTCGAAGCTGATGATTGAAATGAAGCCAGAGATCGTGACATTGTTGTATTTTAACCCGATGAATTTTTCGTCAGCCCTGATGGGTATGTCGGCAAAATATTCTGAAACCATTTCATACCTTCACGAAGCTATTGATATACTGGAAAAAAATAATGTTGATGTTTGTTTTAAATTCCTGCCGCTTTGTGCTCTGAAAAACCAGCATGAAAAATATCTGATGAACCTTTCGCAGGCGTATTATGAGGATTGGGAATGGAATTACGAAAAAAGGCTGTTGCTGGATGCCGGTAAAAAGGAATATAAAAGAAGGCAGTTGTGCTTTTTCAGGAATTTTTCAAAACAGCAAATCAATCACCTGCCAATGGATATTTTAATGTACCTCAACAGTCTGTTGAGTTGCCAGTATGATTTTTATACCAAACTCGATGTGTGCAAAAGTTGCAGATATGATCTGATTTGTCATGGCGTCGATAAATATTATATAGGGCAGTTTGGTGACGGAGAATTTAAACCCATTCCCGGTGAAAAAATCATTAATCCCACAGCGCCAATTTATGACGATGAGCCGGATGCTTATAAAATTTCTTTTTATCAGAAAATTATTAATTACCTGACATTTTATTATTCAAGGTATTTCACGAAAAAAATAAACTGATAACAGGGATTATCTAGTGATTTGATACGGCCAGATTGAAAAACAAACCATATTGCATTTTATTCCCAGGCAGTGTTTAAAGCTTTTTTGTGCTCTCAGGCTTTGATATTTTTCACCATTCCAGATTTCGTCAAAAGTATTTTCATTAAGGTTGCCCATGATATGCCTGCGCTGGCAGCAGGAGCACACATCGCCGTTTGCCCTGATCACCGCTTGTATCCAGGGATATCCGCAGTCTTCAGTTAAAGGATTAGGATTGAAGGCTTCGAGATAATCATTGCTGTATTTATCTATGGGCAAACTAAAATCTTTCCAGTTATTGTTATTTTCAATCACAATGTCGCCTATTTTCCGCGGGCATGAAAAACGGATCTTATATTTATCGGCTAGTTCTCTGCCTTTGTTAAAGTAATAAACGGACTTTTTATCATCACACGTTAGATGGCGGTCTGATGCAATAGCTGTGTCGATGGCTCCAAAAAACAGGGCGGGAATCTCCATTGCCCTTGCAAACTCAATAATATTAAGAATTTCAGGGACATTGTCTATGGCTATCGTGCAGCTTAAGCGTATGTGAAACCGGTCGTTTTTTCTGTTCCTGTATTTCGCAACATATTTTCTGACGTTGCTTTCGAATTCATTAAATGTAGATCCTCTTCTTATTAAGTTGTAAAGCCTGGGATTGGCCGATTCCATTGAAATATTTACAAATACACCGCACTCATCAAATGTATTTAAAATGTTGTCATTTAAAATGGTGCCATTGGTAAACAATTTAGGGAGAAAGGAATAATCCTTTGTTTCCTCTAAGAATCTGAGAAGATTCTCGGACAGGGTAGGTTCGCCGAAAAAATAAAAATTGACTTCTCCAGCCTGCTTTAGCAATGGTTTGATTTTATCAAATAATTCAGGGGAAAACTCTTTTTTGTCAGCCGAATAAGACCCGATATCGCACATGATACACCTGAGGTTGCACTGTTGCGTTGTTTCAAGGTAAAACTTATAAGGGTAAGATTTAAGAACGGTTTTGCGTTCTTTTATTTCACTTAATTTTAAATTCAGGTTATCGTTCATTTTTTACAAAGATTCGGCTTGCCCTTTTATTTTCACCAATATTCCAGATACGTGAGCGATTCAACGGTTTTTTCTGTTTCGGCTGCCAGGGGCTCCATTTTCTTTTGCAACTGCTTGTCAATATATTTTTTGAACATACCCCTATTTATGGCTGTTTCCATTTTTTCGCTTAATTGTTTGTAAACTTGTTTGTGCAATGGCCTGCTGAGGTATGATGCTTTTTCGAAATAACTCCAGTATTTATAATTTTTGTAATCTTTATTCCCGATTTTAAATCCGGTGAAAACCGAATCGGGCACCAGGCCATAGTAGCGCGAATAATTGATGATAAAATTCAGAAATAAATTGTGAAACGTATGTTTGTCGAAAAACCCGATCTTAAGTAAAATATCGGTTTTAACCACAAGGCCCGATAAAGACGTTATCAGGTTGTTGGTTTTTTTGACCGTAAAAAAGCTGAAGTCGCTGCCGGACGATTTATAGCCTGATAAGGTATTGATTGTGGAATTATCAAGCTCTGATGCACAAATAAAAAAAGCCAGCTCCGAATTGGTAGTGTATAGTATGTCATTATAACTAGTTACCAGATGATTGCCCTTAAGCTTAAAATCATTGAAATCGACAGTTACCAACTTAGGGATACAAACAATATCAAATAAAGCTGTCAACTTTTCGGTATTTACATTTTTAGAGGTATCCTGATAAATGATCAGTGTGTTTTTATTATTTTCTTGTTGCATAAAACTTATTAATAATCCTTTTGACCTTTAAAATTGCATTTATTCCTTATAAAATGTTTCGGAACAGACAGCAAATTTAATAAAATTAGTGTTTTGAGAAGGCACTTTACGATAAAATATTGAGGAGCCTTGTCTATTGTGGGCAACAGGTAAAACAATTTGGCGGAACAGGCTTACTATTTTCTTTTCAGCTTTTTATAAATGCCCGGAAAGTATTTTTTCAGTTGTTCTCCGGTTTTTCCAATAAGGCGCTCCGGAGTATTTATAAGGTAAATGAAAAACCCGGGTATCTGATAACGGAAAAAGCCTTCAATTTTATAACGGAATTTTGAATGTTTTGTTAATAGAATTGCCAGTTGAACCCAGGCTAACGTATTAACAAGAAATGAATGGTATTTTATTTTTAAATCGCCCCAAACTGCAGCATCCTGAATTATGTTAAGATCCATTTGTTCTGCCCGTTCCAAATTCGTTAGCCATTCCTTATAAAAAGGATTTCCGGGATCCCAGGGCTTGCTGGCATCAAGGTATTTGCCATTGGCATAGGTCCCCATGAAATGAAAAACAACAGACCGGATTTTATCAAATTTCAGATTATGGAAGATAAAAAATGAAATGTAAAGATTGTTAAATACCCGTGGAATCTTAACCCACTTTTTATAATAGTAAAGGTTTAATATTGATTCGTCAAAAAATGCGATACTTTCAAACTTTGTATATAACCCGGTTAATTTATCAAACAGATTGTCATCAATGATATCCGTAGAAAATGACATTATCCCCGTGTTGAAGGACCTTCTGCGGATATTGTAATCTCTTTTTATTTCATCATAAAGTATGTTTCCGGGAGAGAACTGTCTTCCTAAATTAATGGTTGCATTAACTGCTCCGAATCCCTTTATTTTAATTACGTTGTTCAAAGAACCTTTTACGATAATATCTGAATCTAAAAAGACAACATGTTCCCATTTTTTAAAATCGGTCGTGAAAAGGTAAAATTTGTCAAGGATTACCGGGTCGTGGCCTTTACCAATTTTGTGATTTCGCAGCGGTGTGCATTTTTTTATCAATATTCCCTTATTTCGGAACCATGTTAATTCTTCTTCGGGTATTTCATGGGCTAACAGCATGTAGTCGCCGTCCCATCCGGCATTCCAGTAAACGCTTGAAAATAATTGTTTCGCCTGCGGAATAAAATTCCTATCGGCCAGGGTTACAATTAGATTTCGCTTGGTTCCCATGCTCTATTTTTTAAGTTTATAAAATAAGGAGGGAACATATTTTTTTAATAGTTTTCCAATGAATCCCATTAATCTTTCAGGGGAACCTGTTAATAGCTGAAAGAAACGGAGGATAAAAATTTTAATCGTGTGTGTAAAGAAAAACTTAACCTTTTGTGTAAAGAAAAATTTTATGTGAAATAAAAGAAGTGAATGCCTGATCCTGAAAAAATATACATACAGTTTTAAAATTGCCGAGTAATATCTGATTTTAAATGAAGACCATGGTTTAATATGCTGAACTTGTTTTAAATCAATTTCTTCTGCTTTAGCAAGATTCGTTTCCCACTCTTTAAAATAAGGATTTTGCGGATTCCAAAGCGGGTATTTTGTTTCCCCGGTTACAATGTAATGAATAGCAACAAATTTCAATCTTTTAGGTATTCTAAACGATTTAAAATTTGGCCCTGTCGGAAAAACACTGAAGATCAGCGGAAATTTTTCCCATTTCTTGTAAAAATGAATATTTAAAGCCGTTTGTTCTCCCATTACAAATTCCCTTACGTGATTACTAAGAAAATTTTTCATTTCATCAAAGAGCCCGGGAGTTATTATGTCTGTATTAAAAGAAAAAAAGCCACCATTTAATGATGTGGTATCAAGATCATAACTTATGCCGTTAATTTGATTGTTTTGAGGATTATGAAATTCATGAAATAGTTTTCCATAGTATAAATTTCGGGCTGCGCCAAAGGTTTTAATTTGTGTTAGCCGATCAAGAGGTCCCTTTACTATTATATCTGAATCAAGATAAATTATATGTTTCCATTTTTTGAATTCTTCGGTAAAAAGGTAATATTTGTCATAAATTAAAGGTGAAAATTCCATTTTTAAACCGTATCCAACCTCTAAAAGCAGTTGGCAGTTCTTAATTAGAATTCCTTTTTCTTTAAACCATCCAAGCTTTTCTTCCGGAATTTCATGTGCTAAAAGCAAATAATCGCCATCCCAACCGGCATTCCAATATACACTAGAAAACAATTGCCTGGCCTGAGGAATATATTTTTCATTAGCTAAGGTAACTAGTAAATTTCTTCTATTATCCACTTATTGTTTTTTTAGTTTATTATACAATTCCGGAAAATGCTTTTTTAGCCATTCTCCTGTTTTTCCAATAATCCGCTCAGGAGTGTTAAATATATAGACAAGAAAATAGTATACCTTGTGAAGAAAGAAATTTTTGACCTTTATAGTGAAAAATGGTTTTGCATGATATTTAAAAAAAATCTTCAACCAATGATAAAGCCTGGCTTTGTGGTAATGTGAGTTCAGATAAAAAGAATATAACTTTATTTCAAGTATACTCCATTTTTTACCTTCAGGGATGTTGCGCAGGTCAATTGCATCTGCTTTATTTAGGCTGGATTCCCATTCCTTATATTGTTTACTGTTTTTATCCAACAATTCATCATCCCTTAAATGAATAATTATTCCTTTTACCTTGTCCTTGGGTATTCCGGACAGCATTTCAATTCGTTTAGGAGTAATATCATATACGAGAGGCAATCTTTTCCACGTATTATAAAAAAACTGATTAAACGTAGGATCGCTTCCGGAAGATACGGTTTTATATGTTTTAAGTATCTGAATTAAGCTGTCAAATATGTCATCTTTTATTATTTTCGTGGAAAAAGACATTATTCCGCAATTGAAGGCCGGAACATTTAAATTGAAGTTTTTATTTAGTAAAGAATAGACTTCGGGGTCTGTGTTATCGTAAAAGTAATATTTTAAAAGGTCTCCCATGGCATGCGGGCTGGCAAGCCCCTTTACTTTTGTGAGCCGATCCAATGAGGCTCTGACAATAATATCGCCATCCAGGAAAACAATGTTTTTCCACTTTTTAAACTCTGATGTAAAAAGATAAAATGTATTCAAGACAACAGGAGGGTATTTTTCCCTGCCAACTGTTTTATCCGACAGTGGTATACATCTTTTTACCAGGATTCCTTTTTCAGTAAACCATTTGAGCTCTTCTTCAGGAATTTCATGCGACAGGAGCAGGTAATCTCCTTTCCAGCCAGCGTTCCAATAAGCGCTCGAAAATACTTGTTTGGCAAACAGTACATAATTTTTGTCCGCCAGGGTAACCAGGACGTCTTTTTTATCAGTGTTTTTTATTATTTCAGACATTATGAGTCTTTCTCAAAAGGAGGCTTTATGAAAATTTTATATTAACAGATACAAAACAAGCCTTTTCAATATGCAATAATATGAAAAAAATTCAAACCGGTAATAGAATTTCAAAAATCAAAAACAATCCATAACCAAATTCTATCAAATCTCTTTTCCGAAATCATCACTGTTTGTTGAACCTTACTGAATTGATATTTTTTTTGTCTGTTTTTCAGATGCGTTGCTAAGTAATGTAAAGAATTATAATCAACAAAATGAATTGTATTTTTTTTAGGATTGTTAATATATGCGGAATTTTTTGTACATTTGTTTATGGTATTTTCCATTGAATGAGAATTGGTCTGAAAAGATAGACAAGGAATTGATATGAAAGATTCCGAAAAAAAAAGTTTGCAGATAGCTAATCGGGACACGGCACCACAAGCAAAAACTGAAATGTTTTATGCTTATATTGATATTACAGCAATCAGTAAGCTGTATGTGGTTTATTTATACGGTTTTACATAAAAAGGAAACCACCTGACAGCAAGATATAATCTTTTGATTCATTTATAATACTATGACGGAAAACTTAAAATTAAACATAAAAGAAATCGCAGAACACAAGACGGTTCTTGATTCATATCCCTTTAAAATCTATATCGAAGTTACACAAAAGTGTAATCTTAGATGTATCATGTGCGATGTGGAAACCATTTCAGCTGAAAACAAGGAGTTTCCCCGTGACTTGTTTGATAGGATAAAACCCGTATTATTTAAAGCAGATGAGGTAAATTTTTTTTTAATCGGAGAGCCAACCTTATCGAAAGATTTAATTTATTTTCTTGAGGAAACCAGGGATTATCCCTTTTTGCCCAAGCTTTTCACGAATGGTACAATCCTTAATGATAAAATCCTTGATATTTTTGATGAGAGAGGTGTATTTGTAAATATCTCAATGGAATCGGCCAATCCCAGGCTGTACGACTTAATAAGGATAGGGTCAACTTTTAAGGGTTTTGAAAACAACATCAGGAAATATGTAGCAAAATATAACAGCAGGAAAAACGACAGGTTTCACTTAAGACTTGGATGTACAATTTCTATTGATAATGCTCCTGAAATTCTTAATATTATTGAGTTTGCTAAAAAGATGGGTATTCCTGATATTTTTTTCGGTGCTATGGATGGCGGATGGTCATCCAACAGGCATTTATCATGCGATGATAAAAAAGCTGTATATTATTTAAAGAAAGGAAAAGATCTGGCCAGTAAATATAAGATAAGGTTTTGCTGTCCGAGAAAAATAAATGATCTCCTAATTGAGGACAATAATAATTGGAAGGAGTTTGAGCTGCCTATTGATAACTTTATTAATGATTACCTGGAAGGTTTCAATCCCAACCCTGTTACCGATGATTGTGGATATCCCTGGGCACAAACCATATTCAGGGCAAACGGCGATGTCTGCTCCTGCTGCCAGAGAAAACATATATTAGGAAATATGTATGAAAACACTTTTGAGGAGATATGGAATGGGCAAAAATACCAGGCTCTGCGAGCCCAGAAGAAGTTTAAAAATTGCTTGGGCATAAAATGTAATATGGCTTACTATTCCGCCCTGCCTTATCAGATTTCGAGGTGATGCCAATAACTCTTTAAATCAATTGATTCAAGAAATTGTTTTGATCCGCCGAGGCGGATATGTCAAACATGATTTATAATGGATTTTTTAGCGAAACCAAACAGATTTTACAGACATAATTAATCCTATGATTATCCGATGAAGTTGCTGCCAAAAAGATACGAAAAATCTTAGAAGTCAGGTTGAAAACAATTTCTGAAAGTGGTATCGGTTATTTCAAACGAACACCCTTTGTTTTATAACAAGCAGATTGAATAAATATTAGTAAATTGGTGTTCGGTATAAATTAAGCTTTAATATCCTTTTTATCTTTCACCTTTGAAAGGGATAGGAGTTTTTGCATAAAAATGCTTTGAAATAAAATAAATTAAGTTATTTATAATTTTTTCCCTCAGGGATAATTTAAAGCGGTCTGGTTCATCCTTATAAAGTAAGGTTGCCGGATTAACATACTTTTCGCCGGGTACGGGAATAAATTCTTTATCTCCATAAAAATTAACATAGTTTTCGTTAATTCCCAGGCAGATATAAAAATATTTGCAGTTTTTACAACTTTCAGGTTTAACGAAATTGCTGTATGACACACAATTGATATAAGTCAGGATTCTTAATGGTAAATTATTGATTTGTTCTTTAGAAAAATTCTTAAAGCAAATAAGTTGCATCTTCCGGTATTCTTTTTTTCCTGCATCAAGCAAGAAACTTTTTTGATAATTCCATTCCCAATCTTCGTAAAAACCCTGTAAAACATCACCTAAAAAATGTTCTGAAGGACTGGTAAGTACACAATAGGGCAAAAATTTAAAATATACCTTTATATTATTTTTGTCTAATAACTTAACTGATTCATTTAAATAATTTGACGTATTTGAATGTTTTTCCTGCATTTGGCCAATCATTTCATCTACCATATTGGAGGCAAAACGTGAGGTGGCAAAACGAACCGGATTGAAATATAAATACGTAACCATTCCGGGTTTTAACTTAACCATTAATTCTGAAAATTCAACTAAATAGGGCAGGTTCTTTTTTGTAACAACAAGATTGATAAAAAACGGAATTCCTAATTCTTTCAGATTTTCAATGCCACGCATGGCAAATTCAAAGCTGTTTTTTGATTGTGTTAATTCGTTGTGAATTTCCGGTGTATGCCCATGTAATGAAATTGCAAAAAACTCAATACCGGCTTCTTTGCATTGTTCAACATAGGCTTTATTTTTCAGCATTATTCCATTGGTGATGACGCCTGTATTGATAAATCCCAAATCTTTGGCATCCCTTACAAGATCAAATAGCCTTTTATAAATTGTGGGTTCGCCGCCTACTATATGAATTTTATTTATTCCGATTTCCCTGTATTTTTTTAAACGGCAAATTAATGCGTCATAATCTTCAAAAGGTTGATCCAGCTGGTCCAAATAGAAGCAAAATTTGCAATCGATATTGCATTTTTTACCAATATTTAGTTCCATACGGCTTGTAAATTCCCTGTTACTTGTCTTCTTTGGTTCCATGTCTTTTTCCAATAATTGGATTTATAGTTAAAATTGGCTTTTTTTTCTTTTTAATTTGTTGTATAAACCAGGAAAGAATGTTTTGAGAAATGCTCCAATTTTTCCAACGACTCTCTCGGGGGTATTTAAAATGCAAAAGTAAAATAATTTCAGATTGTTAAAAATCTTATGTATAAAAAATAATTTTATACGATCGATAATTTTATCTTTAATGAAATAAAAAATTTGCTTTAATCTGTTTGTGGATTTAGCTTTTTCATAGTAATATTTCATTAATAATGAATAATATAATATTTTTTGAGAATTCCATCTTCTGACTTTTTGAGGCCTTTTCAAATCCATTGATTCCGCTTTATCACAATTAATAAGCCACTCAGAATAAAAAGGACAATCGGGATGCCATGGCTTATAATGATCATTACTGCTCGTTCCTATGAAGTGTAATACAATACCATGCACCTTTTTTTTATTGTAATTAATTTTTCCTGTTGTATAGCGCGTTACATTTAATCCAAAGACCACAGGTAGTTTTATCCATTGCTTATGAAAATATAAATTAAATATACCTTCATCAGCAAACTGAACTAAACTGTTATAGCGGTTAAATAAACTCATTAATGTAGTAAGAGTATCATCTCGGATAATGTCAGTCGGAAAGGCGAACATGCCGCTCGTAAATGATTCTTTACCAACATCGTAATTTTCTTTTATTTCACCATAAAGTGCGTTTTGAGAAAAAAACTGTTTTTTAAGATTCAGATTTGATGAAACAGCGCCAAATCCATTGACTTTTGCTAACTTGTCCAAGGAACCCTTAACAATGATATCTGCATCAAAAAAGATTATTCTGCCCCATTGTTTAAATTCCGGTGAAAACAATAGAAGCTTATCTAGTACAACGGGGGGGTGTTGATTGAATCCAATTGATTGATTATGGATGGCAGTGCATTTTTTAATATGTATCCCTTTATTTCTAAACCATTCCAATTTTTCGTCCGGAACCTCATGTGCTAATAGCAAAAAATCACCGTTCCATCCAGCATTCCAATATACACTTGAGAAAAGCTGTTTGGCCTGGGGAAGAAAATTTTGATCGGCTAATGTTACAACCAGGTTCTTTTTATTTTCCACTTTTTGTCTTTTTTAGTCTGTTATATAAATCCCGATTATGTTTCTTTAAAAATAAACCAGCTTTTCCCAGAATCCAAAGGGGAAAATTCATTAAAAAACCAAGGAACTTAATTATTAAAGATTTTAGCCTAAATAAGAGATTTGTGTGGGCTTTTTTAATAATATGAAAAAGATCTTTTATGCTGCGGCACAAAAATGAATACCGTATCTTAATGAACGAAAATGATATAAATTCCGCACTGTTGATCAGGAAGGAGAAAAAATAAATATTACAAGGATGCCATTCATTACCATGCTGCTTTATTCGTAAATCTATTGATTCAGCTTTATCCAGGTTTAAACACCATTCGCGATGAAATGGGTTTTCGGAGAGCCAGGGCCTATAGCCATTAATGTATCTTCCGTCTAAGAATATTCCCATAAAATGATTTACGATAGTGGGTATTCTCATAAATTTTAAATTATGAAAAGTAAAAAATGATACATGAAGGTTATTGTATACCCGGGGCAGTTTTTTCCACTTTTTATAAAAAAATAAATTCAGGATTGATTCTTCATTACAATTTGTAATAACATCATATTTATCATATAAATTCAGAAGTTCTGCTAATAAATCATCATGAATGATACTGGTAGGAAAAGCCATTACTCCGGAATTAAAAGATTTTTTCCAATTATTATATTTATACCTGTTTTTGATTTCAGCAATTTGAGCTTGTGCACCCGAAAAATGTTTTGAGAGTCTGATTGAGGAGCATATTGCCCCCATTCCTTTCAGTTTTGTCAGTTTGTTTAATGAACCGTTTACTATTATGTCAGAGTCCATAAAAACAATATGATCCCATTTTTTAAATTCAGTAGTGAAAATATAAAACTTATCAAGAATGATGGGATTATGCCCCATACCTATTTTATCCAGGCGTAAGGGTTCACATTTTTTCACGAAGATTCCCTTTTCCCTGAACCATTCCAGCTCGTTTTCCGGAATGTCATGTGCCAGCAGCATGTAGTCTCCGTCCCATCCGGCATTCCAGTAAACGCTCGAAAACAATTGCTTAACCTGAGGAATGTAATTTCTATCGGCTAAAGTTACAAGAAGATTTTTTTTTACCGGTTTTTCGCTGTTTGCCTGCATCACGCACACTTAACTATTCATAAAAAAACAAAAGACCTGGTGAGCATTTGTTATTTCAAGCACATGTTCTATTGTGCAATAATATGAAAAAAAATCCAAACGGCCACCAGAAACCTGTATGGCAAGGCATTAATTGCCGCTTACGGGATGAATGTTTTTTACCAGGGTAAATATGTGAAAGCGTTCTATGCGAAGGTGTTTTATTCCTGCTTTCTTTACATGACTTATGGTTCGTGCGGCATGAAGCATACTTTATTTTAACCATGATCATCTTCCTGACATTATATGCTTTTTTAATACCTTTGTAAAAAACTTTACTTGAAAAAGTCAGTTTTACAAATATTATTTCTTTTGTCATTGCTGGTTTTGTTTCCGGCATGTAAGGTAAAATATTCATTTACCGGGGCATCTATTTCGCCCGAGGTAAAAACCATTTCAATACATTACCTGAAAAATACTGCTGCTCTTGTAAAACCCACACTGAGCCAACAACTCACCGATGAACTGCGCAACAGGTTTACATCGCAAACCAGTCTTACACCGGTCAATGCCAACGGCGATTTTGATATTTCCGGCGAAATAACCAATTACTCCACTTCGCCTGTGGCCATACAGGGTAACCAGACCGCGGCCATGAACCGCCTTACGGTTTCAATCAATATTCGCTTCGTAAACAAGTTTGACGAAAAACAAAACTACGAGACTTCTTTTTCGCGTTATGTCGATTATCCAAGCTCACAATCATTGTCGTCTGTCGAAGCACAGATCATTGAAGAAATTATCGGATATCTCGTGGACGATGTGTTTAACAAAACTGCCGTCAACTGGTAAAGCCCGATGAATAAGAGTGATTTTATAAGGTATTTACATCAGCCTGCCGATATTCGCAATATCAGTAAAAGCGACATATCCTACCTGCTTGAAACATTTCCGTATTTCCAGACAGCACACCTGGTATATTCGGCATACCTGAAAAGCAATGACGATATACAGTTTCACGATCAGCTGAAATTGGCTGCCGCTCATGTTTCTGACAGATCAGTATTGTACTGGCTCATATATAACCAGGGAAAATTCATCGCCCCCGAACCGGAGACAGCCGATAAAAATGTGACAATTACCGGAGTGAATGATGTTGAGGGGCATGAACCCGAGGCTGCTGAAGACCAAGTTCCGCAGGAACATGATTCCGGAAGTCCCACCCAACAAGTAATCAGCTCAGTGCCGGAAAATGCAGAAGCTGGGATCTTAGCAGACACTACCTCTGAACTTCAGGATGATTATGTTGAACAAAAAGAGGCTGCTACTGAAAGTGGCTGTGATGAAACACCGGCAAAGGAGCCGCTTGCAGAAACACCTGCGCACCCGTTGCCCGCGAAACCCTTGACGGATGCTGCCCTTGAAAATGCCGTGCCGGAGCAAACAGCAGATGCCGCCAAAGCAAAAGAGCACCAGGCCAGTGATGAAAATATTCCGGAATCAACAACCGAAACGCCTTCTGTGGATCAAACTGCGGTATTAACCCCGGAAAGCCAGGATATTAAGCATGAGGAGCCCGTTTTACCATCAGAAGGTCAGGATGTGGTTGGTGAAACCGGGCAACCGTTTGTTGAGCCCCTGATAAAGGAAGAAATTATTCCGGAAAATGTTCTCCCCGGTGAGGCTGATATGTCCGACGAACCCTTGAAGAAGTCAACTCCGGTTTCTCATAATCAACCGCAGACCTTTTTACTGAATATTATTTCAAAAAGGGTGATTTCAGGTGCCATAAAAGAAGAACAGGCAGCCACGCAGCTTGAGCCTGAGTCCGAAAAGATAAAACCTGAAAAAGTCCCCGACCTTATCGATAAATTTATCAGGGAGGAGCCCCGGATTTCCAAACCCAGGCGCGACTTTTTCAACCCCACGGATATGGCCGAAAACAGCAGCGTCGACAAGGAAGATATTGTGAGTGAAACACTGGCAAAAATCTATATTTCACAAGGTTTATATCATAAGGCGCTTAAAATTTATCAAAAATTATATTTGTTAATCCCGGAAAAAAATGCTTACTTTGCAGCCCAAATTGAAAATCTGGAGAATAAAATAAATAATTAATTGATTTAAAGAAATTTATAATGGGACTCTATATTGTAATCTCAATTTTGATTTTTATTGCCTGTGTGCTTTTAATACTGATTGTACTGGTTCAGAACTCAAAAGGCGGTGGACTGGCATCAAATTTTTCATCATCCAATCAATTCATGGGTGTTCGAAAAACTACGGATTTTCTTGAAAAATCAACCTGGACACTCGCTATTTCATTATTAGTGCTGAGCTTACTTTCTATTATTGTTATTCCGCGTTCGGATAAGGCCACCGCTATAGAAACAGAATTGAAAGAACAGGTAGAAAATAATAAACCTGTTGATTATGCACCGGCTCCGGGCCAGCAAAATCCACCGAATCAGCCCAACCAGCCAGCAAATTAATTTTAATACGATATTTGTAAAAGTGTCAGAATGTCATTCATATTCTGACACTTTTTTTATTTATTAACCATAAAACTGTAAAAATGTCTATGGTTTTTGCCGTGTTTTTCGATTGGCATAATATATGACAAACGCAAGCACCTCAAAAAAAGAACTTCAAACAATTTATAACAAAAAAAATTAAAACTATGTCAAAAAATTTAGGAACTCCAATGAAAGACAGGGTACTTGTTGAACCGGCACCCGCAGAAGAAAAAACCGCAGGAGGAATTATTATCCCCGATACTGCAAAGGAAAAACCACAGAAAGGCAAAATCGTAGCTGTCGGCAAAGGTAAAAAAGATGAACCTATGACACTGAAAGTTGGTGATGTGGTTCTCTACGGCAAATATTCAGGCACCGAGGTAAACATCGACGGCAAGACCTATCTCATCATGAGAGAAGATGACATTTACATGGTTCTTTAACACTATATTAATTAATGTATAACCTTATAAAATTATAAAACAATGGCAAAAGAAATTATTTTCGATACTAAAGCCCGTGAAAGTTTAAAGAAAGGCGTTGATGAGTTATCAAATGCAGTAAAAATAACCCTTGGCCCCAAAGGAAGAAATGTCATCCTCGACAAAAAATATGGCGCTCCGCAGATCACCAAGGACGGTGTTACTGTTGCCAAAGAAGTTGAGTTGAAAGACGCTGTTGAAAACATGGGCGCACAACTTGTAAAGGAAGTGGCTTCCAAGACCGCCGACCTTGCCGGTGATGGAACAACCACCGCTACCGTTTTGGCTCAGGCCATCATCAACACCGGTCTGAAAAATGTAACTGCCGGCGCTAATCCAATGGATCTGAAACGCGGTATCGACAAAGCCGTTCAAACAGTGATAGGAAGCCTGAAGAAACAGTCTGTATCGGTAGGCGACAGCTTTGATAAAATAGAACAGGTTGCTACCATTTCAGCCAACAACGAAAATGCTATCGGAAAACTTATAGCCGAAGCAATGAAAAAAGTGAAAAAAGAAGGTGTGATCACCATTGAAGAAGCTAAGGGTACCGAAACCACTGTGAAAGTTGTTGAAGGTATGCAATTCGACAGGGGATATATCTCTCCTTATTTTGTTACCGATACCGATAAAATGGAAACCGTATTTGAAAATCCTTATATCCTGATCTACGACAAGAAGATCTCCGTCATGAAAGATTTTCTGCCTATCCTGGAAAAAGAAGTTCAGACAGGACGTCCTTTGCTTATCATTTCAGAAGATGTTGAAAGCGAAGCGCTGGCTACCCTAGTGGTAAACAAACTGAGAGGTTCTCTAAAGATTGCTGCCGTTAAGGCTCCGGGATTTGGCGACAGAAGAAAAGCCATGCTCGAAGATATCGCCATTCTGACTGGCGGAACACTGATTTCGGAAGAAACAGGTTACAAACTCGAAGATGCTGAATTATCATATCTTGGCCAGGCTGAAAAAGTGGTTGTTGATAAAGACAACACCACCATCGTAAGCGGCAAAGGCGATATCAACCAGATAAAAGCCCGCATAGCTCAAATTAAGACCCAGATTGAGAATACCACTTCTGACTACGACCGTGAAAAATTGCAGGAGCGCCTTGCCAAATTATCCGGTGGCGTAGCTGTTATACAGGTTGGAGCTGCCAGCGAAGTTGAGATGAAGGAAAAGAAGGACCGTTTTGACGATGCACTTCATGCAACACGTGCTGCTGTTGAAGAAGGTATTGTTCCCGGCGGCGGCGTGGCTTATATCCGTACCATTGACGCGTTGGCAAAACTTAAAGGCGACAACGAAGACGAAGAAATAGGCGTTGCTATTATTAAGAGAGCCCTGGAAGAACCTCTCCGTCAGATCGTCGAAAATGCAGGCCTCGAAGGTTCAGTCATCGTTCAGCGCGTAAAAGAAGGAAAAGATGATTTTGGCTTCAACGCGATGACAGAAAAATTTGAAAACCTTTACAAAGCCGGTGTTATCGATCCCACAAAGGTTACCCGTGTAGCTTTGGAAAATGCAGCTTCTATTGCAGGCATGTTCCTCACTACAGAATGTGTGATCTGCGACATTAAAGAAGAAAACCCAGCTCCCCCGATGATGAATCCCGGCATGGGCGGCATGGGCGGCATGATGTAAGATTTTATTTTGTTTGACCGTGGCGGGGCGACCGCCTTTAGCGCAAGCCCGCGCGAAGTCGCCCCGCCACATATTAAAAGGTTGCCAACCAGTGGCAGCCTTTTTTTATTATTCATGGCAGGTTTACTGCTTTCAGTAGATGCCTGCGCGAAGTTATCCTGACAATATTTTCTATCGCCTTCCCATTATCCTCAGCCGGTTATTCATTTATTCTTTATAATCATATATGTTAAATTATTTAAAAAATGTTAATATATATTGACATTTAATTATTTATTTCTTATTTTTATATGACTATGAATAAAATAATTAATTATGAAACTAAAAGCATTACCCCGGCAGATACTGTTAAAAGCAATGCTTGCTCTCCTGCTTTTTACAGGATCATTTTTTGTTATATACGGTCAGAATCCGGCATTCAATAAACCTGACGAATCCTCAGCCGCCGTTATCACGCCTTCCACGGTGTCCATTTGTACGCCAAAATATGAAATGGCCTGGTACAATGGCGGCAATGAAATACCCGTTACCATTGCCATTAACTCCGACGACTGGATAGGTACCTGTAATCCTTACCCCTTTAAAATCAGGACTGACGGCATAGAAAGGCTGAGAATCAGCGAAGTGGGCAATGTGGGTATCGGCACGTCGATGCCTGCTACGCTTTTACATGTCAGGGTAAGTGACATTGAGCCCGTATACACCCAGGCGGCAACCTTTGAATCGCATAGCAACAGGATGTTCTTCTGCCCGAATAATATCAGTGGCGGCTACACCTGGGAGGCTGTAAAAGGCGATGCCGGCATTTTCTGGACCGACGGCCAGGGTGCAAATAATTCAAATCTTAAGTCCGGCTTTGTCATCGCACCAGCCGTGGGCGCTCATAACGGCATAAGAATTACCGCCGAAGGAAATCTGCTTGTAGGCAAACCATTACAAAGCAACGTGGAAGCCTTGTTTAAGATGGACGTGGCCGGCAGCATGCGCTGCGACAGCAACCTCTGTATCGGTACCACATCCACCAGGGTTAACGGAACAAAATACAGGCTGGCGGTAAACGGCAAAATACTGGCAAAAGAGATAGTTGTAGAAACCAACTGGGCTGACTTTGTTTTTGATAAAGACTACAGCCTGATGCCGCTGTCCGAACTTGAAAAATATATCAGCTGTAACAAGCACCTTCCCGGTGTGCCTGCGGCCGCCGATATAGAAAACAATGGCGTGGCGCTGGGTCAGACACAAGCCATGCTGCTGCAGAAGATCGAAGAGCTTACACTGTATATTATTGAAATGAACAAGGAGATTGAGGCGCTGAAAAAGGAGAATGAGCGCCTGAATCGTTGTGTGGCAGGTCTTACAGAAAAATAAAATACAAATTTTTATTTAGAACATGCGGTTTAACCATGCATTACCAATAACGCTATTCGGTATTGCAATACTTTAATATAAAAATATTCAAAAATAATTTGGTTTGGGAAATAAAATGTAATACTTTTATCCTAAGTTTTTTAGATAAAGATTTTCTGATTTATAATATAGAGCAAGAAAAATAAAACACAGAATATTGACAATTTTATGTTGAAACATTTTGGCTACAATGAAATATATATAAGAAATGGGTGTGATAAAGTAACACTGTTGTTTCCGCTAAGTGTTGATAAAAGAAACGACTGAATAATTTTAGAAGTAAACTATTGTGAAAGGACAGAAAAAAGAAATATTGACAAGACCAAAGAGCCGACACTCAAGCAGAACCAATGTTTTTTATTTTTTGCCCACCTCGCATTTTTTTAAACAATTGCCGGCCCCAATTGCATACATTGCTAAAGCCCTACAAGCCCATTCTTCAACCAATGTTTTGTCAAAGAGTGCAATTTTGCTGTTGCCATAATATATCTATTAATTTAAAATTAAATGGCAAAAAAAACAACTAATGCTGAACAATTTAAATTTTCATTTGGCGATGAATTTTTAAGACATCATGCAGGTCAAATAGTAACGGATCAAAATTATGCAATAATTGAACTTGTTGCTAATTGTTGGGATGCAGGTGCAACTCAGGTCGCAATAAAATGGCCTGAATTAGGCGGAATATTATCAATTTCAGATAATGGAATTGGTATGACTAAAAATGAATTACTTTATAGATGGGGTAAGTTCAATTATGATAGAATAGCCGAACAAGGAGGAAATGATGCGAAATTTACTAAAAATACAATTCACGGTAGTCGTAAAGTATTTGGCAGAAATGGGGTTGGTCGACATGCAATGTTTTGTTTCAATGATATATATGAAGTAAAATCAATGAAGGATGGTGAATATACACATATTAGAGTAGAAAGGTCAAAAACAGGAGACAAACCTTATGACGTCATTATTGTTGAATCAAAAAACATTGAAATAAAAGAACATGGAACGGAAATTCTAACTGAAATAAATTCAGAATTAAAAAGATTATTTGAAACGAATAAAATAATTGAACTAATTGGTTCAAGATTTATTTCAGATCCGCAATTCAATGTATCAGTAAATAACCACCCCGTGGAAATGACAGATTTAACCAATATTACTGAAAATTTTACTATTGATTATGAAAATAAAAAAATTAATGTCAAAAGAATATTTGGCGAAAAGGGGAAGAATACAAAGCAAAACGGTATTGCGTGGTGGTATAATCAAAGGCTTGTTGGTTCTCCAAATTGGTATTCGGCAGAAACACAAATAATTGATGGGAGACATCCAATTGCAAAGAAATTACTATATATTGTTAATGCCGACCTATTAGATCAAAGTAATGTAAAAAAAGACTGGTCTGGTTTTTATATTACGGATGAAGTCATTAAAATTCAAAATGCTGTTAATGAATTTGTAAAAGAGGATCTGAGAAATTTACTTTATGAAACGAGGAAAGAAAGGCGATTGCAGGCTTATGAATCCAATAAAATGCAACTTTCCACATTGCCTAGAAATGCAAGAGAAAATATTGTATGCTTTTTAGAAGAAGTTCAGTCAAAATGCCCAACCATAGGTGTTCAAGAATTGGAAACAACAGTAGAAGTGCTTGCAAAAATGGAAAAATCACGTTCTGGATATGCATTATTAGAAAAGTTAGCACTTTTTAAACCTGAAGATATTGATAACTTGAATGAAATATTAGATCAGTGGACTGTTGATGATGCAAAAAAAGTTTTAGGAGAATTGCGTTGGAGATTGGAATTGATATCAAAACTTGAAAGTCTTGTAGAAAATCCCGATGCTGATGAACTACATGATTTACAACCTCTTTTCGAACATGGTCTTTGGATATTTGGTCCTGAGTTTGAATCAATATCATTTATATCAAATCGTTCACTATCTACTGTGATTAAACTACTTCTTGGCAATGCTGTAATTGAAAATGAAAGAAAACGACCTGATTTTGTAATATTACCTGATTCATCCTTGGGCGTTTATTCTTGTGATAGCTTTGATGATAATCACGAACCAAATGATTTTAATAAGGTTGTAATCGTTGAATTAAAAAGAGCAGGTATCACTATTGAAACGGAACAAAAAGATCAAGCATTACTTTACGCAAGAGAATTAAGGAAATCAAAAAAAGTCAGTTTGAATACGCCAATTTTAGCTTATGTTTTAGGGACTGAAATTTCACCTGATGCAAATGTGCCTTTTTTAGAAGGTCCTATTAAAATTATTCCATGCAGATACAATTCCATCCTGGCAAAAGCTCATGCAAGAACTTTTAATTTGATCAGAAAAATTGAAGAAATGAAAAAGATAACTTATGAAAGCGAACTAGACGAAGTTTTTGGTTATTTAGATGTACCAAATTTATTTAACACGGTGTCAATACGAGAATAATTATATTGAAATTGAAACAATAGTTAATAGAGACATAAAAATTATAAAAACATGAATGACTTCAGATATGATTTCTTAAATATTTTTGATCGCCATATTTCGGCTGGTATTATTGAATTTGGGAAAAAACTTTCAAATACAAACGCTGATGTTTTCATTTTAATGGCAAGAAAAGCAGCCTGCTTTACTGAATGTCTTGAAGAATTAGGACTTGTAAAATTACAAGGTCATGTAACAACTGACAGAGTTTTGGACATGAAACTTGACTGGTTAAAGGGAAAAAACGTTGTAATAATTGATGACGCTATTGTTTCTGGAACTACAATTTTTGAAACAATTAATACTTTAAAAAATGCAGAAGTAAAAAGCATTAAAGTGATAGTGATGTGTGTAAATAAGGATTGGTATAAAGAGGAACTTTTAATTGACGATTTAAGCCAAGAAAGCTATCTCGAAGAACCATTTATGAAATTGAAAAACAAGGAATGTATCAAACTATGTTCTGACATAGTAAATGCACTTTCAATTTTTCCTCGACCCTATGCTGTCGATTTTCCTCTTTACAAGAACACTAGAATTTCTGAAGATATTTTTGATGAAGTTTTAATTAATTCTAACTGGGATTGCGATGAAATAACTTCCACACTGCAAAAAGAGAACTCAGTAATTTCTTTAACATTAACTCCAAGAGAATATTTTCTAGAGAAATTAGATAAAACCTTAGGTTTTAGTATTTCTAAAATATCACTTTGTAAAGTTCGTGTATATGGGAAGTTTCAGTCCAAAACGAGAACGGAGTATTCCAGAAATAGGACATATCGTGGACAACCAAGAAATATTTACAATCTAAAAGTGTTACCTTTAGTTGTGCTGAAACCAATTGCTGTTTCTGATGTCGATAAAATATTTGACTCTATTTGTGATCACTTTATGGAGCACTCTGACTTAATGAGAAGTAATTTCATTAGTTCACAATCCAAACTTAGGCTCATTCAACATGTGGCAGCTAATTATTTAGGTCAATCATGGGTTGAGAAAATTAGTCATTTAACATCTAGTAAAATTTCTCTGATTCAAAATGACAGAGCATTAGGTTTTCTATACCCACCTCACATGTTTGCCATCGTTCAATTAATTTTTAGTCAATCAGCCCCAATTTTTAAAAAAGCATTATATAACTCAACGGATATTAATTTAAATAATGAGGTTGAATTTGAAAGCAAAATAACACAGATTGATTTAGTCAGTGTCAATGCTAAACTTGCAGAACCATTCATTCACCTATACTACAATAAAGAATTAAAAGCAAGAGCCCTTGTAAAACTTCACGGGAAAAAGGTTTTTCAAAATGCAGAGTACAAATCAATCTTAGAAAGATTGAAAAAAGGATTCCCAATCACATATCTACATAAAATTACCGAACCCTTTAGCGAGCAATTTGATACGAATAAAATTGTTTCTCTTTTTCTTGATAAGTCTGTTGATATGGGAATAGTAGTCCCAATCACTGGAGAACAAAACGGAATATTATTCAGAGCATATCGCCACGGTGAAGATGTTATTTTGGGTGAAGCAGAAGAGAAACTCTGTACCTTAATGTTGAAATATTTTTCAATCAGTTCAGACAATAAATCCATCTCTCATTTCTGGACAGAAAAACTATTAGTTCTTCTATTAAAGATTGGTGTTCACAAAAAAATATTTAGAGAATTTATTTATGACAATCCGCCAAAGGAAGTTACAAGAATAGTTAGTGTAAAAAATTATTTGTTTGGTCAAGTTTTAAAAGAGCAGATTTTAGAACCAACTAAAATGGATATAGAACCAGTTTACTTAAATGAGGATCAAAAAAGTCAATGGCTATCGAATATTTTACTTGATAAAAAATATCTTTCAAAAGATACTGAAAGTGGTTTCTACATTGTTGAGGAAAATGACATTTCTGATATTAATTCAAATGCTTGTCTTGAAGCAGAGAACATTGGCGACATATTCGGTATGCTATATAAAAACAAGGATAAACCTCGATTAGTTTCTAAAGATTTAGTTCTTCTAACAAGTTGTCTTAATCCAAATGATATTTCAGCATCAATGGCAGCTGAGATATTTATATTCAGAAATAAATGGGAACACTATAAATCTTTTCTTTCAAGGGAGGCTTATAATGCAAACAAGTATTTTGATATCATTAGGAGTGTTAGGCATAAAAACCAGCTTTGGACGGCTCTTAATAGTGGTCAAGACAAGTATAAAGATTTTAAGTTAAAAAAAGGACACACACTTATAAAACAAATTTCAGATGATTTAAAAGCGAACAGAGTTTTAGCTCGTAATTGGCAACAATTCTGGTCCGCTAATTTGGATTGGGATGAAACAAGTATTAATTCTGAGTTGAAATTATTGATTGAAAATGAAGCACATTGGCTTTTCAAAAGTAATATTTATTTAAGAACATTGGACTTACTTTTTAGAAAATTAAATCGACTTTCAGGTCAAGAAGAAATTACGATCAACAATAAGTTTGCTGAATTAGAAAGCCAGAAAAAATTCTTGTCAAAGGAAAATGTTCACTTAAAGGAATTGTTATATGATGAAACAAAAATTAAACTTGAAATAAAAACCATCGAGAATGAAAACATACTTTCGAAATTTAAAGTTGACCTTTTTAGTGATGAAATAGAAAAAGCTAAAGAAATTTTATTACAAACAAATGCCCGTTATCGTGAATTAATGAAAGCGTTGGAAAAAAGTAAATCAGAAATAAAATCCAACCAAATCAGAATGGAGAAAGCAAATGAAAAGATTAGTGTTCTAGAAAATGAAATAAAGGATTTGAGAAATGGGATTAAAAGCATTACAGAAGAAGTTTCACAGAAACTAAAGGAAATAGTAGAATATTCTGAAATGGATAGCAAGTATATTTCAGATTTTGTTTCTAATGTGTATTTTGCTATGTCTGAGAAAAATATTGAAACATTTAGGAACGCAAAACTCATAAGTTTAAACATTAAGAAATTAGATGAATGTTATTTCCAATCTAAACTAATTTTGGATAAAGTTGACTTAATTGTTACTCCTTTTGGGAAGGTAGAATATGCAGTTGAATATCCCCATGCTTTTTTTATTGACTATTTTCACAATGATGATTTTGAAAGAAAGGAAATCGAAAGTTTAATTTTTGCTGAACTTAACAATTTTGAAAAGGAAACATTCCGGTTTAAAGAAAGGGGCAGTCCTGGAGTTTCATCCTTTTACCAATTGCCATTTAATAAAAATGGGGTAGAGAGGGGTGTATGGATTCTTGGTAAAGGTTCATTCGCAAAAACCCGATTAGTAAAACTAATAACAATTCTCTTTGAAGCGCTCAATGGTGTGTGCGATTTTAAGATTTATTATTTCCCCAACTTACCTTCAAATAGCACAATATCAATACAGGCAAAAAATAATAACAATGTAAAGTTCGGCTTCTTTTATGACAGGGCGTTAAAAGTTATAAGTCATAGTTCAATCAAGGGAAAAATGATTCCTGAATTAGTTTCAGTAACATCTTCAAAAGAAATAACAGCGGAAATAGAGAATGATATTCCAAGAGATTCTGAAATGTATTTTATGAAAAATGATTCTGAAAATTTGCAAATTAGTTTAATGGCCTCTGAACAAGTAACACTTACAAAGTTTAAACCCCCAAAAATGAATATAAATATGGATATTGGTATTATCACTATTGTTCCACCAGAAAAAAATGCCATTGATAGCATTCTTCAAAATTGTAAAAAAGTTGATGGAAAAAAAACAATTCGAAAGTATAGTATGGGGTTTCTTGAAGGAGCAGACAATTATTCTCATTCAGTTGTTATGACACAGCAATTAAATCAAGGAAATGAATCTGTAGTAGCAGCATACAAAGATTTGGTTGCAGAGTTTAATCCCAAACTAATGATTCTTTTCGGCATTGCGGGTAGTATACATGAAAAAAACAAATTGTGCGATGTATGTATAATCAACCAAGTCATTGACTATGACAAAAGAAAAGAGGGAGAAGAAAGTATAATTGAGGAAAGAGGTTCTACATACAGAGTTAGTGCAAAATTACTAGTGTATATAAATGATTTTTTCAATCTGCATGGAGAAAATCCCACATTTAAGGCTTGTGAAAACTCAATAGAATCCAAGTTTGAAATCCGAGTTGGACCTCTTGGTTCAGGAAATGCAGTTGTAGGTAATCCTGCCTCAAAAATTAAGCATTGGTTAAAAGATTTTAACACTAAGGTTTTAGCGGTAGAAACAGAAGCAGTCGGTTTTAGTAATACTTTTTACGAGGAAGAATTAAACCGAAAAATTGATAAAATTGGAGCATTAATAATCAGAGGAATATCTGACCATGCAGACTATGACAAAGACGATAAATGGAGAGTAATGGCTTCAAATAATGCGGCTATTGTAGTTAAAGAGTTTGTGAGATTATTACCTGATCTTAAAACACTAATATCAAAATAAATTAAATTGAATGCCAACTTTATTTGTAAGCACATTGCCAAAGCCATGAGCCAAGGCTAAAACCAAAGCTTTGTCAAAAAGCTAGCAAAGCCAACAAACGAAATAAATTGGTTTAAAAAATTTGCCGTCACTAAAAAAATGAAAAACACTTACACAAGAGCCGACACAGATAGACAAAAAGGTATAATGACAAGAAAATTGAATAATGACAATGGTTTACAAGACTAGAAGACAGAACACCAAGGGATATTTGTTGGTATATTTTAATGCCAAATTAATAAGGTTTCAGCGATTCTATGCTTAGTGGGTAGTGTGTTGGCTGGGGCCTGCTCCTATCTCTGTATCAAAAACCTGTAGCAACAAAGCAATGCAAATATAATAACTATAAATCCTCATAATTATGAATACAGATCAAAATGAAAAAGGCAGATTAAAAGATCAAGTATTAACATTCTTAGAAGAAAGAAAACTTTCAAGTACTTTTTATTCAATTCGTGATACGATCTTGATTAATATAGATCTAAGACTTGTTAATTTAATCAAAAGTGAATTAATTGTAGATAAATATATTGCAGTTGATCCAACAAACCATGATTTAATATCGATTACGTACGAAGGGTCTAAATTTATTGAAAGTGGTGGTTACAATGGTATATTAAAAAAAAGAAGACAAAATAAATACAAGTGGACTGTACCAATAGGGTTAACCTGTATAATTATTATTATTAGCATAATTTCATTATTATACAATAATTCATTAAAAAATGATATTGATAATTTCCAAAAAAAAATCACAACAATAGATAATACAAACAAAGATCTTCTCATTCAACTTCAATATTATAATAATCCACAAAAAATTGCTAAGGAAATTCAAGGGATGTGGGCAGAAGTGTATAAAGAAAAAAATGGAGAGGGTAATAACTATGGTCTTGCATATTTTCAGTTTGATAGTACTTTAGGAGATATTAAATTTTATGGAGATGCTTATAATGAAAACAAAAAATGGATTGGAAAATGGGAATCGGAATGTTCTGTTTTAAATGGCAGGATTTTCCGATATTCTTATTTTGGCCTATCAGAAAATGAAGAACCTCTTGGTAAAGACCGGAGCGGTAATGGTGAAATAAATTTTGAGGGCAAAATTGGAGAGTTTAACTTTGGACATGGTTTTTATATGGCCAATGTTTCTGATAAAGTTAAAAGAGATTTTGATATTTATAAAGTGCCAGTAATTTACCAAGAGATATTAAAAGAACATCCTTGTAATATTGTTTCAATAATAAATTTAATTAAACAATAAAAGAATTTAAAAACTCCAAGTTGTCAATACCTTTGCCATCATTCGTATCAATCCCAACTATATAGCATGCTATGCCCCCCCAATCACCCCCACCTTACCATAAAAAATATGTACCCTCCCCTCCAAGGCGCCCATCACTTTCTTAAAAAACCTTAAGCCAACATTCCGGCACAATTATGGATTTTAAAAAAAACATATTAATTATAATAACTTTTCTGATATTTCAGAATATCCTTGCTTTTAGTCAAAAAAATAGTTTCAAATCTATATCAGAAAAAACTCTTTACAGTACGGTTAGAATAGAAACTGTTGACAAGAATGGTTCTGTCTATTTTGGTACAGGTTTCTTTTTTAGATTTTATTTAAGAGATTCAATAGTTAAGGATGTGATAATTACAAACAAACATGTAGTTAAAAATATGGTCAAAGGGATATTTTATTTTAGGCTTAAAGACAAAAATAATTCCCCTATCTCTAAAAGCATTGAAAAATTTAAAATATATGATTTCGAAGATAAATGGCGAAATCATCCTGATTCTCTAATTGATTTGTGTTTTTTTGATTTATCTCTTTATAATTATTATTTTAATAAAATTAATAAACCTTTATTCTATATACCAATTGAAGCTTCAATTATACCGACGAATACAGATTTAAAATCATTTTTTGCGATGCAAGAAATTGTTATGATTGGTTATCCAATTGCATTATGGGATTCAGTTAATAATTTTCCTATTTTTCGTAAAGGTGCAACCGCAACGTATCCTCTTTATGATTATAATGGGGAAAAGGAATTTTTAGTTGATATTGCGGCATTTCCAGGTTCAAGTGGCTCTCCAGTTTTTATTTTAGATGAAGGTGGGTATTATGATAATCGTAATAATTATCGTCAAAGTTCGAGGATTTTTTTCATGGGGGTATTATATGGTGGTCCACAGACTTATATTCAAGGTAAGGCTTTTATTCCAGATCAGAAAACAAATAATTTTTACAATGTGTTATCCTCTTTACCTATAAATTTAGGTTGTGTTATTAAATCAAGCGTAATTTTAGATTTTATTAAATTATTAGAATAACAATATTAGTTTCATAGATAAACTGGTAATATAAATCAAATAAATTCATTTTTCATTACATTGCATACATCAAAAACGTGTAACATTGCCTAGTTCGGCTGAGTCTCCGGCCTCAACCGGTATATTTCAGCAAGCTGTGCCTGCCATATTTAAACATCCCTTTGTGTTTATAAAGCCGAATCCTGTCCAACCCGTCCTTACTTCATCTCGTTTCTGTTAATAATATTACCCTGACGACAACACAGCGCCCAATATAAATCACTAATTTTGAGTGCTGAAATTTTACCATGCGTCAACCAAAGAATTATGCATCAAGGCGTATTGTCATCTCCGGCATCTTCCTGATGTTTGGCTTCATATTTATTATCCGCCTGTTCTACATACAGGTCATCGACGACACCTATGAGAAATCGGCAAAAAACAATGCTTTCCGTTACATCACCGAATACCCCGCCCGCGGCATCGTGTACGATTGCAACGGCAAACCCCTGTTGTTCAACGAGGCCACCTACGACCTGATGGTCATTCCACGCCAGCTCAAAAAAGATTTCGACACCATAGGATTCTGCAATCTGGCGGGACTGGACATCCAGATATTTCGCCGGAAACTGAAAGCCGCTGCCAACTATTCGGGCTACCTGCCTACCATCATTGAAGAAAAGCTGCCCAAGGAGTTGTATGCCATGTTGCAGGAAAAGCTGGCTGCCTATCCGGGCTTTTATATACAAACCAGGACCATCCGCAACTATCCTCAGCCTTATGGTGCGCAGATACTGGGATATATCGGCGAGGTGACCCCGGCGATGATCGAAAAAGATGATTATTACCGTCCCGGCGATTATATCGGCATCAGCGGGCTGGAAAAGTCGTATGAAAATGAACTCCGCGGCAGGAAAGGATATCATATCATCATGGTGGATGTCTTTGGCCGCGATATGGGCAGCTATATGAGCGGCAAATACGATCTCAGAGCCAAAGCCGGCCAGAAGCTTTATACCAGCCTCGACATCGAATTACAGGAATATGCCGAGAAACTCCTGAAGGACAAAAGAGGCAGTGTGGTAGCCATCGACCCGAAAACCGGCGGCATCATCGCCATATCATCAAGCCCCACCTATGACCCCAACCTGCTGGTAGGCCGCGACAGGACAAAACACTATTTCGAGTTGCTCTCCGACAAAAACCTGCCGCTGTTCAACCGTGCCTTAACGGGCCGTTACCCTCCGGGCTCCACTTTCAAACCTCTGATAGGGCTTATCGGTCTCCAGGAAGGTGTCATCAACACCAGCGTTGCTTACCCATGCTACGGCGGTTTCCCGCTCAGCAAGGGCAAGATGGTGAAATGCCATTCGCATTATTCGCCCATTGCGTTGTTGGGTGCGGTGCAGACCTCATGCAATGCATACTTCTGCAGGACATTTAAAAACATTCTCGAAAACAGAAGATATTCCAATACATCCGAAGCCTTTAATGCCTGGCGCTCCCTGGTGCTGAGTTTCGGTATAGGTCGGAAGCTGGGTGTAGACCTGCCCGGCGAGTCTTCAGGCAATATCCCCACCAGCGCTTATTACGACCGCTACTTCGGGAAAAACCACTGGCGGGCGCTGACCGTCATCTCGCTGGGTATCGGCCAGGGCGAAACCCTGCTTACGCCTCTTCAAATGGCCAACCTGGTAGCCATCATTGCCAACAGGGGCTATTACTATACGCCGCATATCGTGAAGGCTACGGGCACCGAAACCAACCTGAGCAAACAGTTTACACAAAAGCATGTTACCGGCGTCGACCCGCGATATTTCGATCCCATCATCGAAGGCATGTACGGCGTGCTGGTCAGCGGCACGGCACATAATGTAGAGATGGACAGCATAAAAGTATGCGGCAAGACCGGTACGGCGCAGAATGCCGGGAAAAACCACTCCATATTTATCGCTTTTGCTCCCAAGGACGACCCGAAGATCGCCATAGCCGCTGTTGTGGAAAATTCGGGTTATGGAGCAACCTGGGCAGCTCCCGTGGCCAGCCTGATGATAGAAAAGTATCTTACCCGTAAGGTGAAACGTGTCGAACTCGAAAAAGAAATCATGGATTCTAAATTAATAGAAATCAAATAATGGCAAAGTCGCGCGACATACGATCCAATATCGACTGGATGCTGATAGCCATGTATGCGTTCTTTGTCCTGGTGGGATGGATGAATATTTATTCCGCTGCCGTTACCGAAGAGCATAAAGCTGTCTTCGACCTTTCGCAGGATTATGGTAAGCAGTTTATATGGATTTCCGTGGCGATCTTCCTGGCTCTTTGTATCATGGTCATAGAAGCGAGGTTCTTTTCCACTTTTGCCTATGTGATCTATGGTGTGTCCCTGGTGATTCTTATCGCTACTATTTTTATCGGGAAAGATGTTCACGGCTCGCATTCGTGGATTAAGATCACGGAATCCATAGGCTTCCAACCGCTTGAACTGGCAAAATTCGCCACGGCGCTGGTGCTGGCAAAGTTACTGGGGCAGGTAGGAGTGAGGATACAGGATCTGTCAACACGGCTCCAGGCTTTTGCGTTTATCCTTGTTCCCCCGCTGATACTGCTGTTCCAGAATGAAACCGGTTCGGCGCTGGTATTTATCGCTTTCATCTTTGTCTTATACCGTGAGGGCCTGTCGGGCAATATCCTGATCATCGGATTTGCCGTCATCATATTGTTTATTTTTTCCCTGCTCATCAACAAGTTTATCGTTGCAGGCTTTATTCTCGGCGGGGCGCTGATATTATTCTTTTTCATCCGCCGCAGCAGGAAAAATGTCGTGACATATTTTCTCATTGTCGCTGGCATCATCGCCTTTGTGTTCAGTGTAAATTTCATCTACCAGTATGCTTTGCAGCCGCACCAGCAAAAACGTATCGATGTGCTGTTGGGAAAGATCTCCGATGTAAAAGATGCCGGGTATAATGTCAACCAGTCGAAGATTGCCATAGGTTCGGGAGGCATTATCGGGAAAGGGTTTCTGCATGGAACCCAGACAAAATTCAAGTTTGTCCCTGAGCAAAACACCGATTTTATCTTTTGCACCATCGGCGAGGAATGGGGCTTTTTGGGTAGCAGCCTGGTCGTCATTATGTATTTTCTGTTCATTATGCGTATATTGCTGATAGCCGAACGCCAGCGCACAGCCTTTAGCCGCATATATGGCTACGGGCTTGCGTCCCTGATCTTTTTCCATGTGCTGATCAATATAGGAATGACCATTGGCCTGGCGCCCGTCGTCGGCATACCATTGCCCTTTATTAGTTATGGAGGGTCTTCACTTTTGATATTTACCGTGATACTTTTTGTCTTTATAAAACAGGATGCAAGCCGTCTGCAGGCGCTTTAGGCTATGATAATCCCGTTGAAGGTTTTTACCAGGATGAAATGGTTGTAAGTCTTAGGACTGTATTATTTTTCTATTCCGTATTATTGATAAACAACGCGTTCGCGGTGCAGCACCCTGTCGCCACAGACCTCAATGAAATATATGCCCTGCGACAAAGGCCATTCCTCTGCTTGTAGCATTATGTGGTGGCTGCCTGCTGTAAAAGACTTATCCGTCACCAGGGTTTGCCGCCCGTATACATCTGTCAGGGTAATCTTTATACGTTGTGCCCGGGAAATATATATTTGTATGGTAAAGCTTTCGCTGAACGGGTTCGGGAAGACAGATGTCTTGCTGTTCCCGCTTCCGGCAGCATAGGTTGCCAGGTTGACCAACACACCGTCGGAACTGCATGTGTCGGCCATTTCTGCCGTATTTACTGCCTGCACGCTGAAATAGTAGGTTTGTCCTGGTGTCAGCGTCAGGTCTGATACTGTAACACCGGTGTTTAAACCGTTTCCTGTCCAGCCCGATATATCAGCGCTTAATGGCGCAGTGCCGACGGCATAAAGGTATTTTGAAATTCCCGAGTTGGGGTCGGATGAGGCCGGCCAGCTTGCTGACAAGGAGTGCAGCGAGTCCGTGATGTCAATGTCGGCGCCTGTGCCGTCATTCACGGTTACACATACAGGTGGGCTCCAGTCGATATTCAGGTCGGAAGACATTACTGCAGAAAGGTTGCCGGCGCTATCGCGAACCACAGACTTTATCTTTCCTGCCGGCACCGAAGGACCCGGGTTTTGAAACCGGATATCTTTATTCACGGAATCACCAATAGAAACAACTACAGTAGCTGCCCGTGAACGATAAATATTCACATCGCTGATATAAGCCTTGCAGTTTCCTGTCCTGAAAGAAATATAATTACCGGCAGTAGTCAATGGGCTTGTATCTGTCCATGAACTCAGGAAGATTCCGTCGCGGTAAACATCGGTTTTGCCCGTCAGCCAGTCGAAGATCACTTTTATATCATACCACTGGCCAAAAACAGTGGTGATATTATCAACAACTTTTTCCTGCGTATATGTGTCATTTATCACCTTAAAAAATTCAAGCTTTGATGTTTCCTGGCGGAAAAAGATAAAATATGAATTGCCGCGGTTGGTCAGGCCGCCGTTATCTGAAAAATAATGAAGCCCGAAACGGTGCTGGCCGGTTCCGTATGCTGCCGCATCAAGTTTCATGGTAAAGTGATAAATATACCTGTCGGAAAGATTCTGGTTAAGTGATGCATAAACATTGGTATTCCCGTTGGCGGTATCTTTCTGAATAAGGTTCCCGCCGTTTACGGCCCATGTGCCACCGCCCGATGGTACATGCCAAACCGTGTTGTTATACGTGTCGAAGTTGTCGGAAAAAAATCCGTTATGGGGGTTTGCATGCCATTCAGCGCCATTATAATCAAGAACCTGGTAATAGCTTTTTTCGATGCCAGAGCCACCCGCGTTGTCGGTGTCGGTATATGTTGCTACAAAATCATGAGTCTGCCATGCCTGCGAAATGCTGACCGAAGTTACCGGGGCGGTGACATCGCAGGAAGTAATGGTGAATGCCGGTCCGGCAAGGCTTCCATTGCTATTGGTAACCCGCCAGTAATAGACCATTCCATCCTGTAATGCCAGTGGCGTTACACCATCGTTATGATCGGTAAAACCGGAAGGCCCTAAACAAGATGTGGCATTGGAAACATATTTATTCCAAAATGATGAAAAATCAGATACGGTGGAGATATCAATGCGCCAGTTTGATCCTGTATTTGCCCACGAAAAAGTAATATTATGATCGGGACATGCCGGCTGTGTTACCTGCAGGTTAGAAGGATTGTATATCGGGTTGTCCAGACAGCCCGCTATGCCTATGCCGCCCATAAGGTTTATTTTGGTTGTGCCAATGGCGTTTATCTGGGTTATGGTGGGTATGGTTCCCTGCCCGTATCCCGACTGTGGAAAAACAATATAATCAATTATTGCCGAACTTGTTCCGCCTGTCCGTGGATTGGAGTTGACGCCAATCTGCTGAGCCAGGTATATCGATCCTTCACCCAATTCTCCTGCCGGGCCTGTATCGGCATAAATGGCATAGCAGCCAACGCCTGTGGCGGTGTTGTACACATAACCCATATCGCCTATATGTATGGCGCCTAAAGAAACCAGGGCAGAAGGCAATACATAAAAAGGCACTGTCTCAGCATTGGCATAACGCAATGGATTGTTAGAGGCATAAGCCGAGTTGACAAGCGAAGTGGTGGAAACATACATGCCGGGGTAAGGGTCGCCGGAACCCTGGATCACGGGATCGCCGTTGCCATCGGTAACGATACCCCACCAGTTGCCCGGATAGCCGGCATTGGCCGTCCAGTCGAGGCCGCTGTTATTCGGGCCGTATGCCCGCGGACTGCCATCGGCATCAATAGCCATGCCTGCCCTGAACATGATGGCTCCTGTCGGATTGTGCCTGTAAACACTATACCCGCCAATGGTGGTGATCAGTGTCATGTCGCAGGTCACCACCTGTGCTTCAGACAAGCAAATACAAAACACAAAAAAAAGAAAAATGACTCTGGTTTTCATTGCTTGTATCATTTGCGGTTTATGCACGGAATAAATCTTTTTTTATGTGTTGGAATGATGACTTTAATGAACGCTAATCATTACTGATATCAACCATTTTCAGCACTTCGCATTTTGATTTTCCCGATATCGTATATTCAATTTTAAATGTATACAATCCGGAAGGTAAATGACGCTGTGAAAATACTACCGAATGCCGTCCGCCCGCCTGGTCTTCATGAACGGCTTCTGCAATTTTTTCTCCCAAAAGGTTGTACACATTAATCAAAACCGTTCCGTCGCCGGGAAGATCGTACTTTAAAACTACCTCATCATTAAAAGGGTTTGGATAAGCTGTAACCCCCAACCCGTAGTCAGGACGTGAAGGGCTGTCCTGTATAAAGATTTTCGGCATAACGAGAAAAACATCATCGTCTTCTTCACCATATTGATTGGCAATGAGCCCCGTCCCTTCCGGGAACATATCGTGATAACCGGCATCTGCTTGTTTCCGCGGGCGAAATCCCAACCTGATAATTTCATCACCGGCAGATACATCGAAAGCTTGCGTTGTTGCATATAAAACCCTGATAACGCCATCTTCGTCGGTTACCAGCAGGTCGGTATTATCAGCAATAATCTCATCCAGTGAAGGATTGATTTTTAGTTGAGTGCTTTTATCGCCGGCTCCGGGAATGTTTGCTGAAACAAGCTCATACTCCGCATCAGGATAATTCAACTCCAACTGGAGCGCAGAAAAATCAGACATTTTTTTGCTGATCCTTAGTGGAATTTCAAAATAGGAGTTAGCGGGTATCACTATGGATTCATCGGAAGTAACGATGAAATGCCCTGGCAATGATTTAACGCCAGCCCAATTGCTCACGGAATCACGGTATCTGGTGCTTGATGCATTGTAATCCCCATAACATATGTTTTTCAGTGTAACAATAAGGTCAGATCCGGCAATGCTTACCAGCGTATCTAAAGCGACCCAGTTTCCTTTCGGGAAATTTTTACCTGTAAGATATGGCGACCCGATTTTGGCTTTTAAGCGTGAAATGTCAATGGCATTTAAGGTCATGGCATTATCAACATTGGCGGCTTTTTTATATTTATAAGAAAAACACCGCGACGGATCAGATAATGTATCTACGCCAAGGTTATATTTTAATAATGTTACATCAATGGCATCCACGCCATTGCCTCCTTGCATTGTATCATCGGCATACTTGTGGTATGAAAGCAAATATGATCCATCCACGAGTCCCTGTAACTGAAAATTCCCGTTGGCATCGCTGGTATCCCTGCTTACTTCAAGGCCTGATGGATAGCGTTTCAGTATTACAATCACATGGTCGATATTATAAATGGTGGCGTTATAGTATGGCTGATTGGGAACAGGGTATCCCGCGTTGGCTTTTCCGGTATATTTTGTCTTTCCGCTTATCTTATGCAGTATTACCCCCAGGCGAACCGATACCGTGTCGGTGGCGATACATCCGTTATTGTTCACCGTAAGCGTATAAACTGTGGTTGCTAACGGAGAGGCATATGGCTGGGCTACAGTTGAACTGCTTAATCCGTCAGGCGGTGCCCAGCTTATTGTTCCGGGGCCATTACCATTGTTGCCGATCATAACCGGGGTTCCTGTGTATGTTACTGTTGTTCCTGCTTCTGCTACCGGCAGCGTGGCCACCGTTACATTTTTTATCGTAGCAGATGATGCTCTACAGCCATTGCCATTTGTATAATTTACACCAACGCTTTGAGCGCCGGGGCTGTTCCAGGTAACGGTAATTGCGTTGGTGCCGGCTCCGGCAGTGATTACGCCTCCCGGTGTGATGGTCCAATTATAAGCTGTCATGCCGGCTTCTGTTGTATATGTAAATCCGCTCATTCCGGCGCAGACAGCGGCAGGCCCTGTTATGGCCGGCACAGGAGCAGGATTGACCGTCACGGCTAAATTTGCCGGCACAGCACTACCCCCGCAATTATTGGTGCCATATACGGTGATATTTCCGGAAACTGCATTCGGGCCAAAACTTACTTTTATTGAATTTGAATTATATCCCGAAACGAGGATTGCGCCTGACGGCAATGTCCATACATAAGCTGTTGCATGGTCAATATCAGGAACTGTATACAAAACATTGGATTGATTCTGGCATACGCTTGCTGCACCTGTAATTGTTCCCGGCGAAACCGGCAATAAAAGAACAGTCACGGCAAAACCTGAAGAAACCGGTCCGCTGCCGCAGGAATTTGTTCCGCAGACCGTAATATTTCCGGATACAGCCGAAGAACCATAGCTGACCGTTATATTGCGTGTATCAATGCCCGATGTTATTACAGCCCCTGTGGGTAACGTCCAGTTATAACCCGTGGCATTGGTTATTGCAGGTATGGAATAGATTACTTCTGTCTGGCCCTGGCAAACGGTCGACATACCTGTTATTGTTCCCGGCGCCGAAGGAAGTATGTCAACAGTAACAGCATGTTCAGGAGAAACAGTGCCATTGCCAAAGGCATTGTTGCCGTATACGGTGATATTTCCCGGGGCAGCAGACCCGGAAAAATTTACGGTAATACTATTTGTATTGTTCCCTGCTGCAATAATGGCTCCCGATGGTAATGACCATACGTATCCTGTTGCATTGGCAATTACCGGAATGGAGAATATGACGCCATTCTGCCCGGGACATACATTCGAAGGCCCGCTGATACTCCCTGCAGTAACCGGAGGGCTGTTTACATTGCATTGCCATACCGCCTGCCAGCCGCTGCTTACAGTGGCATTATCGGATTTAAATTTTAAGGTCAATGCCGGACCAGAGGAATTAATGGTGCCCTGGCTGTTTGTTCCGTGATAAGCTCCTATCAATGGCGAGGCCGTGTTGGCGCCATTGTAAATCCATAAAGAATCATAGTTGGCTTCGGTATTGAAAGAGGTAAAAGCCAATGATAGTGTAGACGCTCCTGTAGGCGCAATGGTGTATGTATAATTTTCGCTATTGTAATAGTTCCGCTGGGGCCCGCCCATGTCATAAATGGTGTCACTACAGTTGACTATGGCACAACTCGAAAACTTGTCACGAATTTTATTCCACAACTCTGTATAACCATCATCATAACCTAATGCCCATATACCAATACCTCCGATACCCCGCTGGTTTACCAGGTCAAAACGTTTGCCCAGGCTGTAAGCATCATCAATCCAACACTGATACCATTGTCCGCTGATCTGATATGTATAATAGGGTGTAAAAGAAGTTTCATTCCATAGCTTTGTTGAATAATTTCCGGAAACATTAGCTTTCGCGGTATTATATAAACATGAAGTACCTGTGGCAGTGGTTGCGGAAACAACCGTATTGCTTGCTGTAGCCCACTGCATCCCATAATAAGGCAGTCCCAAAATCAATTTTGACGGTGTAATCCCCTGGCTCAGATAATAGGTTATGGTTCTTGTTAACGTATAATTACTTGATGTTTCCAGGTTATATAAAGGATCAGTCGGGCCGGCTGTCGAACTCCCCGACCAGTAATAATCATACCCCATCACAAGGAACATGTCTACATATTGATTCAGCGTGGCTTCATCGTAAACATTGCTCCAGTCAACACTGCCTAAACACATGCTCACCTGCGAGCCGGGTATGGCAGTATGCATCTGTGTACATAAATTAACCATGAAGTTTGTAAAGTTCGCTGACTGGGTAGAAGGAACGCTTTCAAAATCGATATTCACACCATTGGCCCCCCTGGATTGTACTAGGTTTATCAGGTTGCTGATCAATGTCTGCATGGCGGTGCTGCTGGCAAAAAAAGTTGCATGGTTCGAAAACAAAGTAACACACAGGTCAACCTTTACACCATTGGCCAGTGCCGTAGTTACGGCGGCATCGGTGCTCCAGTTATGAGTGCTGCTGGCATTACCGGTTGAAGGAATTACATCATATGAAAAATGGCAAAAATGTGAAAGAAGATCCCACTGGTAATTAACGTATGTCGATCCGATCCAATATGTATTCCATCCATAGACCACCTTATTTAAAGTACATGTTGTTTTCTGCCGTGGTAAAACACTCCGGGTCATTCCCGGGTTTTCCGCTAAAAACAGGCTATCCCATTGTTCTGCCCTCTGGAAATCATAGACACTGTATTTTTCATTTTGAAACTGGATAATAGATTTAAAAGGCGGCGAATGATCGGTCATCATGCCGGAATCAGCCGTCGGGAATAATGGAGAAGAGCTCATATGAACAGGCTCCTGCGTATATGCTGATAATGTTATCAGCAATAAAAATAGTATAACAAGTTTTTTCATAATGCCCGCGAGGTGCAATTTACTGGTACTTGATAATGGGCACAGAGTTATATGCTTTTTCGGTAAATAATCCTAATACATATATTCCTTTTGAAAGCCCGTATTCATCGGCAGCGATCAAAATATCATGGCTGCCTTCGGAGAACATTTTATTTGCAATGATGGTTTCTCTTCCAAGTATGTCTGTAAGGGATATAATTACCCGTTGTTCGTGGTTTACATAAAACTGCAGGGTAAAACTTTTATCAAAAGGATTGGGTGATAGCGATATGACGCGGCTTTCAACGGGCTCATCAACATCAGTATCTGTGTTGACCAATATTCCATCCGAGCAGCAGGTGCTGGTCAGTTCAGCTCCATTTATAGCCTGTATGCTGAAATAGTAGGTTTGCATGTTTGTAAGCGATAAACCGGTTTTTGTTATGGAAGTACTTAATCCGTTTCCTGTCCATCCAACAACATCAGTACTCCACGGTGCGGTGCCAATGGCATATAAATACTTTGAAATTCCGGAATTGGAGTCGCTGGATGCTGTCCAGTTAGCCGAGAGCGTATTGGTTGATAAGGTGATATCAATATCTGCATCTGTCCCGTCATTCACACTTACACAAGCAGGTGGTGTCCAGTCAACATTCAGATTATAGTAATCAATAGCAGATAAGTTTCCTACCGCATCATTTACTATTGATTTTATCTTTGCTGCGGGTGTTGAAGGATCCGGATTCTGATACCGTATATCTTTGTTTGCAGAGTCGCCCACCGTTACTGTAACCGACGGGTATCTTGTCCTGAAAACTTTTATTTCATTGATCAACATTTTGGAATTTCCGGTCCGGAATGAAATATACCTGCCGTTGTTTAAAGATAGCGGGTTTGGATCAGTCCAGGAACCCAGAAGGACATCATTACGGTATACATCTGTTTTTCCTGTAGTGCGGTCGAATACCACTTTGATGTCATAACATTGGCCAAAGACGGTTGCCACATTATTAATTACTTTTTCCTGGGTATAAATATCATCTACAACTTTAAAGAATTCAAGTGTTGATGTTTCCTGCCTGAAATAGATAAAGTAAGAATTACCCCTGTTACTCATACTTCCGCTATCACAAAAATAATGGAGCCCGAACCGGTGCTGGTTGGTTCCGTATGTTGCAGGATCAATTTTAACATTAAACTGATATAGGTATCTGTTCGAAAGTGTTTGATTCAGGTAAGCATAAATATTTGTGTTGGCTGAAACCGTATCCTTTTGGACAAGATTCCCGCTGTTGACCTCCCATGTGCCGCTGTTTGCGGGTACACTCCATACAGAAGAGTTATATGAATCAAAATTATCTGCAAAAAAACCTCTTTGTGCATTTGCATGCCATTCGGCACCATCAAAATCAAGCACCTGATAATAACTTTTATCAATGCCTGAACCACCCTGGTTGTCGGCGTCCGTAAAGTTTGAAACAAAATCCTGGGTTTGCCAGCTGCCGGAAACATTTGTAACTGTTGTGGGTGCGATATTATCAAATGGTCCAACCTTAACCCATTTAACGGCATCGAAAGCTATTTTTTGGTATGCAATACCTGTCCCGTCTCCCAGCCTGACATAAATCTGGTTTACCGGAGAAAAAGGAAAAGTACCAAGCGAAACCCATTGCCCCCGATGTGTTGCCTGGTTTACCACAACCGTAGTATTGCCTCCTGTATAATAAACCTTATAACAGGCATTGGTGGCTGTAACAATGGTGGAATTGGGAATGTATGCAAACACTTCATAAGTATTGCTCGTATTTAAACCGGGCGTCCACGTGACATAATTGGTATCTGCGGCAGTGTTTACACTGGTATACGTATACCAAAAATGGCCGTTATAACCGCCTGTTTTTGAATCAAAATAATAGCTCATTTTTGCAACGCCCTGGTTGTATAAGTAAAACCCATGGTTGTAATACTCATCATCAATGATGGTGTCATTATAAGAGGGTTGGCTGCTTTCGGATTTCACAGTCCAGGCTGCAGTATTCAGGTTGCAATAACCGTTATTGTACCCGGGCCAGTCATAGTAGGCGTTTTTGCCATAGTAATTCATGTAGCCGTTATTTTTATTTCCATAGGGGTCATTAAAAATCAGGGTGTGCTGGTTGACTACGTACCCTACAGCCAGTGTGAGATGGCCTGCCGAAGTAATGGTACTGCAGATCGGGTAGGGGTAACTGTTGTTTATATCACTGATAACTGTTGTAAAATCAGTTACATCAGACAAGCCAGCAGTTATCCCATGATTTTGAATATAGGGCGACATCTTATTGTATGGGCCGTTACTGCCGTTCCACATATATCCGTAGCCGCCATAGGCAGCTGTACCGGCATTATCGGTTGCCTGGGTATTATAAAACACTTCATCAAAGTGGTACTGGTCGGCAACATAGGCGCCATAATGGCTAACATGTGGAGAAGGCGAACTGCAGGTGATATCCCATGGCGGAACACGGTTATAATAAGCTATAGCCATAATAGATGTCGTTGGTGCACATGACCAATATCCCCAGTGCCAGTTGGGTGTGTCATAAACCTGGTGAACATATGGGACATCGCCCTGAACCATTGTAATAGCCTTGCTTTTTTTCTGTAAAAAATCATCCAGCCTTGTTTTATCAAAAGATATTGGAAGTACTGATTTAACAAGCAGTGACTGGTCTGATAAACCCGTAAAACCTGTGTTTACAGTGGCGGAAACGATTTCACGGTCATTATATGTGCTGTATACAATAGTGTTTTGTGACGTAAACCCAGGGCACATTTCGTTAATGGCCGGGGTGCTTGTCAACCTGTAAACATGGCTGCCGTCAAATTTTGCTAAATAAAGCTCTGATCCTTTAAATTCAAAATTATCTGAAGTCACAACGTCATAAAGGATAAACTGCGAATCCGGCGACCAGGAAGCTTTTTCTCCCTTTCCCACGGTATAAGTTGTTTTTGTTAAACGGTTCCAGACCATCAGCACACCGGATAAGGAAGAATATAATACTTTTCTTCCATCGGGAGACCATTGTGGATAAATGCAGCCACTTGTATTATCAGTGATATGTTCTGTATGTCCTGTAGTAATATCAATTATATGTAACTGGTCGTGGTCATCATTAAAAACGACATAATTTCCGTCGGGTGAAACCGGCGCAATATTAGAATAAATACCCAGGTTAAAAATTTGTGTATTGCCATCGCTCAAAACATGTAAGTCGTTTCCGATGGTGAAGGCAATTTTTCCGTTGTTGCTGAAGCTTACCTGGCCGCATAGGTCAACAGGCCCGGTTAATTCAACAACTTTCATTTTTTCCAGGTCATAGATTGCAGGAACCTGCATACCGTCGGGTTTTATCAGTTTAAACCCAATGGCAGTTTTATCAGGCGAAACATTGAAATACATCCCGCATCCCGGTGCAGAAACAAGTTCAGATAAGGCAGCGTTTTTAATAAGGTAGATTTTTGAACCATAATTATCCGTCAACACCACACCTTTTGATGTCATCGAAGGATGCATAAAATACCCGTCTGATTCTGCCTGGTAGGCGTCAATACCGGGGATTTCCTGTGCCCGGCAATACAGAACAGCCAGGAACAGTAAACAAATAATCAATGAAAGAAGTTTTTTTATCATACAGATTGATGTAAAAAGTTCAAAAAACAGTTTCTAAATTACAACAAAAACCAATTGGACAACATGAATAAACACTTATTTCAGAGAATAAAATTTTATAAACCACCACCATTTTTAAAAAGTCATCAAACATTATATGTGTTTGTCCTTAAAAAATCGATATTTGTAATGTTTTTATCGCCCAATTTTATTTCCATCTGCAACATTTTAGATCGAATATTTTCTTTTTTAGTCAAATATCATTTAACCCGAAAAATTCAGGAGTAATGGACATTATTCAGGATATTTTTTTTCACCTGTTCAAAGAACAAATTGTTTTATTATACAATTTTGTTGAATCTGCTAATACAGAAATAGTCTCTACTGGAGAGCAACTGTCAGGGATAAAGTAGATGACCGACAGAAAAGTCAATGAATAGGCTGTGATTATCATACCTATGACGCTCCACAAGTATAAATTTATGTTAGCATTCTTCATGGCAGGGTCTATTTTGCAACTATTAAAACGGATAAGGGTGTTGTTACCAAATTAATAGACATTGTATGACCGTAGGATACAAAATAATTTTGAAAAAATATTGCCATAAACCAAAGTTGTTGTATCTTTGCACTCACTACTGCGGGATGGAGCAGTGGTAGCTCGTCGGGCTCATAACCCGAAGGTCATAGGTTCGAGTCCTATTCCCGCTACAAAATAAGGCCTGTAATAATTGATATTACAGGCCTTTCATTTTTTTGAGTAACAATATAGTAACAAAAAAGACTAAAACAAAGTAAAACTCTTCTATTTTACCAATTATTATTTACACCACTGTTCATAAAAGATTCTAATGATTTTAACATTGATGCAACCTCTGTATTAATTGTTTTTCTTATTTGCACATAATATTTTTTCCAAAACTTTTTATTACATTCCCCATCATTCACTAATCCATAACTATACCCCTCACTAACTCCATGATGAACAAAATCTGAAAATTCATATTTATATTTTGAATCCTTAACATATAACTTAAAATTAAAAGTAATATAACCTGATGCATATGAACCCGGCACACCTCCTCCAATATGTTGGTGATGCATGGAGCCAGAGCCTTGTATTATACCAGTTTTTTTATCACTCATTTTGAGAATATCACCCGGTGATTTAAATGTTCCTGATGTCACCCACAAAACACCTCTTGCATATAGCTCATCTTTTGTTAAAGTTGTGTCCTTTAATGAAACTATACCTGTAAATGAGAGTGGTTGAGCCATAATAGATACCGGGCTGCAAAACAGAATAAAAAATAAGAGTTTTTTCATAATGTTATATTTCAATGGTCTTGCAAATTACAAAAATAACACAAATATATTTTAAAAGTTTAAAACCATCTTTATTGAGTTTTTAGGCTTTTTTGTAAAAATAATTATGAAAATTGGCTTTTAAGATATTCTGAAAAATATTGAAATCTAATAGAATCCAATATTTCCAAATCCTGCAAAAGTTTCATTTTTCTTTTTAATCTTTTTGTTGGTCTGCCTTTATAATAATATGATCCTCTTTCTGATTCCAGTTTATTTAGTTTTTCTTCAGTTTTGAAATATCGTTCATTATTATAAAAATGCTTTGATTGTATTTGTAAATTATAATAAATTCTTGTTTTATATGCCTTTCTGCTTTTAAATTTGTGATAACCATAGCATCTATAAAGTATTCTGCATCTATCATAACTTTCAGGACAGACAAAGAACAAAACATTTCCTTTCCCCAAATTAGATGGTATTTCAACAAAGTCAATTTCATAATCATATTCAAATTTCTTTCCTGTGCTTCTTTCTGTTAATGTGTATGTAAGTTTGATGTACTTTTCAGAATTAGTATAGACTGAATAAATTTTCATACTGCTGCCATCAGTCCAAGACAAAGTTCTTGGAATACGACAGTCTTTTTGTATATAACCATGCTTTAACAGAAATTTCAATTCAATCCTACAAGCCTGGCCTGTGGTTATTATCCCTGTGGTATGTCTTCCCATTGTTTAACCTAAATTATTAAGAATTAGAAATGATTTATTTTTGTTTTTTATGCCCGCTTTACTTGCTATTCCTTTGATTCATGGCTTTTTTTATTTACAATTTTATCTTTAGTTTAACCTTTTTTTTTATCTGTAATATTTCACCGCCTCTTTTATCTTTTTATCAAGCTCGGTTATAACATCACTCTCAGAGGTTAATAATTTGCTTTTACCGGCATCTTTGATGAGGTTTCTCAAATCAAATGCCTGCTTTTTGGTGAGATCACCTTTTTTTTGTGCCTCAGCAATACATTTATAAAATTCAAGCTCACCGCCTTGCTCATTAATCAGCAATAAGAGAGCCTGTGTTTTTAACTGTTCCTTTGTTTTAATCATGGTATAATCAATATTATTTGTGTTTCTGATCTTATTGATATTTTTATACTCATCATGCCACCGGTTAATGATGTTAATGTAAAACTGCTCATTATACAGTAATTCTGCTCTTAGCTCAGGTATATTGAATTGTTTTAGTAATTGCCTAATAAACCTCATCTCATACCTTAAAACATTACTATTTTGGTACATCTCAGGTACAGGCAAATTTTTATGTTTATACTCGGCCACCTTATCATAAAAAATCAATTTTCTATTATTGTTATTATAATACAAACCTCTGCTCTGCTCTAATCGGTTGTAAAATTGCAAAAGGCCTAAATGATTATAATAAACCGGTGTTTCAAATCTCACAATAAAATTTTGAGCTAAATCAATTCTGGTTACCTCTGCTTTTTTAATAGGCAAGTGAGAGAGATCACTAATTTTTTCAATGGCTCTTTTTATATCACCTCTGCACAATGTTTGAAAGTTATCTTTTAAATACCATTTGCATAAACTATTATCATAAATTTTCACCCTGTTATCAGTAACACTAACTTTCAAATTATCAATATAACCGCTTATTGTAACACTTTCACCATCATTAAACCTGTGTTCACTTGGCTTGCATAACAATAGAGGTATCTCAGCAAGTAAATCAATGTTACCGGCCTGCTCTCTGGTTAATATGAAATCAATATTATCATACATAGGTTACTGAATTGGTAACAGAAACACACTTAATATAGAGAATAATAAAAAGAGGCACAAACAAACCGCCTGCACCTCTTTTGATCTGGTTACTATTTTGGTAACTGCTTTGCATTTTTTCTCAGTATTTCAATTTCATTTTGCAGTTCACCATCACATAATAATTGATACAGGCTTTTTTTGTTGTTTCTCTGGCCTCTGGCTACAAATATTTCAATAATGGTATAAGTATCATTAAAACTGATTAGAATTGCATCTAAGGTGGTATTAACATCACCATAAGCAAAGAGCAAGGTTACATCTGGCACATAAACAGAGCTTATGTTTTTACCTTTGGTTATACATTTTTCTGCTTGCCTTTTCACATGGCTTTTAAAATTCTCAGGCACATCACCATAATAAAAAAACAATTCATTTTTTTTGTTTTTAAGCATCTCAAATGGATCATAATTGCCGGTGCTTGTTGTTACATCATACCTGAGCTTACTTTTGCTCTCAGGTAGTTTCTCAGCCTTGTAATAATCGGTTAAAATCATTTTGCACCACCTCTCTTATTAAGAGTTACATAGGTGCTTGCCTGCTCATCAATTTCATTTGCCGGTGTTATCCGGTTTCTTAGTAACCATTTTTCAAGCTCGGCACGTTCAAAGTAAATCATTTTACCCTGAGGTTTGTAGTGTGGTATTTTACCCTGAGATGTTTGTTTATACATGAAACTTTTTGTTAAACCTGTATAATTGCAACCCTCATCAAAGGTTAAAACTGTTTTTGTTGCTGTGAGCAATGCCTCAATATTTTCAAGCCTTTGCTCAATACTTAAATTTTCATTATTCATTTTACATTAAAGTATTTAATTAATAAAATGAACTTGCAAGCTCTGTTAATGTAATTACAAAGGCAAATTTCACTAATAAAAGAAACTAAGGTAAAAAGCGGTATTGTGACCCCTGTTTGTATGCTTAGAAAAATAAGGTATTCAGAATTGCAAGCGGTATTGCAAACGGTATTTTTTTACTCAAAAACGGTATTACTCTGCTGAGGTTATAAAGTGGAAATAACCGCTGATTTTGATTTTTTTTCTGTAACTCGGTTTACTTTGAAAAGAAATATCAATTTTATACCTTTTTTCAAAGAAATTGCTGTAATCAGAAAAATCTAAATTTTTACCGGTGATCTTTTTTTTAAAATATCTGTTATTATCTAATATCATAATAAATGCAACAAGCTCAATTTTACTTTTCAACCATGTACCCTGCTCATCAAAATACTTACCATCAATTAACCTTTGCTCATAATCTAAAAATGTATTGGTATTAGCATCAAGTATTATCTCTTTTAAAGTTTCTGGCTCAAAGAGAGTGCCGGTGCTTTTACTTGCTAAGGTTAAAGACTGTTTGCAATTATTGAGAATTGATTTTTCACTTTCTAATTTATTTTTTTCTTTATCAAGCCATTCATTAATAGAATTTTTTATATTTTCATTATAAAGTTTTTCATTTAGAGTAATATCAGTTAGCTTAAATTCAAAATCATTTGCAAAATATTCAAATGATAATATTTTAACATCAATATTTAAGACGCTGAGGGTGTATAAGTTCTTTTCTATCTCAGATAATACCCATTTATAAGGGTAAATTAGTGCTGGTTCTACTTTCACAAAATCATTAATACTTAAATATAAATTATCAAATTTCTCTAATAAAATTTCAGGTGTTTGAAAAGGGCAAGTACACCCATTTTGTTTGCATTTTTCAATTTCTAACTGAGTAATATTACAATCATAATCTTTAATAGGTGATATTAAACATTTTTTTTCAAGTTTTGCTTTTTTAATCAGGAAAACCGCCTTGCCCTCATCACTCAAAGTTACCATTAAAGGACTTGTTAAACTTTCTATTAATTTATTTTCCCAAGCATCTTTTAGTAATTGAGCAATTTTAGATATTTGCTCAAATTTTTCAAACTCTTTAGGTATTATTATTTCAATTCTTTTCATGGTATTGCAATATTATAAGTTAATCTCAGGTAGTTTATTTATAGCCTCCTTGCCTCTCTCATCTAAGTAATGCAAATATTTATCAGTATGTTTAATTGAGGCATGGCCTAATAAACCGGAAACGGTTTTAACATCTGCACCGACTACATTACTATCAAGTAAATTAACTGCAAATGAGTGCCGGCCACAATGCCATGTAATATGCTTTTCAATGCCTGCATTTTTTACCCATACTCTCAAATCTTTTAAGCAGGCTGTATGGCTCGGTAATATAAACACATTCTCATCTGGCTTGCCACGTTCACCTATTAACCTAATGGCTGTAATATTTAAAGCATTATCTAAGCTTGCACTCTTAGTGTTTTTTGTTTTTTGTTGTATTATTGAAAGTTTATTATCATGTATATTTTGCCACCTGAGAGCCTTTACATCACACCATCTCAAACCGGTATTGAGTGAAAATAAAAAGGCACGTTTTACATTATCATTACCACAATGAGCCTTTGCAAGCAACTGTATCTCATCAATACTTAATACTCGTTTTTTTAACCCCTCATCTTTGGTGTTTTTTATACCTTTTGCAAAATCTAATCTCAAAATATTTTCATCATGAGCCTTGCTTATCACCTTTTTAAACTTAGTGAAGTAATTACATATTGTTTCACCGTTTACCGCTGTTTGTAAATATTCTCTGTATTGCCTGCACAAATCACCATCAATAAACTTTGCATTAATACAATTATCAAAACCTCTGCTATTAATGAATAATTTAAAATGGTGTAATGAATATTTTACTATTCTCTTATCCTTATGGCTGTATTCATTTACATACTTATCATAATAAGCAACAAAATCAATATTCTTTTTAAATGCCGGTGTATAATCATAATCACTTGCTTGCAATTCTAACTCTCTCTTTGCTCTGATATTCTCAGCAAGTTTTTTGATCTCATCATTTTTCTTTTTTTGCTCAGGCGTTTTGGCTCTGAAAAGGTATAATTTCAGAAATTCATAATACCTCTCGTTACTGTGGTAAATATCCAAATAATAGCTCTGTTTACCGCTTGCACAGGCTTTTTTTCTTAATTGCACACTCATAAAAATATTTGTTACTTATTTGTTACTTGTTTATTTCCTTTTATTGTATCTTTGTTTCTCTTGTTAGCAAAGATAAATAGAAATATTTAATGAGTAACAAAATAGTAACAAAATATCTTAAAAAAGGTAAAACAAAGGAAAATATTTTTATCTTTGCAGAGCAAAAGGCCTCATTTTACTTGCTTTTATAAATATTATGTTTGCCTTTATTAATAGGTTGTATTAATATTCCCGCTACTGACACGGACTTTTCGGTTTTCTTACTGGAAAGTCCGTTTTCTTTTATCCCAAAATCATTTGAAATACAGTTAATTAACTTAAAAAAACTATTGTAATCTTTGGTTAGATATTTCCTTTTTTCCGTGTCCAAGACCAACCCGCCCGGAAAGATCAATTTTTGCAATCGCTTTTTTGTATCGAGTGGCACGCATACCCATATTTTACTGATATTTTGAAATAAAGAAACGACATTTTTTATTTTATTTTTTTGGTTAGATATTTTTTTTGAGGATGTTCCAATTTCCTCCTGAATTGCCAAAATTTCATCCGATAGCTTTCCAGAAAATTTATCATAGAGCTCTTTTGACAAATTCCCATATGCAAACCTTTCTTCCATATCTTCCTTAGCCTTGCATTGCTTATTCAGTTTTGCCTTGAGCAAAGCTTCCTCCTCCCTTCTTTCGTTGTATTTTGCATCAAGCATCTTGTTTAGCTGATCTCTGAATAACGGCCCATATTTTTCAGGTATCGAAAATCCATTTAATAAATCAACAAACAGTTCATTTGCTCCTTTCCCTTTGGCTTTTACTGTTTGTTTTGCGTTCATACAGACGCCCTTGCATCTTGGGCAACAATAATAATGTACCTTTTTTTTCTTGACTTCATATCCCGAAAGTTTTTTACCGCAATGCGGACACAATAAGGTTCCCATCAGGGGTCTATGTTCATTTCCTTTATCAATGACATATCCGTTGTGGTTTGAATCCAGCATTTTCTGAACTTTCAGGAACTCTTCTTCTGTCACCATCTGCGTCCAATTACCCATCACTGGTTCCGGGAGCATACTGTTTACACTGATTCCACAATAAAAAGGATTCCGCCACATGGCAGATAATGATTGTTTGTTTATTTTCAGCCCCCAGCAATCAAGTTTTTGCCTGATCGAAGAATCGGTATAACCTTGCAATTTTAGCTTCCATGCTTTTTTCAGTAGCAACCCTTCCTCATTGATTACAATTTCCTGCTTGCCTTTTATTAAGTTCACATCCTTGACCCTTGTGCCATAATGACTGTAACCTCTCGGTGAATGCCCCAGCCAATTACCTTGTTTTAGAAATTCTATCATCCCGGGTCTAGTTATATCCATTCTGTCGAGGTTATCTTTCCGGGCTGCCAGCAACTTATCGTAAATCTCTATCTTACCTCTTTCAGTTTCCGTAGAGATTCCTGTTGAAGCTTCAATCAGGTGAACCCTGTAATTATTTATCAAGGTAGTAAGCAAAGCTATTGCGTCGCCACCTGTTCGTGAGAATCTGTTTATCTTATAGACCAATATGGCAAAAGGTTTTACCTCCATGGTTTTTACTTTTTCCAACAGCCGCTGAAACTCTTTCCGTGACATATCATCTGAGGCGCTCTCATAAGTATAACCAAACTCATCGAGAATGTTATAATTCTTTTGAACGGAAAATCTTTTAATAGCATTCGCTTGATTTGCCAGACTGAAGTTATCAAACTGATCTTTTGAAGACACCCTCGTGTACAATAATACATTATTGTTATTGTTGAAAGATGTTGAACCGTTTTTGGGCTTCATGAAGCACCTGAACCTATCAATATTACTGTTTTTCATAATATTCAAAAATTATTGATGAAAATTGATAAATATTATCTGCAAGTATATCCAACTCTTCGTCGGTTAAACTTTCAAATTCTTTGTATTTTCTTATTTCTTCTGGTGTAAGTTTTATTTCATTTTTGGGAGCATCATTTTTGTTCGACATTGGTTTAGTAATGCAGCATAGCGCCAAATAGTGTTTTGGTGGCTATACCGTATTATACAATATTGAAGTAAGAACATCCTACTTATTTTTTATAGTTTCTTTTACTTTAAAATCGATAGCAGCCAATTTGCCTTCATGTTGTTTTTCATTTATCTCGCAATACGGGTATTTTAGCTTTGTTTTGTTTTTCCATTTTTGATATTCATCTGGGTTATATTGGATTTTCATTTTCCCTGTAAGTATAGTAAGTCCCTTTTCTTTTTTGATTATTATTTCCTGAAAATCTTCTTTTTTCATGAAGGCAAGCAGTTGGTTTTCTTTTTCGGTAAGGTACATGCAGCTTGATGAATACTTCTGTTTTTCATTGTCATTCAAAAAATCATAGTACAATTTCGTTATTGAAAAATAAACGTGAGTGTCATAGAATAACAATTTTCGTTTGCTGTCAAACTCTAATAGCTCATCTAAATATGGTATTATCCGGTCTTTTTTTATTAGTATTCCGAACTCTTGCCTATTGTCAATAGATGATAAAAGGAGCACTTCAAAATAATTGAATTTTACATGCTTAAAAAGCTCCTCAAAAACTGTATCGGAGTTTATCATAGATAACAATGTTTCCTTTTCCTTGTCATTTAATGTAGAGTTTTTAATCTCAAGAATCGACTTTTTGTACCGATCGATAAGCAACCTGCTTTCGCTACCCGCCTTTACATCATTTAATATTTCCTGAAAATCATTCGGGTCAACCTCTGCGAATAATTTCTTTTTTACTTCTACTATAATTTCATAATGTATACCGAATTCACGCATTTCCTCAACACATTTCAGCCACAAAAATTCAATAAATGACAAAATTTCCCATTTACGCTTTGTGTTTTTGGTTTCAGGACTTAAAACTAATCCACTTGTTTTCCAGTGGTTATATATCCTTGCTGAAATACCAGATTCTTTTAATGGGATTTGTTTTGTGTTGAGGTTAAACAGAAAATCAATTTTCTCTGAGGTGAACGCGTTACTATATGCTTTAGCCAATATGTTTTCAAATTTCATAATCTTATTTTTTCAGTTAAAAATATTTTTATCGCACAAATGTAATATAAAATTTCTATTAAACAAGTATTGAATACAATTATTTTTTTTAACAAAACTGAATATAAAAAGTATTCCAAACATGAAAGCTCTATTTTTACATTGTTTGTCCAAAAAAACACAACAGAATGCAGCAAATTGCCCCATAAAAATGATTTTTAGCCGCATGAAACGAATTAAATCCGTTGGAAACGGAATAATTGCATAAAACTATTAACAATTTGATATTATTGAAGTTAAACTAGTCATTGTGCTTTAATTAAATATTAATAACAACGTAAAGCATTATTAAACAATATATTAAGTTTTTTAGAGCTACTATGCAATTTGTAATAAATAAGCGTAGGAAACGGATTATTTTTTTAATTTTGCAAAAAAAAGTGAAAAACAATGAAAAACAATGCCTGTCTTGTTTGTAAAAAGGAGTTTTATGGTAGAAATAATCAAATTTTTTGCAGTTCTGAGTGTAAAAACCGTCATAATAACCTTAAAACCCGTCTGATTTACCGAAATGGAAAGCCAGGAAGCGAAGAAATCAGTCAAATTCAGGCCGATATCTATACAAATAATGAGCGGATACAGCGAATTAGTGATATTTTCAACAAAGAAACCGCAATATATAAGGCTGAAATAGCTGTTTTGAAATCTGATTATACGGATTTACTGAAAAAATATGAGCGTTTTAAAAATGAACTCGAAAAAATCAGAAAAAAATATTACGATGCTCAAAATTCTATGGTAGAAATGGAAGAGCAAATCAAGTTATTGGGAGCTTTAGGTGAAATGTTCGTCCCGGCAATAAATAAAGTAGTTGAAAATTTAACTAAAACTAAAAAAGACGAAAGTCCACTTTAGCCGCTGGCTATTTTAGCGTGTCGAAATGCGACTTCCGCTGGCGAATGTCTATGAACGTATACACAATTAATGCGTCATTTACTTATACAAAAAGTCTATCCACTCCAAAATACTCATCATTTTTTCATATTATTTAAAATTGTATTTTTATCAATTTAAAAAGCATAAACCAAAATGCTCACTCCCATTATAACAAATCCCCGAAAATCCCTCAACAAGGCTTTTCTGAAACTTAAACCCAACCGTACAGAAATCGAAAGCTTCAAAAGCAAGCTTTCGAAGCTTTTTGACGGAATTAACGAAAACGAATCAGAGGAATTTCATAAAAACCTTGTTGCCGATTTTCTTAAAGGCACATATTACGGTGCAGAACACTTCATCAATACCAAAGGGCGCAATGACCTTGTTATTCATACAGGGAAAGATGCCAAAACAAATGTCGGTGTTATTATTGAAGCTAAAAGCCCTGCCAACAAAACGGAAATGCTTAAAAAAAATAATATCAACCTAAAGGCATTTCACAAACTTATCCTGTACTACTTACGTGAACGAATCTCAGCAAATAACATCGAAGTCAAACACCTGATCGCAACCAACATCTACGAATGGTTTATTTTCGATTCACGTGATTTTGACAAGCTTTTCGCCCAAAATAAGAAACTGATAAAACAGTTTTCCGATTTTGAAGAAAAAAGGCTTGCCAGCACTGATACGGCATTTTTCTACAAAGAGATCGCCGAAAAATTTGTTGTATCACTCGAAACAGATATAAGCTTTACCTATTTCGACCTTCGTGACTATGAAAAACCCCTGAAAAACCTTGATAAAAAAGACGACAATATTCTTATAGCGCTTTACAAGCTTTTATCTCCCCAGCATTTGCTGAAACAGGCATTTTTGAATGATAGCAACAGTTTAGATAAAACTTTTTACAGCGAGCTTTTGCATATCATCGGACTGGAAGAGACCAAAGAGGGCAGCAAAAAACTAATCGGTCGCAAAACCATTAACAGAAATAGCGGTTCTTTACTGGAAAATACCATTATCCAACTGGATACCCTTGATAAGATATCAAGGATTGCAAATCCATCACAATTCGGTAATAATTACAACGAACGGCTTTATAATGTTTCGCTCGAATTGGTGATCACCTGGATTAACCGAATCCTGTTCCTGAAATTACTCGAAGCCCAACTGGTAACCTATCATAAAGGTGATAAGAATTTTGAGTTTTTAAATATTCGAAAAATCAAGGACTTTGACGAACTCAACAGTTTGTTTTTTCGTGTACTTGCCCGAAAAACTGATGAACGCAGCGAGGATGTGGCAAAAGCATTTTCCACGGTTCCCTATTTAAACAGTTCATTATTCGAGCCTACCGAACTGGAACAACTGACGGTTTTCATCAATTGTTTACGTACCGAATCAAAAATACCGATACTGTCAAATACTGTTTTGAAGGATGCCACTGGAAAAAAACGCAGCGGTGAGCTCAATCCCCTGGAATATATTTTTGAATTTCTCAATGCCTACGATTTCAGCAGTGAGGGTTCGGAAGAAATACAGGAAGACAATAAAACCCTTATCAATGCCTCGGTGCTGGGATTAATATTTGAAAAGATCAACGGATACAAAGACGGTTCTTTCTTCACTCCCGGATTCATTACCATGTATATGTGCCGCGAAACCATACGCAGGGCGGTTTTACAAAAATTCAAAGAAGCAAAAAACTGGGATTGTGAAAACCTCGGCCAGTTGTATAACAAAATTGACGACAAGCCCGAAGCCAACCGCATCATAAACTCCCTTAAAATTTGCGACCCCGCTGTTGGTTCCGGACATTTTCTTGTTTCTGCACTGAATGAGATCATTGCTATAAAAAGCGAGTTGAAAATTTTGTGTGACGACAACGAAAAAACCTTGCGCGACTATACTATTGAGGTGGTTAATGATGAGCTTGCCGTTTCCGACGAAGACGGCAAACCTTTCACCTACAACCCTGCCAACGCCGAAAGCCGCCGGGTGCAGGAAACCCTCTTCCGTGAAAAACAAACCATCATTGAAAACTGCCTGTTCGGAGTTGACATCAATCCCAATTCAGTTAAAATTTGTCGCCTACGCCTTTGGATAGAGTTATTGAAAAACGCCTACTATAAGGCACCGGATTTTAAGGAACTTGAAACACTTCCCAACATCGACATTAACATCAAATGCGGCAACTCCCTCATAAGCCGCTACACCCTTGACTCCAACATTAAGGATGCACTGAAGAAAAGCAAATGGAGCGTGGACAGCTACCGCATCGCTGTGATGAGCTACCGCAATGCGCAAAGCAAAGAAGAAAAACGCTCCATGGAGCAATTGATTGGAATGATAAAGAGTGATTTTGAGAGCGAAGTGGCGGTGACCGACAAGCGTGTGATCCGCTTGCGCAAGCTCAAAGGCGATCTGCACAACCTAACCACTCAAACCACTCTGTTCGAGCGCAACAAAGCTGAACTAGCCGCATGGAACAAGCAGGTAAAAACGCTCACCACCGATATACAAAAGCTGGAAACTGAACTAGATGAAATCAAGAGCAACAAGATTTACGAAAATGCTTTTGAATGGCGCTTTGAGTTTCCCGAGGTGCTGAACGATGAAGGCGATTTTGTGGGCTTCGATGTGGTGATTGGGAATCCGCCATATGGAAGATACCTTGAATTAAGTGATTCATTTAAAACAAGCCTCGTTGATCGTGGATTGTCTGCTAATACAGGAGATATCGCTGAAAGTTTTATTCGTCTAGCACTCAATAATCTTTTTCATTCCAGTGGAATTTTGAGTTTCATTATTCCGAAAGGTCTATCTTATGTAAAATCATGGGAGTCAATAAGAAGTATCCTTTTAGAGAAATTTAATTTACTTGAAATTCTTGATACAAGCAAGTCTTTCAAAGAAGTAGCTTATGAAATGATGATATTTGTTCTTGATCAAAAAAACGATACAAAACTTTATACAGGTAGTCTTAACGAAGATTCCACCTACAAATTCTCAATAAAAAAGACATTATTAAATAGTGATATTTTTTATTTTGGATTTCCAATAGAATACCTTTCGATTCTGGAAAAAGTTAAAACAAAGTCATCTCCTGTTTCTAATTATTTTGAATGTTGGTATGGCAAGGGAGGTATGACGCCTTTGGTTAATATGGATTGTAAGGGTATAAAAGTGCTAACCGGTAAAGAAATTCAAAGGTATTTTCAAAAGGACATTTCGGATAAATGGTATATTAGTGAAGAACTAATAACTGAAGATTTACACAAAAGAGTAAATATTGTTAAAGTTGTCGCACAGGATATCGTTGCACATATACAAAATCCGCGACCCCATATTAAGCTTACTGCTACGATGGATTATTCTAATCAGTTTTGTTTAAATACTGTAATGTGCTTTTCAAGCATTTCTAATTTAAGTAATGAATTTTTATTAGCATTAATTAATTCAAAATTTCTATCGTTCTATTATTATTATTTTATCTTTAATCAAGCCATACGAACAATGCATTTTATGCCTGGTTATTCCGATATCTTGCCAATTCCGGATAATGCAATTTCTTTTAATGAAAAAATATCAAATTTGGTTATGGACATTTTAAAAACAAAAGAATCCGAACCAACCACCGACACCTCTGCATTGGAATCCGAGATAGATCACATGGTTTATGAGCTGTACGGGCTTACAGAAGAAGAGATAAAGATTGTGGAGGGGAGAAATGAGTAAAACAAATTTACCATTACTTTCAGATGTTCAATTTCTTCCACCCTATACAAATGAAGAAAAATTTGAAGAATTCATTATTGATTTATTTAATGGTATTGATGGAACAAAATCATATTATAGATACGGCCGAAAAGGTCAAAATCAGTGTGGTTTGGATATTTATTCTACTTGTAAAAAAACAATTATTCAATGTAAATTAAAAAAGATTAATCGTCGTGATACCATAATATTAAAGGAATTAATTTCTGATATTGAAACGGATTATTTAAGAATTAATAAATTTTTAGTTGACAATCCAGACAAATTTAATAGGGTTATTTTCGCTTCGACATATAAAAATGATACTAGTATTGAAAACCTATGTATAAAGATGTCCAGTCCTAATTTAACTGTTGAATATTGGTCCTGGGAAAGAATTGTAAAAAACATTCCAAATGAAGTTCTCAAGTCTAACTTTGCAGATTTAATCAGTCATTTAAGAAATTATTATAATAAACCAAATTCTAATATAGAAAAAAATAATGTTTTTTTTATTAAAAAAACATTGCCTATTTTAGATCAGATATATGAGTACCTAACTTTAATTTATCGCGAAATTAACTTTATACCGCCTTTTATTCTTAAATCCAATTTTCCAATAAAAAACGATAGCGATTATTATACCGATTACTCAGTTTTTACTTTATCAACAAATAATAAAAAATTATTTGATTTTTTCAAATCAATCGAAATACATAAAGGCAATTCTGTTAAATTTATTGATAAGCAGCTTATCAAAAAAGTTGATAATTATGAATCTAAAACTAAATATATTTTAGAAAAACTTACAAATAATCTTGTTTTTAAATTAAGTCTCGCAAAAAGCCAGGAAGTTGTTTCTGTTTTATATCTAGTAAACAAAATAAATAATAAATTATCATTCAATTATGATCGTCTAAAGTTTGTTGATTTATTCTCTCTAATTAATAAAAGAGAAAACAACACAAACAAATTAATAAAATTAGCATATATTAATTACCAACTAGGCAACTTCATTTCTTCAGCAAATTTATTTTTAACTATTTCTAAAAAAGCTAAATTAAATAAAAATAAAACTATTTACTTTATTGCACAATTCAATCTTTTAAAACTCGCAAAGTTCATTAGGTATCGTTATTGGCAAAATTATGAAGCAGAAAAACTTTACCGAAAATTGAACCAAATTGATATTGAAAAGGTGTATGAGTTTTCATTGACTGAAAAAAACGAAAAACTAATTAGTTGGATTAAAAACAACGATTTTTTTAATGAAGCTCATGAAAATATTCACCAAATTGTAAATGAAATAAGAGATCATTATTATAGCCAGTTAAATGGAGGGTGGAGCAGAAACAACAATGTCTCAAAATTAATAAATGAGTATGCTAACCTTTATTGTTTTTTGAGTGAAAACTTTATCATTTATAATACTTTTAGTGAATATGAATCACTAACCACTACATTTATTGAGGGTATTTTTGCTTCACATGCAATTGCTGGTGAAAATAATACGAAGCTTCTAAGGATTGATGATTGGATTCTCCACAAAATTTTATTGTATGGCAAATCAAGCGAAATAAAGAAATTATTTTACAGATATAATCTTAAACATCTTGAATATGAATATGCAAAAGATAAAAGAGATAATATTTTTGAAATAATAAATAATTTTTTAGATGGTGATATTGCAATAAAAAACGCATTTGATAATTGTTGCGAAGGAAACAATCTTTTCTTTTGGGATAAATATAATGAAATTTATGATAATATAATTATCTTGATTGGGATACTTAATATACCTGCAAAAAAGACTAATGAGATTATTGCAAAATTATATGATTTCATTAAAAACACTTCAAATATCAACAAATTTAGAATTAAAAATGTTGATTATTTATTGACAAGGAAGCATTCAATAATTGAATTATCGCTTTTAACTAAGTTCTTGTTTTTATCTGTTGAAGATTCTCGTTTCAGAGATATTAATTTTACTGAAAAAATCGTAAATATCCTTGAAACACGGAAAGATAGTATTAAAATTCCAAAAAGTATAAAATGCATGTTAGAAAATATCTCATTTGAACTATCATCAAATAAAATTCAAAGTATAAGCCCATTGATGTTAGTTCATATCTCAAGAATTACTAATGATAAATCTTATAAAAAAGTTCTGAGTGATAAAATATTCTCTTTATTAAAAGAAACATTTAATATAAAATTATATTTTCAAGCAACTATCTATGATACAATAAACTTCAATAAAATTCTATTTAATATGTATTTTAATTTGGTCAAGGATAATAAATCGAATTCAAATATTTTTAATTTTAAAAATAAAAATACAACCTTGCTTGATTTTTTTAATCTATGTTTTAAATTTAAATTGAATATCAATGAAGAGAGATTTCAATGTTTTAAAAATATTGATGTATATTTTGATTGGTTAATTGACCCCCTTAATTTTAATTATAAATCATTTAATCCTGAATGGATATGTGAAAACCCAACAAAATACTATTTTGAATATTTGAGGAAATTTTCAATAATTAAACAAGAGGTTCAAAAATTTTTAAAAGAAAACCCCAATGGTCAAATTGAAAAAGCATATTTTCATATTTATAACGAAATATAAGTTTTAACCAATGGTGATTGTGGAGGGGGAAATAATGTTCAAAAATTTACAAGCATATTTTAATCTGAATATACTGGAATCCTATAAAGATTATATCCCAACCAAGGATTCAGCAACAACCGGAAAATTTGTTGATCTTAGGCAAATAGTAAATTTGGCAACGGTTCTTTATCATTTTAGGGAACATTTTCCTAATGATATAAAGAAGACCGAAAAAGAAATCTCCCAATTTTGTCCCGATTATAGCCTTTTAGGTAACATTGTGAACGCCTCAAAACACAAAACATTAACCAAGCATAATCCCCAAATATCAAGAGCAGAGAATATTTATGAAGTAATATTTAGCACAACATATAAAGATAAAAAAGGTGAATATCAACATATTGAAAAAAAAGTTTTAGCAAAACTTGATGATGGCACTGAAAGAGACGTCTTTGAAATAATTACCAATGTTTTAAACATGTGGTTAGTTGAGCTTAAAAGATTTGAAGTGATTAAACATATTGAACCATTTGCTTTAAATAGTAATAAAATACCGCGTAGAACAAAACATTCTGGCAAATTAGATTTTTTACCAATGCGAGTTGGGGAAATGTTTTATGGGCAAACCTTTATATTGCAACGTTATAATTATGAAAAGGGCGTTGTAGAACCAATAAATTTAACCAATGCCAGCGTTAAAATGAATTTTTATAAGCCCTCATATATTATTTCATTTAATTGTAAAACAAAAATAGGACAGGAACTAAATTTCGAGTTAACTGTAGATGATGATCAGAAAAAACAATTTAACAGGCTTAGTAAAGAAGAAAAAATCAAGTTTTGTTTAAAATTAGCAGAGGCGCAAGGTAAAATTAAAATTAATTGGAATAATGCTTGATTGCTCGCCTTTTCAATATTTAAAATTTGGAGACAAACTGAATGGCTTATGTGTTGCCTGGATTATCGGCAAAGAATGATGGTGTTATCCATGAGTAAAAAATAAAAATTTTAAATGAATAATAGTCAAGAATTTTTCTATTACCAGCCAAGGTATAGAAGTTTTGCGGAAAGAAAAACTACATTCCTAAATACAAATAAAGGCAGACTACTTGAATTTGTCGCAAAGAGAACAAAAATGGTTGCATGCCATAACATTTGGGAGGCTCACAATTTAAACAAAATTAACTGGATTAAAAAACACGAGCTGTATTCAAGTAAAATAGATGATAAGATAACAATTATCTACGAAAACCTTAATTTAAAAAGATTAATATTTTTTGAAGTAATTGATATTGATTATTTTGAAAAATTTAGAAAAATTGCGATTTCAAAATTCATAAATAATCCAGATTATTTAGGATTAACTAAAAAGGATGATATTATAAAAGAACTATCTAATATGGAAGATAGATTTGAATGGATTTCACGGGGACGTTTGTTTTACAATAATTTAAATAAAAAAAGAAATAATAATAATGACTTAATAGAAAGTGTAGGTTGCAGATATATTAAAACAAATGAGTCCTACTTTATTTTGTGTTTTGAAGTAAATCTAAGCGATTTTACAAATAAAATTTTTGAAAAAATAATACGGCAAAAAGACACATCAGCGGAAATTCCACAATATCATAGCTTTTTCACAATTATTACAAAAAAAATGTTTATTTCTAGGTACCATTATTTACCTAGTCTCAAAGTTGAAAATATAAGAAATTTAATTAGAGATATTAATTTTCAAGTAAAACATAATTATACAAAATATTTTAACGGTTATTTTCATAATAGTAAGCTTTTTAGGCTCCTTCCAAGTATTGAATATTATGAGGTAAATGATATACATTTATTCAATGCTGACCATAATTTATCATCTAATTTTCGGACAAATTGCAGTACGTACTTTTCTTCAGAGGATGAGCTATCGGAAATTCACTGGTCTTTTTCAAATGAAAAAGGCCAGGAATTATTACAAGTTGTAAAACAAAATAATAAAAAATTATTTGATTCAAATAATGACATGGAGGATTTTGAGGCTCATGCATTATTAAACAGTCTTTCATTTTCTTGTGTTTTTTCTGCAATTCTTAAAGAACATAATTTCCAATTAAAAAAATTAAAAAGAAAAGTCTATGACCAAATAAAACAATCTAAACGAAACTATTTTTTAAGATTATTTAGAATTATCGGAATCAATAATAAGTATCTAAAATTAAAGCAAGACTTAATTAATATTCAACTTACAATTAACCGTTTTGAAAATGAATTCTCCAATGAAAAAATAATTTTATATACCCGAGGTTTTGATCTAAATAATTTTAAATTACACAACCCATATCCTAATGAACAAAAGAATTTCTTAACATATAGTATTAAAAATTTCAGATTTCGGTTGGGAAAATTAGAATCCGGCACAAAAAAAATAAATGAAATATTCAAAATTTATGAAGAGTATAACGCCTACAAAACAAACCTTTTTCTTCAAATTTCTTCTTTAATTTTTGCCATTATAGCAATATTTTTTGCTTTCGATAAAACTAAAGATTTTCTTTTTAGAATTTTTCAAATAATTTTTCATTAAAGTTTTCCTGTAAGGAAAACTTTTAGATTCGTTATGCTTTAGCGTCTATATTTGATCCAAACAAAATCGATTTGCATTGGTACGGGTATACAAAACCTTCTTATTCCGAAAATCAAGTTGTGAGTCTGTGCTAGCGGCTGAACTACTGTTTTTTCGGTGTTGTATCGTCATTTTTTAGCGGCAACTTTAATTTTGAAGTCCTCAATCTCTTTACATCGTTGGTCGCACCACAGTTTTATCGTATCTTGGAAGTTATCAATGTTTGTTGTTAAGAAAGTCGCAATATCCTTATCGTTGTCTTGATTTAATAGATAGGGTCTGATTACAACATTTATGAATGTTAGCTCTCTTTCATTTGTTCCCGTCCAATTGTAGTGATATTTTACTATACAAATAGCAAAGCCAAATTTTGCTTGATAAAACAAGGCAAACACACCACCAGAAACATGATAAACATCCTTAGGTTTTACATAAAGTCCAACCGTAAACATCTCACCAGAATAAGTATTTATTCTGTAATAGTAGTCGGGTTTTGATTCCTCATAAAGAAAGTCCAAAATTGATGTCAGGCCACCTAGTTTTGGTTTTCTTTTTTCTTGCTGCACTACTTCAAATAGTCCACTAACTGCTTCAATTCCATTTTCTCTTGACTTTTCAATTACTCTCTTGTAAATTTTTTGTTGGTAACTATAATCTATTTCATTGAACGTATTTGAAATTTCAACTTCAACCCCTGAAGAGTTTAGTTTGCTTATTAGAACATCAAAAGACTTTTTTATTAATACTGAGTATTTTTTTTGTACCGTTTCCCTGTGCTCAGGCAAAAGACTATTCTCAAAAGAAATCTCTTGTTGAGTCTTCTCTGGCTTTGGTTCCTCACTTTTAGAAACTGATTTAATTTTTGTTGTGGTTGTCTGTTGCTTTTTCATTTTTTGTTTGATAGCATTTTCATCAAAGGAAAATATTTTGTAACCAGAACTTCTAATTTCACTCACGGGAATTTGAAGAAAATCGCTTTTCTCTACCACTTTCTTTTTGATGTAATTGTCAATAGCTTGAATGCTTAAAAAACCATCCTCATCATAAAGAGTTTGTTTTTTAATAGCTTCAATTAGGTAGTAAGTGAAGTAACTGTTTTTTATATCGCTACCTTGGACAGCTTTATTTTTGCTTTCAGTAGCGAACATTAAGCATAACTCTGACGAATGATAATTTAGCCGTCTGATTTCTTTTTCAGGGTTATTAGTTCCTTTAAAAAAAACATTTGACCCTGAATAACAAGCATCTATTAAAAGATATTGGTTTTGGGGCGTGAGTTTAACAAAGTATCGAAGTAGAACATCCTCAACAGGAAGTTCTGTATCATCCTCAAAGAGAATCTTAGATTTGCCCTCGTCTTTATCATACTCCCCATGACCAGAGAAGTAAAAGAAAAGCAAGTCTTGCTTTGGCTTAAATGTCTGCTCAATGAGTGAATATGCATCGTCAATTTGTTGTTTGACGGATTTTCTGCTATCGGTTATTTTGTGAATATTCTCTTTGCTAAAACGACAATGAGAAATTAAAGTCCTTTCAAGGTCTGTAACATCTTTAACACAATAAGGGAGTTCATTACCTGGATAATTGTCCATGCCTATTAATATGGCGTATCTAATTTCGTTCATAATTATCTAATTTATTTAATCAATTTCAAACTCGGACTGTCTTAAAGCCATACCGCTATCGATCGGGGTTTTACAGCGGGTGGAACTTGAACATTCCCGTCGTTTTAACCCGCCCATAAAGTTAATTAATTTCCCATACTTTTCAAGTTTTTCCGTTTCTCGCTTGAGGCAAAGCCTCATTTATATATCGTTTTTATTCATACTTATTTTCAATTATTTCCTTTATTATACCACAGAATCTTTCAAATCTAACTGTTGTCTCACTTCGTCCTTTATTAAGCTTATAATTTCCTTTAAAGAAAGATTTTCTAATACTCTCGGACAGTTCAATTTGAACCCCCTGTTTACCTATGCATTTATTTGTCACATTATTGGGATTCGTTGCTGCTAAAAAAGATGTTGGATGCTCCTTTCTAGTTGCTACAGTATAACCTGATTTCTTTAATTTTTCCTCAAGTGAATTTATCAAAGGTCTGTCCAAGCCGCCTAAAAAAATGTCCGATTTATATTTTCGTTTCATATAATCTGTCATTCCGTGAAACGAAATTGCAGATTGATGTTTGGATAATATTTTTCCAAGTTTTGGTTCATCAAATAGGGTTGAAGTAATATGAAGTTCTTTGCAATTGGTTCCAATTCCAGTGAAAGAATAGTAAGAGTATGAGTTTTTATTGAACCATTTACATATTTCTGTAGTTCCCGGCTCGATACCTCCACCATGAGGTGTAAATATCAAGAACGAAGTATTCCTTACATCGTGATCAACCTTATATGATTTAGGGCACCTTTCTTTTAATTCCAAAAAGTTATTGTATTTGTCTTTCATGTTAATTTGTCTATTATTTTAAAATGGCCTATTACGGACCGGCGATTGCTGTTCGGTGGCGATTTTATTCCTGAACTTTCTACAAAGAACTAATGTTTCAGTATTTACGTCGCTGTCAAACGGTGAACTGTCACGCCACTGACAGCAAATGCCTGTTATAGCCTGTTCAATCATTAGCTTTCTTGTCTAAGTACTGTTTACTTATCATTTTAATTTTTAAATGTATCATATGTCGGGCATTTTCAATTTTTTTCACGCTCGTTTACAGTCAAACACTTTCTGTCATTGAAGAAAAATATGCACTTGTGTCTTGAAAATATTAGTAATATTTTATTTCACGCTCTATAATAATTTGAGGGATAAAGTTTTTATATTTAGTTTTCTTTATCCAGTTTCCTGTTTGATCATAATCATATTTGAAAGTCGTTGTATTATCTAAACTACCATTTATTCCGTATTCAATCACCTCAATTTCATTTCCATTGTCATCGTATTTTCCACTTTCCTTCTCACTAATTGCACCGTCAGCGTTATATTCTATATGCACATAATCAATCATATTCCCTTTATCACCATACTTACAGTTTAGTTTTTCTTTCAAATTGCCTTTGGAGTTATAATTGATATCTTCAATCTTATTTCCTTTTTTGTCATAAATAATTTTTTCTTTCAAATTCCCTTCTGAGTTATATGAGTTTTGCTCGGTTAGAATTCCATTATCATCATATTTAAAATTTGTTTTTTCAAAAAAGCTGCCTGTATAATAAAGATTTTGTTCAATTAGGTTCCCTTTTTTATCAAACTTATATGTATATACGCTACTATTATTCAAAGTACCTTCTGATTCGTAAAAGTATTTACCCCATTCAATTTTATTACCAATGTAATCATAATTATAGGTTTCTTTAATTTCCAAAGTACCTCTTGAATTATATTGTTTTTTTTCAAGCAATTTTTCCTTACTATCATACTTGTAAATATTTTTATTAACCAAAAGGCCATTTGAAAAATAATAATTATCTTCAATTATATTTCCATTGCTGTTATATTTGTAAATATTTTTATCAAACAAAATTGGTTTGTAATAGCTTTTTTCAATCACATTTCCATTGTAATCATATTTGTAAACATATTTATAGCACAAAATATCATTCGATGCATAATTGCTGGCTTCAATAATGTTTCCTTTGTAATTAAAAGATTTAACTTCTTTAGTACCTTTTTGGCCTTTTTGTATTACCCCGAATTTATCTACTGCATCAAAATATGTCTCTGTTAAAGATTTAACTTTTCCCTTTAATTTTAAATGTATTAGGTCATTTTTAGTTTTAATATTATTGTTTTGCCCCACTATACATGTGCACGAGAATAAGATAAAACTTGCTAAGATTAGTCTAATTAATATTTTTACTTTTTTCATATTTAAAGATTATACTAAGTTAAATTATTACGGTATATTATTTATTGCAAATTCTGTGATGTCTGTAGAACGCAGTCAGGTCAATTGTTGGTATTATTGTGTCAAGATTCAAGTCTGTGTCATATTTTAATTTTATTTCTGTCATTTATACTTTTAAAGCATTGGCAATAACGAGTGAGTGCTACTTTTCAATGCAGCGTTCATCGTCTCCTTGTACTTACTCCATAATTCTTCATAGACAGTTTCAAGAAACTCACTTGTCACCTGATAGCTTTCTAAATGGCTTGGATGCAAAAGTGTTTTTAATGCAAGCCTAATTCGCTCTCTCCTTTCAAGTGGTGGTGGATGACTTTGAGAACCTTCTGAACGCTCTTCTTTTCCGTTGTCAAAAAAACTAATTACTCTGTCAACCAAATCAAGAAAAGTGAAAAATAATTCTGCACCACAATAGCAGAATGGAGCCATGCTCTCTTGGTTCATAGTATTTATTAAGAGAGTAACGCCCATTAAGTCTGCCTCGTATTCCATTGTCCAACTGGGTGAAATTTTTTCAACTTCTTTCTGTTTAATGATACACTTAAAAGTGCTTGAGTTAGCCAAATGTCCTAACACAATATGTCCGTATTCGTGACCTACGACAAAAAGCTCCAATGAATTCAATAATTCCCATTGCAATCTACCGTAGGGTTCTTGCAAATAGTATTGTTTCATTTTCGTTGCTTGTTCTTTTCTAATTCCGTTTTCAACTAAGTCAGCAAATCTTTGTTGTAATATTTTATTTGTCAGAATGTGATTTTTAATTCTGTCTGTTTTGAAACTGAATGAAACACTTTCGTCAGAGATTTTAAAATCGGGAAGACATTGAGCGACAATCTTTGCTAATTGATTTGCCAAGATGAAAAGCTCTCCTTCAAAAACAATTAAATGTTCATCTGTCGTTGGAACTTTTGCTGCGAAGGCGTTGTATTCTTTTGAATAAGCTGTTCCAATAATTGGTTGAGATGTAATTGTAAGAGAAAGATGTTTAGCTGTGGTTTCAATTGTTTGAAACAACTTGGTTAAAATGGAGTAGCCATCAATGTCTTGATATTTTGTCGGCATTGTGGATTGGAACTCTACTTGAAATTGTTGTCGCATTTGCTCCTTGTCATGCTCAGACATTGATGGTTGTGAAGCAAAGTAATCTTCAATGTTAAACGCTTTCTTTTTTAGTGCTTGAAATTTTTGAAATTGAGCATCAAAGTCGTCTCCAAACCGAATTTGAAGGCAGTCCTTTTGGATTTCCTCTAAACATTTTAATGCAAACTGTCGGTTATCTCTTGTCATTTTACTTTTATTAATTCAGTAATTTTCTTGCAGTCATTGTCAAGTTAAGATGTCGTACAAGCATGACGAATAACGATTACGGCTGGTATTCCGGCGGCGAATTAATAAGCCGTTTCCTGTCCCACCGCACTAAAGTTAATTAAAAGAACGTATTTGTCCAAAATCTCGCCACGCCGCTGAATACCAGCCGAAGTTACCAACCGTGCAAAGTAAATTTTCATTGTCAGGGAAAGGCTGTGTTGTAGAATAAATATATTTAAATTGCAAATGCAAGCGAATGACTCAATCGCTATACGTTTTTTCTATAACTCGAGCCATTCGCCAAAAAATAATTTTTCTGTTATTATTAAACTTAACTTCTGTCTCTACTCGGGTTTTTTCATTTTTTTGCTTTGACACCCTAAAACATGTACCATATTCAATAAATGTCACAAAGTATCCATAATCCGTTTTTTGTTCATTATAAGTACTATTTTCAATCCCGCATGAAACATCCTGCCATTCTTTATTGTAAGATCCATTAATATACTGATTAATAGCATCAGGTGTTGTATTCTTCATCGTGATATATCTTTCAATATTGGAATCAAAATATTCATTTGCATCAAATGTTTTATTATTTAGTCCTCTATAATAGCTTTCAATAACTTGGCGAATAGTGTTAACCTCCTTATTATTCTGTGTATTTCCATTTAATGTAGTAGTAATATTCGACTTTTGATTATTATCAGTCTCTACACGGGGATTCTTCAATTTGTTCCATTCATCTATTAAATCAATTTCCAGAATATCTTTATCAAAAGTATAACCAATTGGATCCTCGGCTTTTAAATGAATTTGAAAAATCACATATTCCGGACTATATTGAAGATAAATGTCATCAAGTCCTTCTGTTGTCAAATTGAATGACATTTTAGTGCCTGGGTTCCATGGACTTTGCTTTGAAATAAAATTTTTGAAACCATTACTCCATTCGCTGCTTTTTGCTTCTATTGTTTTATCCTCAAATATTAATTTCAGCGAACTGGATAATTCTGCTTCACTAATTGTTTTATCAGTTTTATTTTTTATTTCAGCGTTTAAAACGTAATATATTTTATTGTTTGAATAATCACTCTTTTTTATAAGTGAATTTTCAGTGGCGTTCACAATTGAATAACTATCAGAGTGATCTACTGATGTCAAATTATATTTTCTGCTTAAATATTCTGATCCATTTATATATTTTACTGTTTTTTGCTCAATGTCAGTTTCCCATCTTCTTCCCCAGCCATCATGATCTAAAAATTCAACTAAATAAATACTATCTGTTTGCCATTTTGCACTCCATTCATGTCTAATATTTGGCTGGTCTTTTACATCATCATTAGCTATATCAAGCCAAGTTTGATTTTCATATGTCCATCCACCGTCTGTTTGAACTTTAGCATTTTGTACTATTGAAATTGCCTTTTTTTCATTTGCCTTTTCTTTCTCCTCGTCATTTTGAGGATGTATAAGATTGCAGCCATGCAATAAAATGACTGAACAAATAATAAATACAAATTTTTTCATTTATAGGTTTTTATTTATTATTAATTTATTTCTGGTTTTTTAATTGTAAGATTTAAATCTGCTAAGCTATTTTTGAATTGTTGGTAACGTTTTGGCGCTTGGCGCAGTGGCGGATTTCGGAGCACAAAACTGTCAATACACCACAAAAGTTGATGCGAGGTAGAATGTTCAATTAACCACGTCACCCGCCATTGAGCCAAACGCCTGTTTGCTGCTGGCATTTTGTCGAGGTTTAATTTAGTTTTCACTTACTTAAATATTTTAGGATCAACTTTCTTTAAGGTTTCAAGTTTGTCAACACCTTGCTTTAAAAAGTCAACCATTGCAGGAATTTGTTCTTCTTCGTCAATTATAAATTGAGCAATTGGTTTGTAGTCGCCAATCGTAATACAATTGTCAAACTCATCAACTTCCCAGTTTTTCAAAACACGTTTAAACAGTTTTATGTAATTGTCTGTTTTCTTGTATTTTTCTGCTGTCGAAATGTAGACTCTGGAACCCAGCCAAATTTCATCGTCCCACCAAATAAAACCGAAACTTATACTAAAAAAATGGCTGCCAGGATGTTCAAATCCTTGATATGTTGAATACCATTCGTCTTTAAGCCTTGTGCTTCTTGCGGATTCTTTTGATAATATTCCAATTTTTGATTCGTAATATTCTTTAATACCGTCAAGCACTTCGTCCATTTTACGGATTGTCCCAGTAATGTGTTTTAAAACTGTGAGGTCAGTGTAGGTAAAGTTTTTTGATTCTGACATATTTTCGTCTTTAATGAATGATTTTAATTCTTGTGTTATAGCTGTATTTTCTTCGTCAACGATTTCAAAAATATCAAACCATTTTAATAGGTGAAGGTTAATTCTTTTGTTATTGTTTTCCCTAAAGTCATAATACTTTGTCAGGTAAACTAGGTGTCTTTTTGTGTTGTTTTTGCTTTCAAGTATTTTCTTGTAGTCTTCAAGCTGATTAGGTCTTTCAAAATGTTCTATTTTGCATTCTATCAGAATACAAGTCTTTGTTGATGGAATATTAATCTCAATGTCAGGTCTGCCAAACTCATAAATAGCTTGGGTTTTTACGTTGATTTCTTCTGCGGTTTTTACGTCTAAGTATTCTAGAAAATCTTTTAGAAGCTTGTTGTCAGTCTGTAAGCAATGAGTAAAGATTTCGATAATAAAATTCTCTTTTGAATTTTTATTTTCCCGTTCTCTGTAAGAATATATTTTACTAAAAATTGATTCTGTCATTATTTGTTTTGTCTTTCTCTGTCTGGTTGTATATGCTTGCAGCTAACGGTTTGCATGTATGTGCAGTAGCAGATTAGAAGCACTAAACTGTCCATTTACCACTTCACCAGCTATTGCTACATACACGCTGTTGGCAGCTGGTCTTCTGTCCGATTGTCTTTGAGTATAGTGCAGAAACTCCATAATTTATTTATTACCTTGATGTATTGTTGATATCGTTGCTCATTCTAATGCTTTTATAAGAAATTGATCGTAATAGAATTTATAATCGTTTACCCCAATGGTTATTGGTATTGTTTTTACATAAAGTGCTTCCAATAAGTCAAGTTTGGCTTTTTCGTTCTTTTTCCTTAGCAATGATTTAACATATACACTTGGATCATTGGGGAAAATATCGGAAGTAATGTGATAGTAGTAGTAAATTGAATTGATATTATTTTTTTTGAATTTTCCTTTCCTGATTTGCTTAGCTCGGTAATTCAACAACCACCATAGATGGTGTTCTGAAAAGTCAAAAGTAATTCCAGCAATATGCAATTCTTTTTGGAAAAAGCAATCAATCCAGGAATTAGGTTTCAAATATTGTTCACTTATTCGTTCATTATTGGAAATGTCTTTTTTACTTTTTTCTCCAGCAATATATTTTTGAATTTCGACTAAATAAGCTCCATAATGTTCATATCCAATCATAATTGAATTTGCTGGTGAAACTGTTTTTCTTTCAGAAGGTGTTAAACGTTGATTTATTTCTCCATTTATATGCCAGATGTTTAGCTCATCTTGTCTGTAACTATTCTTCAAAACTCTCTCCTTTATCCAAGTTCTTCTCTTAACGCTATTCAAGGTTTCTTCTGTGCTTCTTGGTCCAAATTCTTTTTGATTATTAAAGGTTTCAAACAATGCTTTTTCGAAAGCATAATCATAGTTGGTAGTCAAAATATTTTCAATTCCACTTTCAATAATAGCTCTATGTAAATCATTTGCTGGCGTATTAACAAAGGCTTCAGCAATTCTTTCTTTAATATCTCTTAGCGTTGTTTCAAAGTTTCCTCCACTTTTAAAAAGTATTTCTTCAAATGCTAACGGAAATGGCTTGAATTCGTTACTTAAATCAACATCTACACTAAATGATTTTGAAAGATTGCCCAATAAATCTTCCCAAGATTTCACACCGTTAGAAATTGCACGGTTAATTCCGTTGCCAATTAAAAAAGCCTTATTGCTAATATTTTTTTTCATTAGGTAATTCTGATTTATCACCTTATGTTTGTTTAACTCTTATCTGCTTCTGTCACTCATTTGTTTGTCGTGTCACTGTCTTAATACGCTTGCTGCCAACTTACTTATCTGTATGACTTGTACACAATTTAGTCACACAGATACTACAAAAAAATGTAGGATTTGTGTAGTTTCTAATTTGTAATACCTAATATTTAATAATCAATTTCAAGCTCATCTTTCGGTATATTTTTCAATTTGTTAATAACTAACAAATATAAAAATTTATTCACTTAAAATAAAAATAACAAAAACTCCCGAAGCTATTTTAGCCCTGAGAGTTTATGCAGTATGAAGGATTCTTCTTTTAACCCTGTTAAGATTAAAAAATTGTTCGACAGTAACCCATTAATCCTAACTTATGAGAGTTAATGCCTTTGCATTTGGTGTATGTTTTGAACTTAAAATAAATTTTCTGCAAATTCAGCAGTTTCAAGGAAATCCTCAATAACCTGGTTAGAAATTTTTATGTTTCTTGCTACTAAAAAAAACAAAAAAGCCTTGATTTATCAGGGCTTTTTTGTTTATTCAGGATTTAGTAACATTTGCGGGATCAAGGGATCCGTGTTTTGCATTAAATCTCTCCAACAAAAAATCCCTTCCAGGCAAAGTGGAAGGGATTTTTTTAAGAAAAAATCTTTACGTTTTAATAGATCATCTTAATAATTGCACATTTAGAATTTTGCACTCCGGTAAAATCAAGCCTGAATGTATAAATACCTTTCGGCCAATTTTCCGGACAGAAAACAACCGAATGCTTTCCGCCGGTTTGGGTTTCATTCACAAGTTCTGTAATCATAGCACCAAGTGCATTGTAAACTGTCAGTTTTACTGTTCCGTTTTCAGGTAGGTTATATGCAATAGTAGCATTGCTGCTGACAGGATTGGGATAACCATTGATATCAAAGCCGGTCTCATCGTTGGCAGTTTGTACAAAAATTTTCGGCATGATCAGGATGGCGCCTTCATCTTCGTTACCGCACTGGTCGCCAATAACACCAGTGCCGGATAATTCAAATCCGAGATCGCCATTTTGAAACTTATTGCTATGTGCCCGGAATACCAACCTGATAATTTCATCATTAGCATCAACATCATAGTGGTTTGTTGTTGCATACACCACCCTGATGATTCCACCCTCATCTGTTACAAGCAGGTCGTTATCATTTGTAATGATTTCATCAAGAGAAGGATTTATTTTAACAGCTGAATTTTTATTGGTATTGCCCGGCATAAAGGCATTCACAAGGTCATAATTCCCTGCAGGGTATTTTAATTCAAGGCCCAAAGCAGAAAAATCCTTCATTTTTTTGTTAATACGCAAAGGAATCTCAATTAACGAAGGATCCTTAGTAATGATATATTCATCGGAAACTCCAATAATATCCTGCTGTAAAGATTTTGCCATATCCCATCCAAGGAAATAATCACGGTATCTATTGCTTGAAGCATTATAATCGCCATAACAAATAGTCTTCAGATTGACATTTAAGTCAGAGCCGTTGACCATAACCGCCGTATCAAGTGCAACCCAGTTGCCTTTGGGAAAGTTATAATTCGGATTATAAGGTGACCCGACCTTTGCTTTTATTCTCGCCACATCAATAGCATTGATGGTATAATTGTTATCCACATTTGCTGCTTTTCTATATTTTATGGAGAAATTTTTCGAAGGATCCAATGTTGAATCAGCACCTACATAGTATTTAACCAAGGCAACATCAATCGCGTTGACATCATGTCCGCCCAGCATCGTATCTGCAGTATATTTGTCATATGACAGCCTGTAGATGCCATCGGGCACATTGGTAAACTGGTAATAGCCATGGGCATCACTTGTATCTCTTGCAATTTCCGACCCTGAAAAATTATTCTTTAATATCACAATGACCTTGTCGATATTATAAACGGATGCGTTGTAAGTCGGATAGTTATGGACGGTTCCGGCATTGGCTTTACCCAAATAACGCGTTTTGCCGCTTATAGTATGATTTAAATTATTGTGGATCACGGTAACCGTGTCAGTTGCAATACAGCCGTTATTGTTTACAGTAATTGTATATAATGTTGTCGCTGATGGTGATGCCGAAGGTTGTGGCGCCGCAGCATTGTTCAATCCTGAAGCCGGCGACCAGCTTATAATACCGGGGCCGTTTCCCGGATCACCTATGTTGACGGGCATGCCTGAATAGGTTGTTTTTGTTCCGGCCTCAGCAAATGGTTGTTGGTTAACGGTAACGGTTTTTGTCACCTGTAATGACGGCTCGCCGCATCCATAAGCATAAACCTGAATGTTAACCGTACCATAGAATCCATTGGCCCATGTCATTAATCCCGTAACCGGATCAATAGAGCCGGCAAGTGGATTACTCACTGACCAAACAAACCCGGTACTGTTAGATGAAGTAGTATGATACAATGTTGTTGTTGAATTATCAGAAACCTGGCAGGAAGGTTCGCTGCCTCCTGATATCGTTATGGGTGCAGGTGTTCCGGCCTGTGGAATAAGCACAACATTGAATGTCGGCGTATTTGCCAGTCCGCATGGTATGCCTGAAACAACACAGTAAAAGCCATCGCCGGAAGCCATTATTCCCGGATTATAGGTGCTGTTTGTTGCTTCGCTGATTAACCCGGTGGAAGTGCAGAACCACTGGTACGTATATACTCCTGAACCTCCGGAGCCGGTTGCTGTGAAAGTGCCCGGGCTGGTATTATAACAAACAGGAGATAAACCGCCGCTTATTGTTGCAGTGATGCTTCCTCCGGTAATGGTAATTTCCTGTAAACATACTGATGTGTTTCCTGCAGCATCAGCGGCAGTCCAGGTTACGGTGGTTACTCCCAAAGGAAATGCAGCAGGGGCATCACTGCTGA
>CAZVKJ010000001.1:193620-252896 GCA_964626855.1 uncultured Bacteroidales bacterium
GTCCAGGTTACGGTGGTTACTCCCAAAGGAAATGCAGCAGGGGCATCACTGCTGATCAGGATGGATGAGGTTTCAGTACAATTGTCTGTTGCCGTAGCCGTTCCTATGGGGCCGACATATGTACAACCGTCGTTGGCGCCTAATGTAAGGTCTGACGGGCATGCGATCACCGGTGAAATATTATCGGTGATGGTGATGAGCTGTGAACATGTAGCGGTATTTCCTGCAACATCAGCGGCAGTCCAGGTTACGGTGGTTACACCCAAAGGAAATGCAGCAGGGGCATCGCTGCTGACCAGGATGGATGAGGCATCAGTGCAATTGTCTGTTGCCGTAGCTGGTCCAATGGGGCCGGCATATGTACAGCCGTCGTTAGTACCTATTGTAAGGGCTGACGGGCATGCGATCACTGGAGAAACATTATCGGTGATGGTAATGAGCTGTGAACATGTAGCAGTATTTCCTGCAGCATCAGCGGCAGTCCAGGTTACGGTGGTTACACCCAAAGGAAATGCAGCAGGGGCATCGCTGCTGATCAGGATGGATGAGGTTTCAGTACAATTATCTGTTGCTGTTGCAACACCTATTGCCTCCGAATAGTAACATCCGCTGTTTGTTTCTGCCATCACAGCATCCGGACAGGTGATAACAGGAGGAGTAATATCTTCAACCAAAGATGTAATGGTACGGCTTATATTATTGGAAGGATTGTTATCATTGTCAACATATACTGTAGCCCTGTTTGAAACCGATGAGCACTGCCCTGCTGATAGAAATCCTTTTATATAAATGATACAACTTGAATCTTTAGCCAATGCTGACGGAAGAGCATATGAGCCTGTCCAGGCAGAATAAGTTCCCGCAAGCGTTTGCGAATACTGAGGATTGGAAAATGCAGTTACAGTATCCATGATCACAACATTGGCAGCATCAGCAGGGCCTGCATTGGTAACAATTATCTTATACACCAATTCACCGCCGGAAACAACAGGGGTCGTCACCACCCGCTTATCAATATAAACATCTGCTCCGCTGGCCGGTTTTATCGAAACAGCACAGGAAGCCCATTTACCATTGGCAGATAAAGTATAGGCCAGGCTCTCATAAGAAGTTGTACCCGGTTTGGTATAACCCGCTCCGGTATTCTCTTTCGAGGTATTGTAGTACCACCGTTGTGTCTGGTTGGCTCCGGCTGCGCTGATATTTACATTTTTTATCGAGATCACATCAAAAATAACTTCATTGCTTGCCGATGGAATATTGCTTATCGTGATATTCTTTTTATCACCCGATGATGTTAATGGCGTATTCAGTGGCGTTGTCTGATGAACACCCGTAAATGTCGTTACGCCAACCACAGCGCCTTTTGCGGGTTTTGCCGAAAAATCAACCACCACATTTGCTGCAACCGGATTCGCTGAATTTCCCAGTGACAGCTTGTATATTGCAGCCCAGGCTTCGTGACCGTTCTTTTTAATACAAACCTGTGTCATTAGAATGCCATTCCAGGTTACGGAGGTAACAGTTTTATCCTTCGTGGTGATACCAACCAGTAATAAGCGGTTGTTCCCTGCCGGAACTGTATGTGCCACGGTAAACGGATCGGTGGTTGTTGTATAACCCCAGGTGGTGTTTACCGGAGTAACCTGCGCGTTTACACTTATGGTATTACCCAATAAAAACATCATCAGCAATCCCACGATTTTCGGGCACATGTAAGACATGTTCCGGAACAGGATATTTATTTTGGTTTTGCAAGACGAAAAGGAGTTGTTTTTCATATTTCTGCCATTTAAAATTTATTTGTATTTATTTAATTATATATATTTTACGGTCAATTATTATGATATTTTATTTAAGCACTCAGGTACTTAAACCTCATGTTGATTCCGGCTTTAAATATATTTTCATGTAAATGTCTTTATTAAAAGACATGCAAATATAAGTATGAAAACCAATTATTGGCAAATAGTTAAAAAAATAATTTTCAAATTCATTTTTTGCTTTTCATTTTTAGTAATAAATGACCGGCTGCTCAATGAAGCAGAATGATATAATAAAAACCATTTATGACTTTTTTATTTTTTTATCAATAATCGTCATTAAATATATCTGGGGAGTTATCAATCCTGCAATAATATATTAAGAGCAAATTTGAGGCGGGGCATTATACCAATTGCCAATAGTTTAAAAATTAGAAAAGTGGATATAACTGTCCATAAGATCAAAAAGCCATTATTATTCTTTTTTACTTTTTTGCGTGTCCAAAAAAGTAAAGCAAAAAATGACATTCCTGTCGAAAGCTTCTCCGCGCTCTGAAAAAAATAAGAACATCTAAAAAAGTAGTCCCGACACATTCGTGTCGGGAAACGCAAGCGCCTTTTTTGATTTTCTAATTTTTTTCATTCACAACCTGCGCACGCTCCGTAAGGAGTCCTATGGACCGCCGACAGGAATTGCCAACGCTCCAAAATCACAGCAAAATCTTAAATTTTAATTGACTGGTTTTCAGCATCCTTCTTTCGAGTTGTATAGATTGTATTTATTTTTTAGTCCAAAGACAAAAAGTAAATTATCCGCCACCGGCGGATTAATGCCGATCCTACATGAAAATAGTCCAATAAGATGAAATCGAAATTGGACTATCCGCGGCGGCGGATAAATGTGTAATCGGTATTAATTGCAAATATGTACCAGGAGTTTATCAGCTGACTTCGTCTATTCTTTCCAGGATCTTTTCGCAGCGGTAATCCCAGGTATTCAGCGAAAGGTCTTTTTCCATCAAAGCTATGTGTGCCGGATCGTTCTTCAGAGTAAGAGCGTTGCGTATCTGTTGCATAAATTCATTATGATCACGGGCAGGCAATACCGATTTAAAATTCTGGCATTCTGCAATAGGGCTGGCCACAATGGGTAGTTTCATTGCCAGAAACTCAAAGAGTTTTACAGGTGAAATGGCATTGGTAACATCGTTTACGATCAAGGGCAGCAATGCCACATTAAAATGCCTTGCATACAATGGCAGGACGTGATAGTCCTTTTTACCGAGAAAATAAATGTTTGAAAAATCGCTCCACTCAAAATCATGGCGGCTCTGGTCATAATCGGGGCCGATAAAAACGAAGTTGAAATCCGGCATTTGTCGTGACAGGAACTTGAGCAGGTCATAATCGATTTTCCACTTTGAAAATATGCCATAATAGCCGGCTATGAATTTTTTCTGCGCTAAGATGCCTTGCAGATCTTCAGGTACCGGCATATCATCGTTCAGCACAAAATCCTCCGGGAACACGGCGTTCGGAATGAGCAGCGTATCTTTTCTCAATCCCAGTATTTCATCCTGCAGCGAAGATGATGAGGCCATGACGACTTTCGCCTCTTTCAGCATCTCCTTTTGTTCCCTGTCCATTTTTTTGCTGTAGAAAGGCTGTATTTCCAGCCGGTCCACATGATCATATATCAGTTTGTATTCCCTGAAGTATTTCAGGTAATACTTGTTCATGGTATATTGCGAGTAAATCCATGGGTTTTTAATGTTTTTTAACATCCGAACCCTTGAGCATATGTAAAACCTGTCTTTGATTTCTTTTATTCCAATGATCTTATCGTTGTCAATATCCTGGGTGAGAAAAATCACCGTCCAGCCGGCTTTCCAAAATGCCCGCGGCAGGTGGTGCGGACGCTGGTTCATGTTGTTCCAGCCGATCTGCGGAAGGAAAATGATTATTTTTTCTGCCTGTATATTTACCGGTTCGGGATTGGGAAAACCATAGAACCTCAAGTAATGCGTATGCATTTTAAATTCAATTCTCTGTATAATAACCGGCAGCCGGTGCGAAATCCTGTTCAGCGGTTTCATGACGATGAAGTTGAACGGGATGATAAGGCACTGCATGAAATAGTTCAGGAGAATATAAAAGTATTTCTTAAAAAGCTGTACAAAGCTTTTATTTTCCTGGTTGCTATTATTATTACCCGTATTGCCCATATGGACCTGACGATGATCATTCATTTTATTGCTACTGCAAAAGTATCTTATAATTTTTTTATTCCAAAGCGAAATCTACGCAACCCCTGAACATAATATAACATTTTTACTTTAAAAGCCCCTGCATTCATCAGGATTTTAAAAGACTTTCTACAAATTAAACATTAAATTAAAAATAAAAATCATACATTTGTTATATGAACTCCTTTCCACAAACAGATTATCATACACCAAGGTATAAGTTTACAATAGACTACTATCCCTTCGGGCAGGAGATGCAGGGGCTGGTGTATAATGCAACGGACTATCGGTTTGGGTTTAACAACATTTATTCACATGAAAATGAAAAGCTTATAAAATTGATTGAACATTACGTTCTGTAATAACGAATAGGTAAATTTGTAAAAAAATTTTTCAATGGATTTATCCAAAACACAAAATAATATCCTTAATACGCTGGAAGAACAGATAAAAGATGTCATCACAAATTCCAGAAATGAAACATACCGGTACATCAATCATGAACTTCTGCATACTTATTGGGAAATTGGAGAAAAAATAGTCTTTCAGGAAAACACGAATAAAATTGACGAACAAACAGCACGTTCTCTGATCCTTAACCTGTCAAAACGTTTAACTACATTTCACGGTAAAGGGTTTTCTCGGTCTAACCTGTTTAATATGAGACGTTTTTATTTGTATTATCCCGATGTCCAGACACTGTCTGGACAATTGAACTGGTCGCATTATTGCGAACTGCTTTCTCTGGAAGATGCCGATAAACGGTCGTTCTAAGAGAAGGAAAGTATTAACTCAAACTGGAGTGTGAGAGAATTGCAGAGACAAATAAACAGTTCCCTCTTTGAAAGGCTTTTATTATCCGATGGTAAGGCCAACAAAGAAAATCTTTTGAAATTATCGAGACACGGGCAAGTATTGGAAACAGCAACAGATGCGCTTAAAGATCCCTATGTTTTTGAATTTCTGGGCATACCGGAAAGAAAACCCATATTGGAAAAAGAATTGGAGTTAAAACTAATCCGGCATCTTGAAGATTTTTTACTTGAGCTTGGAAAGGGATTTATGTTTGTCGGTTCTCAGCAACGTATTACACTTGGAAACCGGCATAACTATGTCGATATGGTTTTTTATAATAAAATTCTTAAAGCATATGTATTGATTGATCTGAAGACAAGGAAGCTGAAACATACTGATGCCGGGCAAATGAGTGCGTATCTGAATTATTACAAAACAGAGATTAATGAACCGTCGGATAATGCACCAATCGGAATTATTTTATGTGCATCTAAAGACGATATTGAAGCAGAATATGCTTTAGGTGGCCTTACTAATCAGGTATTTGCTTCCACGTATGTTTTATATTTGCCCGAAAGAGAGATTCTGTTGAAACAACTGGAAGTAGTATTACGTGAAGAATCAGAAAAATAGCGTAACCCATGTTAAATTGGGAAGTCTGTTTTATGCCCTCATTTATGAAAGCAGTTAATTACTTTATCAGGTACGATTTATTCCTTACCATATCTTTCACTGCGTTCTGCAATATTTCATTAGCTTTCATGATCATATCATAATCTGAAGGATAAGGCATGGGGGCATTGCCCAGCATGGACTGGGTGTCAGGGTTCAGCGCCCGCATATCGCCGTTGGCAACAATATAGCCGTTGCCGAAAACCGATTTGGCAATGATATTTTCCGAGGTGATAAGCTGCCCCGAAACATTATTATAAAAGTCAAGTTTTCCGCTGAGGACGGCTTCCTTATTTTGATCAAACTCCTTAACATGACAAACGATTTTAATATATTTAGGTTCCTTGATATCATTGCCCAGGCTGTCTTTCATTACATTTCCGTTGTTATCAAGTTTATATATCCACCCGTCCTGTATGGTTTTGGCTTCTATCCACGACCTTTCCCTGAAGCGTTCGGGAGAAATAGCTATGTCTTTCAGGTTCATCACAATGGTGAAGTCGTATTTAACATTCTGTCTTTCCTTTACATCGTATTTTACCCATTTTGAATCTTCATCGGATAAAGATATCCTCTGAAATTCATCCAGAAAATCATCGGGAAGGTTTGCATTGCTGTTGTTCTGAAAATACAATATCACATGGCTGGTGCCCAATTCCAAAGCTTTTTTAATAAGTTCATTTACATCTTTAAAATCAGCATAATGCTTTTTTATTTTCATGAATTCATCGTATGCCTGGCGGGCCGAGAGCTTATCATTGGCCGATAGAAGCTTATTTCCATGAGCATAATAATATTCACAGGCCTTTTTTTCGGCTTCAATCATATCCTGGTCATAATCATGATAGTTAAACTTTATGGTTGCCAGTATTTGCTGCGGCAATGTTTTGGCCATATCCTGGCGTTTTTTCAATGTGTTATAGTTCTGGAATACTTCTTCCCAGATATCCGGCTGGCCTGTTTTGCGTAAATAGTCAATCCGGTCGAGGTTTTGTATTTCCGCCTGTTTGTACGACTGTGTAAGCACCCAAAGTTGCCTGGTGTTGCCGGGTTTTTTCTGAAGTTTCATCATGGCTTTTTTTGCGGCCATATCAAAATTTCCCCTCTCAAGGTAGGTTTTTGATGATGTGCAACCCGTAAATACCATCAGAACTAAAATTATTATTGTCTTTATTTTCATGATTTGAAATTTTTTTGGCGGTTTCAATTATCAGGCCAAAATTCTTCAATCCAAAGATATGTTTTTCTGACCAGAATTTTCCTGCATTTATCACTATAATAAGGTTCTTGAAAGTCAATTGTGTAACATTGTTTCCTAAAATGAGTCAAATATCCGGCTTGTGTTCGTACAAGCGTTAGTGATAATACAAATTGAATATGTTAAAATTGGTCGCTTATATATAAAAAAACGTAATTTTGCCATCTGTTTACATTTATTTAAACATATTAAAATGAAAGGAATTATTTTAGCAGGGGGCTCGGGAACGCGCTTATACCCGCTGACGATAGCGGTAAGCAAGCAGATGATGCCTGTATATGATAAGCCGATGATCTATTACCCGCTGTCGGTGCTGATGATGGCCGGTATCTCGGAGATACTCATCATTTCAACGCCTCAGGACCTGCCAAACTTTGAAAGGCTGTTAGGCGACGGGAGCGAGTTGGGCTGTAAGTTCAGCTATGCGAGGCAGGAGGTGCCCAACGGACTGGCCCAGGCTTTTGTTATTGGTGAGAAATTCGTCGGTAATGATAAAGTCGCCCTGATACTTGGCGACAATATTTTCTATGGCACCGGCCTTCAAAAACTTCTTCAGGAAAATAACGATCCTGATGGGGGTGTAGTATTTGCTTACCACGTTTCAGATCCGCAGCGTTATGGCGTTGTAGAGTTTGACAGCAAGCTGCAGGCAGTTTCCATAGAGGAAAAGCCTGAAAAGCCCAAATCAAATTACGCTGTTCCGGGTTTATATTTTTATGATAATTCCGTTATTGATGTTGCTAAAAACATCAAGCCCAGCCCGCGCGGTGAATTTGAAATTACCGATGTAAATAAATATTATCTTGAACATAAAAAATTGAAAGTCGGCATACTTACACGTGGAACGGCCTGGCTGGATACGGGCACATTTTCATCACTGCTGCAGGCTTCGCAATTTGTTCAGGTTATTGAAGACAGGCAGGATCTTAAAATCGGTTGCATCGAAGAAGTGGCCTATCGTATGGGGTTTATCAATGCCGATCAGCTCAGGGCACTGGCCGAAAAACTGATAAAATCAGGATATGGAGAATATCTTTTAAAAATTATAGAATAAATTAAGATGAGAACGATACTAATCACTGGAGGCGCCGGATTTATCGGAAGTTGTCTTGCTGAAAAGCTTATCAGCGACCCGGAAAACTATGTGGTGATTGTTGACGACCTGTCAACCGGCGATATATCAAAACTACCCAGTGCAACAAATAAAAACTGGCGTTTTATCAAATGCGATTGCAACGATTACAAGGACATTTCCGCCGTAATGCATGCCTTTGCTTTTGATTATGTTTTTCATTACGCTGCTGTCGTCGGGGTACAACGTACACAAATGTTCCCGGTATCGGTACTGAACGATATCAGCGGTATCAGGTCGATTTTAACTTTGAGTAAAAATTCGCACGTAAAACGCGTATTTTTCTCATCGTCATCCGAAGTTTACGGCGAGCCTGTTGACCTGCCCCAAAACGAGTATACCACGCCCTTAAATTCCAGGGTACCCTATGCCGTGGTAAAAAATGTGGGGGAGGCTTATTTAAAATCTTTTCATAAGGAATACGGCCTGGATTATACCATTTTCAGGTTTTTTAATACTTATGGCCCAAAACAAAGCCGCGATTTTGTCATGTCGCGTTTTATGGCGTTTGCCTTGAAAAACCAGAACATCACGATTTTTGGAGACGGCAGCCAGTCAAGAACTTTCTGTTATATTGATGATAATATTGATGCTTGTTATGCAAGCTTTATGAATGCCGTGTTGGGTGATGAAACCAATGATATTATCAATATCGGTAATGATAATGAGATATCCATTCTTGACCTGGCAAAAAAGATCATTGAAATGACGAATTCATCGTCAAAAATAGTTCACAAGCCACCTTTAGAAGAAGGAGACATGAATCGCCGCCTTCCTGATGTCACAAAAATGCAGCTATTAGTCAACAGGCCGATGTTGAGTATTGAAGATGGTATAAAAAAATTGATGGAGAATCCTTTGTTTCTGAAATAATCTCAGACGGTCATAATATCTTTTTCTTTTTGAGCCAGCAATTTATCGACTTTTACAATAAAATTGTCGGTCATTTCCTGTATATCGCCTTCGGCTTTTTTGATCAGGTCTTCGGGGACGCCATCTTTTTCAAGTTTTTTGGCTGATTCATTGGATGTCCGACGGATATTCCTGATGGCTACTTTAGTGTTTTCACCTTCGATACGGGCTTTTTTTGCAAGTTCTTTGCGGCGTTCTTCAGTGAGTGGTGGAACAACAATACGCAGGACTTCGCCGTCGTTTTTGGGATTAAATCCGAGGTTGGCCGCCATAATAGCCTTATCAATCAAGGGAAGTGCATTTTTATCCCATGGCTGAATAATGATCTGGCGGGGGTCAGGAGTGTTGATATTTGAAAGCTGTTCAAGAGGAGTCATCACACCATAATATTCTATTTTTATTCCATCAAGCATCTGGGCGCTTGCTTTTCCGGTCCTGATCTTCTGGAATTCTTTTTCAAGATGCACCAGGGCATTTTGCATACTTTCGCTGGTAACTTCAAGTAAAAAACTTAATTCTTCCGACATAGCAATGTTTTTTGAATGATTATTTTGTAACTGTGGTACCTACAGATTCTCCGGTAATGATTTTACATAAATTCCCTTCGGTATTCATATTAAAAACAACCAAGGGCATACTGTTTTCCCTGCAAAGTGTGAAAGCTGTCATATCCATGATCTGGAGACCTTTTTCGTATGCTTCGTCAAAAGTCAGTGTGAAATATTTTTTTGCATCAGGGTTTTTCTCGGGATCGGCAGAGTAAATACCGTCAACACGGGTTCCTTTCAGCACCACATCTGCTTTTATTTCCAGGGCACGTAAAACGGCGGCTGTGTCCGTTGTAAAGAATGGACTGCCCGTACCTCCGGAAATGATGACAATTTCTCCTTTTTCGAGATGCTTTATGGCCTTTAAACCGCTGGTAAGTTCGCATACAGGATTTACCTGAACTCCGGATAAAATGGTACATTTTATTCCCTTATTCTCAAAGGCCGATTGAAGCGCCAGGCCGTTAATTACCGTTGCCAGCATGCCCATGTAATCGCCGCGGACCCTGTCTACGCCAAACGTATTTCCTTTAAGTCCCCTGAAAATATTGCCACCGCCTATTACGATAGCAATCTGGACAGCGAGATCGTGGATTTTTTTTATTTCATTTACGTATAACTCAATACGTTCCGCATCAAAGCCATAATCCTTATCGCCCATCAATGCTTCACCACTCAGTTTTAAAAGTATTCTTTTATATTTCATACATAATTTCTTTCGGCAGGCAAAAATAAAAAAAAAGAGAGAACCTGAGCCCTCTCTTTTTCATTTTGTACGTTATCTGTATTAATTTTTTACAGAAACCCTTTTAAATTCAGTCACTTTTAATTCTTTATCACATTCGGAAAGATATTGTTCAATATTTTTCTTGTTGTCTTTAATGAATTCCTGGTTTAAAAGAGTGCTTTCTTTGAAAAATTTATTCAGTTTGCCTATCGCAATTTTTTCGATCATTTCTTCCGGTTTGCCTTCTGCGCGTGCCTGTTCTTTGCCGATTTCAATTTCTCTTTCAATAATTGATGGCTCAACGCTGTCCTTATCTATGGCAACAGGATTCATTGCAGCGATCTGCATGGCAATATCTTTCCCAAACTGATCGATATTTTTGCCTTCTGCTTTGCTGAAACCCAGCATGGAGGTTAATTTATTACCGTTATGATTGTATACGAATACTTTCGGTGCTTCAACATACTGGTAGTCTCCCAACTCGATTTTTTCACCTGTTTTTCCCATATAATCACTGATGAGTTCACTGATCGTACGGTCGTTTTGTTTGATATTTTTCAGTTCTTCGATATTTTTGGGCTTGAGTTGCAATGACAGTTGAGCTATCTGGTTAGCAAGGTCAATAAATTCCTGGTTTTTTGCCACGAAATCCGTTTCGCAGTTGAGCATGGTGATCACTCCAAACTTAGCATCATTTGATGTGAGGCCAATAACAAGTCCTTCTGAAGTGTCGCGGTCGGCGCGTTTGTTTGCCACTTTCTGTCCTTTTTTTCTAAGGAAATCGATAGCTTTTTCATAATCTCCTTCGCATTCAACGAGCGCATTTTTGCAATCCATCATCCCGGCGCCGGTCATCTGCCTTAATTTGTTTACTTCTGCTGCTGTGATATTTGCCATTTTATATAATGTGTAATTTTAGTTATTGATTATTTTTTTGTTATTGTCTTTTTACCTGCTACTGGCTTTTTTACTGTTTTTTCAACTGGCCTGCGGGCTCTGTCGTCAGTTTCAGGAATATCATCCACTTTTACTTTTCCGAGGGCGTCTTTTTTAGCTACACCTTTTTTCAAAGATTTTTCTTCCTCTTCTTCTTCCTGTTCTTCTATGGTTTTCAGGCTTGATTTTTCGATGACGATATCATCTCTCTCTTCTTCTTCTTCCCTGTCCTGAATATCCTTAGCCATTTTGCGTTCGGCAAGTCCTTCTTCAATAGCCTGTATCATATGTCCTAAAATGAGAGCAATGGATTTGGAAGCATCATCGTTGGCGGGAATTGCATAATCCACTTCATTTGGATTTGAGTTGGTGTCAACAATGGCAAATGTGGGAATATTAAGTTTCTTTGCTTCATTGACAGCAATTTTTTCTTTGAGGATATCAACGATAAAAATAGCTGACGGTAAGCGGGTAAGGTCGGCGATGCTGCCCAGATTCTTTTCGAGTTTTGCGCGTTCGCGGATAATTTGTAAACGCTCGCGTTTGGATATTTTGATAAATGTTTCGTCGTTTTTCATTTTGTCGATCGAAGCCATTTTCCTGACTGCCTTACGGATGGTAGCAAAGTTGGTGAGCATACCGCCCGGCCAGCGTTCTGTAACATAAGGCATATTGACGCTTCTAACAAGTTCGCCGACAATTTCTTTTGCTTGTTTCTTGGTGGCTACAAACAGGATTTTTTTACCTGATTTGGCAATTTGCTTCAGTGCTGAAGCAGCTTCATCGGCCTTGCCAATAGTTTTATACAAATCAATAATGTGTATCCCGTTGCGTTCCATAAAAATATAAGGAGCCATGGCAGGATTCCATTTTCTTTTCAGATGTCCGAAATGTACTCCGGCATCGAGGAGGTCATCAAATTTTAATTGGTTCATGAATTTAGATTTTAGGTATGTTTACTTTCTTGTTTACTTTTAAAGTCAATTGCCAAGTAGTATCGTTCCCGATAGTCTTGGCAATTTAGATACTAAACAATTGCAAATATTAACGCTTGCTGAACTGGAATCTTTTTCTGGCTTTTTTCTGGCCGGGTTTTTTACGTTCAACCATGCGGGGATCTCTTCTGAGAAGCATTTTGGGTTTTAATATCGGGCGATTTTCTTCGCCTAACTGGCATAAAGCCCTTGAAATAGCTAACGACAAAGCTTCGGCTTGTCCGTTGAATCCGCCGCCAACAATATTTGCTTTTATATCATATTTTCCCAGGGAACTTGTCAGATCCAAAGGTTGATTGACAACATATTGCAAGGTGGGTGTCGGAAAGTATTCTTTATAATCCCTGTCATTTACAAGTATTTCGCCTTTTCCCTCTTTCAGATAAATACGGGCAACGGCTGTTTTTCTTCTTCCGATCGTATGAATTACTTCCATAATTATTTAATGGTGTTAATGTTAAAATTTGTGGGTTTCTGGCCATCATGGGGATGAGCGGTGCCGGCATAAACAAAAAGATGCTTGTACATATCGGCTCCCAACTTGGTTTTGGGTAACATGCCTTTTACAGCCAATTCAATAATCTTTTCAGGTTTTTTTGCAAGATACTGCTGAGGCGTCATGAATCTCTGGCCTCCGGGGTATCCGGTATGTCTTACATATTCCTTATCAGTCATTTTTTTGCCTGTAAATTTAATTTTATCGGCATTGATAATTATGACATTATCGCCACAATTTAAATTTGGGGTATAATAGGTTTTATGTTTACCTGTCAGCAAAATTGCCACTTTAGATGCCAGTCTGCCTAATACCTCGTTTTCTGCATCGATCAATAACCAATCCTTTACAATGATTTCATTATTGGCCGAACGTGTTTTATAACTTATTGTGTCCATCATTAAATTGAATTTCAATTTCTAAACCTGTATTTCTGTCAAAATTGGGGTGCAAATGTACTATTTTTTTTTGAATTAGCAAATTTACCAACATTTTTATGTTAATATTTTTCAGTACCATAAAGATTTATCATCTGGTGGCAGTTGTAATAAAAAAATTTGGTTTGTTGTTATAATTTTTAACTTTGCAAAAATTTTGTCTAATTTAAAAAAAAGAATTTATGAAAAACATTTGTTTCTCTGTTGTATTGATAGCATCAGCAGCGTTGATCTTTGTTTCATGCGGAAATAATAAAAAAGCAGACCTCAAAACCAAAAACGATTCGGTAGCATATGTAATAGGATCAAATATCGGTGAAAACCTGAAAAAGAACATCGCGAATGATTCACTTGATTTTTCAACAAGTGCACTGGTTCAGGGTTTTAAAGATGCACTTGACGGGCTCGACAGTTTAACATTCACATCGGAAGTTAAACAAAACATTATGAAACAGTTCCAGATGGATATGCAGAAAAAACAAGCCGAAAAAATGGCAAAAGATGCCGAACCCAACAAACAGGCAGGAGCAAAATTCCTCGGAGAAAACAAAAAACAACCCGGCATTGTAGAAACACCCAGCGGGCTTCAGTATAAGGTTGTAAAAGAAGGTAAAGGTAAATCGCCAAACGCTAATGACATGGTTACCGTTAATTATGAAGGTAAGCTCATCGACGGAAAAATATTTGATTCATCATTTGAACGTAAAAAACCCGAAACCTTTAATGTTAGCGCTGTAATCCGCGGATGGACTGAAGGTTTAATGCTTATGAAAGAAGGCGGTTCTTATGAACTTTACATTCCCTCAGACCTTGCTTATGGCGACCAGGGCAACCAGAGCATCCCCGGCGGATCCACACTTATCTTTAAAGTTGACCTGTTAAAAGTTGAAGCTGCTCCTGCAGCAAACCAGCAACCGGTAAATTAATTTTAAAAATTGAATCATAAATAAAAAAGCTGTTGTAATTTTACGACAGCTTTTTTTGTGACTATCACACATTTAATCAATAAATACATTTCTGGGATACAAATGAAATTCAGTATACGTGCCGGGTTCTTTCTTTTTATGATGATTATCATACTGAATTCCTGTAAAACCGGCAATAAAACAACCGGGTCAATAGTTAAGTTAAAAACATTCAACGATACAATAAGTTATATATTAGGTTCGGATGTTGCCGCCAACCTGAAGAAAAGCAGTGTTGAAATTAATACGGATGTCTTTATTAAGGCATTTATAAAAAATCTATCCGAAACGGATACGACCTTTTCTAAAGAAGCCCGGCAAAAGATCATGGCAGGTTTCCAGAAGGAGCTTCAGGTCAAACAACAGACCAGGATAATAGAAGAATCTAAGAAAAATAAACTTGCCGGTGAGGCATTTCTCCGTGATAATAAAACCAGGGAAGGCATTATAGAACTTCCCGGCGGATTACAATATAAAATCATTACCCTGGGAACAGGAAAAAAGCCCGGACCGGATGATGAAGTGACTGTAAATTACGAAGGCAGGCTGATTGACGGAACTATCTTCGATTCATCCTACGAAAGAAAATCTTCTTCTACCTTTCCCATCGAAGGCGTCATCAAAGGATGGAATGAAGGATTGCAGCTTATGAATACCGGGTCGGTGTATGAATTTTATATCCCATCCGACCTTGCATATGGTGATAAAGGATTTGCAAAAGTGCCCGGCGGATCGGTTCTTATTTTTAAAATTGAATTAGTATCTGTTAAAGACAAACAGTAACCCAAACCATACATTATGAAAAAAAAATCAGTAAAAGTTCTGTTGCTTGCAACAGGCGTAATCATCGGATCATGGCTCCTGACGGGCTGTGGTGGCGGACAAAAAAAATCGGAAATGGAATTTAAAGAATTTGTAAAAAACCTGGAATCAAAATATGCGCCTCTGTATAAAGACGCATGCCTGGCATCATGGAATGCCGAAACATCGGGCAAAGAAGAAGATTATACCAAAGCAGCCGATCTTGAATTCAAGATGTCGCAGCTCTTTGCCAATAAAGCCGACTTCGAAAAGGTGAAAAAATTCAAAGAGTCTGGAAACATAAAGGATGAATTATTAAAACGCCAGATGGATTTGATTTACAATGCCTTTCTGGGCGAACAGATTGATTCGGCCAAAACCAAGGCTATGATCGACCTTCAGTCGAAAATTTCGCAGGCATTCAATAATTTCCGTCCGGTAGTCGGCAAAGATACCCTGTCAGATAACCAGGTAGATTCCATTTTGCGAAGCAGCACCGACAACAAGCTGCTCGAAGAAACCTGGAAAGCATCAAAAAAATCAGGCGCTGTGGTTTCAGCCCAGGTCATAGAACTGGTAAAGATGAGAAATGCAGCTGCCAAAGAGCTTGGGTTTAAGAATTATCATGAAATGAGCCTCAAACTCAGCGAGCAGGATCCCACCGAAATAGAAAAATTATTCAACGAACTTGACAGCCTCACCCGTGATTCTTTTGCTTCGCTGAAAAACGATATCGACAGCTTCTTTGCTGCCAGGTATAAGATAAAGAAAGAAGAGCTCATGCCCTGGCATTACCAGAACCGTTTCTTTCAGGAAGCACCAAAAATCTATGCAGCCGACCTTGATGTTTACTACAAGGATAAAAATATTATTGATGTCACAAAGGCTTATTACCAAGGCATCGGGATGGACATCGAAGACATCCTGAAAAAAAGCGATATGTTTGAAAGAAAAGGTAAGAACCAGCATGCATTCTGTACCGACATTGATAAGGAGGGTGATGTTCGCGTACTGTGCAACACCAAAAACAATTCATATTGGATGAATACTCTTTTGCATGAGTTTGGCCATGCCGTTTATTCAAAATATACCGACCGCCAGCTTCCGTTCTTCCTTCGTGATGCAGCCCATACCTTTACCACAGAAGCTGTAGCCATGTTTTTTGGCAGATTGTCTTCAAATCCGCAGTGGATGGTCGACAATTTGGGAATTTCAGCTGATGAAGCCAAGAAGATTGCCGAAGACTGTTATAAGACTTTACGCCTTGAACAGCTTACCTTCAGCCGCTGGGCACAGGTGATGTACCGTTTTGAGAAAGGCATGTATGAAAATCCCGATCAGGACCTGAATAAATTATGGTGGGACCTTGTTGAAAAATACCAGATGCTCAAACGTCCCGAAGGCAGAAATGAACCCGACTGGGCATCGAAGATCCATATTTCTTTGTATCCATGTTATTACCACAACTACCTTATGGGCGAGTTGCTGGCCTCGCAGTTCAGTTATTATGTTGCCAAGAACTATTATAATACCGAAGATCTGAAAAATCTGGGTTTCAGCAAGAATCCGGAGGTGGGTAAATATTTTATTGAAAAAGTTTTTAAACCGGGCATGAAATACGAATGGAACGTGATGATCGAAAAGGCCACCGGCGAAAAGCTCACAGCGAAGTATTATGCTAAGCAGTTTGTGAAATAACTGTCAAAATTGTTGGTGCAGAGGTATATAGCGCTTTTGTTTATAAAAAATTTATTTTAGCGCCTGTTAATAATTTTTTTTATACCTTTGCACCACCAAAAAGGTACTATGGCCGAGTGGCTAGGCAGAGGTCTGCAAAACCTCGTACAGCGGTTCGAATCCGCTTGGTACCTCAAAACCGGCAAGTAAACCTGATGTTTGGCTTGCCGGTTTTTTATTTACTCTATTTCACTAATTCTATCCCGTATCTTCTTACAGCGGGCATCCCAGGTATTTTGCTCAAGGTCTTTCTCAACCAATGCCCTGTGTGCCGGATCGGTTTTTAACCTCAGCGCTTTCCGTATCTGTATGATAAAATCCTCGTGGCTCTTTGCGATCAAAACCGACTCATATTTGCGGCTCTCTTCAATATCTGCCGAAACTACAGGCAGTTTCATGGCGAAATACTCAAAAAGCTTAACTGGAGAAATCGTATTTGTTACATCGTTAACTAAAAGCGGAAGTAAGGCCACATCAAACCTATTGGCATAAGCCGGCAACTCCCAGTAGTTTTTTTTGCCAAGAACATGAATGTTTGCGTAATCCTGCCAGGGGTATTTATACAGGCTTTGGTCATAATCGGGCCCCATAAGCACTATGTTGACTTCCGGCAATTCTTTAGCAATAAAAAGGATCAGATCATAATCTATTTTCCATTTTGAAAAAATCCCATAGTAACCAACAACAGGCTTGCCCTGGCAGATAATCTCTGTCATATCCTCCGGAACCGGGGTGTCTTCGGTTAACAAAAAATCTTCAGGAAACACGGCATTGGGAACCAGGATGGCATCAGGCCTGATGGTGATAATTTCATTATATAGAACGCTGGCCGTTGCTGTAACTACCCTGGCAATTTTCAATGACCGGTAATGTTCTTTGATCATTTTTTTTGTATAATACGTATGTATTTCAAGCCGGTCAACATAATCGTATATAAATCTGAACTCCTTAAAATACCTGAGGTAAAACATGTTGACCGTGTAGTTCATATATATCCACGGGTTTTTTATTTTCCGCAACAATCTCACACGGGAACAAATGTAAAAGCCCGGGCTGATCTCCTTATAGCCAATAACTTTATCGCCATCAATGTCCTGGGTCAGAAAAATTACTGTCCAGCCAGCTTTGTTAAAAGCCCGCGGAAGATGGTGGGGGCGTTGTCTCATGTTGTTCCATCCCATCTGGGGAAGAAAAATGATCACCTTATCGGAATCCACCGTTAACGGTTTTCCTATGGGAAATCCATAAAATCTCAGGTAATGGGAATGTAGTTTATACCAGGTTCTTTGCAGGGGAGCGGGAAATTTATCCGAGATGTTATTTATTGGTCTGATCAGTAAATTGACAGGTTTGAATAAAATATCTACAGACAAATTTAGCGAAATGAAAAAACATTTCCTTATAAACTGAAACATTTTTTGAGAAAAAGTACCGCTTAAATCGTCAAAAATATTTTTCATCATGGTGGAAGGCCGGCACTTTTTGTTTGTGACCGCCTGATAATTAATAATTTAGTTTTCCAGGTGCCTATAAAGTTCCTGTAAAAGCAAATATAGTCACAAATCCGTCAACAGTTAGATATAAATTCATTTTTTTCCTTTGATATCCTCAGCAAACTAAATATTACCTTATAATATATACGGAGGCCAGAGTAATTACATTGATTTTACATCATTGATTTTCAATTGAAACAGCGTAGTTTTTTGTATGAGGCCGATCATAGTGAAATAGAATTACGGATTTATTCCGGCATTAAGAAAAATCCTGTCAAAATGACATAAAACTTCGGCAAAACATTGCCACGACCAAAATTTCATATAATTTTGCTACTGATATTTTAGGATTATGGATGTACAGTCGATAAAACAACGGTTCGGGATTATTGGGAATGCACCCCAATTAAATCTTGCCATAGATGTAGCAAGGCAGGTGGCGCCCACCGACCTCAGTGTGCTGATTACCGGTGAAAGCGGAACAGGAAAGGAAGTTTTCCCCCAGATTATTCACCAGCTGAGTGCAAGGAAACACGGGCCTTATATCGCGGTAAACTGCGGGGCTATTCCTGAAGGCACCATTGACTCTGAATTATTCGGTCATGAAAAAGGTTCTTTCACAGGCGCATACGAGGCACGTAAAGGGTATTTCGAAGTGGTCAATGGCGGAACCATCTTTCTGGATGAGATAGCCGATATGCCGATGCCTACTCAGGCACGTCTGCTCCGGGTCCTTGAATCCGGTGAATTCATTAAGGTTGGCTCCTCCAAAGTGCTTAAAACAGATGTCAGAGTCATTGCCGCTACCAATGTAAACGTTGCTGAAGCCATCAGGCACAACAGGTTCCGCGAAGACTTGTTTTACCGCCTGAGTTCAGTACCCATAAGTATTCCGCCTTTACGCGAACGTAAAGATGACATTCTCCTCTTGTTTCGCAAATTCGCTTCGGACTTCGCCGACAAGTATAAGATGCCTTCCATTGTGCTCGATGACGATGCCAAAGAACTGATGCTGAACTATCGCTGGCCGGGCAATGTGCGCCAGCTGAAAAATATCACCGAACAAATCTCCATCATCGAAAAACAACGCAACATCAACGCGTCGGTACTTTCAAAATACCTTCCGCAGATTAGTGAAAACAAGTTGCCTGTGCTGCTGAGGCCGCAGGGCGATAAATCGGAAATCTCGGAACGCGATATTCTCTACAGGGTTTTGTTCGAAATGCGCAAAGACATCACAGACCTGAAACATTTGGTAGCCGATATCATGAAAGAAGAGGGCGGAGCAGTAAATATACCGGATTTGAAAAACCAGTTCATGCAGAATTACGAAAATGATTTCGACACGGTGGGCGCGGTAAAAACACCCATAAAGATCAATAAGCCGGAATCATATGATGCAGAGCCTATTCAGGATCCTGAAGTGTATGAAGAATCGCTGTCGTTGCAGGAACGCGAAATGGATCTTATTAAAAAGGCCCTGGAAAAAAACCGCGGCAAACGCAAACATGCCGCTAAAGAGCTTGGAATATCTGAACGTACACTATACCGCAAGATCAAGGAATATAATATTGACAATTAAGCCGGGCCTACCTTGAATATAGCAGTCAATACCCGTTTATTGCTTGACAACAGGCTTGAAGGTATCGGATGGTTTACTTACGAAACATTGAAGCGTATCGTTACCATTCATCCTGAGCATACATTTTATTTCATCTTCGACCGGCCATATGATAAGAAATTTGTCTTTTCAAAAAATGTTATTCCCGTTGTAACAGGGCCACAGGCGAGGCATCCGGTGCTGTTTTATCTTTGGTTTGAATTTTCTGTACCCAGGGTATTGAAAAAGATCGGCGCCGATATGTTTATTTCACCCGACGGCTATGGGTCATTGCGGGCAAAAACCCCTGAGTTGCTGGTGATGCATGACCTGAATTTTGAACATTATCCGAAAGACCTGCCACGGATTATCACAAAATATTACAAATATTTTTTCCCGAAGTTTGCGGCTAAAGCCAGCCGTATCGCCACTGTGTCCGATTTTTCAAAAAAAGATATACAGGCGCTGTACAATATTCCCGGTGATAAAATTGATATCATCTATAATGGTGTTAATGAAAACTATCACCCCGTCACTCCTGAAAAACAAACTGAGGTAAAAAAACGATATACCGCCGGCTGCGACTATTTTATCTATATCGGCGCCCTGCTTCCGCGTAAAAACCTGAAAAACCTCTTTCTCGCTTTTGATATGTTCCGTGGAAAAAATAATGCAGATATAAAACTGGTGATCGTCGGGGCACGCAAATGGTGGACAGCCGAAATGGAAGACATTTACAACGGCCTGGATCATAAAAGTGACATTATTTTTACAGGCAGGTTGAACTCTGAAGAACTCAATGATATTTTAGGTTCTGCCCTTGCACTCACCTATATTTCATATTTTGAAGGTTTCGGCATTCCAATACTGGAAGCTTTCCGCTGTGATGTGCCGGTGATAACCTCCGACCAGACTTCTATGCCAGAGGTTGCCGGTGAGGCAGCCCTGCTTGCCGATCCTTTTCAGCCCGCATCTGTGGCTGAAGCCATGAGCAGGATATTTTTGGAACCGACATTGCGTGACAACCTGATTGAAAGAGGAAGAAAACGGATGAATGACTTTTCCTGGGATCGCACGGCAGCGCTTTTATGGCAAAGCGTGGAAAAGACTTTTCCAGGGTAAGCAGGCGAAAAACTTACAACTGGCCAACGATCAAATAATGAGCTTTTATTGTATTTTTGTTTAATTAATTCTTCAAAATATATGGCAACAGGTCGTAAAATTTTTAAAGTTTTTTTATGGATATTCATCGTAATTGTTGTTTTGGCAGGCGCCATCGCAGCATATTTTTATTTCGGTGATTCCGGAAAACGTAATGCATTGTCGGTAATCCCTGATGATGCCATTTACATCATTGAAACAACTGACCTCACGGAAGGCTGGAATACGCTCAGCGACAGCAAAATGTGGAAGCATCTGCTTGCAAATCCCAAGTTCGACAAGATCAACTCCAGCGCCATGCAACTCGACTCGCTGATCAAAGGGAATAAAACACTGGATATGCTTTTATCGAACCGGCAACTGGTGGTGTCGTCGCACATGATAACACCGACAGATTATGATTTTATTTTTGCCGTTGATCTTAAAAAAGCTTCAAAGATATCTTTCCTGAAGAATTATATAAAGAGCATTGTCGGTTACTACAATTTTGAGATGGGTAAAAGAACCTTTGAAGGCACGGAGATTATCGAACTCAGGGACATAGAAACGCACGACCTGCTGTCGTTCTGTTTCATCGACAACGTTCTGGTATGCAGTTATTCCCCGGCGCTCATCGAAAAATCCATTCAACAGAAAGATTCGGGATTTTGGATCAACAATCCTAAAGTCCGCTTTGTGTCTACGGAAATTAAGGGTAATAAGCTGTTCAATTTTTATTTCAATTACGGACAGCTCGATGAGTTTTTGAAATGTTATCTTTCCGAACCTTCATCAATTGTGGCCTCACTTAGTACCAACCTGGGTTTCTCGGCTTTTAATGTGACTTTTGATAACGAAAAACTTCAGTGGGACGGGTATACCAGCATCAACGACAGCCTGCCGTCATATTTCAAGGCCCTCTCGGATGTTTCGCCGGGCAAATGGAAAGCTTACGAAATCATTTCCGACAGGTCGGCGATCTATATCTCGATGAGCTTTAATAAATCAAGTGATTTCTTTGATAAACTGGTTGAAGTTTTTAAATCTGAGGACACCACCAAAACCCAGGATTATGAGAAGACCATCAAAAAAGTTGAAAAGTTTCTGAAGGTCGACCTTCAGGATGATTTTTTCGGTTGGATAGGCAACGAAATTGCTTTTGTGAAGCTGCAACCATCGGCTAATGCCCGCGAGGAAGATGCGCTGGCCATTATTCATGCTTCAGATATTGACCAGGCCAAAGCCTCTATGGAAAAGATCACGAAAAACGTCAGAAGACGCACTCTGGGATTGTTTAAATTTGATGATACACAGTACAAAAACTTTACGATCAAATACCTTGAATATGGCTGGTTCCTGAAAATGTTGTTTGGTAAACTTTTTAGCTCATTTGACAAGCCATACTATATTTTTATGGAGGATTATGTGGTTTTCAGCAATTCTCCATCGTGCCTGATGGATTTTATAGATGATTACAATGTGGGCAAAACCCTGTCGCATAATAAGCCCTTCATGGATTTCATTGATAATTTCGAAACCAAATCAAATATTTCTGCATTCATACAAATGCCAAAAATCTATTCGCATTTGTACTATTACAGCAAAAACGACAAGCGCAAAGGGATTCAGGAAAATAAAGACCTGATACTCGGCTTTACCCGAGTGGGGTTGCAGCTGACATCGCAGGATGGTATGTTTAAAACCAAACTACAGGCTGATTTTGATGCTGAGGCCGGCTTCGACAGCGAACTCGAAAATATTGAGTCGGCAGCGGAGGAAATCTATTATTATGGGGCCATTGATTCGGGCAATTTCAAGATTGTCCTGGATTCAAAAAAACTGGCAAAAGACGGCGCAGTAAAAGTCTATTACGGCGACAGTACAACAATAAAAGCTGAAGGGCGTGTGGTCAACGGGAAAATTGAAGGGCTGTGGAGAAGTTATTATGAAGATGGCCACATACAGAGCGCCGTTACTTATAAGGAAGGCCTGGCCAATGGTATCGCCTTCTTCTACTATGATGATGAAAAACAAACCACACGTACTGAGCTGACTTTTGAAGACGACAAGGTCACCGGCATATACCGTGAATTTTATGAAAACGGCAGCCGAAAGGCTATGCTGAATTTTAAAGAGGGTGTACCTGACGGTGAGGCGGAGTTTTATTATGACAGCGGCGTGATAAAAATATCAGGCTCATACAAAGATGGCGTTAAAGAAGGCAAATGGAAACACTATACCGAAACCGGCGAAATCATGAGTAAAGACAAATGGAAGAATGGAGAACAAAAAATCAAGGACTAATAAAACCTGCAGTATAGCAGCACTTTCAAATAATATTAATGGCTAGTGAAGCAAAACATATTGGACTGTACTTTGGTTCGTTTAACCCGATACATAACGGGCATCTTGCTATTGCGGCATACCTGCTAAAAACGGAAAAACTTGATGAAGTATGGTTTGTTGTGTCGCCGCAAAGCCCGTTCAAGACACAGGAATTTCTGCTTGATGATGAATACAGGTACAGCATGGTATTATTGGCTGTTAAAGGAAACAGCAGGCTTCATGCCTGCAATATTGAATTTTCAATGGCCAGGCCTTCGTATACTATTGACACGCTTCAGGTACTCCGGGCAAAATACCCGTCGCATAAATTCTCTGTCATCATGGGCGCCGACAACCTTGAATCATTCCACAAATGGAAAAAATATAATGAGATCATTGGTAATTACAAGGTTTTTGTCTATCCAAGGAAAGATACCGGAATTAAAGTACCGGCATCATACCCAAACATTACCGTGATTGATGCGCCCTTACTGGATATTTCTTCCACAGATATAAGAAGCCTTATCAGAGAGGGGAAAGACATACAAGACTATGTTCCCCAACAGGTTTATGAATATATAAAAAAGATGGGATTTTACAGATAAGTCGTTAAAGTTATTCTATAACCAATATTTTACTCCGAAAAATAAGACAATGTCTTTACCGCAGAACATCAATATTGCCGATTACCGCTACCATCTTCCTGAGGACAGGATTGCAAAATACCCTTTGGCTGAACGCGACTGCTCAAAACTCCTGATGTATAAAAACAGGCAAATATCTGATCATATATTTTATAAATTACCGGAATTGCTTGACGAGGGATCGTTGCTTATAATGAACAATACGCGTGTGATTCATGCACGCCTGTATTTTCAACGCGCCAGTGGTGCAAAGATCGAGATTTTTTGCCTTGAGCCCATATCTCCGGTTAGTGATATACAACTCGCCATGCAGCAGACAGGCCGTTGTACCTGGAAATGCCTTGTGGGGAATGCTAAAAAGTGGAAAGGCGAGAAATTATTTCTTGATATAAATACCGGTCATACCGTATGCCGGCTCGAAGCCCGACTGGCTGGCCGTCTCAACGAAAGTTTTATTGTAGAATTTTCGTGGACTCCCGGCATCCTGACCTTTGCTCAAATTATTGAAGCCGCAGGCAATGTCCCTTTGCCGCCATACATACATCGTCCGGCCGAACAATCCGACAATGAACGTTACCAAACTGTTTATGCCCGCTACGACGGATCGGTGGCTGCTCCAACAGCCGGGCTGCATTTTACGTCATCGGTCTTAGAAAATCTGAAAAAGAAAAACATTTCGACAACGTATACCACCTTACATGTTGGCGCCGGAACATTCAAACCGGTACAAACCGATGATATAAAAAATCATGTAATGCATTCCGAACAGGTTGTCATTGATAAAAAACTGGTTGAGGATATATTAAATGCACATGGCAAAATCATTGCAGCCGGCACAACAACGATACGTTCGCTTGAGAGTCTTTATTATATTGCAGCAAATCTTTATACTAGCTACATATTACCTTCGGGCGTAGGCCAATGGGAACCTTATGATAAGAAAATGGATGCTTTTGAAAGAAATCTTTTATTGGAAAACCTTTTAAAATACATGAGGGAGAACGGAACCGAACAAATCTCTTTTTCTACGAATATCATTATTATCCCGGGGTACAGGTTTAAAATGACTGATGGCATGGTGACAAATTTTCATCAGCCGGGGAGCACGCTTTTGCTTCTTGTTTCAGCTTTCCTGGGCGAATACTGGGAAACGATATATGACCATGCGCTCAACAACCATTACCGGTTTTTAAGTTATGGCGATGCCTGCCTTTTTATGAAAGAATAAACTTCAATATGTAACTTTTATGCTCACGAAGGCTGTTTCACTTTTTTCCGTGTGACTGATACCGCAAAGAGCATGATAATAAACAGCGAAAAGATCAGGGATAACAAAGAACTTATCAGCAGGTAATTCACACCAAGATTGTATAGAAACAACCAGGGGAAAGCCAGCAGCATAAGCTGCCCCAATGCATAAAGCACAACGCCTTTTCTTTTATTTCTGCTTATAAGAATAACAGCAAAAATGCAAAATACATGTATGCCGATTTTAATGAGATAACTCAGGGAGGTACCATATCGAAGCTCTTCAGAGTAGATATCAATCACGGGAATTTTATATAGAGAGGCAGTCATTTTTCCACCGGCCAGCAACATCAGCAATACAATGATCGAAATCAAATTAGCGATAACCGATACAAAGCATATGATATATAAAAAAACCGGGCGTTTTTCTTTTACTTCATCATTCATAATTAACGGAGATGTTTACGTTGACGGGCATATAAAATAATGAACACCACGCTGCCCAAAATAAAAACGCCGTTAAAAAAGGTCATTACAACAAAAAAAGAGAGAAAGACCATGATGATGTTTGCTGTAAAATAGATCCAAAATCCCGAACGTTTCAGCCGGAACATAAGCAAAACCCCTGTAAATGAGCTGCCAAACAACACAAACATTCCGGAAAAAAAGATTGCAAAATAGCTGGGGCCTATGCCATAAAATCCTTCTTTAAAGCTCATGAGATAGTCGGACAGCCAACCCGAAAAAAACAAACCGCCAAATGAAAATAGCGTCATGCTGCCGCTGAAAAAAAACGACACCATACATAACTTGCTCAATGTGGCAGGCCTCTGCGGCGAGGAAAGTACACGGGCATATTGTTCTTCAAATTCCATAAAACATGGTTTCCGGCAAAATATTTATGTTGCTAAATTAATACGCAGGCTGTTAATAGCAAAAATATTTTAATAATAAATAGTATCGGCACGAAAACTCCATTACAATAACGATAGCCATAGCCGGACAGGCGGCTTACACTGGCAACAAAAATGCTCATTCCGGAATGAGGTATCGGGATTACATTTTTTCGCTTCGCAAGACACCGAAACTGAACTTTACGTTTCAAACACAGTTTATTATATGTTCTGGCACGTTGTACCTTATTTGACAATAATTTGAATTTGCTGCAAATATATCGGTACTTTGTACTTCTATCCAAAATGTTTTAATTTATGATTTGTTGTAGGGGCAGCGCCCCGTAATATTTGTAGAAAATAATACAAAATCAGATTAAGGTGCATCGCACCTTAATATTATACCGATTGTTAAAAATTAGTTCAAAAATTCCTTTTATTCACGGCCTGCCGCAATAGAAAAGACCTTGAAACTGAAACTTACTGTTGTAAACACATTGTTTCTGCTCAGGCACTAAGCGGTTTCCTATCAGATAAAAAACAATAACAGGATATTGATCAGTATAATTATGGAAAAACTTACCAGCACAGGAATTCTGATATGCTTGCCGGAAAAAACCATGGCATACAATAGCTTTAACAAATTATTGCTGATGATGGCCTGGAAGCAAACCCTGGATATCAACCCGGTATCTGCATTGATTCTGCCCTGAAAGACCGAAATCAAAAACGGGTCAATATCGGTAACGCCCACAATAAATGAAAGTACGTTTAGCCCCCAATCTCCGAAATACTCAATAGCATAATAGGTCAGAAATGAAAAGGCAACAAACAGTACCATGAAAAGCAAAGCAACTTTGAACTCCAGGGGATTCTTATCTTTTATGGTACCTATTGCCGAGATCACCTCTTCCTTTCTTTTGTAATAATATACCACAATGCCTACGCAGATGGTTACAAGAAACATGATCAGCAGAAAAATGAAATTATTCCGGAAAAGCGCCTGGTTAAATATGAGCATCAGCACTGCTATGCGAAGGTACATCATCGCCGTGGCCCAGATAATAGCAGAGGCATAATTGTTTTTCATCATGTTGCCTTCCCGGCTTTTTTTTGCCAATATCATGGTGGTTGCCGTGCTGCTGTATAATCCGCCAAGTATTCCCGAAATGAGGATCCCTGACTTTTTAAAGACATATTTCTTCAAAAGGTAACTCAGGTACGAGATGGTAGAAATTACCACCACGGCCAGCCATATATTATAGGGAGTGATATTCAGAAAGGGGACAATGGGCCTGTTGGGAAAGATAGGCAGTACGATGCCTGCAATAATAAGGAATTTTGCCAGTGTGATAAACTCTTCTTTATCTATCTGGTGCGAAAAAGTGATGAAGGTTTCCTTTAGCTCGGTAAAAATGAGCACGGTTACCACAACAAGCAGGAAAAGCCAGGCGGGCTGTGTTATGACCAGGGGGGCAATACAATAAGTTATTAAGGCAATGACAATAGTGGTCATCCCCAAATCTTTGAATATTGCGATTTTAAAATAATAATTGATTGCCAGCATGACCATGATGACGATGCCGCCACCCATATACAGGTATAAATATTCAGGATCAATGATATATAGTATATATCCCAAAATACCGATGAATGTGAAAGTGCGGTCAGTGCCGAACAATTGCGGGTCTTCGCTGGCCGGATGCAGTTTGCGTTGCGACAAACCGATCAACAGCGAAAACACAGTCACCAGCAAAAAATCGATAAGCTGTTTGGGAACTATGCTATAAACCTGGTCCATTAAAAGGATTTTTGTTGTATACGAAAAAAATCAAATGAAGTTCAGGATATGGCTAAATAAAAAGATTCAGCAGGAAATATATTAATGCTGAAAAAGCCATAGATGCCGGTATGGTAAGTACCCAGGCCACAACAATATTTGCGGCAAGTTTCCATTTCACGCAACTGGCTCTTTTAGTAACACCCACGCCCATAATTGCACCGGTGATGGTATGCGTGGTGCTTACAGGGATTCCGGCCAGGGTAACACCAAATAAGGTAAGTGCGCCGGCGGTTTCAGCACAGAACCCGCCGATCGGCTTCAGGTGAACCAGGCCCTTTCCTAATGTTTTTACGATTTTTCCAGAACCCAACAAGGTTCCCATTGCTATAGCGGTATAACAGGTCAATGCAACCCATATAGGTACGTCTGCTCCCTCCGGCAGGAAACCCGTTCCAATGAGCAGCATCAGTATTATTCCCATAGTTTTCTGGGCATCATTACCGCCATGACCAAGGCTGAAGAAAGCCGAGGAAATAAGCTGAAGTACCCTGAAATAACGATCAATCTTCAATGGCGGCTTTTTGCCCCAGATCAGCAGGGTAAGGTTCATAAAAAAATACCCGATGATAAAACCAAATAATGGCGCTAACCCAATAAAAATAACAATTTTAAAAACACCGCTGAAAATGACTGCAGTAGATCCTCCTTTGATCAGGGCTGGACCGATCAATCCGCCTATCAGTGCATGCGAAACACTGTTAGGAATGCCGTTTCGTGCACATATTAATACCCATGAACCTGCCCCAAGCAAGGAGCAAAGGACAAAAATACTGTCGTTCTTTATTATTTCAGGTAATATTATTCCCCTGCCAATAGTATGCGCTACAGGAGAACCATAAAAAATCCCAAAAGCAATAAAATTAAATGATGCTGCCCAGAATACAGCCAGCTTGGGAGGTAAAACATTTGTTCCAACAATAGTAGCAATTGAGTTGCCGGCATCATTCATCCCGTTAAGAAAATCGTAAAGTATGGCAACAGCTATTGTAATTATTACAATTACAGTCATAAATTAAAAAACTTTATTAAGCAACCTTCACAATAATTGATTTTAAAACATCGCTGACGTCTTCGGCCTTATCGGTAGCAGTTTCAAGTGTTTTCAGAATCGCATCCATCTTTATCAGTTCAATAGCATCTTTTTCGTTTTCAAAAAGATATGAAATTGACATGTAGTAGAGGTCGTCAACTTGGTTTTCAATCTCATTCAGGCGAATACAGGACTTTTTGATCACTTCAGGATGCTTTAGATTAGACAATTCCCCAATTGCTACCCTTAATTCACGGCTTGCCTGTACGAGCAACTCCGAAATCTCAATGGTATTCTTGGGCAGTTTGCGAACTTTATATAATTCCAATCGCTTAGCACATGAATTAATATAATCCAAAACATCATCCAGCGAGGAGGTCAGCTCCTGTATATCTTCCCTGTCAAAAGGTGTAATAAAGGTCTTATTTAATTCATCAAATATCTGATGGGTAAAATCATCCCCTGTCTCCTCACATTTTTTTATCTGGGCAACCAGGGCAATTTTTTCGTCCTCTTTTTCTATCAGCAAAAAAAGCTTGTTCAGCATTACAGCAGCTTTTTCGAGATTTTCAGCAACTCCCTCAAATAAGGGAAAGAATTTTTTTTCCTTAGGAACAAAAAACTGAAACACTTTATTTATACCCATAACCGAAAAATTAACGAGCAAATTTATTAATATAATGCAACAAAAAAATAAAAATTCTAAAAAAACACAACCCGGAAAAAAACAAAGAATTTGTAATGCTTCTTTTCAAAGGTAGAATTACCTCATTCGTTTTATATATGAGGCATACAAGAGAATCAGTGCGATGCTTAATGCAATGTAAATCAGGCAAATTTTATTCATTGTAAAAAAGAAAAACACAATAGCCGGTACAAGTAAAAGGCTTTGAGGTACCAAATAAAAATAGTATCCGGTTTTTTTTAATTTCAACATCAAGGCGGCTCCATATACTGTTGAAGCAAGTAAAACTAAAATAAAAAGCAATGATATTACATAAAACCTCACTGCAGGAAAGCTACCGCCCTGAGAATACTCATTGAAAAATGAATTTAATTTTCCACTAAAAAACAATCCGGCAATAACACCGAAAAAAGCAATGCCGTTTAAAATTATACTGAACAGGCATATAATTTTATAAAAGACCTGCCTTTCCGGCCCTTTTTTCTGAACATTATCTTCGCTGTATGTATTTGAATGCATGGCAATTATTTATGTATTTCCGCTATGCTGAGATATGTTTATGATAAAAACCGTAAAGATTATTTACAGGCCAATGCTTTTATTGTTTCAGTTAATTTTTTTGCTGATCGTTCCCAGCTGTATTGTTTTGCCTGCTGCAGGCCACGGGCGATGAGTTCATTTCGTAAATTATCATTTGACAGTACTTTTTGAATCCCCTCAGCAATGCTGTCTGAGTTTAAAGGATCAACATAATAAGCAGCGTCGCCGAAAACTTCCCTGAAAACCGGTATGTCGGACAATATGACCGGGCAACCAAGCGCCATCGCTTCAAGAGGTGGTATGCCAAATCCCTCGTAAAGCGAAGGATACACAAAAAGTGCTGCACCCTGATATAGTGCCGCTAATTGCTCATCGGGCACATACCCGATAGAATTTGAACGGATTTCTTCTGAAATTTTCAGATTAAATAACGACGAACTTTTTCCAACAAGTACGAGCTTTACATCTTTTTTTACATTCGATTTTTCATATGCTTCAACTACCCGGTCAAGGTTTTTGCGTGGATCCATCGAAGCAACCGTGAGAATATATTTTCCCTTATTCGCTACGGGAAAAACCTGATCAGTTAAGATGTTGCCGGATACTGCGTTATTTATAATGATAAATTTTTCATCAGGTATCTTCAACCATTTTTTTATTTCGCTTTTTGAAAACTCTGTAACGGTAATAACTTTCCGGGAGATCCGAGTATATATGGGTGTGATCAACCTGTAATATGTTCCATATGATTTTGAAAACCACTCCGGGTGGAAATAAAAAGAAATGTCATGAACCGTTACAAAACGGTTTTTATAAAAAAGTGGCCCGGGGCTCCCAAAACTGAGCAACAGCGGCTTTTTTTTCCTTACCAGGTAAAACAACATATCGAAATGCTCCCACAGTATTCCCGAAAAAATTCCAAACCGGATCACAGGGCAATTAATCTTGTATTCATCACGGATATTTCGGGGAGCAAGAATTTCTATTTCAACGCCATTTGCAATTAACGCTTTGCATAATTCATAGGAAAAACGTTGAATACCAGTCATTTTCTGAGTAAGGAATCGTCCGTTGATGTATATTTTACCCATTCTTACAATTAATGACTATAAACAGATTATATTGCTATTTAAACTTTTTCAGCCATGGCAATTATTGGAGTTATTGACTTACCAAGACTCAACTCTGCCAAGATTTTATAATACTTTTAACTGCATTTTCAAAATCTAAAATGGATTTGCCTTCATCTGTAAACAGTTTAACTGATTTATTCAGCAATTCTTTTGCTTTTTTTTCATTATTTATTATATAGCAAATCTTTTTATTAATCTCTTCAAAATTATCCGGGTCTTCAATTATAAAAATGTCATCAAACAGATACTTTGTACCCACTCCTTTTGAAATTATAGGAAAACAATCACATAAAGCGGCTTCCATAGTGGTACAGGGGTGAGGATCCGAATCAGGTATATGTATCAAAAATTTGCATTCGCTGTAGAATGTATCAACATCCTTTCTATATCCGGAATATATAATTTTATTGTTTTCGGCAGCCAATTTTTTAATGTATTTGCAATAAGTTCCTTCACCTGCAAAAATAAACTTATCAAAAAAAGGGCACTGTAAAGCAAATCTGACAATCCGTTTAATATTTTTATCGGGGTCCAATCTTCCAATATATAAGCCTTGATTCTTTTTTTCAACATTTAATTTTGTAACTTTCTTAGGATAAGGAGTAAATCTTTCAACCGGAAGATCAACATACTTTAAAGCATACTCTTTATTTTGTTCGGATGCAGAAATAATTGCATCAATCTTATTATAAAAAAGAGACTGAATTTTATTAACCAATTTACTTCTTTTTGTCAGGTTATAAAAAAACAAGTCAGCATCAAGGTACACAATTTTAATGTTTTTGTATCTCCACTTAAGAAAAACCGCAACATAAAGTGAAGAACCTCCTTCAACTAACAAAATGTTTTCTTTGACTTTAATAAAACGGCTGTATAATAAAGAAATAAAAATATAAAAGAACCCAATATAAGGTACCTTTTTTGAAAGTGTCACAATCCAATTGAATGGAATTACTTTCACTCTTGAACCCAATGTATTGGCAAGTTTCAGGTGAACTTCATGAGGCGCGTGTGATAGAAACAAAATTTTCATTTGAAATAGAATAACTTAGAAAAAACCCTTTTTACAATATAAAGAAAATAAAAATAATACCCATAACCTCTTTCAAGATTGTATATCTTCTTTTTCAATGATATTATTAATTGGTCTCTGGGAACGACCTGTTCATAAATCCCTTGTTGGTCACTTTCTGTTATCGGTTTTTTCTGGTATACCTTGTACAGATCATTTATTAAATCAAACAGCTTATCCTTAATATTTCCCCTTAAGGCAGCATCCCTGGTTTTAGCCAACATGCATAAATAGTTTTCCATCAAATTGTATTGAAGATATACCTGTTTTTTCTGCAAGGCAAGAGAAGTGGCTGAATTTTTATGTATCCTATACTTGATCATGGGCCGCGCAAAATAATAGAAGCTCCCTTTTAAAGCCAGCAGATTCCATAACACCCAATCTTCCCCTAATGGGAAAATTTGATCATAGTTGAAATCTATATCAATTAATGCGCTCTTCCTAACACAAACAGTAGAATTGCATATTCTATTACTTTTTAAATAATACGATTCATCTGAAAGCAAGTACTTACGGTTTGAAAATCCAATCACAAAGTTATGCTCCATCTTTGGTAAATCATCGGTTGCTCTTAAATCAATTATTTCACCATGTATCAGGACTACATCAGGGTTTTCGGAAAATACCGCAACGTATTTATCAATCACACCAGGAAGAAGTATGTCATCGGCATCAAGAAAATAAATAAATTCACCTTTTGCTTCCTGAATCCCGGTTTTACGTGACGTACTTGCACCTTTATTAGTTTTATCATTATGTTGAATAATCTTTATTTTAGGTGTTTTTTTCTCATATGAACAACAGATTTTAAGTGAATTATCCGTTGATCCGTCATCCACAATGATTATTTCAGACTGTTCATATCCACACAACAGCACAGAATCAATGGTTTCTGCAATAAACTTTTCGGCATTATAAAATGGGATGATGAAAGATACCAGGGGATTCATAATGTTGTGCCTTTAAGAGGGTAAGTTTCTTTCACTTTGGTGATCCATGGAAAAATCTCATAATAAACCTTTTGGTATTTTTTTCGGTGAATCGCCAGATCATAAAACTGAAATAACAGATGCCTTCGTAAAAGTACGTTTTTTTTCCCGAAGAGTTGTTTTAACAATAAATATAACAGTGCAATAAACCACTTCAGATAGGGTGCGATGAAATTGTTTTTCTTATCCGGGGCGTTTTTATATGCCATCGAATAGATGATAAACAAGGTGCTGCCACTTGTTTTCACATGTTTCTTAGTAGTTTTCAGGGTAACCCTTCCCCGGCTGATATCATGACGATACCATAGTCTGTCGTCGAAATACAGTTTACTGCCAGAATAGATTACGGCATGTGATAGTTCAACATCCTCGCCCATTGCTGTTCCCGGGCCTGTATGATTAATAAAATGGAAACCGTTTTTTCTGAGAAATGTCCATTGTGTTTTTCTTATTACAGAGCCAGCGCCCCAGATTGAATAATCTCCTTCGGATAAGTAACCTGATTTTTCATGATGTTTCCCACATGCATAAGCCTGCTGCCATTTTTCAAACCATGTCGGCATTTCTTCTCCCCTGAATTCAGCTATCCCGTAACCGCCCAAAAGGCCGGTCTCGGGATTATCCCTGAAAATTTCAGCCACTGTTTTCAGATATAATGGTTGAAGCCAGTTGTCATCGTCACAAACCAGCATTAATTCAAAATTGGCTTCATTATAACCCCTGATAAGTGCATTAGATTTACCCAGTGCAGGTTCAAAAATAATCCGGAAGCCAATATTTTTTTTCAGATTTTTTCCAAAATCTTCAGCCACTTTTCTTGTGTCATCCGTTGATCCGTTGTCAACAACCAGGATTTCCCATTGCAGGTCCGGTGGAACATTCTGACGCTCCAGATGCTCAAGTGTAGGAATAAGCCTGGCTGACCTGTTATGTGTGCAAATGATTACCGATATGCCGAAAGGAGACATCAATTAATGTTTTATTTATTGATCTAAAATACATTTTAATTCCGGGATAATCTCAGCAGTGTGTTCGTCCCTTATTTTATCAATTTCCCTGGTAAATCTTTTAAATTTGCGACACTGCTCTTCATTCCAAGGTACTTGCAGATGCCAGAAAAGGTTTAAAAATAAATTTTCAATATCAACATGGTGTTGTTGAGAATAAGATAAAATGAATTTGTTAATATTTTCTCGGATGTCTTTCCGAAACTGGTCAGGAAGAATACTAACATGAAACTCTTGAGGTTCAGTGACAACGTTTAATCTGAAATTACGCCAATTGAGGCTTTTATGATTATTCCCTCTAATAATCCCGATATCAACCAGCCGGGTTATTATATCCGGAATTCTGAAAACATTCATGGCGCTCACTGTAATAGTCGGCTCAATTGCTATATTGGTTTTTCTCAAAATTTCAAGATTTGCTTCAACATTTTTCCATTTTGTTCCACTGCGAATTAATTCGGCCCGCTCATCGATTTCATCAATACTGGGTCTCAAAAGCACATTCTTGCCCCATTTTGTCCAATATTGAAGGATTTTTTTATCCTTATATTTAAGCAAGCTAAGGTTGGAATTGTATGACAATTTTATATCAAATCGTTTTTGTTTCTCCAAATTTTCCAGCATGTGCCAATGTTCATCCATAAGTAATGGCTCCCCACCAGAAAAATAAATGCTTTTTACCGACTTTAAATTTTTATCAATAAAGTCAAGGTTTAATATCTGATTTAAGGACTCTGTTCCATATGCCTCTTCAAACCCCTTTTCATAAACCTTGTCTAACTTTATAGCATCCGGTATCCAGGCGTTGGAATTCCAGGGAGAACACATCCGGCATTTATAATTACAGATATTTGAAAAACGAAAATCAAGATGTTGCAGGTCTGTTTTAGTTAAGCTTCCATCTGATCTGGTAATAAAAGGTATTTCCAAAAGTTTTTGATCATATAAAAAATTTCTGCGCCGGGGGCTGGTCCCGGAATATTTTTCCGACTCGTAACATCGTGAACACAACGCGGGTTCTATGCCACTAATCATTTCCCTGCGAATCGTTTTCATAGAATCGCTATTCCAGATTTCATCAACGGATTGCTTCACCAAATTACCTACATAAGCATTATAGTCAGAAGTATAACAACAATGTAACACCCGTCCGTTTCTTAGAAAATTTAAAGATATCCAGGGTAAGACACAGATTTTGTGTTTGCCGGTTATGATTTTACATAATAAATGCACCCTGCTCTCCATATTAAATATTCACCGATAAATTCACAATAAAAAATGTTTGGTTTCCTGTTTTACAATTTTCAATCAGTAAAAACACATTGCAATTCCGGAATAACCGTTAATGTATTCTCACCTCTTATTCTGTCAAGCGTTAGCATAAATTTTTTAAAATCCTCACAGTGCTCTTTTTCCCAGGGCTTTTCCAGATGCCAAAGCAAAGAATTAAATATTTCCCGGATTTTAACGGAATGTTTTTGTTCATACTCAATAATAAAAGTGTTTAGTTTATCCAGAACATTTTTTCGCATTTCATCCGGAAGAACACTTACATGCATATTGGGTGGATCAGTAACAATATTGAATGTAAAATTTCTCCAGCATTCCTCTTGTACATGTGTAATGCCAATTATTCCCATATCAACAAGATGATAAATAATCTCAGGAATTCTGAATACATTCATGGCACTCACTGTGATCGCAGGTCTGATATGTATTCCTGTTTCTTTAAGTTTTTTTAAGTTAGTTTCTACGGTACTCCAATCTGTTCCCTTCCGTATTAATTCAGCACGTACACCAATTTCATCAATACTGGGCCAAAGCCATATTGCTTCTCCCCATTTTTTCCAATAATCAATTACACTGGTATTTTTATAGGATAGCGATCCGAGGTTTGAGTTATATGACAAAATTACGTCATATCTTTTTTCCTTATCCAGTGCTTCCAGTATTTGCCAGTGTTCATCCATTAATAGTGGTTCCCCTCCTGAAAAATAGATTTTCTTTAATACCTTCAGATTTTGAGGCAACAACGCCCACTTCAGTAACCTATGCAGAGCCTCTTTCTGGTATGGTTCCGTTTGAGAACTTTTATCATACCATCCGAGCTCTTTGGCATCGGGGATCCAGGATGTAGAATTCCAATGGGAACATATTCTGCATGTATAGTTACATACATTGGAAAATCTGAAATCCCAATATTGAATGTTTACTTTATTCACGCTGCCATCAGGTCTGGTAATAAATGGGATTTTTAATAAATGATTTTTCGAAAATCTATTATTATAATAACGGGTACTGATGCCAGAATGCAGCTCTACTTCATAACAGCTGGAGCATAAAGGATGTTCCTCGCCATTGATCATACTTCGGCGTATTGACCTCATGACCTCGCTGTTCCAGACTTCTTCCATTGACTGCACGGCAAGGTCGCCAGCAAATGTTTTAAAATCAGATGTAAGGCAACAATGGAATACCTTGCAGGTTCTTTGTATATTTAATGATATCCAGGGAATAACACAGATTTTGTGCTGGCCTGATTTTATATTTTTTAATAATTTCAACTTCTGAATCATGTTCTATTTTTTTAAAGGTGCAAACTGTTCGTTCATTTGCTCCTCACCTAATAAACATTTTAGTTCGGGGATAACCTCAAAAGTATTTTCTTCTCTTATTGCATCGATGTCGTTTGTAAATTTAATGAACTCCCCTAGATTATCTCTATCCCATGGCTTCTCTAAATGCCAGAATAATGTAATAAATAAATCCCTGATACTTACTCCGTAATTATGTTCATATTCATTGATATAATCCTCTAACTTTTTCCGGATACTTTGCCTGAAATCTTCGGGAAGTATACTCACATGAAGTTTTTTAGGCTCTTCAACAATAAGTATAAAGAAATTTCTCCAATTTTCAGGTTCTTTACTTGTCATGCCAATAACACCAAGCTGAACCAGGCGCTCAATAATTTCAGGTATTCTGAATACATTCATTGCATTCACCGTTATAGCCGTTTTAATAAATATACCCTGCTTTACAAGAGTTTTTATGTTTTTCTCCACATTTTCCCATTTTGTTCCGCTTCGAATCAGTTCTGCCCTTTCTCCAGTTTCATCAATACTAGTCCAGATTTCAACATTCTTATCCCACTTTTTCCAATAATCTAATATGCTTTTATTTTTATAACTCAGAGTACCCAGGTTCGTATTATATGACAGGATAATACTATATTTATGACGCTTATCCAATTCTTCCAGTAATTTCCAATGCTCCTCCATAAGAAGAGGTTCTCCGCCGGAAAAATAAATTTTTTTTACTGATTTTAAATGCCTGGGTTCTAATATCCAGTTTATTAATTTTGTCATTTGCTCTCTGAAAACCGGCTTGGGGTCTGCATCCTCATGATATAACCCCATCTTTTTAGAATCAGGGATCCACGATGTTGAATTCCATTGTGCACAAATTCTGCACTTATAATTACAAATATTAGAAAATCTGATATCCCAGTATTGGATATCAACTTTGCTTAAACTCCCATCAGGTTTTGTGATAAAAGGAATCGTAAAAAGTTTTAACCTATAAAAAATATTATTATGGAAACGTATACTTGTACCCGAATGACGTTCAATTTCATAACAGCGGGAACACAAAGCATGTTCCTGACCATTGATCATGCTCTTACGAATAGACTTCATATAATCACCATTCCAGATTTCTTCAATAGTTTGCCCGGTAAGATCGCCTGCAAATTTCTCGAAATCAGACGTGAAGCAACAATGAAAAACCTTGCAATTCCTTAAAATATTTAATGACAACCAAGGTAAAACACAAATGGTATGATTACCTGATATTATTTTTTTTAAAAGAATTAATCTTTTGAACATTTAATTTGTTTTAAACTTACAAATAGTATATCATTTCAATCCAATAAAGCAGATTAAATATTTTAAGCTCGTTACCTATTCATTAGCAATTGCTTTCATATTATTCCCGGCCGCAGTCCGCTTCTTTAATACAAAAATAATTAAAAGTGGTGAATTTTTACTCAATTACATAATTAAGCAATTTATTGCTATCGGAAACAATGACGCTTGGAATATGATTACCGAATAAATAGTCTGTTTCAATGCAGGGGGTTGACAGAATAAAATTTTGATATTCACGACAACCCTTTTCATTTAACAATACCAGATTTGAGCACTGGGCATTCGGAAAAACGATATAATATTTATTTTTGCCGTTCATCATATATAACGGGCTTGCAGATGGTTGCCCACTTAACGCGCTTTCAAATATTTTCTTTTTATCATGATTATAAATATATACATATCCCTTATCGAAAAAAATAAAATCGTCTCTATTATCCAGGTCAAAATCTCCAACAGTAAAATAATGATCCTCCGAAAAGGTATTTAATGTCACGATATCAATTTTCCCATTTTCAGATATAAATACCAATTTCCCTTTACGGTCTGTTGTTACCAGGTATTGCTTTTTTTGCAGGGTATGCATGAAGAACCGGCTGTTTTTAGCCCTTATAAAAGGCTGGGTGGTTCTGATGAGCAAAGTTCCCTTCCTGTTAATAAAATATACTTTCCCGTTTTTATCAGTTGCTATCAAGATATCTTTGTCCCTGAACCGGAAATATTCAACAGGGTTTTTCAATATGGCTTCCGTATGATAATTGCTCCAGCCCGGTGTGGGCATGCCGTTAATCATATAATTATATAGTTTCTGGTTTTTACCCGGGATGATGATCCTGTAATCATCATTCCTTTGATAATGAATCAATGTAATGGAAGCGCTCGCGGGGAAGGGCAGCCTTACCGGGCTAAAATCAGGCATTTTGCCCGCCAGATCAAATATATATATGTAGTTTGCCGTGTTGAAAATAAGGTAATCCTTATTGTCTTTTTTCAGGCTTGTGAGAAAAACCCTGCTCAAAGGTGGTTCGTCAATATGCTTTTTCCAGACCAGCCGCCCGTTTCTGTTTATCATGTATAAATTCCCTGACACATCGAAGAACAATATTTTCCGTATGCTGTCACGCGGATCGGCAATGACGGATATCTTTCCGGAAATTGTAGTATCGGCATTAAACTCCCATACGGCAGGATTTTCTTCTACATAGCCGGAATTATGCTTAACATATGCATTTATATAATACCGGTTCCTGTTTGATGAAAGCTGAAAAGCAACAGCCTGCAGGTTTATCAGAGATGTTCTGTTGATACTGAGTTCCGAGTTAATTTTACTATTGAATAAGTGGGTCAGCAAATCATAACTCTTACGAATATTGGCATAAACACAGTATGTTGCCTCATCTGAAACATTATCCGAAAAATCAATATAGTTTAAATTCTTTTCAAGTGTTTTGCCGGAAAGATAGCCGGATATAAAAAGGTCTAAAGACAAAGGGGAATCGCTGATTATTACATAATCTTCAATAGTCGTATAATAAGTTGAATCAAGAGATTCAAACATTCTGCCGAAAAAGTCCTGTAAAAATCCTGCAGGGATTAGTTTTCTGATTGCAAATGAATCACGTTGCGCAATGCTTTGATCTCCCGGAAGAACAGAAATTGCTTTTAAGCCGTTACTGAGATCATCAATGTCGCCGGCTTTAAAAACGCCATAATACCTGTATGAGCTGCCCAGATTGGGATTTTCGGTAATTATGCAGGCAAACTGATTACCAATGTTCTTAAAAAAACTTTTTGAAATATCAATGTTATAGGTTGTATCATAATAGGAACACATATCCTGAAATGAACGCCGGTGAAAATTCACATTTATAAAATCGGTGTAATTACGAATATAATTCAGCGCATTTTTTACTCCCCAAAATGCCATAATGGCGGTATTGGCGGGACATATTTGTGTCAGGGTGATTTTCTGGGGCGGCTGATCGCTGAATAATTTTGTCAATAGCTGTGAGGATTCATGCGAAGTGGCATATCCATCAAAAAGAAGCTCATCGTTTTTTACGGTAAGGTCAAGAGAGATCATATCTCCTGATAATGAGAGCATTTTTAATTTTTGAGATAAAAGATCTTCAAAAAAAGGCGAAACAAGATTATCGAAATAAGAATTTTTTAAAAAGATATTTGCATCAACATTTTTTCCCGATGAAGCATCAAGCCGGCTAAAATCCGGGTCGTTTTCAATACTGATGCCCGTAAGAATCGCGCTTAACGATGCCTCAACCAGTCCGGAAGTTTCGCCGATAATAAATATCCCTTTGCAAACCGTATATGCGCAAAGAATTTTTCCCGCCTTGTGAATTTCAAAGATTTCGTTGTCAAGAAACTGGTGTGTGACAAATGTGTTTCCTTTAGAAAAGTTATTATGCATGAAATTATCCACAAGATTTTCACGATGGGGGCCATTCAGATTTATGCAATACAATAAACGGTAATCGGCCCTGTCGGGAACCCAGGACATATATAAGGGATTTTTAGAAAATATCTCGGCAATATCATTATTTTTCCTTGCAAGAGAATCAACCCTTTTGACTTCTTTTCGAAGGCTTTTAATATATGGAAGGCATTGCAATTCTTTCCATATGTTATTCTTGCCTTCCAGCCTGTCCCACAAGGGCATCAGATTATTAAACCTTATAACACAAACAGCATTGTCGGGTATGGCTTTAATGGCAGGAATAACCGGATCTTTCAACCTTTTCAGAAAAGAATAACCCAGCACGAGCAAGCCCGCTGATGCAAGAATTGCCACTGAAATCAGTATGTAATTTTTTAACCTGACTGCAGAATCGTTCCTGGAATATTTCATTGCATTTAAAAGGATAAAAGTACTATAAAAAATAATTTCACCGGATTGATTATTTTTTGATCAGAAATCAAGTTTAAGCTGTTCATTTAGATTGAAACTCCTGCGGTGGTAAGGTGTGATACCATGTAGATTTATAGCATCCTTGTGCTCACGTGTCGGGTACCCTTTGTTTTGTGACCAGTTATATTGGGGGAATTCATCATGCAGCTTCAGCATATATTCATCACGGTGGGTTTTTGCCAGTATGGATGCCGCTGCTATAGAGAGGTATTTCCCGTCGCCTTTTACAATACATTGATAAGGAATGTCTCCATAAGGTTTAAACCTGTTTCCGTCAACAAGGATTAATTCGGGCTTTTTGCCGAGATTGTCAATAGCCCTGTGCATCGCCATGATGGAGGCATTGAGAATATTTATCTCATCAATAATGTTGTTATCGAGTGGTGCTACAGCCCAGGCAAGGGCTTCTTTCTCGATTTCAAAGCGCAACAGGTCGCGTTGTTTTTCACTTAACAGCTTTGAGTCGTTGAGTTCTTTATTTTTATAATCTGCGGGTAAAATCACAGCTGCGGCATAAACCGGTCCGGCCAGACATCCCCGCCCGGCTTCGTCGCAGCCGGCTTCTATAGTATCTTTTTTAAAATATGATTTCAGCATATAGGGTACTATACTTTTTTCGGAGCCAGAAACCTATTAAACAACAATAATCCAATGATCGTAGCCAGCCCGATCACAGTGAAAATAAACCAGAAAACCGACGGGGTATGTAAGTTATTGGCATAATGAACATATAATTTTGCACCTAAATAACCACCGATACCACTGCCGATAACGCCATACAGAAAAGAATAGCCAAGGTAAAGCGCCTTTTTATCCGGCGGGGCAATAAGTCCTACATAAGAAATAAATTTGGGATGCGCTGTCATTTCACCAAGAGAAAATACAACCATGCCCAGAATAAATACCCAGGCATTTGAAGACAACCCAAGAATGAGTATTCCTAATGTGCCAAACGATATACCAACAATCATCGTAGGTAATGCCTTGGTATGCCTGACAATGCTCGAAATCAAGATTTGCAGCAGGATGATCGTACCGGCATTGATAACAGTAACATGTTCTGCCTCAAATTTCCATTGCGGATTGTCCATAAAAATTGCCAAAACCGAATTGACAAAATTATTCACGGGTGTCATATCCATGAATTCGTTGAGGTACCAGAGCACAGAATCAAACATCTGAAAATACAAAATCCAAAAGCCCGAATAGATGACGATCATTAATATGAAGCGAAAATCTTTAAATACAAGAACAATTTCCTTAAGGATCGTAAGAAGACTTTTTGTATTTGCCGGTTTGGAGGGTTCTTTATAAACAAAAAGATTCAGTAACAGTAACGACCCTGTGGCAATGGATGCCATCACAAAAATATATGACCATGAAATGGATTTTAAATAAGGTACAAGGATAAGGGGAAAAATAAAAGCGCCCAGGTTGATTGACCAGTAAAAAATCCCAAAGCCCAACGATGAATTATTCACATCGGTGGAGCGGGCAATGGTTCCTGAAATGATCGGCTTAAAGAATCCCGCACCGGTTACCATCAGCAGCAAACTGGCAAATACCATTGGATACTCAGTAACCCGGCTGGTCAGAAAATACCCGGTGCTCATAACAATAAATGCAAAAATCAATGTTTTTTTATACCCGTATCTGTCGGCAATTGCTCCCGAAATGATAGGAAGCGCGTATAACAAAGGGGTTATTGTACTTTTAATTATTCCAACACTTTCCTTGGTAAATCCCAGTCCTCCTTCTTTGGTGCTCAAAACCAGGTATACTGACAATACCGACATAACGCCATAATAGGAGCCTCTTTCAAAAAACTCCATGGTGATCACTGTCCAGAAATTCCGCGGGAAACTTCTGAAGCCCGGCTTTTTTACTTCCTGTTGCGCCATTCTCTATTTTTTAATAAACAAAATCCATTATTTGATACTGATAAACTTCTCTTTCTCTGTACCACACAACTCACAATAGTCTTCCACATCTTCGCTGGTATAGGTAAAGCCACATTTCGGGCAAACATAATATGATGCCGGCAGACTATTGTCCTTTTTGCTATTCAATGCATCAATAGCCGATTTAAATAGTTCGGTATGTTTCTTTTCGGTGTCTCTGGCCCATCCCAGGGTTTTTAACGCATCACTGTTGTCGTCTTTTGTTGCCTGGTCAATAAATCCGGGATACATCGTTTCAACCTCATAAGTTTCACCTTTCAGCGCTTGCTGTAGGTTTTCCAGTGTTGTTCCTACTTCAAAAATTTCAGGCTCCATGGTAATATCCCATCCTAAATTTTTCAGGGTGGTGCTGTGGTTGCGAATATGCATGCTCTCGGATTTAGAGGCGGCACGGAACAAAGCTGCGATCCGGGGAAGGTTTTCCTCATCGGCTTTTTGTGCAAAAGCGGCATATTTTGCAGAAGCTGTGGTTTCTCCCTGCAAAGCTGCTTTCAGGTTATCCACTGTTTTATTCGTTACTTTTTGCGATGCTGCCTGTTCAGTGCCGGTTAATTCAAGGCCTATCATATGATTGTAAACCAATGACCCGCCTAAAAGGCCGGTAACGCCTACACTGCAGGTGGCTATAAAATAAAGCAAAAACACCACCCACTTGAGTTTGCTGCTTAGCTCGTGCTTCCATGCAAGATAAATGCGTATCAGGCAGGCCGCAATCATCACATACATCGTGATCTTTGCAAAAAGCTCGTGAGTTTCTTTCAACTCGCCCGCTTCACCTGAAAATTCAGGAGTGAAGAACTCTCCTGTCAGATATCCGCCCACAGCGCCTAATGTACCGAATATCATCAGGTAAAACCCGGCCCTGGAAAGACAGGGCTCCTTTTTATTGAAAAACAGGCTGAGCAGGTCCACAAAAAAACCTGTGATAATAAGTGCAACAGGAAAGTGCACGAGCATCGGATGAAAATGGCTTGGATCGAACATAATTTTAAAAATTTGTTATTAATAATTTTTTCACTGTTTGTAACTTGTTTTTAGTTATTTACTATTTACTATTTATTTCCCGCAATAATTATTGATCATCCCCTGGGCGCCTTTAACACCATGTTGTGCGGCTTTCCTCCATGCTTCGCATGCGCCGGCCCTGTCTCCAATGACCAGCCGGCAGTTCCCGATATTGACCAGGACATCATAAAAAGTAGTATCAGTGGTGTATGCACTTTCAAACAATTCCAAGGCCTCCTGGTATTTACCGCTTTGTGCCAAGGCCATACCTTCTTTATTTAATTTCTGAGGCCCTTCATTTTTTAAAATTTCAAGGTTCTTTAAAGTTTCCTTGTCATCAGGCTTATACTTCAGGGCTTCTTCAAAATCCAGCCGGGCGCCGTTATAATCTTTCAGTGCATATCGTACCCCGCCGCGCAGTGAATATACATCAAAACCGTAATCTGCTTTGTTTTGAACAATGTAATCCAAATCATTCAGGGTTTCCTGGTACCTGTCTTTATTATAAAGAATTACAGCTCTGTTGTAACGGGCTTCAAACAAATTTGGGTTATACTTCAATGCATTGGAGAAGTCGGCCAATGCAGCATCCTCCTTTTTAAGCCTTTGCATTTCACAACCATGTATAAAATATGCCTGTGAACTGCTTTTGTTATGAGCAATAGCTGACTCGGAATAGCTGATCGCATCTTTGTAAACAGGATTCAATATGTAATTCATGAAGCCAAGATATACCAATACCAGCAAAGAGCATATCATGATGATCTTTCCCGTAAGTGCATTCGCAGAACTTTTTTCATAATCCCTTACAAGACTAAGGATGACCATAAATGCCCCGAAAGTTGGAAGGTATGCCCGATGGTCAAGGTATTCATATGAAAAAGAGGTAAAATATGGCCGGTAAATCATGCCGGGAATAAGAAATAGTGCAAACCAAAGAATAGAAAACAGCACCAGTGGATTGAACAACTTCCTCCTGATAAGAAACAATGCTGTAAATCCGGCAATGACCAAAAGTCCTAAAATGGTAGCAGTAGCATTAAATACCGGCATAGTGCAGAAATTAACCGGAACAAAAAGCTTTTGTATGGTCTCAGGAATGGTTTGAAGATTCTGAAAGAATTGGCCAATGCCGAGCTGTTGTACCTGTTTATCAACCGAAAGATCCCTGAGGTAATAAAATACAATGACTATGATAATATAAAATGTTGCCAATATCCAGTTTCCTGTCCTGAACATCTTTTTTCGTTCAAAAAGTAAAAAATAAATAATGTATAAAAGGGGCAGCATCAAAGCTGTTTCCTTCGAGAATATGGCAAATGCAAAAGACAGAATATTTAATACGTAAAAATACCATTTCCCTGATCGGACAAGGTGTATGAAAGTAATCACCGACAGAAAAGTGAATAGAGCCAGCAAAAGGTCGCCACGTGCCGGTATCCAGATAACAGTATGAAGTAACAGATAATGCACCGAATATACCATAGCTCCCAGAAATGCATATTTGCGCTCAAATTTGAAAAGCATCAGAAGGTAAAATACAGCAATACAGCAAAGTATGTGAAGAATCATGCTGGTGAGGTGAGTTGCAAAAACAATATCATCTCCGATATGTGCATCAATTATATAGGATACGCTTTGCAGCGGCCTGTATAACTCAATCCTTTTATGTAAAAACCAGGCATCACGGACAAACGCTTCAGGGATGTTTGAAAAATCTTTGAGGAAAGGCAGGTTGTTCATCACCATTACGTCATCATCATAATGCGAAAAGCCATATGAAAGAGTCCTCAAATAAATGATGAGGCAGGCCAGGATAATAACTATTATAAAAACAACAACGGGTATTCTGTTAAATATAAGCAAAACCTTAGAAAAAAAATCCTGCCCGGCTTCCGAGGTCAGCGGTTCCGGATTTTCCTTAAAAGCTACTGTTTTTTTTTGCTTATGTTTTTTGGCCATTTCCAATTAAAAATCGCACAAATTTACATTGAAAAATAACAGAAAACCAATTTGCCTTTGATGATCCATATCATAATTATGAGCTCATTTACAATATTGAAAAAGCATTTCTTTAGATCCGGGAGCACCATTTTGTGCAGCTCTTTTCCAGTCGGCACAGGCTCCCTTTCGGTCACCTAAGGCAAACTTGCAGTTCCCGATATTGACCAGCGCCTCATAAAATGTCGGATCTTTTGCCAACGCTTTCTCAAACAAAGTCTGTGCTTCATGATAGGCGCCGCTTTTTGCGAGGGTTAACCCATCCTCGTTTAGTTTTTTTGTTTCATTCCTGGCCAGAATTCCCAACTGCTGCTTTATTTGTGTGTTGCCGGGATCAAATTGCAGGGCTTTCAGATAATCCTGCTCCGCGCCCTGATAATCATGCAAAAAATGTTTTGTCGATCCCCTTATGGTGTATGTCTTACTATAATCAGGCTTGAACCCGGCAATAAAATCCAGATCTGCCAGGGCTTCCTTGTATTTTTTATTCTTATAATAAATCACGGCCCTGTTATACCTGGCCTCCACAAAACCAGAATAGCATTTTATGGCACTATTATAAGCAACAAGGGCAGAATCGGTTTTATGAGCCAGATTCATTTGATTACCAAGAATATAAAAGCCCATCGCATTACCCGGATTATTAATGATAGAGGATTTAGAATAACTGATGGCATCTTTATACATTCCATGCAACCTGAAGTTCATGAAAACAAGGTAGCAAAGAATAAGTACGGAAAATACCATAATTTTCAGGGTTGGAAAAAATCTTTCTTGTGTATTACCAATACGCTGCAGTATGCTTAGCAGTATCATAATTATCCCCAATGACGGGAGATAATTCCGGTGATCAAGATAATCGTAGTAATAATCTGCATAAGCCGGACGGTAGAACATTACCGGTATTAGAAATAAAATGTACCAAAGCAGGGAAAATAAAATTAGTGAATTGTACCAACTTTTTTTTATGATAAATAAAATAATAATGCCGGCAATAACGAGCATTCCTAATAGGGCGGCCATTGTATTATACGAAGGCATTACACCAAAATTTACAGGGGCGACTATTTTCAGTAATGTCTCCGGAATTGTCTGGAGATTGATAAGAAAGTGCGAAAGTTTTACATGGCTCGTTCCAGAATCAATGGAGATTTCCCGAAGGTAAAAATATAAAACAGCGATACCCAGATAACATGCCGCAAGTATCCAGTTGCCTCTCCTGAACATATTTTTCCGTGAAAAAAGAAAAAGATAAATTATATACAAAACAGGCAACATTACTGCCGTTTCCTTTGAGAATAGGGCAAACATAAAAGAGCCCGAATTCAGGACATAATAATACCATTTATTGGTGCGTAACAACTGCAGAAAGGTGATCATTGCCAGAAAAGAAAAAAGAGACAATAACAGATCTCCCCTTGAAGGAATCCAGATTACTGTATGCAGAAAAAGAAAATGAACGGAATAAATCATCGCGCCAAAAAAAGCATAATAACGCTTAAAACCGAAAAGAATCAGCAGGTAGAAAACAGAAAAACAACATAAAATATGTAGTAGCAGGTTTACCAAATGGCACGAAAAAACGACGTTAGTACCCAGCTGCGCATCCAAAACAAAAGTCACATTTTGAAGCGGCCTGTAGAGTGGTATTTTTTTATGTGTGAACAAGGCATCGCTCGTAATTACCCGTGGAATATTGGAAATGTTTTTCAGGACAGGAAGATTATTAGTAAGAAGTATATCATCATCATGATAGGTTATATCATACGAGAGGGTACGGTAATATACAGCAGTGCAGGCTAAAACAATAAACAGCAAAAGAACGGGGAGTTTGGTAAAGAAGGTTGCGGCCTTACTGTCAAATCCCCTCTCTGCCGGCAATTTCTCCTGTAAGGATGCATTTATAATAGTTTGCGGTTTTTTTTGCTTATGTTTTTTTGCCATCCCCTTAGAATAACTTTTGCGAAGTTAAAATAAAATAATTTTTCAGCATTATACAATTTAAAAATCTGTTAAAAATTAGCTATGACTTTAAAGTCATTGTTGTTAAAATATTGTAAATACGCGCTTTAGGTATGATTTGGGATTTTGCGTTTGTATGAGTATTTAACTGGCAGGAATATCAAAAATCAGTATTATATTTGGCCAACAGTAAATTAAAAATATATATTTTGGGGATAAAATGGACAAAAACAGACAAATACAAATTTTTAATAAACGGGCACAAAAGCTTTTACAAAAGGACTTCTGCACCAGAAAGATTTTTGCTTATAAACAACGGCAAAGATTATTAAAGACTGTTTCGGGAAAAACGCTTGAGGTGGCAGTAGGTACAGGAGCAAATTTCAGATTTTATTCAACAGATATTGAATTGACGGCCGTTGACTTCAGCAGCGTCCTGACCGGTATAGCCCGTAAAAATGCGGCTATGTATAACATAAACACCAGTTTTATCGAGTCGGATGTTGAAGCGCTGGATTTTCCAATGAATACATTTGATACCATAGTTTCAGCACTTTCATTATGTTCCTACCAGGACCCGGTAAAAGTTTTAAATAAATTCAACAGATGGTGCAGACCTGATGGTAATATTTTACTTTTTGAGCATGGCTTAGCTTCAGGAAAAATTACTGGCTTTTTTTTAAACCCCCTGTTGAATATTTTCAATAACCTGTCTTTGAAATACATGGGCGACAATATTAATGTCGATATAAAGAAAATTACTGAGATATCGGAAATTGAAATAACACATATTGAAACATTCTTGCTGACCACTCATTATTTGATTTGGGCGAAGCCCCGAAAAACCGCCTAAGAATATCTTTGTGTTTGTACAATAACTCAATTTTCCCCCGCCTGATTGGATAGGGCAGGACACTAAACATAATTTTTTGTTTCAAACACAGTATTCCCATGCGTAATATAATTGTCAGCAGGCTGTTAACAAAAATCTAAAAGTCTTAAGAAGAAAATATCAGGGGTTATATCCATTGGAATAAGAAAAAATTCAATGTATTGGCAATATATGTTAAAATTTGATACTGAATCAAGAGTTTGTTGATCAGTACCTTTATTAATATCTATCCGGCACCTGAAATCCAGGTAACAGACAGATTTGCATCGGGAAAAAATAACCTGATCTATTCACAAATAAATGAAGTGAAATTTGTGAATGAGCGCAGGCAGAGAGTCTGGCAGATCAGGTTAAATGGGCTGAGGTTATTGCAAGGGGCTGATGATGTTATTTTAAACAATGGCATCAACATGAATCTTTTACATTATTTCCCCGTATAAAAAGAAATTTTCTGAAAAATCATGGCCTTATATTTTCATGCAAATATGATTTTTAACATTAAGCATAGGATAAAAATTGTTTTCCATAGTATTTCCATTTCAACGAGCCTGTTCATGTGGTTTTTCTGCTTTGTTTTTACAGGTTTTTATACGGCATCCTATTCTCAACCTGCCGGTGATGCCGACCGCTATGTTATTGATGAATATTTTAAAGACGGGCCGGGTGTAAATGCTACAAGCCGCTTGTCACTTTTTTCAGATTCAACCTTCATCCAGGAATTAAAAGTGGTAAGTTGTGTTGAAAGAATTACTGCCGGTAGCTATATCAAAGGAAAATATTTTATAAAGGGCAGCAAACTGTTGTTGAGTCCCGAATCGATTATAGAAGAAGATTTTAAAGGCCATCTGAAAAAGTACAACAAAGGCGATACACTATGGAACCTAAACTTCTTTCAAAAAGAATACACCATTATCAATTACAATAGTTTATCAATTTTAATTGCAGGTGACCGCGATTTTATCGAGATCGTTAATGGCCTGAACGAAACTGACAGTTCTGCCTATATCGGGGATCTTTTTAAAAATAATGGATATGCTTCCGAATATGTGTACAGGGATATAAAGGATAATTTGCCTGACCTATGGAAAGACTATATATTGAAAAGCCCTGTTCGTTGTAATGTAATTTCAATGCGTATACCGGATGATGCCGAAAAGCAAACGAGTACCGTATTACGCTATGCCGGACGCGTTTATGTGCTTGACGCAGGTACCGATATGGGTCTTAAGGAAGGAATGGCTTTGTATCCTGATAGTAAAAGCTCCGGTACGTGTAATATTATTGTATTTAAAACTCAAAAAGGGCAAAGTGAAGCCTTTGAGCCGGAATATTTCAATGAATTTTGTTCGGAATATAAAAATTTCTGCACCAGGGCTAATAGGTAAATTTATTGGTATTATTGCCTGAAAGTGACAAAAAAAATATAATCCGGGATTCCCTGATACATTTTATAAAACGGGATATTGTCGAATTTAGCGAAAGTTCGAAAAGCTTCTGTTGCTCATTTTAGGATTAATGAATACCTTTGCAGTTTATTAAAGAATCATTTGTTAACGATGAGCTTATTGGAAAACAGCAACGGCCCTGAAACCATTACCTGGAATGGGATGCGTGTGGAGAAAGAAAAGCTTCAGGAGTTTTTCAGAAGTTCAAATAAGATTTCCTGGTATATCAGCGACAAATGTAATTTCGACTGTTTTTATTGCGGCGACGGTCATATGGGATTGCAGTCACGCAACGCTATTGATATGGCAAAATTATCCGAAAGCCTTGACCGACTGGGCAAAGATTGGGTGTTTTATATTACCGGCGGTGAACCTTTTCTCGAAAAAAATTATGTAGAGATATGTGAAGAAATCACAAAAAAACATTTTCTGTCATTCAGTTCCAATCTTACCACACAAAATGTATATGATTTTGCCGATCGCATCAATCCGGGAAGATGCCTGTTCATCAATGCTTCTATTCATCCGACCGAAAGGGAAAAAAAAGACAAAAACTTTAAACTGTTCATTGAAAAAATTCTCTATCTCCAGAAAAAGGGCTTTAACATTGTTGCAGTTTATGTATCACATCCGACCTTATTTGAAAGGATAAAATCAGATTTTGAGACGCTCAGGGCAAATGGTGTGGAAAAGGCAAATGTCAAGCTTTTCAGGGGGTGGTATAATGGGAAGCCTTACCCCGAGTCTTTGAATGCCAAACAAATGGAGTTTTTGGAAACGATGGAAGCTGATTATCCTGAATTTGAGATCATGCACGAGCCCCCAAGATTTCACGGGAATCTTTGTATCGCCGGCCAGAAATCATTTGCCATGGACCGCAATGGAAAACTTGTAAGATGCTCCAGCGCTTTAAAAAAGTACGGAAATTTTTTCGATGGGACGATGAAAACAGATACCAAGCCACGTCCATGCCCCAAAAGTAAATATGCCTGCCCGCACGAATGTGTTGAATTCAACCTTGATACAAAAGGAGCTCATTTTGCCATGATCAATGAGGATATTAATGAAACCTGGCTGAGGCTATTAAAGGGAGATGTTATTTCAGGAGCCATACTGGCCGGTAAATTCTGGCAAATGATCGGGGCTTTCGAAAAGGCAGGTATTCCTCTTGATAAAGTAAAAAAAGCCTTTACAAAATCCAGATAAATATCCAGCCGGTTTCCGTTAATACACCATTTTGATTTATTGATGGCAATATTTCTGCAGCGTGAGCTGAAAATAAAAAAAACCGGCTATATCAGCAATTGCTAAATGTAGCCGGTTTCTGGAAATTTCAAAACTTACTTCCTGACTATCTTGTCGGTATAATCATGCGATTTTCCTTCCTTATCAATACCGGTAATCCTGTAATAATAGATTCCTGAACTGACATCAGCCGTATTCCATTTCACGGTATTAGGCCCAAAGGCGACAGGGCAATTGCCCAGGTGCGCAATACTTTTCCCTTCCGCAGTAAAAATATTAATATATACCTCGGTCATATCATCGCCCAGTTCATAATAAAATGTTACTTCGTTAATGAACGGGTTAGGGTTGGCATATACATTATATATCCATGGACCGCCAAGAACAACAATTTTAAGGGATTTATTATTGTTATTTTCGCATATTTCACAGGACGAATCCAGCGAAACGATCTTTGAGTATATCCAGAATGACACGGAATTATCAGGAATAGTGAATGGAACCGTATAATCTACAGTTTCCTGTGAAAGTATCAGATCATAATGTTTCTCGCCGATTTTGATACTGTCGCCGTCAATAATGGCAAAAATATTAAGTAAAACATCCTTAACATCAACACCATAATTTTTAGCATGTACATCTACAGATATTTCATCCCCGACAATTACTTCCGATTTGTTACTCGTCAACTCGAACATATTAAGGTCCGATGACGGGAATACCAGCAATGATGAATCGGGATAATCATAATACTGTGCTGTAAACTGACCGCTGTATGACATGTTGATTTCGGATATAAGGTTAAGTACATCTATTATCGAATCACATGTCTTTTGGTTAAGGAGATAATAAATATAAAAAGTTTTTCTCTGGCCGGGAATGTATGAACCCATCTGTGCCGTCGTTATTGGTTTTGAATAACTACAGTACGAAGGCAGGCTGTCGGTTACAACATCATATGCCTGCCCGCTTTTTATTTTCATGACCGTGTTTACTGCAATGTCGCTTCCGATATTAATGGTACTTATCTCAGTCGCAATCTGAAGCGGTACGCCTGGATCAACAACAATTGAGTCATTGTCTTTAACAAGCTTTCCGTTGATGCTGTATATTTTCTTATTTATCAGAATGTTGGGGCCGATTGGCACTACATAGACGTTATCATCATAGGTATATCCGGGGTTATTGGCATAACTATAATTCAACTGTTCACTTGTAGTGATGTCGAGATGTTCCCCTGCAGGAGCATTGGTTGAGTTGACCAGACCCTGCTCAAGAAGGTAAATCTTTGCGGTATCGGGTGCCGGGAATTTGTCAAAATTGCTCATATCTATCACCTCTGTCTGGCTTCCCTGGTTGTATGTGGCAGGAAGTGTTTCTGTCATGGATGAAAAATCGGTATGATTTACATCATTGACCGACCATTTTACATTTTCCAATCCTGTAAACTCCGGGGTGGTGTTAACAGTAATATTGGTAAGGTCGCCTTCTCCGATAACAACTTTTTCATAATTGAGAATGCTTCCGTTAGGGGTTTTTTGAGCCACGCTAAATTGGAGCTCCGGAACGTCATAGCTGATTGCACCATGGTTTACACCTGTATAATGAACCTTGTTACCGGTAATATCAAATGGTATACTATACACTCCGGGAGGCAATGATTCATCCACACTGATGAGAAACATAAAATAGGCTCTCCTTGTAGGTTGCAGCAGGTTAAGTGTATCTCCCATTTTTACGAGAACTTCGCCATCGGGCTGGTTAAAACGCCAACCGGTCACAAAGGAACCAATTTCATCGCCCTGATGCAGGACTGCCCCTGTGCTCGGATCAGCAAGAGCAGGCACCAAAGGCCTCGGATAGGCTACATATTTCATCACAACATGGGTATTGCCCAGTTCAGGAGGGATTATAGGTGTAACCTTTGTATGTATCCAGTTGTCATCTGTTCCGTTAAATGCCTTGATCATGGCTTCAATAAAAGTTCCGTTTTCAGTCTGGGGAAAACCGGCAAGGTCAGGATTATTAGGATCAGCCAGTGGAACAAGGGTCAGTGTTTTGTGGTCATATTGCGGATCAACAATAACAGGCAGGCTGGTAGGAGGCGACACAAGGCTGCAGGGGTCCCGTCCACCCGCATAGGTTGAAATGGTAGCATCTCCATAGCCATAATCCACATGGTAGGGGTTAAAATTATTATCGAAATCATGAGGTTCGTTCAGGTCCTGAATAACATGTTTAACATAACATGTGTCTATTCCGATTTTTACAACAGACGGGCTGGATGTTGATGAGATAGAAAGGTCCGAACCCTCGGCAAAAGCGGACAAAGAATGCGAGAAGACAACCCAGGGTGAGCCGCCAAATATTTCTTCCACCACCAGCCATCCGCCTTTACATATATCAACAGGGCCTTCCTTACCTTTTCCTTCATAAATGGCATGTATAGAAAACTTTACTTTGCCAAGGTTATCAAACCAGTCGCTTCCATAGGTGCTGTCACTTCCGCATGACCAGCCTTCATCAACCTGCCCGGCCATTCCATCATCAAGATGAGGATATACATTTGGGCTTCCTGCCGGATAACTTTCACCGTCACCAAGCATATAAGCATCATGTAAGTAACCCGTTGGGGAATGAAATCTGTCACCCCTGTCATCAAGCCAGTCATCAATGCCATCGCCATTTTTATCACACAAAGCCGGAGGAATAAGCAGTTGAGGAATGTGGATATGATACTTGAAATCATCTTCCCAGATACTGATGGAATCAGCTGTATTCGGGTTATTTATCCATTGCTGGTATGGATGTCCGTCAACCTGAACAATAGAATTGATATCATAACTCCCGTCATTTAAAGTCGGTAATTTAATTTTGTAGTTCGAAAATCCTTTAGGAATATCATAAACCATATACCCGAATACACCGTCGCCCAAGCTCTCAATACCTTCAGCAGCAAGTGAGGGATCGTTATACTGCACATCATGTCCGGCATTTCTGATCCAATAATATGAGTATTCCGTTGATGCATCTACATTAAAGGTTATATATGCCTTACCATCGGCAGGTAACTTTTGTAAGGTATTATCTGCAGAATCCTTGATAATAAAATTATTAGTGAGGTATTCAAACTGCAAGGGGTTGGGTAAAGGTGCATAATAAGTATAGGTAGTTCTGATTGGAGTCTTTTTCGCTTCGTTGAAGATGGTTTTATAATCAATGTTGGAATAATTTGATCGGTGTGGTCTTGGATTATACATGTCAACTTCTTCGCCGCCCAGCGATAATACAGCTATGAATTCGTTGTGAGGTTGCGGAACAGTTCCAACACAACTGTCAGTCGGTAGCAGGTGATAATGGGTTGCGGCAGTATCGATAAATGTATAACCTTCATAGTTATTGATACTCTGGTAGATCAACTGGGTGGTGGCAATGTTTCCTGCCGGGTCTCTGTCCATCCAGTGTTTCCATGACGTATCTGCCAGGTTCGGGTTATTCAGGTCGGGAGAATAGGGATAAAACATCCCCGGGACAGAATCGGTAAGCGTTCCGTTAACATAACCTATTCCTGCTGCCATTTTAACAAGATCGGGCGGGTCAACCCATATTTCATAATAACAATATGGATCATATACCTGATGTCCTGCTACCTGGTTGATGTTCCAGGTTACTTTCCAGACCCTGATTTTATCGCCGGGTTCGCCAATTTCCGGAATCCCGTCATCATTAAGATCCTGAGCACGTATGCCATCGTGGTCAATATCTTCGAAGTAGGGAATGGAATCGCCCGTGGCAATTTTATGCCATGGATTTTGCCAATACACCGAGTCTTCTGTTATAGTATATCCCTTTGGGTAAATAGAAGCCGTATCAAGCCATACATCGGGCAATCCGTTGTTGCTCATGTCAAAATCGGGAACACTTTCATTGTTGCTTCCTTTCATAATGTCGACATACTTTCCTCCGGGTGTTTTTAACACAGGGACATTCAGGCTATGATCAACCCAATAATATGGAACATCTTTAGGAATATATTGAACATATTGTGTTTGCACAGCAGGCGTCCGCTCTTTATTTTCCATAATCATAAATACCTTGAATGGCTGATAGAAAATCCCCAGGAAGTTTTTCCAGTTCAGGTCTGCATCTGCCGCTATATCTGCGCTGAACATCACATCAGTATAATCACGGTATTTATTGTAATAATAATTTCCTTTATTAGTGGAATACCTGGCTACGCACGAAGAGGCATTGATGTATGTATTCCATGCAATATAGCTGTCAATGTTGGCGTGTGTGGTCGAAGTGACCGGCGGGGTCATTAACCGGTAAACGATATTTGTTTCAGCTCCGGAAGCCAGGTTGATACCGGAAAAATCAATGTTGTTGCCACTGACGTTAAAAGTAACTCCGGGCGTGGTAACATCAACAAAAGTAAAATAATTACCGATAATTTCCTTGAGGTGGATGTCCGTAATAGCAATAGTTGATAGGTTTCTGACTTTTATTCTGACCTCAAAAGTGTCAATTTTATCGTAGGCTATAGCGTTTTGACCGGCTGTAACGCCGGCAGGGAGATCATTAAATATGGAACGGGTAACATCAACACTGTTTGCAAATGCATACAAAAAAGCATTGAAAGACCATTCCAACTGGCGGCTTCCTGACAGTATTTCACTATTTCCACCAATAGTAGGCAGTCCGAGGTTGCAGATGATTCTGCCTCCACCTGCTTCTGAACCTTTTAATACAAATACAGCAGGAGCGGAATTCGCGGTTAGTTTTGCAACAACTTCGGCATTTCCTGCATTCACAAATGGAACAGAACCGGCGTAAAGGTAGTTTCCGGTCGCATTTGCAGCATACCCTATTGGATTGGTGGAATTGGCAACGGTAATATCAACCAGATTGGTAGTAATATCCGCAGCAACAGAATTTGAGAAATCAACAGCTCCAGGAACAAGATAACCTAATTTTTCAATCATATATACGGCATTTCCTTCTGCATAGATAGTTCCTCCCTTACTCAGGAATGTGTCTATTTTTGCTTTGAAATTCGGGCAAATACTTAATACACTGTCCATATAATGAGTGCCATTGGCGCCGTCAATAACAAAAGCCGGAATAATAAGCAATTTCGTGTTGGCAGAAAGATAATTACTGTTTAAACTGTTTTCATCCACATAGTAATACATGTCGTTATAAAGGTAGGAGTCAAACGTGTTTTTAAAGTACATACATTCCCATGAAACTGTCAGCCCGTTATTTAGAATGGAACTTTTAAATACAGCAACCGGCATTTGGGTTCTTTTAAACTGTAAAGAGAAAAGTTCGTCTCCCTGCCAGTTATAATTTGAATAATTCGTAGCAGTGACGGTGGAAAAATCTGTCGATACCGGTTCAGGCAAAATAAAACTGCCTTTATCATTGCCAGAGCAAGCCCAATAAACAGAAAATTCTCCGTATTTTGGGAATAAAATACTGTCAAGATTTCCTGTAAACCGGTAATCCTTGTCGGATTTTTCCAACACCAGTTTATATGCCTTTAAAAAGTCTGCCTGCGAGTTATTTGTAGGAATAATAACGCCTTGTGAGAACACATGCTGTCCAAAGATAATAAGGCAGAAAATTATGAGTAAGGGTTTTATTTTAGTCATATGAATAAAGTTTTCTATTTCTTGAATTTATGTTTTTTTCTGGTGATACGACTTGTGTTCATTTTCTTTGTACCACAATCAGATTGCCTTCCGACTATTGGAATTGTATAATAAATCCCTGCATAAGTATAAATGAAACTGTCAGGAGCACTGTTCCCTTTACGGTTACCGATGCTGTTCACCGTAATGTTATCCAAATAATCTGTAAATGTATAATGATACGTTGCGCCGGCCCTTACAAATATGCCATTTTTGAACTTAACATCAAATGACATGCCTACGGGAATTCCATAACTGATATGAGGGATTTTCCCGACATTATCTAAATCAAGATGGCTATAGTCCGTTTCGTACTTATAATCGCGTTGTATAATCCTGGCTTCATCATGATTAAAATAAGTTTCAGGCATATTCCGTATTGAGCCGTCATCCCAGTAATAATATGTTTCTCCGGCAGCATTTTTCAGGTCGCCCGCCACGCTAAAAAAAACCGCTTCAATACCCAGGTTAAGATTCATGGTAAACCGTTCACGTAATCGTTCTCTGTTTGCCCAATGCAGGATGTTAAATGAGAGTCCTATCTGTGGCGCTAAAATAGTCGTTTTGAAGTTGAATCTCAGCGCCTCAGTTTCTTCTTCTCCCAAAATACTTCCGCCAAAAAAATTTATACAAAGTCTGGTTGCATTAAAAATATCGCGCTCTGCATTAACCTGTGCCCCGAAGTTGTAATAGAATGGAGCATTTTTAAAATTATTTTTAAGGTCGCCAAAATAAAATGCCGGCCCAAAGTTCACCCCGATATGGTATATGTTTTTCCTGGGCGACTTGTGAAGCAAAGGATTGTTTTCTGGTTTTAGACTTATGGCGTATAATGGTTGTATGGATAATATAATCATCAGGACAAGGGCATAGCTAGTCTTCATATGTCTTTTCATAACCTGCGGTTTCCACACAATTTAAACACCATTTCTTAATTAAATATTGGGTTTAAAAGAAACTTTATATTTAAATTTTTAGGTGCGCAATAATTTTATTAATACAAAGATAGCTTTTTTTTATACGAAAACATAATTTTTTTCTTGATTTTACTTAGTTTTTTTTCTTGTTGTATAGGAATTTTATTAATATGTCATTTCGGTGATTTTAATGTTTATTTTAGAAATTTTTATTTTCATAAAATATTATAAACATTATTATACTAATTTACTTGATAAAAGAAATTTTTCTTATATCCTGCGTATGTTCGGATGCTTATTTTGGATTGGGTTGCTTTTCCAGGTCTCCGCCTGAAATAAAAAATGCCGAAACGCTTGTGTGTCTTGCATTTCGGCATTGTACCCCGGGCGGGACTAACACCATTGTAATTTCATTTAATCAAACTCAACTACAAAACCCACTAATAACGGGAGTTTTGAAATATTTAATATTAAGACAAATTAAATAAGAGTAAACGAAATTAAATAAATTTGTACCCCAATTTGTACCCCGGAAAAAATATTACTATATTTGTCCTGTTCAAATCACATTAACCACAAAAAACCCTGAGCAATGGCAAAAGTTAGATTTTATCTAAAAGACAGCGCAAAGAATGAAACCTCCATATTTGCGCGGTTATCGTTTAAATACTACGAAACAAACGAAAACGGTAACAAAAATTTCAAACATTTAAAATATTACACAGGGGAAACGATAAACCCGAAATACTGGGACGGAAAAAACCAAAAGGCAAAGGAAACAGACAAATTTCCCACACACCCGGAGTTTAACCAACGTTTAAAAGATATTGAAACAGCAATATTAAATGTTTACAGGCAAATGTTAAACGATGGGCGGGGCAACGAATTAAACCCGGAAACCCTCCGCGTCAGTGTAAACGAATATCTTAACAAAGAAAACAAAACAGTTAAACCGATCAGTAATAAAACCGGGTTTGTTGATTTTATACAACTGATAATTAACGAAAGTAAAAACGGGGAACGTACAACCGAAAACGGAACCCGTATAAAACCCCGCACACTTTTAAGTTATCGAACAACATTAAATACCCTAACAACATACGAAACAGAGAAAAAAAGGAAATTGAAATTTTCAGATATTACAATGGAGTTTTACAGCAAGTTTGTACAATACCTTAATGATAAAAAAAGAGCGGTTAATACCATTGGAGGACACATAAAGAACATTAAAGTAT
>CAZVKJ010000002.1:0-176891 GCA_964626855.1 uncultured Bacteroidales bacterium
AACTGCGCTACATCCCGATAAAATCTATGGCAAAAGTAATAAAAAAATAAATTACAGAGAACTATTGTGTTAATTTCATTTTGATTTTCGATGAAATTACATCTATGGCAACATGATTAGCCCCGCCCTGTGGAACCACAATATCTGCAAATCGTTTCGAGGGTTCAATAAATTTTAAATGCATAGGCTTAACCCATTTATCATAATGCGACAACACATCTGACAGCGAACGCCCGCGTTCCTCCATGTCGCGTTTAATTATTCTGATCAATCTTTCATCGGGCTCGGCATCAACAAATACTTTAATATTAAATCTGTCCAAAAGCTTGGCATTTGTAAAAATAAGTATGCCTTCAACAATGATCACCCCGTTGGGATTGATAGGTATAGTATCTTTCGCCCTGGCACAGGTCAGATAAGAATATATGGGCATCTCAATAGGATTTCCCTTTATTAAGGCATCAAGGTGCCTGACAAGCAGATTGAACTCAATGGAAGAAGGATGGTCGAAATTTATCTTTGACCGGGCTTCTGCACTCAGATGGCCATTATCCTTATAATATGCATCTTGTGAAATGATAGTTACAGAATCTGCCGGCAGGCTATGGGCGATTTTTTTTACTACTGTGGTTTTTCCTGAACCTGAACCACCCGCAATTCCAATGATGAGCATTTTTTTTTTCAAAAATACAAAAAACATATTTCTTTTACCCCTCTTATTTAATATTTCGTGTCGTTTATTTTTTTATTATCAATTTCCCGAAAAATTACTTTCTTTATAAAAATTAAAATCGGACCATTATGCCTCATCAAAATTTATTAAATACAAATAAAAGCAGGGTCTTTTGAGGCAACCGACTTTTCACAACTATTAAAAAAGATTCACCAGATAAATCTTTCCCGATTGAGGTCTTTTTAATATAATTGGCTGATTAAAAACAGATCTTTCAGGATAAAAAAAACTAAGACGATTTCTTTGTTTAAGATTCCAAAATGCGGGAATTCTGTGCTCTTTTTGAAGCTATTGTATTAAGATCCTGCTGTGCTGATAAAGGATAAATACAGAGAGAATGATTTTGAATTTTTTGTTTTAAACGACCAAAATCAATAAAATTCAAGACAGTTTATTATTTTTGAAAAAATTTTATTTCCATGAAAAGAGTATTTCTATTTGTATTATTTGCATTCATTTTTTCTTCTGTTTTTGCTCAGGAAAAAAACACAGTTAACCCTTATTTATATCAATATGATGATGTATTGATTAAAAAGGTTTGTACCGAAAACCAGGGGATTGCCCCCAAATATGTGGTATATGAAGAAAACATCAAAAGCATTATAAATTCAATAAAAACAAAAGGCCAGAGCATTCCCAAAAGCGACACCCTTGTCAACGGAAAAATGATCATACCCGTTGTATTCCATATTATTCATAATGGCGGCCCTGAAAATATTAGCAAGGAACAGGTAGAAGATGCTATTGCTCTCATAAACCTGGATTATAACAAACTTAATGCAGACACGGGCGCCGGTCACACTTATTCTGCTTTTGATGCATTAAGGGCAAATTGTAAAATTGAGTTTCGGCTGGCTAAAATTGATCCGTCTGGAAATTGCACTGATGGCATCGTAAGGCACTTTGACCCTCAGACAAATTACGGATATTTTAGTACCATGAACGAATATTGTTGGTTGCCAAGCCGGTATATGAATATTTTTTCTGTAAATTTCATTTACCCCGAAGGTATGGCACTGCCTGATGGAGCATTTATTGGCGGTATGTCGCCTTTTCCTCCGAGTAATACATTGACCCAGGCGCTGACCGGTGGCGACACACTGGCTGATGGTGTCCTGATCAGGCACGATTGTATCGGAAGTATTGGTACTGCGATTGAAATGGGTGGTATGCCAATTAATTCCCTGAACAGGGCTTTTACTCATGAAACTGGCCACTATTTTAATTTGTACCATCCGTTTCAAACCGGGCCGATATGCCTTATTGCAGGCCAGGACGGATGCGGATTATCTTTACTGGGTTGTGGTGACGAAGTGGACGATACTCCACCGGTACAGACCGCCTCACAAAATACCGATTTGAATTGTTATACGCCCGGACTGCGAAATACCTGCGACAACGATAGCCCGGACCTTCCGGATATGGTTGAAAACTTTATGGATTATCAGTGGGGATATTGCACCAATTTGTTTACTCTCGGCCAATTAGACCGTATTAACGTAACAATGCAAAACGACAGAAGAAAATTATGGTCAAAAGAAAACCTGATCTTTACCGGAGTATTGGACACCAGTGCCCCGGCCTGCGCCCCTATTGCAGAATTTTTTTCCAACTCTGACCTGGTTTGTGCCGGTGGTAATATTCAGTTTACGGACTATTCGTTTTCCGGCGAGGCACAAAACTGGATGTGGACTTTTGAAGGCGGAACACCTGCAGCTTCAACCGACCAGAACCCGCAGATCACTTATAACACACCCGGCATTTATTATGTGAAACTGAGAGTTGGTAATGCAAATGGATCAGACTCACTCATAAAACAAGATATGATTACCGTTAAACCCGTCACTGCAGGAACAATGGCTCCTTTTGTGGAAGACTTTGAAACAGTGACATTGAATAACGGATGGATAGTAAAAAATGATGCTGGAAATTCGTGGACAATAACTGATACAGCATCATATTCAGGTTCTAAAGCAATACGTCTGAAAAATTACAACGGTAATAATGCCGGAAGCTATGATGAATTTATAACCCCGGCATACGACCTCACCGCCCTGCCAACTGATGGCTCCCTGATCATGAAATTTAAGTTGGCATACGCCGGAAAAATAAATCCGGGTACAATTTTAACTTCTGCTGATACCGCCTTTGATGAGCTTAAAATGTATGTTTCAAAAGATTGCGGCGAAACATGGATGGAAAAATTTACTGGAAGCGGGCTTCCCCTTGCCAGTGCAAATGCAACTGAGAACAGCTTCGCTCCTGTCTCGCAGGCCGAATGGAAAGAAATTATGCGCCCCCTGCCCTTTTCCTTCTTTAACGAAAATCATGTTATGTTCAAATTTGTTTTCCATGCAAACGGTGGAAATAATCTGTATATTGACGATATAAACATTACATGCACAACTGCCGGCTTTGAAGAGAATATGATGGAAGCCCTTAATTTTTCAGTTCAGCCCAACCCTCTTACAGATGTTTCCACGATAACTTTCAACATGGAAGTTCCGGCAACTGTTAGTATCACTTTATATGATATGCTTGGAAATGAAATGAAAAACCTGGTTAATGAAAAATTAGATGCCGGCCCGCATAAAGTAGAATTAAACAAAACATCAGCAGGCAGCCCTGGTATTTATTTCATAAAAGCCTCTTTTGACGATAATAATATCGTTAAAAAGATCGCGGTAGAATAATATTATCTTTTAACAATCCAATCTGTAGGGTTACAGATAATTTTGCCCAGCCATATTTCAAAATGCAATACTGTTTTATTCTCATCAGGATTGGAATAAATGGTTCCAATGCTTTGCTTGGTTGAAACAGACTGGCTTTTACCAACACTTACGGAAGCGAGATTGGAATAAACAGTAAAAAACTCACCATGCCGGATAATAACAGCTATATTGTTATTGGTTATGGTCATTATACTGGCAACAATTCCGCTAAGTACGGCACGTGCAGGTGCTCCCTGGTTGGTAGAAATATCAATACCATTATTCTTTATTTTTATTCCGTCAAGAACAGGATGCGGATGTTCGCCAAAATATTCTGTAATTACACCCCTTTCAACAGGCCATGGAAGCTTTCCTTTATTGCTCAGGAAATTGTCGGAAACAACTTTCTCTTCGGGTGTTAATACGTTTTTTACTGTGGTGGTGGTGGTAACTGTTTTTTTGGATTTTATGGCAGATTTGTTTATTTCGCTGGCTATAGCGGCTTCAATCTTTTTCTTCAAAATGCGGGCTTCTTCTTCTCTTTTCTTCAGGTTTTTCTTGAGGTCGGCCTCTTTTTGCTTTAGCTTTTTAAGATCAGTATCTTTTTGCTCTTTTTCCAGGGCAAGTTTCTTTCTTTCTTCTTCACTGTTTTGCAGAAGATTTTCCTTGGTCATTTTTTGCTGAACAAGTTCATGATTCTTTTGAGAAATTAAATCCTTGGTATTTTGTATCAGGTCAACCTGGCGGTGAACATATTCATTATACTGCTGAAAATATTTAATACGCTGAAAAGCCTGATTCATGTCCTTGGCCGCAAAAATCAACATTAAGCGGTCATATGAATTCCGGTTTTTATATGCATTATAAATCAGCCTGGCATATTCATCTTTCATAGATGAAAGTTGCTCATCAGAATGCTTTATATCTTCATTATTTTTTGTTATCAATAGTTCAAGACCACTAATTTCATCATTGATGCCGTCTATGAGTTCTTCACGCTTCGAAATTTGATTTTTCAATAATACAAGTTGATTCAACGAAACCTTTTTTGATTTTTTAGTTTCTTCAAGCAGATTTTTATAATATGTGATTTCTTCTTCAATCTTTTTCTTCTTATCGATCAGCTTGTCTTTCACCTGTTGATTTTGTGCATAGGGATAAAACCAGGCGCCTGTCATTGCTATAAAAAAGCAAAACAACAATAATAATAGCTTTATTTTATTCCTTATTATCACGACACAATTGTACAAGGTTGTAAAAATAATTCTTTTTGGAGAGACGCTTTTTCATAAATGAAAAAACTACAAACAAATGGTTGTTTATAAGAAAAGGCAGCTGTCTTATTTTGACAATTTTGTATAATATTATTCGTACTTTTGCACATTGAAAATAGCTTTGTGTATGCTATTTAAAACGGTTAACCATGAAAATAATTATTCCAATGGCAGGCATAGGAAAGCGTATGCGTCCGCATACACTAACCATTCCTAAGCCACTGATACCTGTTGCCGGCAAACCTATTGTTCAGCACCTGGCTGAAAGCCTTATCAAATCATGCAGCGAAACCCCTGATGAAATTGCATATATCATAGGAAATTTTGGTTCTGAGGCAGAATGCAAACTGCTGGATATTAGCGAAAAACTTGGAACTCAGGGAAAAATTTATTATCAAAAAGAAGCCCTGGGTACCGCCCATGCGATATTGTGCGCCGCGGATTCGCTAAAAGGCCCTGTAATTGTAGCCTTTGCCGATACACTATTCAAGGCCGGTTTTAAAATTGATCATAATAAAGACAGCATTATTTGGGTGCAAAAGGTTGAAAACCCTTCTGAATTTGGTGTGGTAACTACCGGAGAAAATAACGACATCACCGGGTTTGTTGAAAAACCAAAAAACTTTGTCTCGGATCTTGCAATCATTGGTATTTATTATTTCAGGGACGGTGAATATCTGAAAAATGAATTACAATACCTGATTGATGAAAATGTGATAAAATCGGGCGAATACCAACTCACCGACGCTCTTAAAAACATGCTGAATAAAGGAACCGGATTTTATGCCGAATACGTTGATGAATGGCTCGATTGCGGCAATAAAGACGCCACAGTGCATACCAATCAGCGGGTTCTTGAAATGCTTAAAAATGAGAACCTGGTTTCATCCAGCGCTCAAATTAAAAATTCTGTTATCAAGGAACCCTGCTTCATTGGTGATCATGTGCAAATCAACGACTCGGTAATTGGTCCGCATGTTTCCATCGGTAAAAATACCCACATCGAAAATTCCATAATAACGAACAGCATTATCCAGGAAAATTCACACATACTTGACGCTAATCTTGATAATTCAATGATTGGAAATTTTGTCGATTTCAGAGGAAAGTTGTATGAGCTTAGTATTGGTGACTATACAACCATGTGCTAAAAGATTTTTATGAAGAAACTTTTTAAAACAATCTTATTCTGCGGCTGCTTCACCCTGCCCATACTGTTCAGTTCTTGCAAAACGACTAAAACGACAACCAATACTGATTCCGCAAATCCTCAAAAACTTACAAAGGAACAACTGTTGCAAAATTCAGGTATTTTTTTAGATGCCCTCAAAGAAAAATACCTGGGTAATAATGATAAAGCTCTTGGGCTTTTTGCCCAGTGTATTAAACAAAACCCGGGGAATGATGGCGCATTGTATGAAATGGCTTGTATATTATTCGACGGGCACAAGTACTCCGATGCACTGGTGCTGGCAAAAAACGCCTGCAAAATAAAGCCTGACAATATCTGGTACTCATTATTACTGGCTGAAATTTATTCTATCCAAAAAGACTATGAAAATGCTGAAAAAACCTATAAAGCATTAACGGACAGAAACTCCGACAATATGGATATTTTCTATGAATGGGCCGACCTTTGTATACTTCACAGCAATTACGCGGATGCAATAAAAGTTTACGACCTGTTGGAAAGTAAATTCAGCAGGCAACCTGAAGCAACATTGCAAAAAGAAAAACTATATATGCAACTGGGGAAACCGGCAAAAGCCATTGAGGAACTGGAAGCCCTAATTGCCCTTTCCCCGGGCGAAACCCAATATTATACGGAGTTGGCAACATTATATTTAACAACAAGCCAGCCGGCTAAAGCTTTTGAACAGTATCAAAAAGTTCTTGCCATTAATCCGTCCGACCCTTATGTTCATCTTGCCATGGCTGACTATTATCGCATACAAAATAACAGCTCAAAAGCAATCGAAGAATTGAAAATTGCTTTCGGGGCAAAAGATCTGGACATTGATACTAAAGTGAAAATCATGCTGGATATGGTCAATAATCCACTTCAATATAAGGATTATGTTCCATCGCTCATTGATCTTGCCAAAATCGTTACCGAATCTGCACCCGAAGAGGCTAAGGCCTTTTCAATATACGGAGATATTCTTTACCAGCAAAAAGATCTTGAAGGAGCAAGAACTGCTTTCCGAAAAGTTACCGAGCTGGATAACAGCAAATATGTTGTTTGGCAGCAGTTACTTCAAATAGATAAAACTCTTGATGATAACAAAGCCCTTGCTGAGGAAAGCAAAAAGGCTATGGAGCTTTTTCCCGAACAACCCGAACCATACTTGTTTTATGGTATTTGTAAAATGAAAGAAGGCGATTATACACAAGCAATTTCTGTTTTGAACAACGGTAAAAATTTTGCTGCCGACGATGATAAAATGATGCTGAAATTTTATACGGCACTTGCCGATACATACTATAAAAACAAAAACTTTGATTTGTGCTTTGAGGCATATGAAAAATCACTCAGCATTGATCCAAACAATATCTATGTTTTAAATAATTACAGCTTTGACCTTGCTCTGCAAAACAGCAACCTGCCCCGGGCAGAACAGCTTTGCAGCCGCCTGATTTCGTTACAACCGGATAATCCTGTTTTTCAGGATACCTATGCATGGGTGTTTTACAAACAGAAAAAATATAACGATGCAAAAATATGGATCGAAAAAGCAGTAGCCGGTAGCAATAGTAAAAATGCAAGCATCCTGAACCATTACGGGGATATTCTGTATTCACTGAACCAGGCAGACCTTGCGGTGGAATATTGGATCAAAGCCAAAGAAAACGGACTGAATACTGAATTAATCGATAAAAAGATCCGTGATAAAAAGCTTTATGAATAGAAGTTTTTTTATTACTGCAATTCTTTGCATCCATATCTTGTTTTTATTATCGTGTAAAACAAAACATGAAACAATAAATACCGGTAAAAATCATCCTGTTGAAGATTATTACAACCTGATGAAAGAAAACCAGTTCCGGTTCAATACACTCTCTTTAAAATTTAATGCTGAAGCACAATCCGGAGATGAAAACAACAGCTTTTCCGGAAATATTTACATTGTAAAAGATAGCCTTATCTGGATTTCGGTTCAAAAACTCAGCATTGAGGTTGCCAGGTTATTAATAACTACAGATTCTGTAAAAATGCTTGACCGCCTCAATAAAATATATTACTATGGAGACTTTAAAATCTTGCAGGATATTATAAAATTACAAGGCAGTTTCATCATGCTTCAGGCTTTTTTTACCGGTAATGCTGATGTATCAATTGAAAGCACGGACGTCACCACGGCGCAAACAAAAAATTACGTAATACTGCAAATTAACAAAAGAAAAAATACTGCAAAAACAGGCGATTCACTGAGGCAGGAAATACGTATTGATACCAAAAATTACAAAATAATTAAAAACAGTATTACTGAAAAAAAATCTGAACTTACAAGGCTTTTTGAATGTGAATATTCCGGCTTTTTTCAGGTTAATGAACAATTGTTCCCGCAAAAGATTAATTTTTTAATTACTGTTTCAGATACAACAAGAGGTAACATCATATTTAGCCGTGTTAGCCCTGATAAAAAGGAAACATTTCCTTTTAACGTACCGGCCACCTACGAACATCGAAAATACTAAGAAACTGTTTTATCTAGTGAGTACTACTTTTTTCGTGAATATTTGATCATTGGTTTTTATCGTCACAAAGTACACCCCGCGTAATAAATCTGATAAATCAATTTGGACATTGTTTTTATCACCGCTTATGCCGGTATTTTTTTCCCGGACCTTTTTGCCCATAGCATCATAAATAAGAATATCGGTGTCAGAAATAATGTTATTTTCTGCACTGACAACTATGATATCTTTAGCCGGATTAGGATAAATTAAAATACTTTCTGATAAGCCGGTTTCTTCAACACCTGCGCCGGCATATACATAAATGAAATTATTTTTGGTTTCGGTATCAGTACCGGCAGAGTTGGTAACCTGCAATGAAATAGTATAATATCCGGGGGTCGTAAACTTGATAATTGCATTTTTCGTTGTTGTGGATGTTGATCCTACAAATGATATTCCGGCATTGGGGGTTACAGACCACAGATAATCCAGTGGATTGTTTGTAGAAGTGTTGGTAAAAACAACCAGGCTGTTCACAGGTATTGAGGTGGTATTGGCCGTAAAACCTGCTTCGGGCAAAGTTGCAGGTTTCGGGTAAATATTATATACTATTTGCTGGTAATCATTAAAACTCTCAAAAGAACCACTTGGCGATATGTCGCTCAGGTATATATACCCATTATAAGTGCCGCTCCACCCCCAGTTAAAATGAAACATATTGCTGTACGTGCCGCTGTTCTGATATCCATCACATACAAAAGCATGGCCACCCGATCCGCCGCTGGAACCGGCATAAAGAACAGGACGGAGTGAATCCAGGCTATTTTTGATCAATGAAGCCCAGTCATCGTTGCTATAAATCGAACGATAAGTGTATTGCGCTGAATAAATAAAATAAGTAACTAATGCACCGGCAGCATCAGCTAAGTTGGCAGCAGACCCCCCGCCATCATAATCCATATTTACCGAAATTCCGCAATGAGAAATTAATGTGGCCACAGCAGAATTTGACGAATTTACATTGTCGGGCATGGAGGCCCAATTGTATGTGGTTGATCCAAAATTGGCAGACAATGTCCCGAAATTATTTGAATAGCCGTTGGCTACAGAATGAACATAACTATGAGAGCTGTACCCATGTGTCGGATAATTATGATATTTCATCACCATGGCCATGGCATCGGCAACACAACCTGCATAACACTTACCGCAGGGACCAAAAGTAGCAGTAGGGCAACTGGCATTATAGAAACAGTCCTGATTCCAGTTGGCGGTCACCAGGGGAGAAACTGCATTCACATCTTTTGTCAGGGCTATAGATGGCGATGAATAATAATTCCAGTATTTTTCAATCGTAATATCTTTTTGAAAAGTCTGTGTGCGAACATATTTTATTTGCTTTTTAAACAAATCCAGCCAGTAAAGAAAATTATCATTCTGAATGGCCGGAGAATAGGCTCCGTTAAAACAATAAAATAAAACCGGAGCTGCCTGTTTTTCAGCAGAAGCTACAACAAAGCCCCTGTTTGCAGATATGTTATAAATGTATAATAGCGGAAGGCCATTATCTGATAAAGTATATTCATCGCCAAATATTACATCTTTATACGCTAAAGGTTTTTCAATATTGGCCCTTTCGTAATAAATATTTCTGGCAACCTGCCTAGCTGTTTCATTAGATACGAGCTGTGCATAGGAATTCAAATAAATCAGAATTGAAATAAAAAATATAAAATATGGCTTTTTCATAAAAATACTTTTGTGCGAAATTAAAAAAATACAACAAGCCTGCTTTTGTAAAATCTTGCGAATTCTTAAGTTTATTTATAGACTTTTTTTATAAACAAAACAAAAATAATGGCAGTGAAAAAGGAAAACATGGCATAAACAACAGCTGGTTTTTCCATATCAGGACTATTTAAAATAGCGCCGGAAATGAGCAATGCCAGAGCTGTGTTGTGTAATCCGACTTCAATGGATATCGTGAACTGATTTTTAAAGTCGAGCTTTAATACCCTTGCTATATAAAACCCCAACATCATAGCTGTAAAATTGAGCAATAACATAAAGGGTAATAAATTCAGGGTTTCTTTCAGGGTAATTCCTGTGCCGCCAAAATTTTCTCCAAAAAAAATTTTTACGGTAAAAATAAAGCCCAACATCAAAACAAGTATGACTTTTACCGGCTTTTCAAGTTTTACAGCCCATTCGCCGGTTTTGCTGCGAATAAAAACTCCGATGGCGGCCGGGATGAGGGTAATGATGAATATTTGAAGTATTGTTATGGGAACGGATAAATGTATCTCTCTGGCAACCCCTAAAAATATATAAAGTGCCAGATTGGTCATCACGGGAATACTCACCAGGGTAATAAAACTATTAATTGTTGTCATGGAAATGGCCAGGGCGACATTCCCTTTAAACAAATGAGTGACCAGGTTTGAAGAAGCACCGCTGGCGCAAAGAGAAACAATGACAATACCCACTTTTGTTTCATCGGGTAAGCCAGATAATGAAGCTATTATAAAAGCAGCGGTAGGTACTAAAAATAGCTGTATGCCCAGGGCCAGAAATAGCGGCTTAGGATGAACAAAAAGGTTTTTAAAATCATTTACGGTCAGGGAAAGCCCGATGCCCAGCATGATCAGCGCCAGCACCAGATTTATCATTATGTCAATATAGCTATAACCTAAAAACATGTTTTTCCTTTTGCAAAGGTATGAAAATCATCCTGTGATTTTAATTACAAATACTTCAAAGCAAAATTCCTGATTTCCGGTAATTTTTAATGCGCCGGCATCCGCAGATAAAACCCTGCTGTGACAATTCATTTGAAAAGTCTATTTTTACAGTAAAAAAACAAATGAGCAAAAACAGTTCACACAAAAAATCGATAAATTCCGATGCCACTTCTGAATTGATTCTGAAAGTATTTTTCAAAAACCCTTACAGCGGACTTAATTATAAACAAATATCAAAACAACTTAATATTAGCGATAAAGCACTGAAAGAAGTTGTCAGGGCGCATCTTGAAGTTTTATTAAAAAGTAAAAGCCTGATCGAAGATAAAAGAGGTAAGTACAAACTGAACCCGGAAAAGCATTCGGCATATTTCCCCAGGCAGACCTATTATACAGGTACTGTTGATATGAAACAATCAGGTAAAGCATACATAATTACCGACATTCCCGGGCCCGATATTTTCATTTCTCCATATAATACAAATAAAGCATTGAATGGCGATAAGGTGAAAGTGCTTTTATTGCCAGGACGCCAGGGTAAAAAGCCTGAAGGCCAGATTGTAGAAATAATAAAAAGAGCCAAAGAGCAATTTGTCGGAACAATACAGGTAACAAAGTACTACTCTTTTCTGATTCCCGATAATCAAAGCGTACCAGTTGACATTTATATACCGAATGATAAAATATTAAAGGCACAACACGGTGATAAGGTAGTGGTAAAAATTGTGGAATGGCCCGAAAATTCTAAAAATCCGTTTGGCGAAGTAATCCAGGTTTTGGGAAAACCCGGTGATAACAATGTTGAAATGCAATCCATCATTGCAGAGTTTGGCTTTCCTTTGTCTTTTCCGGAAAACGTTGAGCGTGAAGCAGAAAAAATTTCAGTAAAAATAAACCCGGAAGAATATAAAAACCGCCGTGATTTCCGTAAAACCTTTACTATTACTATCGATCCGGAAGATGCCAAAGATTTTGATGATGCCGTTTCCCTTTGTAAATTAACAAATGGAAATTGGGAAGTAGGAGTTCACATTGCTGATGTTTCACATTTTGTAAAAGAAGATTCGGTTATCGATCGGGAAGCCTATAACCGTGGAACATCAATATATCTTGCTGATCGTGTTGTTCCTATGCTTCCTGAAGTTTTATCAAATAATCTGTGCTCATTAAAGGCAAATGAAGACAAATTATGTTTTTCCGCAGTTTTCGAAATGACAGATAATGCAGAAATTGTAAATGAATGGTTTGGCAAAACCATGATTAATTCTGATCACCGCTTTAACTATGATGAAGTGCAAGCTACAATTGTAAACAAAGAGGGATTGTATGCTGATGAAATACTGACGTTAAACCGTTTGGCTAGTATTCTACGGGAAGAAAGGTATAAAAGCGGTTCATTTAATTTCGATACCGAAGAAGTTCGTTTTAAATACGATGAAAAAGGCAAACCAATAGAAGTTTACATTAAACAACAGAAAGAATCGAATAAATTAATTGAAGATTTTATGTTGCTGGCTAACCGTAAAGTTGCTGAACTGATCGGAAAAACAAAAAATAACAAAACTCCAAAAACTTTTGTTTACCGCATACATGATAAGCCATTACCTGAAAAACTTGAGATTTTTTCCAAATTCATCTTAAAACTTGGCTATAAAATCAACAATAAAAATAATAAAACCCTGGCGGATTCTATGAATTCACTACTTTATAATATAAAAGGCAAGGGCGAAGAAAACATGATTAATAATCTTGCCATACGAACAATGGCCAAGGCAGTTTACTCGACCGAAAATATAGGCCATTACGGGCTTTCCTTTCATTATTATACCCATTTTACGTCACCTATACGGCGTTATCCCGATCTGATGGTACACAGACTCCTGGAGCGTTATATGGCCAATAAATCTCCGGTAAATAAAGAAGAATATGAAGAAAAATGTAAACACTCTTCGGATATGGAAAAATTGGCCACTGATGCAGAACGGGCATCTGTAAAGTACAAACAGGCCGAATACATGGCTGATAAAGTGGGCCAGGTTTTCGACGGACATATCACCGGGGTAAGTAAATGGGGCATTTATGTCGAAATTATCGAAAACAAATGCGAAGGAATGGTTTCCATTCGCGATATGGATGATGATGTTTATTTTATCGACGAAGAAAACTATACCGTAATCGGGCGTTATTCAAAAAGAAAATACCGTTTGGGCGATAAAGTTAAAATTAAAGTTAAGAAAATACTCCTTGCCAAAAAGCAAATTGACCTGATTTTCGTTTAGACTGCTACTATAGCATATTTAAACGGCTGTAAAGGTCTTTGCGGTAAAAATTTCCAATGGGAATTTCTTTCATCGAATTTTCAATGATCAGGCTGGTGTATTTTATTGAAAATATCTTATCCATACGCACAATGAAGGACTTATGTATCCTTACAAAATCCCATTCAGGAAGAAATTTCTGGATTTCTTTCATATTAATCCTGACCGTGTAATTTTCGTCCACGGTATTGATGGTAATATAGTCCCTTAATGCTTCAACATAGCAGATATCATCGTATTTAACCCTTTTCAGGCGGCTGTTGGTACGGATATAAATACTATCAGCAGTATTTTTATTTTCAATAACGGAATAATACAGGTCTCTTTCTTTTTTCAGTTGTTTTACCTTTGAATGTTTATGCAAAGCCATTTCAATGGTTGTTTGCAGTTCTTTTTCATAAAAAGGCTTTACCAGATAACCATATGGATCAGAATCTTTTGCCATCTCAATAGTTTTTTCATCGGTATAGGCCGTTAAAAAAACAATGGGAACATCTATTAACTCAGTAATTTTAGTAGCAGCTTCGGTACCGTTCATTTTTCCGCTTAAACGAATATCCATTAAAATGAGGTTGGGGTTATGGTCTTCGGCATTTGCCACGGCCTCTTCTCCTGAAGTAAAAACCCCTGTTATATCATAACCCAGATTAGTAAGGCATGATTCAATATATTTCGAAACTATAACCTCATCTTCTACGATTAAAATTCTTGCTTTAGCCATATATTTTGTTTTTAATAAAGTGATAAAATTAATACAAATTTTTCGATTTTAATTATTTTTTTCAATTTTATTTCCATCCCAGCTGGTTTCTATACCATCTTCATAACGAATAGTAATAATCTTAATTCCTTCAGAGTCATAAATATGCCAGTCCCCTTCCTTCTTTCCCATGATATATTTACCTTTTTCCTTAACTTTTTCATTGGGCCAAAAATACACAAAATCTCCATTCGGATTACCTTCAATATAATTACCTTCAAAATTCAATGTACCGTCAGTATAGTGTTTCCAAAGGCCTTCACGTTTACCGGATTCATATGATCCTATTTCTTTTTCATCACCTGTTTCATAAATCCACTCGCCTTCTTCTTCCCCATCAACATATTCTCCTTTAACAATAACTTTTCCTGAATCGCTCAATTCAACATAATTTCCGTTATGAATGCCATTTTTTAAATTATCCTCTTTCCTGACATTACCTGACTCGTAAAACCATTTCCATTTCCCTTCAGGTTTCCCGTTATTATTATATTTTCCAACTTGTTCAACTGAACCATTTTTAAAATAAAATTTCCATTCTCCCTGCCTCAGATTATTCACATAAAGGCCTTCTCCACTCTTTTCACCACTATTGTAATATTCTTTCCACTCGCCTTGTTTCATGCCGTTTTCATCCACAATGCCCTCACCTATGATAATACCATTTTTAAATATATATGATTTTGTAATTTTTCCTTCCTGGCTGTATTCACGCCTGGTACCTTCGGGAATATTATCTTTATAGCTTTGGATAATACGTACTTTTCCGTTTTTATAATAATCTGTTTTTATTTCATAATTTACAAGTTCGGGAGCATCCGCAATTAACTCATCATTTACGTATTTTTCCAGTTTTATTAAATTTCCTTTTATATCATATTCTTTAAAATATCCATCTCTTTTCCCGTAGCTGTAAGTGCCTTCCGATTTAACCTGTTCATTATCATAAAAATCTTTCCATACTCCATGTTTTAATCCTTCACGGCTCCTGTTAATATTTTCGGTGTTTATAACATAACCTTTCCTGTATTCCGTAAGCGTGATAATCTGGCCACTAGGAGAATATTCTTTTGCAACTCCTTCTTCCCTGCCATTAATGAAGTTCGATTTTTCTTTTACTTTGCCATCCGAATATAAATGGTAACTGGGGCCGTTTTTAACATCATCAACAAATGTTTCTTCAATAATTTCATCTTTCAGAAAAGTCTTTCTGAGTCCATTTTTTTTTTCGTTCAGATAATTGATTTCGAGGGATAAATTACCGGAATCACTATAAAATTTCCAGGTGCTGTCAAGTTCAAAATTTTTCCTGTTTCCCTCTGATTTTAATTGTCCGTTTTCATAATAATTTTTCCAATAACCATCAGGTTTACCTTGTTTTAAAAATCCTTCACTCTGTTTTTTTCCTGAAGGATAATAAAATATATTAAAACCATTTTCCTTAATAGTATCCTGGGCCAACGCTTTTACAACAATGAAAAATAAAATAACTGTCAATAATTTTTTCATCATTTATTGGTATTACTTTTTAGCTGTTTTAGATATTTCAAGCATTTTAAGTAATGGCTTTTTTGCCTTGTTTATTGTTGCTTCATCAAGAATTATTTCAGGCAATTCGTTTTCAAGACAATGATAAAGTTTTTCAATTGTGATTAATTTCATATACTCGCAATCATTACAGCTGCAATTTTTTTCATTTGCTGCAATAATAAATTCTTTATCCGGGGCAACTTTTTTCATTTGATGAATAATACCGGTTTCGGTTGCCACGACATATCTTTTACTACGATCTTCCTTTATAAATTTCAGCATGGCAGCAGTAGAGCCAATAAAATCAGCCAACTCTAAAATTGCAGCCTTACACTCCGGGTGCGCAATCAACTTAGCATCTTTATTTTCTATTTTCAAACGTAAAATTTCTTCCTCTTTTAAAATATCATGAACCTTGCAGGTACCATCCCAAAGTAACATTTTTCTTCCTGTAATTTTATTGATATAACTTCCCAGGTTTTTATCAGGAGCAAATATTATCGGTCGATTTTCAGGAATAGAATTTATTACCTGTACAGCATTTCCCGAAGTGCAAATAATATCAGATAATGTCTTTACTTCAGCAGAACAGTTTATATATGAAACCACAATATGATCGGGATGCTGTTCTTTAAAAGATTTAAAGTCATTATAATTGCACGAATCAGCTAATGAGCAGCCGGCATTCATATCAGGTAAAAGCACCTTTTTATCCGGATTCAGAATTTTTGCAGTTTCAGCCATAAATTTTACTCCGCAAAAAACTATTATTTTTGCATCAGTTTCTGCGGCTTTTTGAGATAAGCCCAGACTATCTTCTACGTAATCAGCTATCTCCTGTATTTCAGGTATCTGATAGAAGTGAGCAAGAATTACTGCATTTTTTTGCTCTTTTAATTTTTTAATTTTTTCCTGATAGTCCATAATCATGAAATTCTTTGCAATATTACGACGTTTTATTTTCACATTATTTTTCTTTAATAATATTTATTAAATATTTTTTAAATTTATTATTATTAAATACAGGATGTTAATTGTGTTTGAAAAAAAAGTAAGAAGAACTTTTTTATTTTAAATATTAAGTTTTATCAACAATATATCAACATAAATTTTATTTTAAAGCATTATAAAATAAGGAAATGAAAAAATATTAACAGTTTATGGAAAACGTGATGTTTTAATAAAATTGTATTAATTTTACTTTGAAAACTTGTTAGTCTTTTTTAATAATATCAACTGTTTTTAACAATCAAAAAAAATTACGTGCTTTACCAACATAGAATGATCTTTATTAACATTACCATTGTTAAAAACATATTATTTTAAAAATAAACAGTTTAAAAAATAAGAGAAAAAAATATTTAATTAGAAAACAACGAATTAAAAAAGAACAACAACAAAAAATTATTAACAATCAAAAGATGAATAAACAGATAGCCTTAGGCAGTGACCATGCTGGATTTGAATTGAAAGAACATATTAAAAAATATCTTATTTGTTTGAATTACCAGGTATGTGACTATGGTACTTTTAATAGTCAAAGTGTTGATTATCCTGATATAATACATCCTTTGGCACATGATATAAATAACAATAAATTTGAAAAGGGAATAATAATATGTGGTAGTGGCAATGGTGTTGCCATGACAGCAAATAAATATATCAATGTAAGGGCTGCCCTTTGCTGGAATGTAAAAATTGCTGAACTTGCGCGTTTACATAATGATGCAAACCTAATTTCTTTGCCGGCCCGCTTTATTACGCCAGAGGATGCTGTTGAGATAGTAAACGCCTTTTTGACGACTGAATTTGAAGGTGGGCGTCATTTAATCAGGATTAATAAAATAAAAAATCTTATTAATTGATATGAGCGAGAAACAAAAGATTTTTACCAGAAAAGCCGAAATAAAAGCCTTTGATATTAATCACAGGAAGATTATTAAACATAATATTTCCCGGTATGATAGCGCCGTGTTAAAAGGTAAAGAACAGTTTTCAAATCTCGATGTAGCAAGGCAACGAATTTCTTTTTTAAAACACAGGGCCATAAACAGTCTTGAAAACTACCTTAAAGAATTTGAATATAACTTTGTTAAAAAGGGCGGAAAAGTAATCTGGGCTAATGATGCAGAAGAAGCGGCTAATGAAATTTTAAAAATATTTCTAAAGAATGAAGCTAAACTGGCTGTTAAATCAAAATCGATGGCCACGGAGGAAATAGAATTAAATCATAAGTTAGAGAGCCAAAATATTGAATCTGTAGAAACGGATCTCGGTGAATATATCGTTCAGATAGCAGGCGAAAAACCATATCATATCATTACCCCGGCAATGCATAAATCGAAAGAAGACATTGCCGGATTATTTCATGAAAAATTTAATACACCTCCAAACAGTACCCCGGAAGAATTAACACTGTTTGTAAGAAAGTTGTTAAAGAAAAAATTCACAGGCGCTGATATTGGTGTTACAGGCGCTAATTTTATTATTGCCGATATCGGAGCTGTTGCTCTCACCGAAAATGAAGGCAATGCCCTGATGACAGTTTCGTTTCCTAAAATCCATATAGTAATAGCCGGCATTGATAAAGTAATACCCTCTGTTAAGGATTTGGCTTTAATATGGCCTGTATTGGCCAGTCATGGTACCGGGCAGAACATCACGGTATACAACTCCATAATATCAGGTCCGAAAAAAGAAAGCGAAGCAGACGGGCCCGAAGAAATGTACGTTGTCTTGCTTGATAATGGCCGTACCAATCTTTTGTTTCAGAAAAAGCAAAAATCAGCTTTTTCATGCATAAGATGCGGTGCTTGCCTTAATGCCTGTCCTATTTACCGGAATATAGGCGGACATACATATGATACCGTTTATAGCGGTCCGATAGGATCGGTGATTACCCCGTATTTGAAAGGTTTCAAGGATTATAAACACCTGAGTTTTGCATCATCTTTGTGCGGAAAATGTACTGAAGTGTGCCCCTCAGCTATTAAAATACACAAGCTTTTACTGTATAACAGGAGAGATTCAGTAAATGAAAAAATGTATACTTTTACTGATAAGATTGTTATGTTTGGCTGGCGGAAAGTGATGCTTAAGCGTTGGATTATCGATAAGCCAAATTATAAAATAAAAAATACAGTGATCCGCATGTTCTTCAAGTATAGTTGGGGCATTAGAAGAGACGTGCCGGTTATTAAGGAAAAATCGTTTAACAGATTGTGGAAAGACAGTAAGGGAATAAAATAACATGGCAAAAAAGATTTCATTTACATATGACCTGACCGAGGAATATATTACTATTGGCATTAGCAGCCATCTGAAGGAATATAAATTGTGCTGGTATATTAATCAGATTCTTAAAATCAATTTATCTAAGTTTGAAGATTTTAGCCTTGAAAGGAAAAATTCGGGAAAGGAAAATTTTTCTTTTTTTTATTGCAATGATAACAATACCCGGATTAATTTCTTTTTTGTGGCCAACAAGAATCAGAATATGACTTTACTTGAGAAGATTCCCGAAGCTGATTTTTTATTGATGATAAAAGGAAATTTCGTAAGTAAAAAAATTACTGATCTGACAACAGCCCTTAAAAAAGTCAATAATGTACTTACTGTTTTTCAGGTAAACATGGCTTCTGTCAAGGAAATGAATCTTTTTTTAACCGAATTGGAATTGCATTTAGCTGATGTATTAAAGGTTAAATAATACCAAATTGAAATATCAAATAGTCCAATAGGGCGTATTGATATTTCTCATTTGGTTATGCCGATGGTAAAAATATCCGCCGCGGCGGATATTTTTCCAATCGGTATAAGACACTTTTTTGCTTTATTATGCTTTTTGTATTCCTTGTATAAGAATGCGAGCTTATTTATAAAACAGTAAAGGAGATATTTTGAATACCTCCTTTACCATACCAATATTCATTCAATGAATATCTGGTTAATTTTAACCTGTGGATTTTTATTTTATTTCCCAGGTATCTCCACTATTCAGCAAATCGTCAACACAATTAATTGTGGAATTTACTTTTGATCTTTTTATTTGTTCTTCAACAAGGTCATCATACGTCGGGAATAAAGCCGAACGAATAACACCCAGGGCTAAAGGGAAATAAGGAGGAGTCATTTTTGCAAGCATCAGGTGAATTCCGGGATCCTGTGAATACTGGTCGTGCACCAACAGATCCTGTTCTGTAATCCCGTTTGCACCAATGGTAACAACTTCCAATCCATGAGATGTCAGTATAATACCCTTATCTTTGTTTTTACCGAATATCATCGGTTCACCATTTTTCAGAAGAATTTGATGTTCGTCTCTGAGGTCCTTTGAGGTGATAATCTGATGAGCGCCTTCGTTAAAGATGACACAATTCTGTAAGATTTCAACCACGGACGTTCCGTCATGTTTGGCCGCTTCGAACATGATCTCGGTCATTAATTTGGGATTTGTATCCACGGCTCTTGCAAAAAAGGTTCCCTGGGCTCCCAACACAAGTTCTCCGGGGTTGAAAGGATGTTCGATGGTTCCCTGAGGAGAGGTCTTGGTAACGCTGCCCATGGGTGATGTCGGAGAATATTGTCCTTTGGTAAGTCCGTATATCTGGTTGTTAAACAACATGATATTTAAATCAACATTTCTCCGGATGATATGTATGAAATGATTTCCTCCGATAGCCATAGAATCTCCGTCACCGGTGGCCACCCATACGCTAAGATGCGGATTGGTTATCTTTACACCCGTGGCAATAGGGTTGGCCCTTCCGTGAATTCCATGAAAACCATAAGTGTTCACATAATACGGAAAACGCGAGGAGCAACCGATACCGGAAACCACGCAAAAATTTTCCTTACGGTAACCAATTTTTGGAAAAACATTGGCCAACGAAGAAAGGATGGCGTGGTCGCCGCAACCCGGACACCATTTGACCATCTGGTCGCTTACAAAATCCTCTTTACTCAGAGGGACTCTTGTTCTGTCAACTGTCAAATTTTCTTCCATAGCTTATTTCTCCTTTATTATTTTGTTAAACGCATCTTTCAGTTCGGAAACATTAAAAGGCAGGCCCTGTATTTTGTTATACTGGCTGTACTTGTACTGTGGAAAATTCATTCTCAGATAATTTACAAATTGTCCCGCATTCAATTCACAAACAATGATTTTTTTGTATTTACCGAGCAGGTTTTCTGTATTTTTCGGCAACGGCATGATGTATTTGAAATGTGCATGACTGACCGGTTTTCCTTCATTGATCAATTCTTCCACAGCAGTATGCACCGCCCCGAAAGTACCCCCCCAACTTATCACAAGAAGGTCATTTTCGGCAGCTCCGAACACTTGCTGTTCCGGTATATAATCGGCTATTTTCATCACTTTATTAAAGCGCAGTTCCGTCATCAGTTCATGGTTTTCCGCATTCATGCTGACGTTTCCGCTTATATTTTCTTTTTCAAGGCCCCCTACCCTATGTCTTAACCCTTCTGTTCCGGGCAAAGCCCACTTTCTTGCCAGGGTCTTAGGATCCCTTTTAAAGGGTTTAAAATCCGGATCGTTGGGTTTAGCTATCGGAGGTTTGATATCAGGAAGATCAGCTACTTTGGGTATTTTAAACAGTTCTGAGCCCTGGCCGATATACCCGTCGGTGAGCAAAATAGCCGGAGTCATGTGCTCCATAGACAGTTTTGCTGTTTCATAAGCAGAAATAAAACAATCCGATGGGGACTGTGCTGCAATAATTAATACAGGACATTCGCCATTTCTTCCGAATAGTGCCTGCATCAGGTCGGATTGTTCTGATTTTGTCGGCAACCCGGTTGACGGGCCACCACGCTGTACGTCAACAATTACTAATGGTAATTCTGTCATCACGGCTAAACCGATAGCTTCACTTTTCAGCGAAAGTCCCGGACCAGAGGTAGAGGTAAGAGCCATAGCTCCTGCAAAACTGGCACCTATTGCCGAGCAGATGCCGGCGATCTCGTCTTCAGCCTGAAAAACTTTTGCTCCCAGTGATTTGTGTTTGGCAAGCTCCATCAGAATTTCAGTTGCCGGGGTAATGGGATATGAACCCAGGAACAACGGCCTGCCCGAACGTTCGGATGCCGCCAGAAATCCCCATGCTGTTGCTATATTGCCCGATAAGTTCCGGTATTTACCTTTTTCTAATGCTGCTGCCGGAATATCATAAGTAACACTGATGGCTTCAACAGTTTCAGCATAATTATAACCGGCCTGCAGTGCTATTTTATTGGATTCAATCAGTTCGGGTTTTTTCTTGAATTTTTTCTTGAAAAAATCAAAAGCTATTTCTTGTTTCCAATTGAACATGAAATACATCATTCCAAGGGCAAACATATTTCTTGATTTTTCTGCTGTTTTTGAATCAAGGCCCAAATCTTTAAGAGCATCTTTGGTAAGCGTGGTAATTGGAGCTTTGATCATATTGTAATCCCGCAGCGAATCATCGGTCAGTGGATTACTTTTGTACCCTGATTTTTCAAGGGCTTTTTCATCATAGGCATCGGTGTCGGTAATAATAGTTCCGCCTTTTTTGGCCCATTTCAGATTTGCTTTTAATGATGCAGGATTCATAGCCACTAAAACATCACACATGTCTCCTGAACTGTGGACTTTTTTACCGATATGTACCTGGAATCCTGAAACTCCGGCAACGGTGTTGTGTGGACCCCTGATTTCTGCAGGATAGTCCGGAAAGTTGGCTAAATCATTCCCTTCAAGGGCTGCTGTATCCGAAAAAAGATTGCCGGTAAGCTGCATTCCGTCGCCGGAATCGCCAACAAACTTAACGACAACATCTTCTTTGGTTACCGCTTTATTTTTCTTTTTAATCATAATATTGTATTATTTATAAAAATTTCGGCAAAGTTAGAGGTTTTATTTTGAAGAAGACCTATGAACCCGGATATTTTTAATAAAAAAAGAGGCTTCCCGAAGAAAGCCCCTTTATTAAAATACAAAATTAACCTGACCTAGTCATAAATAAATGAAATGCAATTTATGAATGAGCATGGGCAATGTGGGCAGCAGGTCAGGTAATCCCGACAAAGAAAATATTTGAAAATGACAATTACTGCCCAAATACTTGATTTTCTTTTGTCGGCCCGAAGGGTGAAAAATTTACAAGAATTTTTCAGGCTAACAAACGGTAAGACTTGTAGTTAAATTTTAGTACAAATCCCAGAAAAGCTTTGTCCTTAACTCATCACCAAAAGGACTGACAGATGTTAAATTTATGGCTGAAGAAGCCTCTTGATAATTTACCCTGTTCAACGTCTGTTCTACTATTGGATAAGAAAGTCTTACCGGCAGCTCGGATAATGCATCAGGAGGGGCTACCAATAAAGGAGAATCATATTTTCTCCAATATGTCCAGGATTCAAATCCACGATTGTACATAGCTAACCACATCTGATATCAGATCTTTTCCAAAATCTTTATTGAATATTTGCTATGAGGTCAAAGTTGTATTCGCTGAATGTAATATTTCTTCTGAGGTATCCCGGACTCTGGTCACTTCTTCCGATACTTCCATCTGAACCTGTCCTATTTCCAAAAGTAGCAGCAATGATGCCCGCGGCTCTTTTTTCTTCATGTAATTCACTGTAGTTGTCATCAGAGAAACGTCCATAAAAATCTAACCGTTTAAGTACTTTAATGTTAAATAAATTAACAGATTATTAAACAATTTAAAAAAGTATTATATGAAAGTGGAAATAATCTGAGAACGCCATAAGCTTATTTTTTTATAAATTTGCCGTAAATGAAAATATTTATTTTAACAGCATCGTTCTTATTTATTTGATTAAAACATGAGTGAAAGCTATTCACAGCTTATTGAAAAGCTGGATAAGTTCATCAGGAAATATTATAAAAACCAGCTGCTGAAAGGTGCCATACTTTTTATGACCTTTTTGCTTGCCTTTTTTCTGATTTTGGCAGTAGGGGAATACTTTGCCTATTTCAATTCAGCAGTACGTACAATATTATTTTATTCGTTTGTTTCATTAAATGTAATAGTTATTGTCAGGCTCGTAATCATTCCATTATTGGGTTTATACCGTATTGGTAAAATTATTACTTATGAGCAGGCTGCTAATATTATTGGAAAACATTTTAAAGAAGTTGATGATAAGCTTCTGAATACGCTTCAGTTGAAGAATACATCATTTGAAACCTCAAGTATTGAGCTGGTTAATGCTAGTATTGATCAGAAAATAAGTAGCCTCAGGCCAATACCATTTGGTGCAGCCATTGATCTGAAAATTAACCGCAAATTTTTAAAATACTTTTTACCCCCTGCCATTATTCTGGTGGTGATCCTTTTTGCTTCGCCTGCCGTTTTAACGGAACCTGCAAAGAGATACTACAAGTATTCAACATTTTTTGAGAAACAGGCCCCATTTCAGTTTAATATACTGAATAAAAATATGGATGTTGTCCAACAACAGGATTTTCTTCTGGATGTAAAGATGGCCGGTGATGATATACCGAATGAAATGTTTGTAGTATATAATGGTAATGAGTATAAATTATCAAAAGAAAATGTTGTTTCTTTTCATTATACATTTAAAAATGTTCAAAAGGATTTGGTTTTTTATCTGAAAGCTGATGAGTTCAGATCAAGGGAATATACAATTAAAGTAATTCCCAAGCCAATAATCCTGGACTTTGGTGTTTATTTAAACTATCCGGCTTATACGGGAAAGAAAAATGAAACCATTCAAAATTCAGGGGATTTGTCGGTCCCTGCCGGTACAAGCATAAGCTGGAGCCTTAAAACAAAAGACACAAAAAAAATACTACTGCATTTTTTTGATAATAAAATACTTTTAGACCCGGTACGGAGTGAAACATTTTTATTTACCCGTACATTTTTGCAATCACAAAATTATTCGGTTATTACTCAAAACCAATATATAACCAGCAACGACTCTTTAACCTATTCTATAAATGTTATTCCTGATGCCTATCCGATGATTGATGTAAAGGAATACAGGGATTCGGTATATAACAGCCATTTGTATTTTAAAGGCTTTATTAAGGATGATTATGGCTTTAATAAATTACTTTTTAAATATCATAAACTTAAAATGGGCGAAGATGATGATAATACCGAACTGGCAACTCCTATTACAATAAACAAGTTAATTAACCAGGGAGAATTCTATTATTATTTTGATGTTTCTTCTCTTGATATTGCCCCGGGTGACCAGATAGAGTATTATTTTGAAGTCTGGGATAACGATGGCGTTAATGGCAGCAAGGCAACAAAATCATCGAAAATGGTTTTCAGGATACCAACCACTGAGGAGTTAGAAAAACAAACAGATGAAAACAATGAGGATCTAAAAAATAAAATGGATCAGGCAATAAAAGATTTAAGTTTATTGCAAAAACAAGCCGATGAGATCAGCCAGAAAATGCTCGATAAGAAAAATCTGAACTGGCAGGACCGCAAGCAGATCGAAGATATGCTCATCAAACAGCAGCAATTGCAGCAAAATGTCGAAGATCTTAAAGATAAACTGCACGAAAATAATGTTAAAGAACAGCAATACCGCGTTCCCGACAGCAGCATACTGGAAAAGCAAAAACAGCTTGAAGAGCTATTTAATAAACTGATGTCAGATGAAATGAAAGACTTGTTCAAACAAATGCAGGAAATGCTGGATAAGCTTGACAAGAATAAGGTGAATGATATGCTTGATAAAATTAAGATGAGTAATAAAGACCTGGAAAAAGAGCTTGACCGGAACCTGGAGTTGTTTAAGCAACTCGAATTTGAGAAAAAAATGACCGAAACGACTGATAAACTCCAAAAGCTTGCAGAAGAGCAAAAAAAACTTTCCGAGAAAACAGCCGATGAAAATCAAAACCAACAAAACTTATTGGATGAACAGAAAAAAATAAATGATGATTTTAACGGGATTAAACAGGACTTAAAAGAGCTTGAAAAGAAAAACAGCGAACTGGAAGACCCCAAGGCCCTCAAGAATACTGATGATAAGCAGAATTCAATTCAACAGGAATTAAATAATAGTAAAAGCAATCTTGAAAACAACAAGCGTAAAAATGCTTCAAAATCACAGAAGAGCGCCGGTGACCAAATGAGCGAGCTGGGAAACGAGTTGCAGAAAATGCTCGAGGAAATGCAGCAGGAAGAAGCTGCTGAGGACGAACAGACTTTACGCCAGCTGTTGGAGAATTTGATAAAAGTCTCATTCAGCCAGGAAAACCTGATTGACAGGCTTAAAGTAACCAATATAAATGATCCGAAGTTCCTTTCTATTATGGATAAACAGAAAGAGCTGAAAGACGACCTGAAGATGATAGAAGACTCTTTGTTTGCATTAAGTAAAAGGCAACCTATTATAGAACCTGCTATTAATAAGGAGATTTCTGCCATCAATGAAAATGTTGCAAAAATTTTGGAATCATTGCATAACCGCAATGTTCCACAGGCTCAAAAATGGCAGCAATATGTGATGACCTCCGTAAATAATCTGGCGCTGATGTTAGCTGAATCCCTGGAACAAATGCAGCAGCAGATGCAGTCAATGCAAAGCAAATCGTGTAATAAAAAGGGGGGAAAATGCAAAAAACCGGGTAACGGAAAACCTTCAGCATCTTCAATGAAGCAACTTCAGGACCAGCTGAATAAACAGATGGAAGCCTTAAAAAAACAGCTTGAAAATGGCCAGAAACCAGGCAAAGACGGGCAATCAATGAGTGAACAACTGGCTAAAATGGCCGCTCAGCAGGAAGCCATCCGCAAAATGTTGCAGCAATATGGTGAGGACCAGAAAAAAGAAGGTGTCGGAAATGATGGGGAGATCAGTGAGATGATGAAAAAAATGGAAGAAACAGAATCAGATTTGGTCAATAAAATTTTAAATAATGAAACTTTAAAGCGGCAACAGGAAATTTTAACAAGATTGCTGGAGTCTGAAAAGGCCGATAAAGAAAGGGAACTGGACGAAAAAAGAAAATCAAATGAAGCAATTGAGAAAAATTATAGTAACCCAAATCAATTTTTTGAGTATAACAGATTAAAATCAAAAGAACTCGAATTGTTAAAAACAATTCCTGTAACTTTAACACCGTTTTTTAAGTATAAGACTAATGAATATTTTTATAAATTTGAAGATTGATGAAAAAGCATACATTGAAAATAAAATCTGATCTGCACGAGATAGCCGAAGTGGAGAGGTTTGTAGAAGATATATGTGATTATTATAATCTATATAATTCCTATTTTGGCAATATCATGGTTGCTGTTACCGAAGCCGTCGAAAATGCAATTGTTCACGGGAATCTTCAAGATAAGGATAAATTCGTTTTAATACACTTTGATTTTTCTCAAAAAGGAATTAAGTTTACCATTGAAGATCAGGGAGTTGGTTTTGACTACGGTTCGATACCTGATGCAACTGATGCACAGGGTAACCCCGACAAAAAAGGTACGGGAATATATTTAATAAAGACTCTTTCTGATGATGTCCATTTCCTCGATAAAGGCCGCAAAATCCAAATAGTTTTTAATATTACATCCATCAATAACGAGGTATATTTATTCAGAAAAAAACAATTAGACGAATATTTTAAAGTAAAAAAGAATATATTTGAAAAAAAAGGCTAAAAAGAATGTCTGATTTTGAAATAAACTTTTTTACACAAAACAATCAACACGTACGTCTTTCTAAGGAAAAAATCCGAGCCTGGATTGGTCATATTATTCATTGCGAGAATAAGCATATTAAACATGCAGAAATAAATTACATTTTTTGTAATGATGATTATTTGCTGACATTAAACAGACAATATTTACAAAAGGAAACATTTACAGATGTAATTGCTTTTGACTATTGTGAAAAGAATATAATAAAAGGCGATATCTTTATCAGTTATGAGAGGATACGGGAAAATGCTGAAAATTTTAATCAGAAAACCCGGAAAGAATTGATGCGTGTTATGGCTCACGGCCTGTTACATTTGTTGGGTTATAAGGATAAAAAACCCGAAGAACGAAAAGAGATGAGTCTTAAAGAGGATTATTATTTGGAGAAGTTCTTGGAAATCGCTAAAAATTAGCATAATGCGCTGTATATCAGTAATATAAGTTAATGTTTCACGTGAAACAATCCGATGTTGTTGAAAAAGTATGATATTATTGTTGTGGGGGCGGGGCATGCCGGATGTGAGGCAGCAGCAGCAGCGGCCAATTTGGGGGCTTCGGTTCTTTTAATAACAATGAACATGAATCTGATCGCCCAGATGTCTTGTAATCCATCGATTGGCGGTGTCGCCAAAGGACAAATCGTTAGAGAAATAGATGCACTTGGTGGTAAAACCGGAATCGTTACTGACGAAACCATGATACAGTTCAGGATGCTGAACCGGTCAAAAGGTCCTGCAATGTGGAGCCCAAGAGCACAATGTGACCGGATGCTGTTTTCAATGAAATGGAGACAACTTCTTGAGAATACTCCCAATCTTGATTTTTGGCAGGATGAAGTAAAAGATGTTTTGATAAAAAATGGAAAAGCAGTTGGCGTTGAAACACGATTAAAGATTAAAATATTCTCGAAAGCAGTAATTCTGGCTTCCGGTACTTTTTTAAATGGCATTATCCATATAGGCGAAAAAACTATAATGGGCGGAAGAATAGGAGAAGGGTCATCGGTAGGATTAAGCGATTCTTTAACGAAATATGGATTTAAAAAAGACAGGTTAAAGACCGGAACCCCGGTCAGGGTAGATGGAAGATCCATTAATTTTAAGAAGTTAGATGAACAAAAAGGTGATGAAATACCCGGGAAATTTTCATTCTCGGATACCATTCCACCCAAAAATCAAAGAAGCTGTTTCCTGGCTTATACTAATGAAAAAGTCCATGATATATTAAGTACGGGTTTTGAAAAATCACCTCTTTTTCAGGGACGAATAAAAGGTAAAGGCCCCAGATATTGTCCCTCAATTGAAGATAAAATAGTGCGTTTTTCTGATAAAAACAGACATCAGCTTTTTCTTGAACCCGAAGGCTGGAACACAATCGAATATTATCTTAATGGTTTCTCTTCCTCATTACCGGAAGAAACACAATTGAATGCTTTGAAACATATTGATGGCTTTGAAAAAGCAAGAGTATTTCGCCCGGGATACGCCATCGAATACGATTATTTTCCTCCCAGCCAGTTGGATTATACTCTGGAGACAAAACTTATTGAAAACCTCTATTTTACAGGACAGATAAACGGGACTACAGGTTATGAGGAAGCCGCAGCACAAGGATTAATGGCAGGGATAAATGCTTTCAATAAGGTTAATAAAAAGGCCGAATTTGTTCTCGGTAGATCCGAAGCATATATTGGGGTTTTAATTGATGATCTGATCACAAAAAGTATTGATGAACCATATAGAATGTTTACTTCAAGAGCTGAATTCAGGCTATTGTTACGACAGGATAATGCTGATATCAGGCTTACAAAAAAAGGCCATGATCTTGGTTTGGTTCCGGAAGAACGAATGCGAAAATTTAAAAATAAGCTGCGAAAAGTTGAATCTTTAATAAACTTTATAAAAACAGAAATAGTTCTTCCTGATGAAATAAACAAATACTTAGTTTCAATAAACTCGCCGGAAATATCTCAAAAAACAAAACTAATCAATATCCTTTTAAGGCCTCAGGTTGACATAAGGGAACTGATTTCTGCCTCTGAAAAATTAAAAGGTTTCATCAAACAAAAAAGAATATCCGAAACAGAAATATTTGAAGAAGCCGGAATTCAAATAAAGTATAATTCCTATATCGAGAAAGAAAAAGATATTGCAGATAAAATAGCAAAACTTGAAAATATTACTTTAAGTAAAAATCTGGACTATAGAAAAATTTCAGCACTTTCAATAGAAAGCAGGGAAAAATTGTCAAAATTTAGACCCGCCACAATCGGCCAGGCATCAAGAATAAGTGGGGTTTCGCCGGCCGATATAACCGTCCTGCTTGTTTACCTCGGGCGTTAATGTTTCACGTGAAACTTGTAAATATGGAAAAAATAATATCATGTGCGCTGTGTGGAAATGAATCATTTACAAACTATCTGGAACCGCAAGATTATTTCCTCACCCAGGAGGCGTTTACAATTGTAAAATGCAAAAATTGCGGATTGTTATTTGTAAATCCACGACCGGCAGCCACAGAAATCTCAAAATATTACAATTCTGAAAGCTATATTTCTCATTCAACAAAGCAAAAAGGAATACTGGATAGAGTATATTCTTTTATAAGAAGAAAAAACCATGTGAGGAAATATACCATTATCAGCAATTACAAAAAAGCCGGATCTATCTTAGATATTGGATGTGCCACAGGTGAGTTCCTGAATTTTTTTAAAAACAAAGGCTGGCAAACAACAGGCCTTGAACCAAACGAAAAAGCAAGGCAATTCGCTTCTCAAGCTTATAATCTAGATGTTTTAGACGAAAATGATATTCAAAAACTACCGGATAAAAAATTTGATGTTGTAACAATGTGGCATGTCCTTGAGCATGTTCACGATATTAATGAACGTATATTTCAATTAGACCGGATATTAAAAGATGATGGTATTGCGGTCATAGCTGTTCCCAATTCAAAATGTTATGACGCCTCTTTTTATGGTAAGTATTGGGCAGGGTATGATGTGCCAAGGCATATTTTTCATTTTACCACAGAGACCCTGGCAAAACTTTTTGAGAAAAGAAATTTTAAACTTTTGGAAAAATTGCCGATGGTTTATGATGCATATTATATTAGCATGATAAGTGAAAAATATAAAACCGGCAAAAAAAATCTGGTAAAAGCTTTTTTCCATGGATTTCGATCAAACCAATATGCAAAAAGAAATGGTAATGAATTTTCGAGCCTGATTTACGTTTTTGGGAAAAATGGCTTAAAATAAGCCTCTATTTTAAATCGCACCCCCGTTTTGGTATAATTAATCGAAAAAAATAAAAAAACGCCTCAGATTGCTTAATTTTAAGCTGTTTTTTTGAGGTGAAAATAATTTTTTTAGAAAAATGAAAAGAAATACTTACAAACGGATTTTTTCTATAGCACTTGTTTTAGTATTTTTTATTGCAATAAACTTTTTCTACAAGAATTTTATTCTGGATTTTCAATCCCGAAAAAATTCTTTTATAAAAAAAGTAGAGCACCAAATTTTACACAAGGAAAAAATTGCGGATAAAATTCTTGATCTCCTAATTAATGATTCGACATCTGTTTCTTCCGAAAAAATAGTTTTTAATGAAAAAATACTGCGAATTTCAAATGAGGAGAATATTACATTTTTAAAGTACAAAAATGATTCACTTGTTTTGTGGACCGATAATTATTTTTCATTCCCCGGATTATTTGATAAAAATGCCAAACAGCGAAAAGTAGTACAAACTGAAAATGGATGGTACTACCTTATAAAAAAAGAAGGAAAGCAAAAAACGTGTTTTGCGGCTATTTTGATAAAAAATGATTACAAATATGAAAATGATTATTTAACAAACAATTTCTGCCGAAGCCTGAACTCAGATATCACCGGGGTCAGCATTTCTGAAAAAACTAATGGCGATGTAATAACAAATAGTGATGGTCAAAAGTTGTTTTCACTGACATTTTCTGAAAATACTGCTTATTCCGGAGCCGGACAAATCATTTTACTGCTTACCGGTTTTTGTTCATTTCTGGCACTTTTATACCTGTTTTATCTTTTATATCTTTTGTTGTATGAAAAAAAACGGATCGGGCGGACACTTTTTGTATTTGCCTATATATCGACATTATTGATATTTCGAAGTGTCTTTTTTTACTTCAAAATTCCTGCTTACATTTATTCAACAGATTTATTTGGCCCCCTGTTTTATGCTTCTTCAGGCTGGCTGCCATCATTTGGCGACCTGTTAATAAATGCAGTATTATTTTTTATTATTGCGGTTTTCATCTATAAAAATACTGCCCAGCAAAGTATTCCGGTAAAGATGAAATGGGTCAGATACGCGGGTTCACCATTGATTATTTTATTCCTGGCGGTATTATTTTATTATATTATTTCTTTGGTACGGTCAATCGTTCTTGATTCTACCATTTCTTATAATCTGAGCCAGCTTTTTACAATCGATTTTTTAAGTATTACCGGCTTACTAATAATATCGCTGCTGATCCTTTCGTTTTTTTTCATATCCGCCAGTTTACTTCAGGTAATTCAGAACTTTCGGAATTATGTTTTTTTCAATATCGCTATCATTTTGGTATTGGGTATTTTGCCTGTAATCCTCAATATTTTCGGGATAAAACCGGATTTTCCGTCGGTAATTTGCTTTATATTATTTTGCTGTGCTTATTTATTACTGAGACTGAAAAGAGAAAAAAGATTATATTACTATGAAATATTTGCTTATCTGATCATCTTTACGTTTACGGTTTACTATAATCTTATTATCACCACAAATACAAAGGAACTGGAAAAACGAAAATCATTTGCCCACAAACTATCCTCAGGAGAGGATCCTTTGGGCGAATTTATTTATAAAAGTGTTCAGGAGCAAATAGCCGGGGATAATTTATTAAAAGAAAAATTAAAGGAATATCCACAAAGTGAAAGCAATATAAAAGACTACCTTGTTAAAAAGTATTTTTCGGGTTACTGGAATAAATATAAAGTTCAGATAACGGTTTGCAATGTTCTCGACAGTTTGCTAGTGGAGTCGGGAACGCAAAAACATAATTGTAAATCATTCTTTGATGATGTAATTGCAACATATGGAAAGCCCACAACCTGCCCCGATTTGAACATGTTAAACTATGGAACGGGTGGAAGTAACTACCTTTCTACACTAAAGTTCAGTATTGATTCTTCTGACATATATTTATTCATCGAATTAAACTCGAAGTTTATCCCGAAAGGATTAGGCTACCCGGAGCTTTTAATAGATAAAAAGCTCTTTATAAACACCGACCTGTCAGGTTATTCCTATGCAAAATACTATAAAAACGGATTGATAGATGCGTATGGAAAATATTACTATTCCACGATATTCTCAATTGATAGTTCCATATTTGTGAATGATCTGTATACTTTTAATTCCAATGGGTACAACCATTTATGTTACCGGCCAGACTCATCATCGCTGGTAATGATCAGCAAAAAAAACGGCAATATCCTGGATATCCTGGCACCCTTTTCCATATTGTTTACGTTCTTTTCAATCGTCATTTTGATTTATTCCTTATTCGAAATCATACTTCCCAACAGGAGGACCATCCGATTTAATTTTAAAAACAGGCTGCAGCTTTCAATGGTGTCAATCATTGTAATTTCATTCTTAATTATCGGAATATCAACATTTTATTTTATACGAAGTCTGAACGAAAATAAAAACCTTGATCTCTTAAGCGAAAAAACAATGTCAATCATGATGGCATTGCAGAATAAATTAGGTGATAATAATGCGCTGAATGATGAGCAACTTAATGCTTTAAATAATTCTTTGATAAAGTATTCCAACGTTTTTTTTACGGATATCAATGTTTTTGATGGGGGTGGAAAATTAATTTCATCTTCGAGGCCACAGATATTTATGGAGGGTTTATTATCGGAGAGGATGAATCCGCATGCTTATTACCAGTTGATTACGCAAAAAAAGACTTTATTCATTCAAAAGGAGAATATTGGCAAACTGAATTATTATTCGGCCTATGTGCCATTTTTTGGAAGAAGCAATAAAATATTGTATTACATTAATTTACCCTATTTTGCCAAAGAAGGCGAACTAAAAAGGGAATTATCTTCATTTTTAACAACATTTGTCAATATTTATGTGATTCTCATTGCCATAACGATAATAATAGCATTGTTTATTGCCGGCCGTATATCAAGACCGTTAAAAGTGATAAGGGAGAAGTTGGGCAATATAAAGCTTGGGAAGAAGAATGAAAAGATTTTATGGAAAGGAAGGGATGAAATAGGCGAATTAATATCGGAATACAACCGGATGCTGGACGAATTAGCTGAAAGCGCTGAAATACTGTCGCGTTCCGAAAGAGAAAGTGCCTGGCGGGTCATGGCTATGCAAGTAGCACATGAGATAAAAAATCCGCTTACACCTATGAAACTCAGTGTGCAACACCTTGAACGGTCATATAAAGATCATGCCCCGGATTGGGACAAGAAACTGGAACGCTTTACAAAAAACATCATTGAACAAATTGATAATCTGTCGACTATCGCTGCAGAGTTTTCATATTTTGCACAAATGCCCAAACCCAAAAATGAAAAAATAGATCTTACAGCCCTGATAGCTGATGCCATGTCTATTTTTATGTCACATACCGGTGTTGAAATTGTATTCGAGCAGGAAAAAAACGTAGAGACCTGTTGGGTTTTTGTTGATAAAAAGCAGTTGATCAGGGTGATGAACAATATATTGTCAAATGCCATACATGCCATAGGAGACAGAAATAACGGCTTAATTGAGATTAAAACGGAGCAACGCGAACTGACAGCAATTATTTCAATAAAAGACAATGGCTCTGGTATTTCAGAAGAAATGAAGCCAATGATTTTTACTCCGAATTTTTCAACAAAATCAGAAGGTATGGGCCTGGGCCTTGCTATCGTAAAGGGAATTATTGAAAATTCGGGAGGCCATATATGGTTTGAATCTGAGTTGGAAGAGGGGACAACCTTTTTTATTGAGCTGCCCCTTTATAATAAAAATATCTGATTAACAGCTAAATACTGTTTTCAAATTGTTTTAAAAACCGGATATCGTTTTCAGAAAACAGGCGAAGATCTTTAACGGAATATTTGAGGTTGGTAATGCGTTCAATACCCATCCCGAAAGCAAATCCGGAATATATGCGGCTATCAATATTGCAGTTTTCAAGAACATTGGGATCTACCATTCCGCATCCGAGTATTTCCACCCAGCCGGTTTTTTTACACATAGGGCATCCTTTTCCTCCGCATATGGAACACGAAATATCCATTTCTGCTGAAGGCTCTGTGAACGGGAAGTAGGAGGGTCGAAGCCTGATTTTTGTTTCTGGACCGAACATTTCTTTAGAGAAATAAAGAAGTGTTTGCTTTAAATCTGCAAATGAGACATTTTTATCAATGTATAAACCTTCCACCTGGTTGAAAAAGCAATGCGCCCGGGCTGAAATAGCCTCGTTGCGGTAAACTCTTCCCGGCATCAACGCCCTCAGAGGTGGTTTCTGGCTTTCCATCAACCTAACCTGAACCGATGATGTATGTGTTCTTAAAACAATATCAGGGTTTTGTTCAATGAAGAAGGTATCCTGCATTTCACGGGCCGGATGCTCAGGCTGGAAGTTCAGTGCAGAAAAATTATGCCAGTCGTCTTCTATTTCGGGGCCTTCAGCGATGGTAAAACCAATGCGCGAAAATATCCGGATGATGTCGTTACGGATTATGGACATGGGGTGGCGCGCGCCATAATTGCCCCAATTTTTTTCCAGTGAAAGATCTATAGCGTCAGAGGATTTAATATTGCCCGATTCAATAGCATTTTTCAGATGTGCAAATTTCTCATTAGCAGCAGTTTTTAAATTATTTAATAACTTTCCCAATAATTGTTTTTGCTGCGGTGGCTGAGTTTTAAACTCCTCAAAAAGAGCATTCAAAATACCATTCTTACCAAGGTATTTTATTCGGAATTGTTCTAGTTCTTCAGGTTTTTCAGTAGAAAAAACCAGGATGTCGTCGATATGACGCTTAATGATTGCTTCCATAATAACAAAGTTGTATTTTGCCGATCGGGCCCGAAAGAGTTATTTTATTTCAGTAATGGTCATGGTAACATCTTCAACGGGTTTATCGCCGGTTTGTGTTTTAACGGCAGCAATCTTATTAATGACATCAAAGCCGTCAATAACTTCGCCGAAAACGGTATAGGCGCCGTCGAGATGCGGTGTTCCACCAACAGTTTTATAAGCCTTGCGCTCCTCCGGGGTGAATTTTTTTTTCAGGTACTGTTCAAAAGAATCTAATTCGGCATCAGTATAAACTTTTCCCTGTACAATATAAAACTGAGAGCCCGAGGAAGCTTTTTCCGGGTTTATATGGTCGGGCATACGGGCGGCTGCAAGTGCTCCGAATTTATGGAAATACTTTGGCAGTATTTCAGCCGGAATGGTATAACCTGCATCGGCAGTACCGGCCTTGGCGCCTCCGCCCTGTATCATAAAATGATTGATAACACGGTGAAAAATAGAACCATTGTAAAACCCTTCCGTCACAAGTTTAATAAAATTATCCCTATGTTTCGGGGTATCATTGTATAATTTAAGAGTGATATCGCCATAATTAGTTTTAAGTAAAAACTTTTTTTCAGTGACCGTTTGGTCATTTTGGCCAAAACCAAAATTATTCAAGAGCAATAAACCTAAAAAGAGTACAATAAATTTTTTCATAAAGATATTTTTTATAAATTTGCATATGTTTTAAAACAAATTGATTTAATTTGCGTATAAAATGTCCGGAGCAAATTTATAAAAAATATAACAATGAAAATAGCTACTCCTAAAATTGTCTTTTCCATTATAATAGCAGCAGGCTTGTTTGTATTCTTTTTTATTTCATGCAAAAAAGAAAATACTGACTGCAAAGCAGTAATAACCGCCAAGCAGTTAAATGACACGAATACCGTGGTTTCGTATGCCGATGTTATTATTGCACCTCAATACCAGGATGTAAGGGTAGAGGGAAAGACCGATATTTCGGGAGTTTTTGAGCATGTATTTAAATATGAAGGAATACTGGATGTCATCGTTTACAAACCAACGAGCTCAACAGATTCATTAATCGGAAGAGGCGTGATCCGCCTGAAACCCGGCGAAACAACGATTAAAACTATCTTTTTACAGTAGTTCGTTTTCTTGCTGCTGAGCTACGGCTTTCTTATAACAGTACCGGCAAAGCGGCTCGTACGTATCTGTTTCACCAAGAAGAACCAGTTTGTCATTTTTAATCATACGGTGTGAAATCTGTGCCAGTTCGCCACATTTAACACATATTGCATGGACTTTCGTCACATATTCGGCAGTGGCCAGCAATGCCGGCATGGGGCCGAAAGGTTTTCCAAGGTAATCCATGTCAAGGCCGGCAACGATGACACGTACCCCACGGTCGGCGAGCATGTTGCAAACATTCACGATTTCCTCGCTAAAAAACTGGGCTTCGTCAATGCCTACCACATCCACATCTGTTGATAGCAGCAAAATTTCAGATGGTGATTGAACCGGTGTGGAATTTATTGAGTTTTCGTCGTGTGAAACAACATTTTCGACATCATAACGTGTATCTATTTCGGGCTTGAAAATCTCAACGCGCTGTTTGGCAAATTTTGCACGTTTTAACCGGCGAATCAATTCTTCGGTTTTTCCTGAAAACATCGACCCGCAAATTACTTCGATAAAGCCTTTTTTATTGGTCTCATTCGTTTTTTCGATAAACATCGGCGGAAGTATTAATTTTTTATAATTTTATGCCAGTAAAATACTGCAAATTTAATATTAACCTTTAAGTTTTCAAACATGGCTATAAATCTTGTTAAGGGAGAAATAAAAATAATTCTGGAAACACTCACAGAACAACTGAATACGATAAATCAGCACCCCGGGAAGATTCCACAGATAGAAGTTGATATCATCCTGGCCAATATCCGGAGATTATATGAACGTTTTTATGATCTGAATGAGCTGAATAATAAGCCCGTTGTCATTAAAGCAGATGAACCCATACCAGCCGTTATTGAAGAAATGGTGGAAGAAAAGCCGGAATTAAAAGCCGAAGTAAAAGAGCCGGAAACAGAAATGAAACAGGTAGTCCCTGAACCCGTGCCGGAAAAGATGATTATTGTTCAGGAACATGTCGATAATAAAGTGAAAGAAAGTCCGAAAGAGGCAATGAAAGATATTCCCACCGAGAGTCCTGCAGAGCCCCCTGCCACAATCATTTTTGAGGAAAAAGCAGAAAGCCCGAAAGAAGAAAAACCCAAACCTGCAGAGCCGGTTAAAAAGCAAAAATCCGAAAAACCAAAATCAGCCGACCTGTTTTCTCTGAATGATAAAGAGATACTTGCCGACAAATTCAAAGAAACGCCAAAATCGTCGGTACATGATAAAATATCCGTGGAAAAAAACGAAAAAACAGTTGCTGAAAAAATTGGAAAATCTTCGATTCCTAGCTTAAAAAGTGCGATAGGAATCAATGATAAATTTCTGTTTATAAACCAGTTATTCAAGGGCGATCTTCAGGGATATAACAAGGCGATTGATAAACTGAACTCCTGTACTACCATTGAGCAGGCAACCAGCGCACTTGAAGACCTGAAATCTACCTATGGCTGGGACAACGGCGATGAAGCCTATCAGAAGCTTGAAGATCTTGTTATCAGAAAATTGCTGTAATTTGAAAAGAATTCTTTTCACCACTGCTGCCTGTCTTTTTATTTCATTAACTTGTTTTTCACAGAATATTTCCTTTGTCCGGGGAATGATTGATACGCTTTGTTCTCAGGAATTTTCCGGACGTGGTTATGTCAATTCGGGTGAGAAAAAAGCGGCGGATTTTATTGCCGGTAAGCTTAAAAAGTTTCACATCAAGACCTTTCAGGGTAGTTATTTTCAGTCGTTTACCCTGTCAATAAATACCCTGCCGGGCGATATAGAATTAAAGATAAATGGCAAAACATTAATGCCAGGAACAGATTATTGCATAGACCCTGATGTTTCAACCGTTGACACGTCATTTGCCAATTCTTTGTTGTTGAATGAAAAAACATTAAAATCTGCAGGCAAAAGAAAAAAATTCCAGGCAGGTGATTACCGGGGCCGGATGTTTGTTATTGATACGGGATTCAAAGATCTGAACAATGCAAAACTCGGAGAGGCGTCGATGCTGCTGAAAATCAAAGATAATACGGTTTCGTGGCGTGTTTCGCGGGCGCAGAAGCAAAACCGGCAGGTCGTGGTAACCGTAAAACGCAGCGCCCTGCCGGCAAAAATTGAAAATGTTGAAATCAAGGCAGAGGCACAAATAGAAAAGCAATACCCGGTTGAAAATGTAATCGGCTTTTTGCCCGGAAAAGCCTGTGCCGACACTTTTATCGTTATTGGCGCCCATTTTGACCATCTTGGCATGATGGGCAATAAAACATATTATCCCGGGGCCAACGATAATGCCAGCGGGACGGCCATGGTACTCGACCTGGCAAGGTATTTTTCAGATTCGGCGAATATGCCGAAATATTCTATCGCTTTTATTCTTTTTACCGGCGAAGAAGCCGGGCTTTTAGGCTCACAGTATTATACCGAACATCCCTTATTTCCGCTGAAAAACATAAAGTTTATGCTGAACCTCGATATGATGGGCACAGGAAGCGATGGCATTAAAGTGGTGAATGGAACTATTTTTAAAAAAGATTTTGAGTTGTTGAAATCGTTGAATGAGCAGCATAATTATGTTAAAACCGTAAGCGAAAGGAGCGAAACATCCAACAGCGACCACTATTACTTTTATAAAAACGGTGTAAAAAGTTTTTTTATTTATACCCTGGGGGATGAATATAAAGAATACCACACCCCGACAGATCAGGCGGCGGGGCTGCCGTTAACCAAATACAACGAGGTTTTTAAGCTGATGGTTGATTTTATTAACCATCTTTAATTTAAAAAAAATTTCATAACAGGCAACCCTCATTCACATTTTTGTGTCTATTTACCGTAAACCTCAAAAGCATGAGGTATTTGTTTTAACCCTTCAAGCCTCAATGCACAAAAAGTTCCATAAAAGCAGCCACTGCACCCCCGGCTGCTTTTTATTTTAATACCGTTGTATCTGTTGTGTTATTCAGGCGGGAATGCCGACCGGTAAAATGATTCCGGGCCCGGCTTATAAATTCAGCGCTTTTCTCAGCAACTTATAGCCATTGTCGCTGACTTTCAGGCGTTCGTTGTTTTTTAATATAGCGATATGGTTTTCTTTGTCGTAATATTCAAGGCGCTGAATAAATCCGGCATTGACGAGGTAGGAGCGGTGGATGCGAATAAATAGCCCGGGATCAAGATGTTCCTCAAAATACTTCATGGTTTTCTCTTTCAGAAAGCTGCTTTCTTTTGTGTGGATCTTTACATAATCACCGTCTGATTCAATAAATATGATTTCTTCTGCAGGCACCAGGTGTATCTTTGATGCCGACCTCACCGCAATGCGGCTGATGATTTCGGGTTTTTCATCTATCGCCTGAAGGACAGATTTTACATCGGCATTTTCATTGTTTTTAAAGCGCCTTGTTGCCTTTTTTAAGGCTTCCGCAAAACGCTCACGGGTAAAAGGTTTCAGAAGGTAGTCGGCGGCATTGGCTTCAAATGCTTTAATAGCATATTGATCGTAGGCCGTTGTAAAAATGATAATAGGCCTGTGTTCAGCCAGTTCCAGAATCTCGAAACCTGTAAGTTTAGGCATTTGAATGTCAAGAAAAACAAGGTCGGGTTTGAGATCGTTGATGGCTTTCAGCCCGGTAAAGCCATCACTGAATTCACCGATCAGTTCAACATCGCCGAAGGGCTCAAGAAATTTTTTCAGGAGCGATCTTGCGGGTTCTTCATCTTCGACAATAATAGCCTTTATTTTCATAATTGCGGGATCAAAAGTTCAACTTCAAAAATATTATTTTCTGATTTTGTTTTTACCAGGTTTTCCCTTTGATAGAGTATCTTCAATCGCTCTCGGATGTTTTTTAGCCCGATGCCGGCACCCTTACTGTGCCTGGGCGCCGGATCAAAATTATTGGTAATGATGATCGACAGGTATTCCTGTTTTCTGGCACATACAGTCTTTATTGTGACCGGTTCAGCACTTTCGTAAACGCCATGTTTCAGCGCATTTTCAAATAGTGGCTGAAGGATCATCGGTGGGATTTTCAGTTCGTGGCATTCTTCGGTGACCGAAATCTGTGATATCAGCTTACTTCCGAAACGTGTTTTTTCAATATCAATATAGCGGCTTATATTGTCGAGTTCGGCTTTTAATGTCGTCAGCACATTACCGGGTTGGCTGATGGAATAGCGCAGAAAATCAGAGAGTTTGATGATCATTTCGTGAGCCTTTTCCGGATCGGTAATCGTCAGCGAACTAATGGAATTCAGACTGTTGAACAAAAAATGAGGATTGATCTGCGAGCGGAGGTTGTCCAGCTCGGCCTGCTTGACGATGTCGTTCAGTTTGGCCTCTCTCATGATCCGTTCCTGGCGGTCGTTGTAATAAACAATGATATAATAGATCAGCACAAGGATAGAATAAAATAATAATCCGCTGATGATGCGCCAGGCGATGTTATTTTCAAGAAAAGCAATATAAGCAGTATCGTCGGAAATGTTTTTGAGAATGGCATTACAGCAACTGATCCATACCAGGAGTATGATGGCAGCCGAAGAAATATGCTGAATCAACTGGTTAATAAAAGCGTATTTGCCTGGTTTTGAATAATAAACGATATACCATACGGGAAGGCCGAACAGGGCAAATGAAAGATTGTACAGCAAGCCGTCAGTCAGGGCCGGAAAAAAGCTCAGATTAAAAAAGAACTGTAAAGAAAAGACATGGATCACCGCGATGGCAATCCATGTCAGGATATAAATAGCGAGGAGTTTAATATTGCTAAAAAAGGGGTGGTTCATGTTTTTATGTGATCGTTAGCATTTTATGTCGCCACCGCCAAAAATCGCACTTCCCCTGATGATGAGTTCACGGTCGGCACCGGAAGCGGGGTCGGGGACCACAGTTCTCTTGTCGCTGAAACCGCCCACCGTAGAGCTGACTTCAATTTTAATAACCCAGTCTGACGGCACGATGATGCTGATTCCACCGAAAATACTGTCAATTTCGAGGATGTTTTTTCCCGGGGCCAGTGTGGTTTGTGTTAAGTCAAGCTCCATCCCGCCGAAAATATTTGATATTTTTCCTCCTTTAAATTCAACGGGGGCAACCACATGTTTTCCGCCACCTAAAACGTTGTTCATCACAATAAAACCCGCATCGTTTTTCATTTCCGCAACATTACGGTACCGGCGTCCGTGAAAGCCGTGATGAAAAAAAGACCGTTTCAGTATTATTAATATACCAAAGATGATCAGCAGTCCCGGCCAGAAATCATGTATAAAATTCTGCGGCATAAAAAACAAGCGTGGGAGCAGGAAAAAACCTCCGATCAGGATCAGGATGATTCCGGTAAAGATACTTTCTCTTGATGATACCTGCAATAGCCCGATGGCAACCAGGATCATGGGCCATGAAAATATAATATGCCGGTATTCCATGGGAATAATTCCATAGTTGAAGCAAAGCAATAATGCTCCAGCTGCAACCAGCAGTAAGCCGAAAACGATCTTTTTCATTTGCCTGTGTTTGTTACAAAAATACGTTGTTGTTTCCATTGTGTTACATTTTTTGGTTAATAACTTTAATAATTTCGGAGCAAACTTACAGCAGGGGATATTCCTGTGAAATGTCAATTCTTTAAACAAGGGGCCATTCCCGGTAAACGAGGGAACAAGGGGGTTAAATGCCGTGTTAGCGGGAGCGCAACTTTGGGTTGCGCTCCCGCTAACGACCCGGAATATTTTAAAACGAATTATATAAATTTGTATAAAAAAAAGCACATGAATTTCGAGAAAGAACAATTATATCACATTTACAACCAGGGTAATAACAGACAACAAATATTTTTCAGCAGGGAGAATTATCTTTATTTTATAGAAAAAATCAAAACCCATATACTCCCTTTTTCAGATATCCTGGCCTGGTGTCTGATGCCCAATCATTTTCATCTGATGGTATTTGTGAATTTTCCGGAGCTCACTGCCGGGGAATCTCATGAAAGTGATAGTTTCACTTTGAGTGAAGCTATCACAAAGGGCACACTCAACGACTCGATTGGTGTGATGTTACGTTCATACACCCGAGCAATCAACAAACAAGAAAACCGAAGTGGTTCTTTGTTCAAGCTGCATACGAAAGCACTATGCCTTACGAAAGTCGAAAATGTTACTCCATCTTTTTTCAATTCAGCATACGGCACTATGATAAACATTCCTGTTCCCGAAAAAGAATACCCTCAAATTTGTTTTAGCTATATACATAATAATCCTGTAAAGGCAGGATTGGTAAACAAGCCCGGCGAATGGGAATTTTCTTCCTTTAATGAGTTAGAGGGTAATGAAATTTTGATAAATAAAGAACGAATAAAAGAATTTGGGTTGGCTTAGTGTTAAAGGGAGTGCAACTCAAAGTTGCGCTCCCTTTAACAAAAAAACTCCCGAAGCTTTTAAGCCCCGGGAGTTATGCCCTCATAATTAATTAGAATGTCAAACTTAACAACTGTTATGCTGTATCCTATGCATTAGGTTGTACCGGAGGAGGTTCCACGGTCTTTGATTTGCCGTGATGGTTGACCATAAAACGTACGTTGTGGTAGGTTTCTTTAAAGTCGGCATACTGGCCGGGTAAAATCCGAATCAGGCGGTCAAGCTCGTTGTTCAGCAGGTCTTTTACTTCATGAACCAGGACTTCGAGTTTATGCGTGCTGGTTTTCCTGGTTTCAATAGCTTCATGCGGAACATGGCATTTAAGCTCATAGTCGTGAATGGCGGCAAGCAACTTGTCTATAGTGGCGGTATCTACTCCAAAGCCGGCAATACTGGCCTGGTATTCAATGGCTTTGGTGTGAATGTTATACCCAGTGTGCACGAGTTCTTCGTCGCCCATACGCAACAGTGTGGAATTGCTGAAATGTACTTCTTTTTCAAGAGCCAGATTATTGGTGCTGTGCCCGTAAGCCAGGATGGCCTGAACCACGGTGCCGGCAATATTGACAAGGCCGGCCTTGCTTTCCTTTTTGGCTTTGGTATTACCGCTAATCACCGCTATCTGGTCTTTAATGGTGGTATCCAGCTCAGCCATTTTGGCTTTTAAACGTGTAAAGGCATCATTTAATGCCGGTACCGAAGCGATGGCTTCGGAATTTTTTTCACAAACCGAGATGGCAACCCTGACCATATCGATTGAGCTTTCCAGTAAATTTTTCATTGTTGTATGTTTTTAAATTAATACTCCCTGCTACTTTTTTACAGGATGGGTATAATTTAAAACATAGGCGGTGGGTTTGGTTAATACTGATTTTTGAAGAGAATACCGCTGTTTTTCAAGAATCGTACCGGAAATAATATATTTTGATTTTGAAATGGTAAAAAATGTTAAAAAGAATATTGATTCTAATAAAAAAATATTATAATTTTACTGTGGGGAAAGGGTGATGTTAAGGAATAGGTTTTTGATTGAAATGAAGAAAATTACAAATGAAAGAGTTAACCTATAAAGGGTATTGTTTCATGGGGTGAAAATGGGGTTGTGCCACAGAAGGGATAAGGTAAAAATAAAAGTATAGGGCAGCAATACAATTGTTAATTGTTTGCAACAATTTGTAATAAACAGAGAGTGAAACCATATTAGCAATAAACAAATATTAAAATGGCAATAAGTACAGAGTCAATAATCCATTATACAACTAAGTTCGAATATTTAACATCTATAATAAAAGAAGGATTTAGAATTAAATATTGTGCTGAAGAGATAGAACTTAGGGACGGAACTTCAAAATCTGCACATCCTATGCTTTCATTTTGTGATATACCTCTTTCTTCATCAAAAGAACATTTTGAAAAATACGGCTACTATGGTATTGGTTTGTCGAAAGTATGGGCAAGAAAAACAGGAATAAACCCTGTGATTTATATTGATAAAGATTCCCTAATTGCAGAAACTTTACTGAGATTTATTGAAGAAAGAAGAAAATCAGTTGATTCTAACTTAACAAAGGAACAACGAAATGATATACTAAGGATTAGAAGTTATATGAAAAATTATTCAGGTGATTTAAGAAGACGGAAAGGAGAAATTATAAAAAATTATAAGTTCTTTGATGAGCGTGAATGGCGCCTTATTCCCAGAAAGGAGCAAATAAACAATGCTAAATTTTCCATCCATATGAAGGATTATATCAAAGATAGAGATTCTTATAATAACAAGTTAAAGGACTGTAGAATTGAATTTGATTTGTTAGACATTTCATACATTATTGTGAAAAATGAGAGTGATGTAAATAGAATGATAACTTTCCTTACAAACACCTTTTCAGACAAATTAAAAAGTAATAAATTGAGCTATTTGTTCACAAAAATATGTACCACAAAACAAATAAAACAAGATTATTGAACAGTTGCCAACATTTTGTTAATGTAATAGCCGACCAGTTCGTAATTGAGAGCATATAACCCACATTAATATTATGGTATCATGAAAAGAAAATCTCACGCAACCGGCTACGCCACTTACAATTTACCGGTAGCGGCAAGGGTATAAAAACAAAAGACAAAAAATATGACATTTTTAATTATCGGGATATTTATTTTTGTTATTGTTCTTGGCTTCGCTACAATAATCAGACGATTGAAAAGATATAATAACAAATATACTTTCGCCCAAGAATACAGAAATAATTTTGTTTCATTTACAAATAACTATTTTGAAACAAAAAATCATTATTATGATCAAGAAATATTTGATAGTAAAAAGTACTATTGGTTGACAAAAAATGTAAATAGAATCCAATCTGACCTAGGACATTTGGGTTCTATGTTCTACGTGGCTCCATTTAGACTTTACACAATAAGTGATTATCAAATAATTATAAATACAATCCCTAAATTTAGGGACGGTAAGATTACACAATTTGACATTACTTCAGTTGACGATTGTCTAATTCGTTATCTTGGTGTTATGGAAGAGGCAATTTTTAATGCACAAAAAAAAATATGGAATCCAATAGTATGGTTTCAAGAAGGATTTCGTGAAATCTTTAGTCTCCCGCTCTATGTATTAAATTGGTTCGGCATTATTCCAGACAATGCGGTCTTTAAAGTAATGACAAACCTTTTTTATAAAATTTTTGTAGGAATTGGGGCATTAATATCATTTGCAAGTGGACTTGTAACAATTATTCAAGGGAAGCAGCAGACAATAGATTTTTTTAATAATATATTTGGACGATAAACCCCAGCCGATAATTGCTAAGGTTTCCTATGGCTCCGCCGCAGGCAGAATCCCAACATGAAGTTTATATTCCAGACTAAGCCCCACGTAGTTCTGGAATTAAAATAACAATTGAATAAATATAAAAATATTTGATAAAGCTTTGAAAAATGGTTTTTGCTCTGTATTTTTACATCATTCTTAATAGTTAAAGTAATAATTCTTTAAAAAGGAGGTGAACATATGCTTTACAAAAAACCTAAAGTCTTGGCACAAAGCACTGTGCAAATGGCGGAATGTCGTCCCAATAGTAAGCCGAGTGGAAGACCTTGTAATCCACCCAAGCCCGGTGGGCGTTAATGGGCAATTTGATCAGGTGGCGATGTCTTTACAATTAAAACTCGCCGCCTGATTACTATGGAGACCTTAAAATGTTTTTCAAGCAAAAATCTAATGTTATATTCAGAAACTATTTGTCCTTTGGGTATTTAACGGATAATAGGAATTTCGGATATAAACGAACGGATAATAATGAAAACTACGTTGGTGATAAAATTCTATCAGAAAGCGGGGCGGTATTTTTATCTGTATTAGGAAGAAAACCTCAAGCAATAGATGATCTTGCAAAAAAAATAAAGAAGCAATTTGCGAACGCTGACTTTATAACAATAAAGAAAGATGCCAGCGAATTTTATTGCATGCTTGAACAGGATGGGTTTATTGTATCAGGCAACACATTGCAGGAGTGTGATGAAAAAGACACGAGATTTTCGTACAAGACTTTAGAGCCCGAAAGAATAAGTAAAGATTTTTCCTCGGCTATTATGTACCCTGAAAAATCTACATATGATTTTTTAGAAGAATACTTTAATGGCAAACCTCAGCTTACAAATTTACACATTGAAATTACGAGTAAGTGCAACGAGAGATGCATACATTGTTATATTCCACATGATAACAAGGTAAGCCATATTGAACCTGACTTATTTTATAATGTTTTAGAACAATGTAGTAATATGAGATTATTGCATTTGACATTAAGTGGTGGCGAACCAATGTTACACAAAAACTTTTGCGAATTTTTAAAAAAATGCAGAGAATATGATTTTTCAGTTAATGTGCTTAGTAATTTAACATTGCTTGATGATGAAATTGTCAAAGAAATGAAGATGAATCCCCTTTTAGGCGTTCAAGTTTCATTATACTCGATGAATTCCAATATTCATGATGAGATAACCCAAATGAAAGGAAGTTTTGAAAAAACCATGAATGCAATTCTGAAAATGGTTGAAAACAATATTCCTTTGCAAATAAGCTGTCCAATATTGAAACAAAACAAAAACAGTTTTAATGATGTTATAAAATGGGCGAAAAAACATAAAATTCATGTCGGAGATGATTATGTTGTTATAGCAAGATATAATCATACCACCCAAAATCTTTGTAATCGCCTGTCAATTAATGAAATCAAAGAAGTGATTAACTATAAAGCTACGAATGATGTAAAATATTTGGAGCAAATTGAAATGGCAGCTGAAAAGAAAAAAAATATTACATCGGACGATTTTGTTTGTAGTGTTTGTCATTCTTCTATTTGTTTAGCAGACAACGGAAATGTGTATCCATGTGCAGGCTGGCAGGATTATGTTGTTGGTAACGTAAAAGATACGTCTCTTTATGATATTTGGAACAATTCTAAGAAAGTGCAATATTTGAGAGGATTGCGCAATAAAGATTTTCCCCAATGTACTTATTGTGTTGATAAAGAATTTTGCACGATGTGTATGGTTAGAAATGCAAATGAAAATCCTAAGGGAGATCCATTAGTCGTTAATGAGTTTTTTTGTGATATTGCTAGACTTAACAGAAAAGCAGTGCTCGGATGGAAAGAAAAGAAAATGACGACTTAATGATAATAATCCCTGCTTTTTAAAAATATTTTATCTAAGAATCTCCAATTTGATGAGGCTGATTAAACAGATGTTCAAGATTTTACTTTCAACCTTTTAGTATTATGGAAAATAGCACCAAAAACCCTTTTGAAAATATAGAAAAACTTTTTAACCTAGAAAAGTATGATGAAATTTTAACGTTGCTTACAGATGAGGAACTGGAATTACAAAAGAACACTGAATTATATGTATTAAGAGGAAAAACATGGAATAATAAAAAGGAATATGATAATGCAATTACCGATTATAACAAAGCCTTAGAAATCAATCCGACGGATTCCGTATTATTTGTTTTAAGGGGAAACACATTATATAATAAAGAGGATTATAATAGCGCGATTGACGATTATAAGAAAGCCATAGAAATTAATCCAAATTATGAACTTGCATTTTATAATATGGGTGCTGCATGGTTTGCTATAAAAGACTACAAGGAAGCAATAAAGTGTTACTCTAAAGCAATAGAAATCGATATTAGTTATGCTGATGCTTATATTAGTAGGGGGAATATAAAAAGAGTGTTTAACGAAGATTATGATGGTGCGATTGATGATTATAATGAAGCTATTAAAATTAATCCAGAGTTTGCAAATGCATATTATAACAGAGGACTAGCAAAAAAAGAAAATAATGTTGACCCGGAAGAAATAAAACAGGACTTTGAAAAATATCTGAAACTTATAACCGATGAGAATGATATTTGGGCCAAGTATGCAAGATATTATATAGAAGAACTAAGCGAGAAGATAGAAGACCCTGAGTTGTGGTCTATAAAGCAGTCCGTTAATAATATTAAGGACAAGTTATTGATAAAAGAAGAATGTGTTCATTACACAAGTTTATCCAGACTTAAAAAATTAATAATTGAGAATAGTAAATTCCGAATATCCGAAGGAAACTTTATGAACGATCCCTCCGAAGGTAAGGAGTTCTTTAAAATTCTGAAATATAAACCTTCTGTTTCTCGTAAAGATGGTTCTATTACTGAAACTTTTTCACCAAAACCTTTTATTGGTAGCTTTGTTACCCATGATAAGGATAACGACTTAAATATGTGGCGGTTTTATGGGAAAGAAGCTGGTATAGAGGCCAAAGGATGTTCCATCACCCTTCATACACAAGAATTTATTGAAGACGTCAAGGATTTGCTCGCAGATGAAAAAAAAGAAGCCCGTCTTGACAATGAAAGTGATATACACTTTTATCGGGTCGTTTATGTTGTAAATAATAAATCTACAAAATTTCATATCCCAAATCTAAATTCAAAGAAATCTAAGGAATTAACTGATTTGATGGCAGAACTAAAAAAGAAAATACAGAAGTATAAAACAGAGGATAAAACTTCTTTAGAAGTATGCCTGAACAATATTGCATTTTTGTTTAAAAGTGATGCCTACAAAAACGAAAATGAAGTGCGATTGGTAGTGAAAGGAATCGAATTCCCAAAGAAATACGATATGGATGTAATCCCACCTAGAGTATATATAGAACTTGAGTCAATAAAAAAGAGAGTGAAACAAATTACTTTAGGCCCTAAGGTCGATAATGTAAATGAATGGGCTTCGGATTTTTACTACAGTTACAAAGGGGATGAAAAGGTTCCGAAAATTAAGATTTCACTCCTGCCGTACAAATAATTTTATCCCCTGCTGGCACGGATATGCAATTTACACCCCAATAGTATAATATTTAACTTATATAATTCGATTTTATAATCCGGAAATGGACTTGTATATTCCAATTTTTCCGCTATTCCGGTTTAGGACACCTGGAATTAAAGCCGTTAAAACAGCTGTTTACAACAATGTGAAAACTAAATCAAACGAATGAAACAAAAGTGATGATTAGTTTATAACTTTGCAGTATGTATTACCGAAGAAAAATATTATTGGCCTTAATACAGGCATTTGGCGGTGAGTTGGATAAAATGAGCCTGCAAAAGTTATTGTTTTTATTTTCCCGTCAACAAACAGAAAAATCGTTTCACTTTGTACCATACAAATATGGTTGTTACTCATTTCAGGCCAACGCCGATCTAGGGACTTTAACAAAATACAAACTGGTTGAAGAATCGGGCAATAGTTGGAAAAAAACAGATCAAACAAATTACATAAGCGAATTAAATACAAAGGACCAGTTCGCCCTGAAATTTATTGTCAGCCAATACAAGGGATTGAGCAAAGATGATCTTATTAAGTTGACTTATAAGAACTATCCGTATTTTGCCATAAACAGTACTATCGCTGCAACCGTTTTGAACAAGGAAGAACTTGCGCGGGTTGATCAACAAAAAATAAACAAAACCGAAACCGTTTTATTCACTATAGGTTACGAGGGTTTGTCGCTCGAAGAGTATTTGAACAAACTTATCATAAATGGAATTAGAGTTTTGTGCGATGTGCGCCGAAATCCGCTAAGTATGAAATACGGCTTTAGTAAAAGTCAGCTTAAAAATGCTTGTAATGGTGTAGGCATTGAATACGTTCATATCCCGGAAGTCGGCATAGAATCTGACAAGCGACAGGAGTTAAATACGCAGGCCGATTACGATAAACTATTTACTTTTTACAAGACAAACATCTTAAAAAATGAAATAACAAAGCAAATGGAAATATTAAACCTTCTTGTGCATAAAAATAGGCTGGCTTTGACTTGTTTCGAGGCCAATATACATCAATGCCACAGAAAACATCTGGCAGAATCCATTGGGGGCCTGAAAGACTTTTCCTATGAAATAAAACATATTTGATGGCGCGAAAAAAAGTTCTAATAACCGTTACCACATATCCTTTGCCGTCAAGAAGCTATGATGAACTTGTTTGTACAGCCGGTATACTCGAAAACGGTGATTGGATCAGGATTTATCCTGTACCTTTAAGCTTTTTGATTGATTTAAAAGGTTCAGGCAAAGTATATAATGTAAAATACACATGGATTGAACTTGATCTGAACAAGCGTGAAGATGATTTTCGTCCTGAAAGCCATTCTCCGGCAAATTATGATTTTAAGGATATTATTATTGGCGAAACAATAAATACCAATGGAAATTGGGCGAGCAGAAAAGACTATTGCCTTAACAAAGTATATACTAACAAGGCTCATTTGCTTAATGATTCAAAAGACCCCAAAAATATTTCTTTGGCCACTTTCAAACCATCAAAAATATTGGGATTGGAGATTGAGGAAGATGATCGTGATTGGAAGGATGAATGGCAAGAATTACGAAAACAGGGCAATCTGTTTGAAACCGTAAAACCTATTGAAACACTGATTCCCAAATTACCATACAAGTTTTTTTATCGTTTCATAGATGATACAGGTGTAGAAAGCAAACTGATGATAGAAGATTGGGAAATTGGTGCATTATATTGGAATTGCCTAAAGAGTGCTGATGGAAACGAAAGCATAGCATTAAAAAAAGTAAGGGAACAGTATGAGGATAATTTTATCAAAAACAAAGATTTGTACTTGTTCCTTGGGACAACAAAGGAATGGCATAGAAGAAGGGCAAATAATCCATTTGTGATAATTGGAATCTTCTATCCAAAAAAAGAAATACAAGGTAAATTATTTTAAAGCCCTGATCCTTTCATTTATCTTCCGGCCTAATCTGCCCCCTGTAATGGTTGACGAAGCTTATGAAAGCCCTTTCGGCTCTTATGATAAGCTTGCCGTGTTTAATGCGATCCTTAACGACTCAAATACATGCCCTTTCGACCCCTATGTAACGGTTGACGAATCGAATGAAAGACCTTCCGGGTCTTATGATAAGTTTGCCGGGTTCAATGCGATCCTTAACGACTCAAATGAAAGCCCTTCCGACCCCTATGTAACAGTTGACGAAGCGAATGAAAGCCTATTCGGGTCTTTTGATAAGGCAGCCGGGATCAATGCGATCCTTACCGACTCAAATACATGCCCTTCCGACCTTCATGTAAGGGTTGACGAAGCGCATGAAAGCCCTTTCGGCTCTTATGATAAGCTCGCTGGGTTCAATGCGATCCTTAACGACTCAAATGAAAGACCTTCCGGCCTTCATGTAACGAGAGTGTAAAAAATTTTATGTAACCGGCTTCTATTAACCCTTAGCACAAGGCGGCTTCTTCACTTAACCCCCTTTACGATAGCCACCGCCCCCTCCAACATATCCCCAAAACAACTATCTTTGCCCCTCATACAACTATGGAACAACAAGCCGTCAAACAACAGGTCCTCGTACCGTACGATTTCTCAAAGGCCGCCGCCAATGCGCTGCTCTGTGCCGTGGAACTGGCATCGCTGTTCAAATGTGAGATCACAGTTTTTCATGCATTGAATAAAAAGAACCTCGGCCTGTATGCCAATGAAAACGAAGCCGAAAGCGCCGTAAAAAATAAACTTGTTGCCATAGCCAATGATATTATTAGCAGTTACAATGTTGCCGTTAATGTGTATGTTTTCAAAGATGGTGTCAACCAGGTGATTAATAAAATATACGAGCGGATAAATGCTATTGCCGTCATTGCCGGCCTGAATTCGCAGAAGAGCCCGTATAATTATTTTAGCCCCGGCGCCATAGTAACGGATTACCGGAATTTACGCGTGCCGGTCATCGTGGTGCATGATGAAATGCCGCGCAAGGGGTTTTTCGGAGGTATGGTCCTGCCGTTGGACTTTAACCGGGAGTCGAAAGAAAAGTCGGCCTGGGCGGGGCATATAAGCGCCCTGAATAAAACAAAAGTCACCATACTCACCCGAAATTACAAAGATTCTTATTTTGCCGCCTCCCTGCGCAGCAATATGGCGCTTGTTATAAAACTCTATGCAAATCTTGATGTAAATTACCAAATGGTCAATGAGGCAGATATAAAGTGCGATATTGATAAATATGCCGTTGATTATGCCTGGTACAACAAAGGAGATATGGTGGTTATTATGGCGACCAAAGAAGTAGCCGTCGACGACCTTTTGTTCGGTCTTAAAGAAAAAAAGATCATTGACAATAAATATAAATTGCCGGTCATGCTGATCAACCCGCGCGATGACCTTTATTTGCCCTGTGGTTGCTGAGTATCCGTTTCGGCGCTGATGGCCTTTTGCTGCGTTTTAAAGAGTTTTTTCTGGAAAAGAATAAGAGTGAGTACCCCTGTGGTGATGGTGGCGTCTGCGATGTTAAAAATGGCGTCAAAGAAAGTGAACGGCTGTCCGCCCCAGAATGGGAGCCATGAGGGCAGCTGCACGGTGAAAAGGGGAAAAAAAATCATATCGACCACCTTCCCATGCAGAAATGTTGAATAACCGCCTCCGGCAGGGAACAGGACCGCTTTGTCGAAAGGTGTGCTGTCGCTGAAAATGAGCCCGTAAAAGGCGCTGTCGACGATGTTGCCGATAGCCCCGGCAAAGATGAGGGAGATGGTGATGATCAGAAATATTCCTGCCTTTCTCTTGGCCAGGTAAACGATGTAATAGGCAATAGCGCAGATAGCAAAGATGCGGAACAGGCTGAGGAGTATTTTGCCATAACTGCCGGCTAATTCCATGCCGAAGGCCATGCCGTAATTTTCAATATAGTGTATCTGAAACCAGTCCGAACCAAAAACATGGTATGATTCCCCCAGGTAAAAATGTGTTTTTACCCAGATTTTGATAATCTGGTCGATCAGGAGTATGATAAATACGACAGATGCCGATACCAGCAGCCTCTTTTTTGTATCCGTCAGGGTCACCTCTGTTTGTTTTGCTGAAGCTTGGCCTCAACACTCATGGTGGCATGAGGAACAATTCTCAGGCGTTCTTTGGATATAAGTTTCCCGGTAACCCGGCAAATTCCGTAGGATTTGTTTTCAATACGAATCAGGGCATTCTCCAGGTTCTTGATGAACTTGGTCTGGCGCATGGCCAGCTGGCTGTTTTCTTCTTTCGAGAGCACCTGCGAACCTTCTTCAAGAATCTTGAAAGTAGGGGAAGTGTCGTTGATATCCTGCCCGGCGCTGTTTGAATAGGCTTCGGTGAGAATTTCGAGGTCGCGTTTTGCTTCTTCCAGCTTTTTCAGGATGATCTCCTTGAATTCCTGCAATTCTTCATCGGAGTACCTGTTTTTGCCCAGTGCATCAGTTTTTTCGGTAGGTATGATGATTTCAGCTTCTTCAACGATCTTTACAACGGGTTTCTTTACCTCTTTTTTGGGAGCGGCCTTGGTTGGTATCTCCTTTTTTACCGGCGCGGGCTTTTTTACTTCAACAACTTTTTTAGCCTGAACAGGTTTTGTGATTTTCTTGGATTTTATTTCTTTCTTTGGAGCAACCTTTTTCACTTCTGTCTTTTTCTTTGGTGCCGGCTTGGCCGTTTTTACAACAGCTTTCTTAACTTCAGCTTTTTTTACGGCCTTTTTGGGGGCTGCAACTTTTTTGGCAACGGTTTTCTTTACTTCAACTTTCTTTTTCGGCATAGTGTTAACTTTCTTCGCAACAGCTTTTTTAGGGGTTACAACTTTTTTTGTTACTGTTTTTGCTGCTGCCACTTTCTTTTTTGGTGTAGCTTTTACACTTTTTGGTGTAGCTTTTACAATTTTCGGGGCAACTTTTACGCTTTTCGGGGCAACTTTTTTTACGGCAGCCTTTTTAACAGCTTTCTTTGGCGTTGTTTCTTTTTTTGGAGCGGCTTTTTTTACAGCCACGTTCTTTTTAGGAGTGGCTTTTGCCTTTTTCACAACAGCTTTTGTAACCTTTTTTTGCATGATAATTTTTATTAATGGATTATATTTTTAACAATTAAGCTTTGGTTAAAGAAACAAACGTATTTATTTCATCTGTAAGTTCTATGTTGTGTTTTTTACCGGAAATATTCTCGACGAAATTTATTGATTCAGCCAGAATTTCGTTGCAAATATATGAAAAATTATTTTCAACGGCATTGGATAAATTTGCATGTTGTTCCACCTCGAGGGAAATTTTATCGGTAACCTCAAATCCCATATCTTTCCTTAAATTTTGGATCCTGTTGATGAATTCGCGGGCCACGCCTTCTTCGATGAGGTTATCATTTAAGGTAATGTCAAGAGCCACAGTGATATTGTCGGCAACGGCAACCACCCATCCCGGGATATCTTCGGTAATTATTTCCACATCAGTAAGTTCGAGGTCAATACAGGAACCGTCAACCGAAATACTATACTTTTTATTTTTCTCAAAATCATAGATTTGCTCCTGCGACAATCCGGTAATGGCAGCCGCCACCTGTTTCATCATCTTGCCGAATTTCGGGCCGCAGGCTTTGAAATCGGGTTTTATCTTTTTAACCAGTATGTTGGTCGAACCTTCTATGTATTCGATTTCCTTGACGTTTACTTCAGAGAGGATGAGATTCCTTACCGCTTCGATCTGCATTTTCATTTTTTGATCGGCCAGGGGGATCATGATTTTATTCAGGGGCTGGCGGACGCGCAGGTTGTGCTTTTTGCGGAGCGACAATATCATCGAAGATATTTTCTGTGCCAGCTGCATTCTCTCTTCCAGATCTTTATCGATATTTTTTTCGTTTGCTGCAGGAAAGTCGGTGAGATGAACCGATTGTGCCCCAGACAGGCCGGTAACCGAGTTCAGGTCGAGGAAAAGCTTATCAGCAAAGAATGGCGCTATGGGTGAAGATAGCTTTGCCAGTGTTTCGAGGCAGGTGTAAAGTGTCTGGTAGGCTGCGATTTTATCTTCAGAATACTCGCCTTTCCAGAAACGACGCCTGCAAAGGCGTACATACCAGTTGCTGAGGTAGCCGTCGACGAAATCCTGTATCAGGCGGCCGGCACGGGTAGGCTCATAATCGGCAAAACATTCGTCCACCTGCATGATCAGCGTGTTCAGCTCCGAAAGTATCCAGCGGTCAATTTCAGGACGCCGGCCAACGGGGATTTCAGCTTCCTTAAACGTGAAACCGTCAATGTTGGCATACAAGGCAAAAAAGGCGTATGTATTATAAAGAGTTCCGAAAAACTTCCTCTGGACTTCTCCTATGCCTTCCGAATCAAATTTCAGGTTGTCCCAAGGCTGTGAGTTGGTAATCATATACCAGCGTGTAGCATCGGGGCCGTATTTTGCGATGGTCTCAAAAGGGTCAACGGCATTACCCAGGCGTTTAGACATTTTGTTGCCGTTCTTGTCGAGCACCAGGCCATTGGAAACCACATTTTTATATGCTACAGAGTCGAAAAGCATGGTGGCGATGGCATGCAGGGTAAAAAACCATCCGCGGGTCTGGTCCACACCCTCGGCAATAAAGTCGGACGGGAAGTTGGATTTGAAAAAATCCATGTTCTCAAAGGGATAATGGCATTGTGCATAAGGCATGGATCCCGAATCAAACCACACATCTATAAGGTCGTGCTCGCGGAACATTTTCTTTCCGGTAGCGGAACACAAAACGATATCGTCTACATAAGGACGGTGAAGGTCGACGGTGTTATAATTTTTTTCCGTGAAATTTCCAGGCTCAAAATCCGTGTAGGGATTTGTTTTCATGAAACCTTTTTTCACCGATTTTTCTATTTCTTTTTTCAACTGTTCCACAGAGCCGATGCACAGCATTTCCGACCTGTCTTCGGTTGCCCATATGGGCAGTGGAACACCCCAGTAGCGCGAACGCGAGAGGTTCCAGTCGACAAGATTTTCGAGCCAGTTGCCAAAACGCCCGGTCCCCGTGCTTTCGGGCTTCCAGTTGATGGTTTTGTTCAGTTCTATCATCCTGTCTTTGCAGGCTGTAGTCTTGATAAACCACGAATCAAGCGGGTAGTAAAGTATGGGCTTATCGGTTCGCCAGCAATGCGGGTAAGAGTGTTCGTACTTTTCGGATTTGAAGGCGCGGTTTTCTTTTTTCATCTTGATGATGATCTCCACGTCGACATTGGTTTCGGATTGCTTATCGACATTGGTTTCGTACTCCTGCTTAACATAACGCCCGGCAAATTCCCCCATCTCACTGGTAAACCTTCCCTGTTTGTCGACCAGGGTCAGTGATCCGAGCCCATGCTGTTTTGCTGTGCGAAAGTCATCGGCGCCGAAGCTCGGCGCAATATGAACAATGCCGGTTCCGTCTTCGGTAGTGACAAAGTCGCCTAAAACAACTTTAAAGGCATCGCCATCTTGGGGCTGTGCATAAGGCAATAGCTGTTCGTAACGTATGCCGCTCATTTGTTTTCCCTTGAATTCCGCAATGATCCGATAGGGGATGTTCTTGTCTTCGGGTTTATAGTTTTCGAAAACAAGATCGGCATTCTTTTCCGGAAAATAATTGTTTTTCAAGTCTTTTGCGAGTATGACAGTAACAGGAAGGTGTGTATACTGGTTGAATGTTTCAACAGCAATATAATCGATATCGGCGCCCACGGCAAGGGCTGTATTGGAAGGAAGTGTCCAGGGTGTTGTCGTCCAGGCCAGGATAAACAGCTCTCCGTGAGGGCTTTTCTGTAAGTCGTTCACCAGCGGATGATCGTTGAGGACAACCTTGAACTGAGCTACTACGGTATTGTCTTTTACGTTTTTATAACAACCGGGAAGGTTGAGTTCATGGGAACTTAATCCTGTTCCTGCTGCCGGAGAATAAGGTTGTATCGTATAGCCTTTATACAACAATCCTTTTTCATATAATTTGCTAAGCAAATACCAGACGGTTTCAATATATTTATTGTCGAAAGTGATATAAGGATTATCAAGATTGACCCAATAACCCATTTGTACGGTAAGGTCGTCCCACTGATCCTTGTATTTCATCACTTCCTTACGGCACTGGCGGTTATAATCCTCTACGGTGATGGATTTTCCGATATCTTCTTTGGTGATGCCCAGTGTTTTTTCAACGGCGATTTCAATAGGAAGTCCATGGGTGTCCCACCCGGCTTTGCGCTCAACATAACAGCCTTTCAGTGTTTTGTAGCGGCAGAAAATATCCTTGATGGAACGCGCCATCACGTGATGTATTCCCGGCTGGCCGTTGGCCGAGGGCGGGCCTTCATAAAAAACAAAAGGTTTATGTCCTTTGCGGATATCAATGCTTTTCTGAAAAATATCATGTTGTTTCCAGTATTCCGTTATTTCGGCAGAAATTTGGGTGAGACTCAGCTGCTTGTACTCTTTGTATTTTTGTTCCATAGCTTTAAAAACAGTATTTTAAAAAACGTGCAAAGGTATAAAAAAATCAATATAGTTGCACTATTCGGAAGTTCTTCCCTCACGTTTTAACTGCCGGCGGTGAAAAGATACACAAATGGCCGGATGGATTAAGAAATAGTAAAGCTAATATTAAGAAAGCATTAAGTTTAGTATCCGTGCATCAGGATGTGATAAATAATTAATTTTTTTGTGCTAAAATTCTCATAATGAAAAGAATCCTGACAGTGATTTTTGTTATTTGTACGGTATCTTTAAGCAAGATATCAATAGCACAGACAGATACGGCAGCCATGTTGAAAAAATGGCTGCCGTCTGTTACCGGTGTGATCAGGGCAAAGTATGAGCAGAATACAAGTGATGGCAAAGGCCGCTTTGACGTGCGCAACGCGCGTTTTGGCATGTCGGGAAATGTGGGAAAATATTTCGGTTATAAATTCGAAATAGATTTTTGCGACGAAGGGCAGATAAAAATGCTTGATGTTTATGCCAGTTTTATTCCGGTAAAGAACCTTACCATATCATTAGGGCAGATGAAAGCGCCTTTCAGCACGGAATATTTACTGAATCCGTCAAAATTTGAATTTGCCAACCGCCCGTTTATCGACAAACGGATCTGCAAGGATTTAAGGGATATTGGAGCAAAAATATCTTATGAGTTTGAAGGGAAAATACCGTTTTCGGTTTCGGCAATTGTGATAAACGGTACAGGGGTGAACAATCCCGAATGGACCACGCAATATGCCGGAGGAGGCAGGGTGGTGGTCGGGCCGTTTAAGGGCTTGACCATACAGGCCAACTATTTAAAAGGTATAATCAGCCGGAAAAAAACCGAAATGCAGGATTATGGTCTCAGGTACGAAAACAAAGGCTTTGTTTTTAATACCGAATATGCCCAGAAAACCATTGTAGATACAGCTTGCTCCTATACCCAAAGCAGTATGTTTGCCTATGCGCTTTATAATTTTCAGCTGAAAAAAGGAATGATAAGGACGGTGTCTCCCGCCATCCGGTATGACTTTTATTCGGGAAATATGAAAAAAGGTATTTATGAGCCTCAGCGGTTGACCTTTGGCCTGACGCTGGGATTTCACAAACTGTCTTTTGCAACCATCCGGTTTAATTATGAAAAATATTTTTATCATACCCTTGATGAACGGCAGGATAAATTTACTGTTGAGTTTTGTGCCAGGTTTTAAGGTTTTAATGGGTTGGTACGGCTGGTGTTATAGGGTAATGGGCATTTCATAGAAGGATACCGGGTCTGTTTAAACAGCAAACTTATCAACAATTGTTCATAAAACCTGTTCATAAACTGTTCATAACTTATTTTTTAAGAATACTTGACATCGGCATTTTGGTAAGTTATTTTTGTTTTACCAGGTGAGCAATAATACGCTGGCTCAACCGGGCAAGTTCTTTTACAGTTTGTGTCATGTTGCCGGAGTTGACATGTATACGTTTTCCGCGCTTTTGATCCATGTGGGTCTTTTGCCTGCAGGAAACACCTTAGCTGGTGAGTGTGCGGTGCCTCTGGTAATCTGGTACGAACGTGAAGGTAACCGGCGCCGAAAGGCGCAGGCGTCCTAACGGTAACCTGGCATTGACCGGCAGCTACGGCTTCCGCAAAATGAATGGGGAACAAACAAGACCAGTTTGTTCCCCATTGTGTTTTTATATAGAAATGTTTTTCTTTACTCACCAAAATAGCCAATATCCTTGCACGCGCGCGTTTGTAACGCGTGCAAATAGCCAATACATTGGTATGCACCCGTTTTCAACGCTACCAAATAACCCAATACTTTAATATTAAAAAGAAAGTTATCTCCCAACAGCTACTTTAAACACCAATCAAATCCCTTATCACCACCGCGGCACAGTAACAGCCAAACATCACCGGCATATATGAAATCGTTCCGGCAAGCGATTTTTTATTGTTGGGTGAATCATGAAAAATAACGGATTCTTTAATAGGCTGTTCCGTTGAGAATACGGCTTTAAAACCTGTTGATATGCCGAGCCGCCGCAGCCGCTTCCTGATGTCGAAAGCAAAGGTGCAGGTATGCGTTTCTGAAATATCGGCTACACAAATTTTCGAAGGATCAAGCTTGGCGCCGGAACCCATGGAACTGACAACGTTGAGGTTTAATTGTACAGCGTTCAGCAGCATATAAGCTTTTGGCGACAGGGTGTCTATGGCGTCAACCACGTAATCATACCCTTTGCTCAAAAGTTCAATCATAGGATCTTCTTTCAGGTATTTGTCAACCGTGATGAGCTTGATGTCCGGGTTAATATCCCGCAAGCGTCCGGCAAGGACTTCGGTCTTTTTCTGTCCTTCGGTGCTTTTCAGCGCTATGATTTGCCTGTTGCGGTTGCTGGGCTGAATAATGTCAGAATCTGCGATGGTCAAAGTCCCTATCCCTGCCCGGCAAAGCATTTCGGCTGCCGCGGCTCCGACGCCGCCAAGCCCGATCACAAGAACATGGGCATTGCGGAGCTTTTCAACATTTGCATTTCCGATCAGGAGCTCAGTCCGTGCCAGCCAGTTGTCCTGAATGCTCATATAGCGCTTAACCGCTTGATGCCGTTTTCAATCCTGGAAACAGTTTCTTCTTTCCCGATTAATTCTATGATCACGAATAAGTCGGGGCCTTTTGACGCTCCGACCAGCAGCAGCCGCAAGGCATTCATCACTTGTCCCAAATGATATTGCTTTTCGGCAATATAGTCCATCACGATTTTTTTCAGGGCTTCGGCAACTAAAGATTCAGAATCACTTATAATCTTCTTCAACTCGGTCATGATCGCCGGTGAATCGTTTTTCCAACGGTCTTTTACCGATTTGGGGTCATATTCGGCCGGGGCAACGAAAAAATATGACGACTGTTCCCAAAGTTCGTGTGCAAAGGTTATCCTCTCTTTTACCAGTGCACATATTTTAGCAACAAAATCAGGTGTGGCCTGAATATTTTTTGATTCCAACACAGGCATAAATATCCCGGCAAGCTCGGTGTCCGTTTTCATTTGCATGTACTGATGATTGAACCATTTGGCTTTTTCGGGGCTGAACTTTGATCCGGATTTGCCTACCCGGTCCAAAGAAAATGATTCAACAAGTTCCTCCATGGAAAAAATTTCTTTTTCAGTTCCGGGATTCCAACCCAGTAATGCCAGCATATTAATAAACGCCTGTGGAATATATCCCGACTCCCTGTATCCTGATGAAACTTCCCCGGAAGAAGGATCCGTCCATCTCAGCGGGAAAACAGGAAATCCCAGCCGGTCGCCGTCGCGTTTGCTAAGCTTGCCATTACCGTCGGGTTTTAATAAAAGTGGCAGGTGGGCAAATTGGGGCATTTCATTTTCCCATCCCAGGTAACGGTAAAGTAAAATATGCAAAGGCGCGGAGGGAAGCCATTCTTCGCCGCGGATCACATGGGAGATTTCCATCAAATAGTCATCCACCACGTTGGCAAGATGATAGGTAGGCAATCCGTCTGATTTAAAAATCACTTTATCGTCAAGCAGGGTTGAGTCAAAAATTACTTCACCCCTGATTAGATCGTTTATAATAATTTTTTCATTTTCAGGAATTTTGAGCCTTATGACATAAGGGGAACCCGATTCAATGAGTTCTTTGGTTTTTGAGTCGAAAATAGTCAGCGAATTATTAAGTTGTAAACGGTTTTTCTGATCGTATTGGAACGTCTTCTTCTCGGCTTCGGATTTTTTCCTCAGATTATCCAGTTCTTCAGCAGTATCAAAGGCATAATAAGCAAAACCACTGTCAATTAAGTTTAATGCATATTGCTTATATATTGTTTTGCGTTCAGATTGCCGGTAGGGTGCATGAGGGCCTCCAATGCCAACGCCTTCGTTGTATTTTATTCCACACCAGTTTAATGATTCAACTATATAATCCTCAGCGCCTTTGACCAAACGAACCTGATCTGTATCTTCAATGCGCAGTATCATATCACCTCCATGCTGTTTTGCAAAAAGGAAATTATATAAGGCTGTACGTACACCTCCTATATGCAAAGGCCCTGTTGGGCTGGGGGCAAAACGCACCCTGATTTTACTCCTCATGTAAATTTTTTTTACAAAAATAGGGTATTTTGACAAAGCCGGGCCATTTGATATTCGTTTATGATGAAAAAACAAAAATTAGTCATAAATTTGCAAAAAACAACTACTAAAAAAATGAAAAAAAGTTTCTTGACGATAGTATGTCTGGGGCTTATTTTAGCCATTGCCGGAAAAGGCAACGCCCAGGTAAGCCAGGGCGGTAGCCCTCTGAGTTTTGATGCCGGCTATTCATCAAAATTAATTTCCAATGTGCCAACAGCTGTGATGCCATTTGTTGATGTTGAAGCCTTAAAACAGGAAGATTTGATTGTCGACAAGGTAAAAGATATTCCCTGGCGTTTCGGGCAAAATCTTGATGTGATTTTAAATCCTGCGAACAGCGGGATAAATGAAGTTTTACCCAACGGTGATAAGCTTTGGCGTCTCAGAATTTATTCAAAGGATGCACAAACGATCAACCTGACCTTTGACAACTATCATTTGCCCCCTGGAGCAAAGCTTTTTATATACAATGATGATCATTCCGATGTAATAGGAGCTTTTACTGATTACAACAACCAGGATGACAGGGCTTTTGCAACCACGCTTGTAAAAGGTGATGCTGTTAATATAGAATATTATGAGCCCGCAAATGCCGCCTTTGCTGGTGAATTGAACATTTCGAGGGTTACTCACGGATACCGGGGTATAAAAGAGTTTTTAAAGGAGTTTGGCGATGCCGGAAGTTGCAATCTTAATGTAGCCTGTACACAGGCTGCAGGCTGGGCCGATCAGATACGCTCTGTTTGCATGCTGGTTGTCGGCGGGTCAGGATTTTGTACAGGAGCAATGATTAACAACACAAATAATGATGGCACACCCTATGTTTTAACCGCTAACCATTGTTATAGCAGTCCATCGACATGGGTGTTCTGGTTTAATTATCAAAGCGCAACATGCACCAATCCTGGTTCAGCCCCAACCGCGAATACTGTATCAGGTGGCGCCCTGAAAGCCAAAAATTCAACATCGGATTTTTGCCTTGTTCAGATAAACAGTACACCACCGACAGCCTGTAATGTTTATTATTCGGGTTGGAACCGCACCGTGGATAATTCTGTTACGGGAACAGTATATGGAATACATCATCCTTCCGCCGATATCAAAAAATTCAGCTATTCAACACTGGGGGCTACAAGTACTACCTACCTGAGCAATTCTGTTCCCGGCGACGGAAGCCATTGGCGAATTACCAGCTGGAGCGACGGAACAACAACCGAAGGCGGTTCGTCGGGGTCTCCTTTATATGATAATAACCATCGGATCATAGGGCAATTACATGGAGGTTATGCCTCCTGCGGAAATACTTCTTCCGACTGGTATGGAAAATTTGGCGCCTCATGGACAGGCGGCGGAACAAACACAACCCGTCTGAGCAACTGGCTTGACCCGGGCAGTACAGGCGTGACAGTCCTGGACGGATACGATCCCAATCCAAATGTTGCTCCTGTAGTAAAATTCAAAGCAAATGATTCCCTAAGTTGCTCAGGGAATATTACATTTACAGATCAATCGACAAATTCTCCCACAAGCTGGCAGTGGAGCTTTGGTGACGGAGGAACTTCAACGGCTCAAAATCCGGCACATACCTATCTTTTTAACGGCACATACACTGTAACATTACAGGCTACCAATACACATGGCTCAAATTCCCTGGTAAAAACGGATTATATCATCGTAAACAAGCCCGCAGGTCCGGTTGGAAATGATACTACAGTGTGTAACCCTTCAGTTGCAGTGCTTGGTGCTACAGGAAACGGAACAATAAAATGGTACAGTTCAACGGCAAGCACAAGCCCGCTTTATAGCGGAAATACCTATACAACGCCTGTTCTGGCCAGCACAACAACCTATTATGCCGAAGATAATACTACCGGAGCAATAACACATTGCGGAAAAACGGATAGTGTTGGCGGCGGCGGAATGTTTACACAGGCAACCGTAAATTATGAAGTTTTTAATTGCAATGTCCCTCTTGTATTGCAAACGGTTAAAATATATGCCAATGCAGCCCAGACGGGGAAAGTAATCTCGTTGCAGAATTCGTCTGGAACCACGCTGGCCTCAGCAACAGTAAATTTAACAGCAGGTATCAATACGGTTACGCTGAATTTTAATGTTCCCGTTGATACAGGCCTGCGTCTGGTTGGTCCTTCCGCACCGGGATGGTACCGGAATACCGCCGGGGTATCCTATCCGGTAAACTGTGGAAGCCTGTTGTCTGTGATACGCAGCAGCGCCGGATCACCGGTAACGTATCCGTATTATTTTTACTTCTATGATTGGGTAGTTAAAGAAAAAGATTGCATCAGCAACAGGACGGCCGTGGTGGCAAATGTTATTGATTGCTCAGGAATATCTGAAACAGAATCTTCTTTAATTACAATTTCTCCCAATCCTGTCAGCAATATTTTGACAATCAATATTAAAGGGATGGGTACCCCGGAAATTCAAACAGATATTTTTAACCTGTTAGGACAGAATATTAATAGGCAGGTTATATATGCCACAAGCCCGGATTTACAGAAAAACATTGATGTAAGTTATTTGTTGAGCGGAATTTATTTCATAAAGATCACTACTGTACGGGGAGAAAAAACCCTGAAATTTTACAAGGATTAAAAATTCTTCACTTTCTAAAAGAAAATGCCTCGTTTTTCGGGGCATTTTTTGTGTCTGGACAAACAAAAAAGTTCAAACATATTTTTCAGGCAGGACATTGTTTGTTTAGTGGGCTGTTTTCTTTATTTTTAGCCATCAAACTAATGATGGTTAATAATAACAATTCACAAAAACATTCAAAAACGACCGTTAACTTATAAAAGTCAACCGTTAACAGAATGTGCCGTCTGTTGCAGGGCTCTCATCTTACTTTTATATTACATTTCATAAATTAATAGCAATGCAACCCCAAAATATCAAAGCCATGAAAACAACAAAAACATACATTCTCTGGCTTATTTTTGCTGCCTGGATGCTTATGATTTTCGCGATAGTACTTCTTTTTGAATTTAAATTCTAATTCGTTGCGCAGCAATAGTATGCTGTTTCTTTCATAGGATGACCACTCCACACGGAGTGGTTTTTTTTTCTTCAATAGACCTTGAATTTTTATTACCTGCCCGCCGTTCTATATCGAAGTTGCCTGCATTCAGACATGCTCGCACAAGCAACAAAGCCTGGCTCGTGTGCCATAGGCATTTTTATTGTAAACGTTTGTAAACTCATTGATAGATATGCAGTTTATGTATGTTTCGACCTGCCATAAAATCCGTTTTATTTATTATTTAATATCCCTTTAATAGATACTTATGTTACTTTTGATGTTCATTTTATGCGCGTTCAGTATTAATATCAGTTAAAATCAATTAAGGATTGTTGAACATAATGTCATGACAACTTTTGAATTTCAGGAAGCTCTTGAATCTGGTGATGTGAATAGAATTGCCGGAATACCTAAAAGCGATCTTCATAATCATGCTGTCCTGGGTAGCCGTATGACTGAGTTTGAAAAATGGTGCGGAACCGGATTAATCAGACCACCCGAAAGGATGCCGGCTTTTGCCGATTTTGAACAGTACCTCGACAATACTTTTGACGAATATTTGAAAAAAAGAGATTTTTTTGAATATACCCTGACTTCCACATTCAGGCAGGCCGGTATTGACGGAATAAAAGTTTTACAGATCAGCGTAGACTCACGTTTTTACAAAGTTACCGGTCAGGCAGGTGAAGGAATTACAGAATTGGTAAAAAGGGCACATCAGCAAGTAGCTCCGGGAATATTTTTTATTCCGCAACTGGGACTTGATCGGAAACATGATTTAAAACAACTGCTCTACGAAGCAGAGACGCTTCTTGACACAGGATATTTTAAATCAATTGATTTATATGGAGATGAACTTTTTGGTGACATTAGAAGTTTTATTCCCTTATACCGGAAAGCCAAACAAAACGGGATGGTTTTAACTGCCCACGCCGGTGAATACGGAAGTGCAGAATTTGTAAGAAAATCTGTTGAATTTCTTGAATTGGATCAGGTACAGCACGGTATTTCAGCTGCCGGATCAGAAGAAGTTATGAAGTGGCTGGCGGAGAATAAAATCGTTCTTAATATTTGTCCTACAAGTAATGTGATGTTGTGTAGGGCGGCATCCATTGAAAAACATCCGATTCGGAAATTGTATGATTATGGCATTAAAGTCACCGTCAATACCGATGATCTTATGGTCTTTAATCAATCCGTTAGTGAAGAATTCCTGAATTTATACAGGGAAAAAGTGTTTAACGGCATTGAGTTGGATGAAATACGGCAAAATGGTTTGCTTGCTTTTAAAATAAACTGAAAAATTGTTTAATAACTGTTCCTGTAATTTGATGAAAGCATATATCTTTGCTTAACTAATGATAATAATATGAAATTCGGCGTTGTAATTTTTCCGGGCTCAAACTGCGATCATGATCTCTTATACGTTTTAAAAAAGATTTTAAAACAAGATGTTGTGGCCTTGTGGCACAAAGACAAGGATTTACAGAAGTGTGATTTTATTTTTCTGCCGGGCGGCTTCTCATATGGCGATTATCTCCGGTCAGGGGCAATTGCCCGCTTTTCGCCTATTATGGAAAAAGTGATTGATTATGCCAATAATGGTGGATATCTGATGGGGATTTGCAATGGTTTTCAAATACTCTGCGAAGCAAAATTATTGCCCGGGGCTTTATTGCATAACAACAACCAGAAATTCATATGTAAGAACGTTTTTATAAAGCCGGTATCAAAAAAAGCGGCTCCTGTTAAATATATTGATCCCAAAAGCATTTTAAAAATTCCCGTGGCTCATGCCGAAGGGCGTTATTATGCCGATAAAAAGACAATAAAAGAGCTGTACGACAACGATCAGATTCTTTTTAAATACTGCGATGTTGCAGGAAATATCAATGAGGAAACCAATCCCAATGGTACTATTGATAATATCGCCGGCATATGCAATGCCCGGAGGAATGTTTTTGGCATGATGCCTCACCCTGAGCGCGCATGCGACATTGAGCTTTCAAATACCGATGGAATGTTTATCATGGATTCGATACTGAAAACCGTTTCAAAAAGAAAATAGTTTTGAAAAAAATATTGTTTATTGTTGCTCATCGGCCGGGACGGTCGCCGGGGCAGCGGTTCCGGGTTGAACAATATCTCGCTTATATAAAGGAAAAAGGCTTTTCGTACGAATTTTCATATCTTCTTAATGAACAGGACGATAAAAATTTTTATAGTACCGGGAACTATTTTCAGAAATTTATAATTTTATTAAAAAGTATCTTTCTCCGTTACAGAGACTTAAAGAGGGCAAAAGACTTTGATATCATCTTTATTTACAGGGAAGCCGTGATGTTTGGAAGCATTTTCTTTGAAAAAAGGTTCAAAAAAAGCGGGGCAAAAATAATCCTGGATTTTGATGACGCCATATGGCTGATGGACGTTTCGGAAGGAAATAAAAACCTGAGATGGCTGAAACGCCCGTCAAAAACTGCCGAAATCCTTGGGCTTACCGATATGGCTTTTGTCGGAAATAATTATCTGGCTAAGTATGCAGAACAATACGCCAATAATGTGAAAATAGTCCCGACAACCCTGGATACAGATAATATTGATTTAAAAACACATAAGCCTGTTGATCGGATTTGTATCGGATGGACAGGCTCATATACTACCCTCAAGCATTTTGACCTTGCTGTTCCTTTTCTGAAGAGGATACTGGAAAAATATCCCGGAAAAGTAAAAATTAAGCTTATTTCAAATCATAATTATGTAAAAGAAATTGATCTTGAATTTTGTTCGTGGAGCAAAGAAAAAGAGATTGAGGATATTTCGGAATTTGATATCGGGATTATGCCCCTCCCTGACGATGACTGGGCACGAGGTAAATGCGGATTCAAGGGTTTGCAGTATATGGCGCTGGGAATACCGGCCATTATGTCGCCGGTAGGTGTAAATACCGAAATTATTCAGGATGGTGAAAACGGGTTACTGGCCGGAAGCGACGATGAATGGGTTGAAAAAATATCAAAGCTTATCGAATCACCGGAACTACGGAAAGAAATTGGATTAAAAGGCCGCCAAACGGTTGAGGAACGTTATTCATTCAATGCCTGGAAAGATAAATATGTCAGCCTGTTTGAAGAATTGATCTCAGAACAGAATCATTCATAGTAATAGATACGCTTCACCCTTCCTGAAACCGACGTGAGGATTTCGTAAGGAATGGTTTCGAGTTTTTCAGCCAGCTCTTTAATGGTGGCGGCATCATTAAATACATATACGATATCACCCTCTTTAGCTTCAATACCGGTAATATCGATCATGCACATATCCATGCAAATACTGCCGATGATGGGTGCTTTAATACCATTGACAATTAAAAAACCATTGCCATTACCCAGCCGGCGGTTGAGCCCGTCGGCATAACCGATAGGAACAATGGCAATTTTTGCTTCTTTTTCGGCTGTCCATTTCCGGCCATAACCTACACTATCGGACTGTGAAATGATTTTTATCTGTGAAATGATCGTGCGTAAGCAACTTACATTTTGAAGATTTTGTTGCTCTTCATCGTAAAACGATATGCCATACAGGCCTATTCCGAGACGTACCATATCGAAGTGCGCCTCCGGGAAACGTGATATACCGGCAGAATTTAACACGTGCATCATAAATGGTTCGGCTAAATTTTGTTTTAATCGGGCACAGACATCTTCAAGAATTTTTATCTGTTTCTTTGTAAAATCATCTTCAAGAAGATTTTCACTGGCGGCAAGGTGCGTGAATACCGATTTAACAACAACAGATTCATTTTGCTTTAATACAGCGATTAATTCGTCGGTTTCCTGGGGTAAAAACCCGAGGCGATGCATGCCGGTATCTATTTTTATATGTATGGGCAGTTTTTGCGGCCCTTTGGTATCATATGCATTTATAGATTCAATGAGCAGGCGAAGTGTTCTGAAGTTATAAATCTCCGGTTCAAGGTTATATTTGCTTAACAGGTCGAAACTTTCCTCCTCCGGGTTCATAACCATGACAGGAGTGGAAATCTGTGCTTTACGAAGTTCTATCCCTTCATCAGCGTAAGCCACGGCCAGGTAATCAACATTATGGTACTGAAGCACATTGGCAATTTCATAACCGCCGCTTCCGTATGATAATGCTTTGACCATCGCCATTACCCTGGTGCCTTTATTGAGCCGGTGCTGGTAATAATTGAGGTTATGAACAAGGGCGTTAAGGTTTATTTCCAAAACCGTTTCGTGAGATTTTTGCTGGAGCATGCGGCTTATCTGTTCAAAAACATAAATACGCGCGCCTTTGATCAGTATGGTCTCATTATGGAAACCCGACCCGGGGACCTTTTCAAGAAAAGTATCCGTATCCGGAAAGAAAGATTTTTTAATTGGAAATAGTTTTTCATGTCTTGAAATAGATGGCCCGATGCCTACAATCCTGTTGACACCCTTAGCAACAAGCAGATTGGCGATCTCACCATATAGCTCATCATCCGGTAGCGAACTTTGTAAAATATCCGAAAGTATCACCGTTTTATTAAGATGTTGATTTTGCTGGTTCATAAAATCAAGGGCAATGACCAGCGAATTAAGATCAGAACTGTAGCTGTCGTTTATTATTGAACAGTTATTAATTCCTGCTTTTAGCTCGAGACGCATGGCTACAGCAACCAGGTTTTGCATTCTCTCAGCAATAACCGGATGGGGATACTTTAGGTAAAGCATTAATGACCAGCAATGTATGGCGTTTTCAATAGAGGCATCATCTGTAAAAGGGATGCTGATCTCAATGTTGTCTGATTTATATATAGCCGAGATCACACTGTAATGCTGCTTTTTATCAACACTTAAAATATTTAAATCGGCTTTATGTTTATAGCCCCAGGTAAAAAAATTATTTTTTCGCAGTATGCCGGATTGAATGATACGATCCTGAATATCAAAGTGATCAGAACAATAAATCAGTGTATCCGTTTTTGTGAACAGGTTGAGTTTTTCACCTACTTTCTGTCGGAAATTGATGAAGTTTTTTTCATGAGCACTTCCGATATTGGTAAAAATACCAATGGTGGGATTGATGATCGGCTGAAGCGCTTTCATTTCTTCCGGTTCCGAAATACCGGCTTCGAAGATGGCCAGATCGTTTTCGGGTTGAATTTGCCATACGGATAAAGGCACACCGATTTGCGAATTATAGCTCTTGGGACTGCGTACAATGTTTTTATCGGGCGAAAGAAGCTGGTAAAGCCATTCTTTCACGATAGTTTTACCGTTACTGCCCGTAATTCCTATCACCGGGATTGAAAACTGCTTACGATGGTATGCGGCAAGCGCTTGAAGCGCCGCCAGAGTATCTTTTACAAGAATAAAGTCTGAGTCGTAAAAAGTATCCGGGTTGTCGGGCAGGCAAGACACAATAAAACTCCTTACCCCTTTTTCATAGAGTTCCGGAATATATTTATGCCCGTTATTTTTTTTGGTTACTAATGCGAAAAACAGTGATGTGTCGGCAGTAACAATCTTCCGGCTATCAATTAATAAATGTCTGATCTGATGGTTTTTGTCACTGCTTTTACTCAGGGTGCCATGTACAATGGCTGCAATATCAGAAATAGTATATGAATGCATGAAAAAAAACGGAATTAGAATACTTTATTCGACTCATCGTCATATTGTTTGTTGCTGCTTATTTTTAGCGGTTTTGCCGTTAATGAATCGAAATTATTGCGATGATGGTAAATGTCGCAGGCCAGATAAATGGCATTACGGAATGATTCCGGTGAAGCAATATTTTTTCCGGCAATATCATAAGCTGTTCCATGAGCGGGTGATGTGCGAACAATGGACAGGCCTGCAGTAAAGTTAACACCTTCGTCAAATGCAATAATTTTAAAAGCTATCATGCCCTGGTCATGGTACATGGCTAAAACTCCGTCAAACTGCCGGTATTTTAGCGCACCGAAAAAGCCATCGGATGGGAATGGTCCAAAACAAAGTATGTTTTCAGCCTGAGCTTTTTTCATTGCAGGGATTATGATATCATTTTCTTCGTTGCCGATAACTCCGTTATCACCGGAATGTGGATTCAGCCCCAAAAGGGCAATTTTGGGCTTGCTGATACCGAAATCACGTATCAGCGAATTGTTCATAACGATGAGTTTACGAAGAATCAGCTCTGAGGAAAGTGTTTCGGAGATGTTTTTTATTGGAACGTGTCCTGTAACAAAGCCAATACGCAGCTCCCTGGCAACCATCATCATAAGATAATTGTCGGAAGCGAATTTCTCAGCCAGGTATTCGGTATGTCCTTTAAATGAAAAATTATTTGATTGTATATTTTTTTTATTGATTGGCGCAGTGACTAAAACATCAATGTTCTTGTTTTTTAAATCGTTGGTCGCCATATCAAGAGCTACGAGAGAAAGTTTTCCCGCGATTTCTGTTGATTCGCCGATTTCAATTTTTACCTCCTGTTCAGTGCAATTGATGATGTTTTGGCGTTTAGGGCTTGCCAGTTCAGCTTTTTTTACAAGATTAAAATTGAAATCATTAATATTGAGGGCCTTACGATGGTAAGAGGCAATTTTTGAGGATCCATAAACTATCGGCGTACATAACTCTAACATACGAGGCTCCATCAATGTTTTTATAATGATCTCATATCCGATTCCATTAAAATCGCCATGAGTTATTCCTACAATAACCTTATGTTCCTTATCGCTTTCTTTGGGTGTTGTCATATCTGATAATTTTGACAAACTTACAAAAAAACTGAAAACGGGGGATTAATAAACTGTTTTGATTTTATGTTAACCTGACCTATTCATAAATAAATGAAATGCAATTTATGAATGAGCATTGGCCATGTGGGCAGCAGGTCAGGTAATCCCGACAAAACAAATAATTGAAAACACCGATTATTACAAATATGGCCTATTTTCTTTTGTCGGCCCAAAGGGTGAAAAATTCACAAGAATTTTTCAGGTTAAATAAGATTTATGATGGATTTTTCAGACCTGGTTTATCCTATTTCATAAAATCTAACGAAGTTGCAGCAAAAGAAACGCATAAAGATATTAAACAGACCGGGGGGGGCAAAATTCAGCGGATCATTGTTCAAGGAAGATATTTTCGGGGAGTTGTGTTATAATTTTTTTAGATAAACTATAATCAAACAAATATTTTATTGCTTCTTTTCCTTTGTTTCCAAGGTTTTTAGTGAAATCATTCACATAAAGGTCAATATGTTTTCTGATGACCTCATCATCCATTTCGGCAGAATGTTCTTTTATGAAATCCTTTGATGAACCAGGGTTCAGAAAAGCATAGTCCACACTGGCTTTCATAATCCGGCTTAATTTCATTTTCAGGTCGTCCGGCATATCTCTTCTTACGACAATTCCACCCAAAGGTATCGGAAATCCTGTTTTCTGCTCCCAATATTCTCCCAGATCGCGGATTTTTACAAGCCCTTTTTCTTCGTAAGTGAATCGTGTTTCATGAATAATTACGCCGGCATCAACAATATCTTTTATGATTTTATGTTCAATTTTATTGAATAGAATTTCATGAATGTTTTCTGCTTCGGGATATGCAAATTTCAGTAAAAATGCCGCAGTGGTATATTTCCCCGGAATAGCTATTGACAACTCGTTTATTTCTTCATCGTTATAAAGTTTTTTGCTGATAAGCACCGGGCCACAGTTTGTTCCGAGAGCGCTGCCCGCATCAAGCAACTGGTATTTATCAGCGATATGCAGGAAAGCATGAAAACTGACCTTGGTCATATCGAGGTCTTCATCAAAAGCCCTCTGGTTCAGGCTCTCGATATCTTCGGCATCGCAAATGAAATCAATGCCCCCGGTATCAATTTTTTTATTTATTAACGCATCAAAAATAAAGGTATCGTTCGGGCAGGGTGAGAACCCAAGTTTTATGATATAAGACATGTTAAAGTCAGATTTCAGAATTTAGAAGTCAGAATAGTTTTTTTTGCAAAAGTATGGCTAAAAAAGAAATACTTTCCGGATGTCAATAACTTTTTCAGAAGGCAGCTATAATATCGAGTAAATGCTTGTTTAAGTTGGAAATAGCAAAAGGAATGTTCCAGTTATTCAGGTTGCGAGGCTCAATATAATTAGAAATAGTTCGAAGCTGAAAACAGGGCAACCCCATTTTCATGCAGGCATAAAAAAAGGCAGCGCCCTCCATACTTTCGATTTCCGGATTAAAAATTTCTTTTATTTTATTGATACGTATTGCTTCCCCGTTGACGGTATTTACCGTGATCCCCCTTACTTTTTTTAAGCCATTGATAAGGAGGTTTGTGGTGGTGGTTGGGTTAATTATTTCCCCTTTTTCGTTAAAGAAAGATTCTGAAAGATCTTTAGCAAATTCCAGTCTGTTCAGTGGAATGAATTTTTCGCCGAAGTCGGCGCCAAGTTCTGAAAAACAGTCAGTTGTTACATTTACCAACTCTCCAATAGGGATGTCCTTTGTAAAACTTCCGGCAATTCCTGCGTTAATGGCCATGTCTACGTTTGCCGCATCAAATGTTCCCAATTGAAAGGCCGTGGAAACCATTCCTACGCCTGTGATCAGGATGGTAACCCGGTGCTGGTGAAAAGTTGTTTTATAAATATTTTCAGCATTATTTGCCGTAATATTCAGCGCATTAAGCATGGGTTGTATCTCAGCTAATGTGGCTGTAACGATTAAAATATTCATGTGAAACAGGATTTGATTATAAAAAGAAAGTTGTCCTGCCGGCAGAACAACTTTCCTGGTAAATAATTATTTATAAAGCTTACTTTTTGATATTAGGAAGCTGTAATCCATAACCTTTCTTTTTGTCTTCGGCTTTTAGTAAAAAGGCAAATACCAATGCTAAAATTCCGAAACTCATGAATATAAGCATAGGAATTGTGTAGTTGAAAGATGTAATTGTCTGCCCGTCTACTACAGAGGTTCCGGTAACGCAGTATTTTTCCAGTACCCAGCCGATGAGGGCAGGAACACCCATTAATCCCCAGTTCTGTACCCAGAAGATAAGAGAGTAAGCCGTTCCAAGCTGGTGTTCCGGAATTATTTTAGGAACAGATGGCCACATTGCCGATGGCACTAATGAAAAACCAATTCCAAGTGTTATGACCAGCAGGATAGCAACAAACCAATGATTTAAAAAAGGCACAGCAAATAATGCATGAACAACAATAAGTATAATTGCTCCGATGATCATAATGGTGGCACCCTTTCCTTTTTTATCGTATATACCCCCAAATAAAGGTGTTAACAGGATATTTCCAAAAGGTAATAGTCCCGGAATAATACCTGCAATAGACTCATCCACACCAAATTTATTAACCATAAGATTGGTTGCATATTTCAGGAAAGGAAATACAGCGGAATAGAATAAAACACAGAGCAAAGCGATATACCACCATCCTTTGTTGTTCAGGATTTTAAAAATATCTCTGAATTTAAACTCTTCTTCTTCAACCTGGGTATCATTATCTGCATTTGCTGTCTTGATAGATGCTTCAAGTTTTTTATCCTGAAATGTATAAACAAAGAAAGATAACAAACCAATACAAAGCGCTATAAGGCAAATAAGTACGGGAAAAGATACAGACCCCATGGCTTTTGCAATAGGTGCAGATGTTGAAAGAGCAAGAGCAGTTCCCAATCTGGCCAGGGCTAACTGGATTCCCATTGCCAGTGCAATTTCATGGCCCTTGAACCATTTAACGATTACTTTGGTGACGGTGATTCCGGCAACCTCAACACCGACACCAAAAATTGCATAACCGATGGCCGCCATTACAACCTGGGCTTTCCAACCAAATAATACAGCACCATCAAGAGAATGTGTTGATATGGCCCAATACTTTATTGCAGTACCGGCGACCATTATAATTGCAGACATTAATCCTGTAAAACGGACCCCCATTTTATCAAGGATAATTCCACCAATGATCAGGAAAAACAGAAAAACATTAAACCAACCATAAGCGCTGGTAAAAAACCCATATTCATTGGCATTCCACCCAAGCTCTTTTTCAAGCATTCCCTGTAATGGAGCCATCACATCGGCAAGAAAATATCCTGCAAACATGGTAAAGGAAACAATTAACAATGCAGTCCAGCGGGCTGCTTTCGAATCGCGCAGGATTCCTTTAATTTTTTCTGTCATGATTTTTAATTTTAGAGCGCAAATATAAGGTTTTGTTGATTGTACTTTTATTAAAACAATGGATTACCATAAAAAATTCTTTAATTTTGGTAAGATTTACAATTACAGAAATGCTTATTACGATTCTGGGGCCTACGGCATGCGGAAAAACCAAACTGGCTGCGGCATTAGCCGGTAAAATCGACGGAGAAATCATCAGTGCCGACTCCAGGCAGGTGTATCGCAAAATGACCATCGGGACAGGTAAAGACCTGGAAGATTATTTTGTCGGTGGGCGCCGGGTGCCTTATCACCTGATTGATATTGCAGATGCCGGCGAGGAATATAACCTGTTCAGGTTTGTTGCCGATTTTAAAATAGCATTTTCCGATATCCTCAGCCGGAAAAAAGTTCCTGTTTTATGCGGGGGTACCGGTTTGTATATTGAAGCCGTGATAAAAAATTATGCAGTTCCTGATGTCCCCTTTAACGAAGAGCTCCGGAAAAGTCTCGAAAAAAAGACTGATGAAGATCTGAAAAGAATATTAGAGTCTTATAAAAGCCTACATAACGAAACCGATACCGAAAACAGGCGCCGGCTTTTACGAGCCATAGAAATAGCACATTTTTCGGCAGAAAAAACTCTTGAAAAAGATGGGTTTTTAACCGGCAAACAATTCGTTTTTGGCATAAACATGCCCCGTGAAATAGTAAGACAACGAATTACCGAACGTTTGCAACATAGGTTAAATAACGGGATGATCGGCGAGGTGGAAGATCTTTTACAGTCGGGGATAAGTCCCAGCAGGCTAATACGGTATGGACTTGAATATAAATATATTACACAGTATTTGTTGCGTGAATATTCTTATGACGAAATGTTTCGCCAGTTGAATATTGCCATACACCAGTTTTCAAAACGCCAGATGACCTGGTTCAGAGGTATGGAACGGCGCGGAATAACAATAATGTGGATTGACGGGATGTTACCTGCTGAAGAAAACAGCAAAATTATTATGAAATTGATAGCAGAATAAAAGTGAATATTTTAAATCCGCTTCAGATTATTGTTTTGTATAAGTCATAGTTCCTGTTGCTGTATAATTGCCGTTTCCTGCCGCATAGTATTCATCAATCAGAAAGATTAACTCCTTGTTCGACAACCTGTCGATTTGCCATACATAGGGGTAACCAATGGCATGAGTTCCACCCATTTCTATTACCTGTGCCGGTTGGGGCGGAAAAACATAGGTATATTTTGTTGTGGAAAAACAGACTGTTTCTTTATTTTTCAAGTCAAGATCCTTGCTTCGGGGGCCAAAATACCATACACCCTCCTCATAATATTGATTATTACCTTCAAAACGGGCAGAAGTGAAAACACCATCCTTATAAATAGTGAATGTCCTGGTATAAACAGTTGTTTCTGTCGGGTCGCCGGTACTTTCATGGACAACCAGCGCCCCATCATAAGTATATGTTTCTGTTTCGCCATTACTATAAACAACCTGCCTGTTGCCGGAAGTGAGTTTCCATTCCCCTACAAGGCGGGCTTTTCTTGATAAAAAGGAAATAGCCGGATCATTTTCGCCTTTTTTACATGATTGAAATACCGGCAAGGCAAGGATAGCAATAAGCATAAGAAAAAATACTTTTTTCATAGAATTGGGTTTTGTTTATTGTTTGCAAAAATACAAAATATGGCAATTTGCTTCTTTCTTAATCTGACTTTAAAAATTACAGAAATTATAAGCCCATCCTCAAAAATCTTAAAATTGCCAAATAAGACAAAGATACAATGATACAAAGATGTGATTTTGCGATAATTGATTGATTTAAATATTGAGGATTGATGTCTTTTTAGCGAAAAAGACCTTTAAGCAGAAGCTCTATCTTAAAAAATTATTTACCAGCAACCCAATCTGCCAGTCTGATGGCCAAATCCATTGGGATAAAAAGAGTTTGCGTCTTGCTGTAATCCGTTTGAAAATCCGCAGGGGTAAAAAGGATTATTATAATAACCGGAATTACGGTCTGAAAAATTCACCTGCGCACCAATAGTCAGATTTTCTGTGATTTTGTATTCAGCGCCGACAATAATGCCATAGTTTTCCAGGGATCTTTTTTGGTTGTTCAGGTCGGAATTCTGAGGTTTTGTAAGGTCAAACGTTTTATATACGGTGCCGGAAATCAGGAGTTTATCGGACACTAAATAATTGCCTCTTGCGAATAAAGACAAATACGACTGGTTGGAGCCAAATCCATAAAGATCGTTTGTTTTGAAATTATTGAATCCCTGGATATAACTTGCGCCAAAATCCAGCCGGAATCGCGGAGACACCCGGTAATTCAAAAAAGGGGAAAAATATGTATAGCTCCCAATGCCATATTTTGATCCTGAAACTCCCGCGCCCATTTCCATAGAAAAACCAAGGCGTTTATTTTTAAATAAAGGTGAGTTTTTTTCAAAATCCTCAATACCTTTTTTTGAAGTTGTATCCTTGTCAGAATAGTATCCAATTTGCGCGGCAGCAGGAATAAAAGAGAAAAGCAAAACAGAAAAAGCAAGTATGATCAGCTTTGAAAAATTCATATTTACAGATTTTCTACCACCAGTATTTAAAAACAGAACCTCTCCAAAAATATTGTTTCAAAGGTAGTAAAGTTTTTTAAGATATTTATCCGTTGCCTTTATAAATCAATAATGCGGGCTTTCAGAAATTAAGAGTTAACTCTGATTGAATAAAATAAAAGCAAAAATTAAAAAATGTTCAAATAAAAAACAAAATTAAGGTTGAATTACAGGATAAAATTCACGAAACTATCCTGCAAATAATCATGCAAACCCCCGTTGCCTTTTAGCCTCATACACCATGATTGCCACTGAATTTGAGACATTCAGCGAGTCGATGGTGCCGAGCATAGGTATTTTAATAATACGGTCAGCTGCCTCCAGCCATTTGCTTGTAAGGCCGGTAGCTTCAGTTCCAAAGACTAATGCGGAAGAAACGGTTAAATCGGCATGATGATAAAATTCGTCGGTTTGAAGTGCGGCAGCAAGAATGTTGATGTTGTTACGCTTCAACCAGTTGATGGCATCGTCTGAAGAACAGGCGATAACTTTCTTTGTAAAGACGCAACCAATTCCAGAACGGATAACATTAGGATTATAAATATCGGTTTCAGTGTCGCAAACAATAAGAAGGTCAACCCCTGCCGCATCACATGTGCGGAGGATAGCGCCCAGGTTCCCCGGTTTTTCAACGTTTTCCAGAATAATTATCAAAGGATGGGGCGGAAGAACAATCTGGTCAAGAGTATAATATCTTGAACGTCCCAGAAAGATAATGCCGCCGCTGTCGTCGCGGTATGCGACTTTTGCGAAAATCTCCCGGGTAATATAAAAAATGTTTTCGGGCGGACATGCCGCTTTGCAGGCATCAACGAGATTCTTGTTTACAGCAATTTCAGGACAAATAAAAACCGAATCCGTAATAATTCCTCCGGCTAAAGCCTGGCGGATTTCCTTTTCACCTTCAACCACCATTAATCCCTGCTCTCTCCGTTCGGATTGTTTGCGCATCAGCAGTGCAATATTTTTAATTTTTTTATTGCTGAGGCTGGATATGATTTCGGGCTCGGATTTCATCATGGAATATTCAGGGAAACAAAAATATTTAAAAAAAGTATTAGAAGGATTTCTTTTTTTGTAACTGCTGAAGCCCTATCTGGTTGGTATTGATTTTTTAATAGCCCCACCGTTAACGGCGGGGCTATTATTGTTTTCTTCATCCATAAGGTCTTAACTCCTTAACTTTTATTGCTTCTGTTGTTTTGCAGCTCTTTTTTTGCGGGCCTTTCTAATAAAATACCGTATAACAAAAAATGTAATCAGACCAACAACCCACAGGGGCCAGAGATAAATAACCGCAAGGAAAAACGCAACGAATCCGTGCCAACCCCACGAAAGGGTTTTCTTAAACTTGTACCCGAAGCTTTCGCTTTGCGAAGGAATAATATTTCCCTGTTCATAAAACGTAAGGTTTATTGTACTGAGTTCCACTTTGCTGTTTAAGTATTTTAAACGCCCTTCCAGTGATTCAATTTCCTCCTGTAAGGTGCGAATGTATTGCTGAACATTTAAAATGTCATTGATGGTATTTGCTTTTTTTAATATGGTTTCGTATTGAAGCATTGCGTCTTTTTTGGATTTCAGGCGGGCTGTAACATCAACATATTCTTCCGTGACATCTTCTGCGCTGATTTTTTTGTAATCAACAAAAACGGCTATTTTTAATAATTCATCAACCAAAACATCAAAATCTGCCGAACCTACCCTGATCACCAGGGTGTTGGTTGTACGGTATTCGTCACCCGACTGATTTTCCGAAGAAACATAACCATTATGCCTTTTGATAGTTTCCAGGATGTTTTGACGGGCAGTATTGTACTTATCAACTTTATAACTTATATCGGCTGTTTTAATGATTTTTTGTGGAATTTTTTCTGGCTCAACTTCTGGAGAAGTCGATTCGACTTCTTTATCTTTTTGCCGGTATTCACCTGCGCTAGCCAGATCTGTTTTTTGTTCCTCAGGTGCAGTATTTGTATTACCCGGGATTTCATCATTAATCAAACCAATATCTGTGCTCTTTTCAGCGCTGTTTTTGCAACTACAGGCAAAAAATAAAAGAGCAAGAGAAAATAACAGAACAAAGACTTTTGTTTTCATGGCATTTCGTTTTAGCGTTTATAATAAAAAATCGGGCTATAGATTTTAATTCAGAAAAAATCCATAATAAAAGTAAAAATTTTTCTATCTGATAATCAATTAGTTTTTAATAATTATAAAATATTTCTTGACTTTCGGCGTTTTGTGATATTAACTTTGCAATTCAAAGTACTTTTTAAAACAAATTAAAATGGATCAACAAAAAGAACATTTAAGAGACCTCTCAGAAATACGATCACTGATGGAGTCTTCGACAAAGTTTTTGTCATTAAGCGGGCTTGCCGGTGTATTTGCCGGAATATTTGCGCTGTTGGGTGCACTGGCGGCATACCTGTATTTGAGTTTGGATTTTTTTAGTGACAATTATTACATACAGATTTCAAGCGGCAGGATTTTTAATTTCGGGAATCTTGCCTTTTTTATAACTGATGCAATTGTGGTTTTATTGCTGGCGCTGACCGCAGGATTGTTATTTTGTATAAGGAAAGCCAGAAAGCAAAACCTGGCTGTCTGGAATAAAGCCGTGAAAAAGTTTCTGATCAACCTTTTTATTCCTTTGGTTGCCGGAGGATTATTTTGCCTGGTACTGTTGTTTCATCATTATGTTGAGCTCATTGCCCCGGCTATGTTGATTTTTTACGGGATTTCACTTGTAAGTGCTTCGGTTTTTACATTTTCACTTATAAAGTATTTGGGGTATAGTGAAATAATAATTGGGCTGATTGCTTGTTTTTTTGCGGGTTATGGGTTACTGTTTTGGGCTGTTGGTTTTGGGTTGCTGCATGTTGTTTACGGGGTGGTGATGCACTTTAAATATGAGAGATGAAAGAGAATTTCGACATAAATAATCTTAACAAAGTTTTTGATAGCAGAATCAGGCTTGGCGTTATGTCGGTGCTGAGTGTAAATGAAAGCATTGATTTTAATGCGCTCAAGAAATTGCTGAATGTTACTGATGGTAATCTGGCCAGTCATATAACTGCCCTCGAAAAGTGTAATTACATCCAGGTGAAAAAAGAGTTTATTGGAAAAAAACCACGGACAACATATCAAATCACGGATACGGGAAAAGACGCTTTTGAACAACATTTGGCTTTTTTAGAAAATATTATTCATAGAAATGTAAAAAAATAAAAAAGTATCTCAGATCATCGCAAAAAATAATACAACAACAAACTAAAAATTTATATCCCATGAAAAAAAATGATGTGCTTCTTATTATATCCGTTGCCCTTTACAGCTGGTTATTTTATCACCAGTTGCCAGGGATCAATCTGCTGTTGTTTTCCGTGGCACTCGTTGTAATGTTACTCATACGGAACAAATCGCTGCTTAAAGATACAGCCTGGTATGTTGCCGCCAGCGGCGCAATTGTTTCGGGAGTTTGTGTAATGCTGTACGGAACCTGGCTGGCTTTTTCGGCAAACATATTGTCGTTAAGCCTGGTTTCTGCTATTAGCATTAGCAAGGGATCATCGGTTATACTTGCAGGAATTTATTCGCTTTATTCTTATTTATCAGCTCTCGGATTTATGGTTGTGGATTTTATCGAGAGACGGGCACAAAAAAGTAATCCGAAAGGAAATAAATTCTGGGTCAAACTATGTATTGGCGTAGGGATATTTATCGTGATTATCGTGTTTTTTATTCTCTACCGGCAAGCAAATCCTTTATTTAAAGATCTTACAAACAAAATCAACCTTGATTTTATTTCATGGCCTTGGGTGAGATTTACATTCCTGGGATTCGTGCTCCTCTATGGGTTTTTTTACGCCAGAAATTTTCCGGGCCTTTATCGTTGGGATATCAATATTCCCAAGGATCTGAACAAAGAGAAAACCCTGGAAGAAGGGAATATGCTTTTTGGTAAAAAGATAAACGAGCACGGTGAGCGTATTTCGGGAGTCATCCTTCTGTCATTATTAAATATCATGTTGCTTGTTGTCAACGTATTGGATGTTATTTATATGTGGATTGCCAAAGAATTACCCGCAGGAATGACCCTATCGGATTATTTGCACCAGGGGACAACCACGTTGATTATTTCAATAATTTTTGCCATCCTAATCATACTGTTTTATTTCAGAGGGTATATTAATTTTTCGGAAAAAAATAAAAACATTAAATGGTTGGCGTTCATTTGGTTATTGCAAAATGTGTTTGTGCTGATTTCCACAGGGTACCGCAACCTGCTTTATGTCAGCGAGTATAATCTTACCTATAAACGCCTGGGCATATATATCTGGCTGGCATTAACACTGATAGGGTTAATTACGACGATTTATAAACTATATCGTAAAAAAACCAACTTATTTTTGTTTAAAGCAAACAGCTGGGCCTTTTACTTGTTTTTGGTTGTGTTTGCCTGTTTTAACTGGGATTCGGTTATTACAAAATTCAATATCCGGAACTCAAAAAGTATTGATAAAAATTATCTTGTTGAATTAAACTCCCCGGTGAACATACCCGATTTGCTGATATTACCTGCTGATGAAAATGATTTCAGTAAAGATTCTGAAAATGAAAACGATGATTATTATTACGGTGGGTATTATTCGCGACATTATTATGATAATTTGTTCAACAGGGGTAATTATACTGCGAAATTGCACAAACGCCTGTATGACTTTCTAAATAATCGTGAAAATGTGGGCTGGCAATCATGGAACCTGGGAATGTATAAAACCGAACAAGAAATTTACAGGCTGAGTGATGAGGGGAAAATACCAAAATTGCTTTTAAGGAAGCAAAACCTGCAAAATATAGACGCTATAAAAAGCTTAAAAAACTGCATTTATATAGATGTTTCGGATAATAAAATCAAAAATTACCTTGTACTTGAGGGTTTTAACAATCTGGAATATCTGGATGCATCGACAAACGGGATTTATAATTTAGATAGTTTCCCTGTTTTAAGGCATATAAAAACGCTGGTTTTTTCAAATAACTATATTTCTGACTTCTCTAAACTGAAAAATTTTCCGAAGCTTGAAACTCTCGATATTTCAGGGAATTCAGAGCAAATAGATATTCTTCCTGTTTCAAAAATAACTTCGCTTAAAGCGCTTGATATTTCACGTAACGAAATAAAGAATATCAATACAATCAGTGCTTTGAAAGAGCTTAAAACACTCAAAATAAGCGGCATGAAAGATATTGGCGCCGTAAGAAAACTGCCGGTTCTTCCACAACTGGAAGAACTTGATATCTCGAACAGCAATTTTAATTTTGACGATCTTGATATGCTGGTTAAGTTTAAGGAATTTAAAAACCTTAAATTCATTAACCTTTCGGGGAACAACATCGTTAATTTATATCTTTTGACATCAGCAAAAAATACCATAATAAACTTCTTTTTTACATGGGAAACCGAAAAGAATGTTCAGCCCGTGTTTGAGAAACTTGAATCTATAAACCTGGCAAATAATAACATAACGGACATTGAGCCTTTAAAATATTATCCGGGATTAAAAAGGATTGATCTGTCAAATAATTCGTTTTCATCAGTAAATGTTTTAAGCTCATTAAGCGGCCTTGAGTCCTTATCCTTAAACAATACGCATATTGTTAATCTGGATACTTTAAGAAATTTAAAAAACCTGCATGAGCTTGCCATTGCTTCAAATAATATTTCAGAACTTTCACAAATAGCACTTCCATACCTTGAAAAGCTTGATGTGTCATCAAATCAGATAAAATCGCTGGAGGGTTTAAAAAATCTGGCTAATTTAAAGGAGCTAAATATTTCCAAAAACCAGATTGGGGATTTTACCCCGCTTTTAAAACTGGCAAAACTTGAAATTCTCGACATAACAGATAATCAGATTTCTGATTATTCGGTGCTTTACAAGATGAAACAATTAAAGGTGCTTAAAATATCCAACATTTCACTTGAAACATATAATGAACTGAGAGCGAACCTTCCTGCAACAAAAATTTCAGCCAGCCGGATTTACAAGTCGTCTTCGTCATATTAATTTAAAAAAATACAGCTATGAAAAAAAATTTGTTCAGAGTCTTGTTGTTTACATTTTTAGCTTCAAGTATCATTACAAGCGTTTTATACTTCTTTTTGGTTGTTTTTTTCAACGATTCATTGCACATACTTGAGAAAGGCGGACTCTTCCTGGGAGTATCGGTGGCTGAAGTATGTGGTATTTTTACATTTAGTATTCTATATATGGTTTCATTTTTCCTCCCATTATATCATATTCAAAAAGAGCATATTAAAAATGATACAACGGGTGAACTGTTTTCAAGGTTTATGCCTTTTGTAACCCTGATTGCAAGCGTTTTTGCATTTTTTGTTCTGTTGATCAGTGGTCCTGAAAACGGCATAGAGGGCGAAGGGTGGATTAATATGTGGTTATTTTTTATTCTATCCTATTCCGGATTAATTGCATTTGTATACCGTATTAAAAAGCCATGAAAAAGAAAAAGTTTCTGTCAACAGTAATCTGGGTTTGCCTGTTTGCCATTGCAATGGGCTACCTGGAAAGCGCAGTGGTAGTATATATTCGGGCCTTATATTACCCTGAGGGCTTTAATTTTCCCATGAAACTCATCAGTGATCAGATATTGGAGACAGAGTTTTTCAGGGAAGCGGCAACTATGGTAATGCTTGTTGGTATTGCTGTAATCGCAGGCAAAAAACCTGTTGAGCGGTTTGCCTACTTCATCCTTAGTTTTGGTGTCTGGGATATTTTTTACTATGTATTTCTTTACTTGCTTCTTGGCTGGCCACAAAGTTTATTTACCTGGGATATTCTTTTTTTCATTCCGGTGACATGGGTAGGGCCTGTATTAGCCCCGCTTATTAATTCCGCGATGATGATATTGCTTGCGTTTACCCTCATGTATTTTTTTGTACGAAATAAAAAAACTAAAACAGGCCCCCTTGTGTGGTCATTGTTAATATCTGGATCGCTGGTCGTAATAGTTTCCTATACAATGGATTTTGTCTGTTTTATGTTGCCTGAATTTTCAATATGGGAAGTAATGGGTGCCGGTGATACGCAAAAAATGTTGTCCTATGCCACAACTTACATTCCCCGGCATTTCAACTGGTGGTTGTTTTTTTGCGGCACTATGTTGCATGTATTTTCAATTTGTTTGATTATCCGGAAAAACCGGAGGGCTTTTATAAAAAATATGGTTTCGGAATAAAAGAGCTGTATTTTTGTAATCAGAAATGATTACTTCAAATTATCACACCCATACTTATTTTTGTGATGGTTCTTCCGAGCCGGAAAAATATGTCATTGAGGCTATTCGTAAGGGATTTACATCTCTTGGGTTTTCAGCCCATGCTCCGCTTCCGCTCGACACTACATGGAATCTTGCACAAGCCGACCTTGAGCCTTATTGCGCTGAAATCCTGAAATTAAAGGAGAAATATAGAGGCTTGATCGATGTATATTTATCAATGGAAATTGATTATATACCTGGTTTATCAAATGAAATTGATTTTTACAGGAAGTCATGCAGCCTTGATTATACAATTGGCGCTGTTCACCTTGTAAAAAACGCTGACAATGGAGAAATCTGGTTTATTGACGGCCCGGTAAGCAACTATGATAACGGATTGAAAAAGATTTTTAAAAACGATATCCGCCTTGCCGTCGATACGTATTTTGCTCAGCTGAATGAAATGATTGTAAATGAAAAACCGGATATCATTGCACACTTCGATAAAGTAAAAATGAATAATCAGGGACGCTATTTTAAAGAAAGTGATCTCTGGTATAAAAGCTTGTTAGCCGGGACAATTGAAAATATTAAGCGAAGCGGAAGCGTTGTTGAAGTTAACACACGTGGTATTTACACCGGGAAATGTGATTCGTTATACCCGGGTGTAGAAGTGTTGAAAAAGTGTTTTGATGCAGGTATTCCGGTCACGATCAGCTCCGATGCACACAAACCCGCCGATATCTGTTCGTATTTTGATGAAACAGAAAAAATCCTGAAAGATATTGGCTATAATGCAATTAGCGTTATAAAAAACGATCAATGGGCAGAGCAGGAAATAAATAGATAATTATTCAGGGTTTCCATACATTTAATCCAGGATTCAAACAGAAGTCTTTGTTTTTATGGCTCTGTTTTTATGATTTTTCCAAAAATAATGTTAATTTCGTATAAATTATTACGGTTTTAATTAAAATTGTAATAAGATTATTTTGTAGAAATAATAAACGAAGTATTTATAAAATAAAAGACAATGAAGGTTTTTAAATTCAAAAAAATTAAGTTTTACCTGTTAATGATTTACTTTGTTGCGGGTGTGTTAAAAAGTAATGCCCAGGCCCCGGAAAAGTTTAATTATCAAGCTGTTGTCAGAGATAATTCCGGAAACATCCTGGCAAACCACCCGGTATCATTCCGTATCAGCATCCTTCAGGGCTCAGTATCAGGCGATGCTGTGTACGCAGAAACACAAAAAGACACTACAAATGCCTATGGCCTTTCGGTCTTGAAAATCGGTGATGGTATGCCTGTAACCGGCACAATGACTGCTATAAATTGGGCAAACAATACGTATTTCATTAAAGTTGAACTTGATCAGAATGCCGGAAGTGCTTATGTGTTGATGGGTATAACGCAACTGATAAGTGTTCCTTATGCTTTTCATTCTAAAACAGCTGATAGTATTACCGGTACGCTGCATGAAACCGATCCTGTTTTTGATGCATCCTTAGCCAGTGGCATAACAGGTAATGATACGACGAACTGGAATAATAAATTAGACAGCAGTGATCTGGAAATGCCGAAAAATGCAGTTGCAGGTGATATAGCATATTTCAATGGTACATCCTGGGTTGCGGTACCTATAGGGCTACCCGGACAGTATTTACAGGTATCCCAATCCTACACCCCGACCTGGGCAGGTACTCTTTTTGCTTCTTTGACAACAGCAGCAGCAACGTCAGTTCAGTATAATACTGCGACTACGGGTGGTAATATATCAAGCAGCGGCGGATCTACAGTAACAGCCCGGGGTATTTGTTATAATACTGCACCAAATCCCACGATTGCAAATAGTATAGTAACCAGCGGCAGTGGTACAGGAACGTTTACTGCCAACATGACCGGACTTATACCAAATACTACCTATTACGTTCGGGCTTATGCTACCAATGCCGTAGGTACAGCTTATGGAAATGAAGTGAATTTTACTACAATACCAGCCGTTGTACCAACACTCACTACCACCAATGTGAGTTCTTTTGATGGATCAAGTGCAATATCCGGAGGAGATATTTCTTCAAGTGGTGGTTATTCTGTGACGGCTCGTGGTGTTTGCTGGAGTACAAATCCCAATCCGACTATTGCCGATAGTATCACGTTAAACGGAACTGGGACGGGTGTTTTTACAAGTACCATAACGGGGCTTACTCCCAATACCTCATATTATTTGCGGGCTTATGCGACAAATAGTGTCGGCACGGCTTATGGAAATGAAATTATTTTTACAACGCTTGTTTGTGATGTTCCCACCCTTACTACAGCTAGCATGTCGGCAATTGGCGGGTTAACGGCAAAATGCGGAGGCGATATTTCCTCAAGTGGTAATTGCTCTCCGGCACGTGGTGTCTGCTGGAGCACAAATCCCAATCCAACTATTGCCGACAACGTTACTACCGACGGAACTGGCACCGGTTCAAACATAAGCATACTCACAGGACTAACACCTCATACCGTATATTATGTTCGCGCATATGCTACCAACCTTATAGGTACGAGTTATGGCAACGAAATAAGCTTTAATTCCGGTTATACTTTTGGTGAGACTTATGCCGGCGGGCTGGTTTTCTATAACGATGGGGCAGAGCATGGTTTGGTTTGTCCAAGTACCGACCAAAACGCTTCTACGCCATGGGGTTGTTATGGGACTGTAATATCGGGGGCAAACGGATTAGCAATAGGTACGGGAAATCAAAACACCATAGATATTATAACCGGTTGTACAACCGCAGGCATAGCGGCAAAATTATGTTACGATTTAGTATCAGGCGGATTTGATGATTGGTTTTTACCAAGCAAGGATGAATTGAACCAAATGTATCTAAACTTGAAAACGCAAGGACTGGGAGGGTTTGCCAATGCTTATTATTGGAGTTCGAGCGAGGTCACGGGATCTCAGGAAGCGAACCAGGCCTGGCCCCAGAGTTTTAGTCATGGTGGCCAATACAATAACTATAAGAACCTTCCCTACTATGTGCGTGCTGTCAGGGCTTTTTAGTTGTTTAATAAAAGTCCGACCTGCTACAGATAACAAGAAAATACCTGAAAAAAAATGAAATATAATCTTTTACTCTAAGATAAATTCGATACTAAATATACAAGCAGGATGACTTCTATATTTAAAACCATAAGACTTTTTGCATTTGTTTAATTTCTCTTTACAAGTTTTGTAAAACTAGAAGCACAAACGCCTGAAAAATTTAATTATCAGGCGGTAGTTCGGGATAATGCGGGAAACGTACTTGCAAACCATGCGTGGACCCAAAACTTTTCAGATGGAAGTCAATATACATATTTAAAAAACGGAACGGCATCATACAGGGCTATCAGGGCTGTATAACAAGCAAATATATACCTTATAATTTTGTGAAAGTGAAGAATATATTTTATATTTGTACTATCAGTGCTTTTAACTAAAAAAGGTAGTAATTATCAAAAATTATTAAACCATGAAAAAAGCAACTAAAGGTTTTTTGACTATGTTAATTATTACAGTAGCATGGCAATGTACAAGTACTTTTTCATATGCTCAGGTTCCTGAAAAGTTTAATTATCAGGCTGTAGTAAGGGACAGTTCCGGGAGTATTATTAGCGGTCAGGCGGTTTCATTCCGGATCAGCATTATTAAAGACTCTGTTACCGGTACTGCTGTTTATGTAGAAACTCATTCGGATACTACAAATACGTATGGCCTGTCGGTATTGAAAATCGGAGAAGGGATACCATCCCTGGGCTCAATGAAAAACATTGATTGGATTAACGGGCCTTATTTCATTAAGGTTGAACTCGATCAGAAGGGCGGAGGCTCCTATGTTTTAATGGGTATAACCCAACTGAAAAGTGTTCCGTATGCATTCCATTCAAAAACAGCCGATAGTATTTCCGGCACCCTGCCTGAGACCGATCCGGTTTTTGGTTTGTCACCATCAAATGGAATTACAAATACAAATATTTTAAACTGGAACACTGCTTATGGGTGGGGGAATCATGCCTCAGCCGGGTATTTGACAAGTTTTACCGAAACGGATCCGATATATACTTTATGGGATAAAGATTACAACGATATGATAAACAGGCCGGACATAGGGGATAGTATAGATTCAAAAGCAGTATTGCTCACAGGAAACCAGACTGTGGCCGGTGATAAAACTTTTACAGGGACCATCAGCGCAAATAATAATGTCATTATAAATGTTGCCGATCCCGTTGACGCGCAAGATGCGGCCACTAAGGCATATGTAGATGCTATGGAAGCAAGGATAAAAGAATTGGAAATACAGGTGATATTAATACAAGGGTTAACAGATATTGATGGCAATCATTATAATACCGTGAGAATAGGCGACCAGATATGGATGAAAGAAGACCTGAAAACCACAAAATATAGGGACGGTACAACACTACAGCGCGTAATGGATGAACAAACATTTATCAGTTTAAACACAGGGGCTTATTGCTGGTACAATTTTGACTCGGCAACATACTCAACCCCATATGGAGCATTGTATAACTGGTATGCAGTGAGCACCGGCAATTTATGCCCTGTCGGCTGGCATGTGCCAACAAATGCGGATTGGAATATACTTGGAAATTATCTTATGGTAAATGGTTATAATTATGATGGTTCAACAACCGGAAATAAATATGGAAAGGCTATGGCATCTGCATTTGGTTGGCAATACGATCCGGGAGTTGGAACGGTGGGAAATACAGATTACCCGGAATACAGAAACAAAAGCGGTTTTACAGCCCTTCCGTCAGGTTTAATTAATGAATTGGGATATATGTTTGGAAATGGAAGCAGAGTATTCTGGTGGAGCGCTACTGAAGAATCTTTCGGCTACTCATGGAGCTGTTATTTGGTATATAATTATGTAAATTTACTTTCAGCGTTTTTTGATAAACATAGCGGATATTCAGTCCGTTGTTTAAAAGATAATGTGTTTTGATTTATTTGATCATATGAATTATCCTTTCAACACCATGTTATAATGCCCCATCCCTGCTTCAATGAAAATTTCACCGGAGATAACAAACCCATGCCGCTGATATAAACTACAAGCCCGTAGTTGTGAATGCAGGTAAACAGTTTCTCTGAACGGGACAACATCTTCCAGAACTTTTTTCACCAGGGCATCACCGAGTCCTTTATTCCGGTATCCGGGAAGCACAGCAAATCGTTCCAGCTTGATGCCATTTACAGTCCTTCGCCAGCGGGCTGTTCCTACCGGCAAGTTATTATAATAAAGTAAATAATGAGTGGATTCTGCCTCATGATCATCATGTTCAAGAGCCGGGTCTACTCCTTCTTCTTCCACAAAAACTTTATGGCGGATAGTATAAGCAAGCCCGAATAAGTCATGATCATCAAAAGAAAATGAAATAGTTTTGACCACAAGATTTGTTTTTTCAAAGATACAAAAAGAGGCCGTTTTAGTGGGTAAGTTTTCTGAAAAAAGCATATCTTTGTTGAACATCGAGGCACAGTATAAGGTTTAACCAAAATATATTTTTATGTTTGAATTACCAAAATTACCTTTTGAGATGAACGCGCTGGAGCCGTTTATTTCACAGAGAACCATTGAGTTTCATTACGGGAAACATCATCAAACCTATGTTACAAATCTTAACAAGCTTGTAGCCGGTACCGAATTTGAAAAAGCTTCACTTGAGGAGATTATTAAAAAGGCATCTGGTGGCATTTATAATAACGGGGCGCAGGTTTGGAATCATACTTTTTATTGGGAAAGCCTGACTCCAAATGCAAAAGCGGCTCCACAAGGGATTATTGCTGAAGAAATAAGCAAGAAATTTGGATCATTTGAGGTTTTTAAAGAAAAATTTTCCAATGCCTGTGTGACACTATTCGGCTCCGGCTGGGCATGGTTAGTAAAAACCCCCGATGGAGGGCTTGAAATTGTTCAGGAAAGCAATGCCGGGAATCCTATGCGCAGCGGTCTTATTCCTTTGTTAACGTGTGATGTATGGGAGCATGCCTATTATCTCGATTTCCAAAACCGAAGGCCTGATTATGTCGCCGAATTTTGGAAGTATGTGAATTGGAATATTGTAGAAAAAAGATATCAGGGTTAATAATCAGCGTAGATCCGCGCAATCAGCGGGAGAAATAAAAAGAAAGATTTCCCGCATCATTGATGCCCCTCCGGGGCAGATAACGCAGATTGATGCAGAAAAATTAATTAATATGACCATAGATAATGAATTAAAAAAGGCAGCCTTCATTGCATTACATGATTGCATGGGGCTGAAGCAGGAGGAAACACTTCTGGTAATATCCGATGAAACCAAAAAGGAAATTGCGCAGGCATTGCATGAAGCAGGTAAGGAACTTTGCAGGGAATCCTTATTATTAGAGATGAAATCGCGCGAAATAAACGGTCAGGAGCCACCAACACAGGTTGCAGAATTAATGAAGATGGTCGATGTTGTAGTTTGCCCGACGGCAAAATCACTTACTCACACCAATGCACGCAGGGAGGCTTCAAAAATGGGGGTAAGAGTAGGAACCATGCCGGGAATTACTATAGACTGTATGGTGCGTTGCCTGAATGCAGATATAGAAAAAATACTTGCACTGACGGATTATGTTACAATGAAAATGACCGGAGTTAAAAAAATACGAGTTGTTACCGAAAAGGGAACCGATATAACAATGCCCGTTGAAGGAAGAGCTGTTTTGCCAAGCAAAGGTGTGATGCGCAATAAGGGCGAAAGCGGTAACCTGCCTTCCGGTGAAGTATATTTGGCCCCCTGGGAAGGAAAAACAAACGGAAGGGTCGTAATTGACGGATCTATGGCCGGTGTGGGAATGTTAAATTCGCCTATAACAATCAATGTTGTTGACGGTTATGCCGAAACAATAACCGGCGGGGCTGAAGCAGAAAAACTTTCCGATATGCTTGACAAAGTGGGTCGTGACGCTCGTGCAGTAGCAGAATTTGGATTTGGAACCAATTATAAAGCACAATTAACGGGTATGATACTCGAAGACGAAAAAGTTTTTGGAACCATTCATATTGCATTTGGCAACAACATCAGTATGGGCGGTAATATTTCCGTCAGCAGCCATCTCGACGGCCTGGTGAAAGAACCGGATGTTTATTTCGATGATGAACTGATCATGAAAAAAGGGAAAATGGTAGGATTTGAAGTATAAAAACATTATGGGGTTATTAGCATATACCCGCAGATAGTAATTAAATACATAAAACTGAAAAAAATAAACAGAAGAAACATGTTAAAAGCAATTATTAAGACTGTAAAAGGCGACATGACGGTTACCTTTTATGAAAAAGATGCCCCGGGCACAGTAAAGAACTTTGTCGATTTGGCAAAAAAAGGATTTTATAACGGACTTACATTTCACCGGGTCATACCAGATTTTGTTATACAGGGTGGATGCCCCCAAGGTACAGGTGTAGGCGGACCTGGATATAGTATTAAATGTGAGCTTGATGGCAACAATCAGTACCACGATCGTGGCGTTTTATCAATGGCACATGCCGGAAGAGATACCGGAGGATCCCAGTTTTTCATATGCCACAGCCGGCGCAAGACAGCCCACCTTGACCGCAAGCATACCTGTTTTGGGAAAGTCATTGAAGGGCTGGATGTTATTGATGCCATTCGCCAGGGCGATGTGATCAATTCGATCGAAATTATAGAAGAAAAAGACTGATCAGAATTTTGAAAGCCCGTCCATCAGGCGTCTTTCTTTCTCCTCCTGGCTGAGGCTTTCATATTCCTGTTTTTCTTTCAGATATTTTTGATATTTTTCTTCTTCAATGCGATGAATTTCAGAAAGATACTTGTTTATAACCTTGTTTTTCAAAAATTCGGAAGCAACAGCCGGAAACAGCTCTAATAATAATTCATCCTTGGGATTTTCGGCAAGTTTTACATCGCCATATTCCGGAAATACAGGATTGTCTTGTTTTTTATAATTCTTTGTATCATAGGGTGTTTCTTCCCTGACACCAGCAATTTTATAACGGAATTCAGGGTCTACCGGTATAGGAGTGTGCCCGTATTGACCTTTCACAAGATTAACAAATTGAATGGATTTGTTTGTATAAAAAGGTTGGCCCTTATTTTCATCAATGATACAATTTACGGCCTGAACTCCGACGATCTGGCTTGTAGGTGTAACAAGGGGCGGGCAGCCTGCAGCCAAACGCACTGTCGGAATAATTTCCAATACCCGGGGTAATAATTTTTCAAGTTTCAGTTGTTTTAACTGGGCCAGCATATTGGTATACATGCCCCCGGGAATTTCTGCAAACTTTACATTTTCATCTGGTTCTGGAAATTTGAAATAGCGTTCAATTTTATGGCAGCAATCCAAAAGTTCTTCTTCTTTATTGCTTTTTGCATAAGCTATAGCCAGTTCAAAGAGGTCGTCGATATCATGGGGCAGTTTGTCTTTGGTGATGTCAAATTCACGGGGAAAAAGCTTATAGCTGTCGACATCGGCCATCTCTATACGAATGTCGCGGAGAATATTGCAAATGCTGACAACGGCTTCCTGATTTACGCCGGTATCAATATCAAGTTTGTTGCAGAAAAGCTGAACAACCTCAAAAGCAGGCGCTGCCGGGCCGCCGGCAAAAGGGAATATTGCTGTGTCCACGATATCAACTCCGTTAATGATTGCCATTAATAAAGATGCCAGTCCGTAACCGGGTGTGCAATGTGTATGAAAGTCAACCGGAACACTGAGTTTTTGCTTTAAAAGTTTTATTAACCGGCCCGATCTTAGTGGCGGAATAAGTCCGGCCATATCTTTGATCGTGATCATATCAGCGCCAAGAGCTTCCATTTCAAGGGCCTTATTCAGAAAATATTCATCAGTGAATATATTGTTCGGCAGCAACTTTGCATGAAGCAGGGCTTTTATTCTGTCTTTTGAACTAAAATGCGGATCAACAGTATAACATACTGTTGCATCGGCAATACCGCCATTTTCTTTTACATACTTTATGCTTGATTTTACGTTATCCACATCGTTCAGTGCATCGAAGATGCGCATAATACCAATTCCTGATTGTATTGAATAACGGCAAAACCCTTCAATAACTTCTTCAGGATAAGGATTATAGCCAAAAAGGTTCCGGCCTCTTGAAAGTGCCGTCAGTTTCGAGGAGTCCCCAATCATGGCTTTTATCTTTTCCAGCCTTTCCCAGGGATTTTCATTAAGATAGCGCAGAATAGAGTCGGGAACAGCCCCTCCCCAAACTTCCATTGCATAAAAATTAGCGTCCTTATACAAAGGTAAAACCTTGTCAACCTGTGCCTGGGTCATACGGGTTGCAAATAATGACTGCTGGCCGTCGCGCAACGTTAGATCTCGAATTAAAAGTTTCCTTTTCATATTGTGCTGTAATACAGTGTGTTAAATCTATTGTGTAAACAGGAAATGTTCATTACAAAGGTACGTAAGTTTTTTTGTATGAAATTGATAATGGGTTAAAATTTTTAAATGCATACATTTTTAATCATTTGATGGGTGGTTTTTCATATTTTTGTTTTCAATGGATAAATGATATTTTTGTAAAAAAGTTAATTATGGATATTTTTCTGCACAGTGAAACCTGGATTGCACTGCTAACTCTTACATTTTTAGAAGTTGTTCTTGGGATTGACAACATTATTTTTATTTCTATTGTTACCGGCAAACTTCCAGAAAACCGTCAAAAAATCAGTCGTAATACAGGCCTGGCCCTGGCTCTGATTTTCAGGGTATCTCTCTTACTGTTGATCACCCATATTATAGGAATGTCTAAACCGCTTTTTAAGATTGACATTCTTGACATCGATTTTGATGTTAGCGTACGTGATCTTATTTTATTTGCCGGTGGAATTTTCTTAATAGCCAAAAGCACCTCAGAGATGCATCAGAAGATTGAAGGAATAGAACATCATAAAAAAAATCGAACCACAACTAATATTTCTGCGGCGATAATACAGATTGCCTTGCTTGACATTATTTTTTCATTTGATTCAATATTAACGGCAATTGGTTTGACTAAACATGTTTTGCTTATGATTATTGCCGTAATCATTGCTATGGTTATTATGATGTTTTTTTCGGGTTATATCAGCCGGTTTATAAATAAACATCCCACTCTTCAGGTATTGGCGTTGTCGTTTTTAATACTTATTGGATTCATGCTTATTGTGGATGGATTGCATTATGAGGTTCCCAAGGGGTATATTTATTTTGCCGTATTATTTTCATTACTTGTTGAAATGCTGAATATGCGGATGCGTAAAAAAACACAAAGAATCAAAGAATAAAACACAGGATAACTTATTATTTCTGTTTTATTTATTTATCTTTGAAATAATAAAAGATCATTATATGAAAAAAACCATTCTATTCCTGATACCGGTACTGTTTATTGCCTTCAACAGCCCGGGGCAGACAGCAACGTCGGTTGCCAATGGCAACTGGTATATGCCAAGCACGTGGGACTGCATGTGTATTCCAACAGCGGCGTATACCGTGAACATTAATCATGATGTGATTTTAGATAACGATTTTGGATTGAGCGGAGGCGCTATTAATATTGGAGCCAACGGAATCTTGCGCGAAAATGTTCCCGGCAGATACTTAGTGATGAATTCCGGTAGTATAACAAACAATGGAAAGATTAAGATAAGCCGCGCGGGATTTTATGGCGGGAGTTTTGACAACAACGATTCCTGCCTGATTTATTCGGTGTTTTTTAGTGGTGCCAAAGTGCATAATAATGGAAGTATTACTGAAGTTGACAGCCTTTTTATACAATCGGATTTTTATAATGAGAATAGCGGAGTTGTCAATGCATTTCGGGTTACGGTTAACGATTCGCTTGAAAATAATGGTACGCTAAATGTTTCAGAACTTCTGAACCTTAATATTTTTATCAATAACAGCACCGCGGACTTTGTAAATTTTTATTCAACGGATTATACCCGAAATAATAACCTGATAACATTTGATGATTTTTCAAACAGTGGAACATTTGACAATTATGCATCAATGAGCGGTAGTGACAATGTTTCAAACACCGGGCATTTTTATAATGAAAATGCCGGATGGTTATGGGTTGGTAATGATTTTTCAAATGTCGACAGTATTCATCATCTTGCTTATTTTAATAATGAAGGATATGTTTATATTGGCGGTAATTTTTATAACAGGGACACCATTAATGGTACTACCGGAAGATTTTGTATATCACAATCATCGAATAATGCTGGTATAATGCTGGGGAGTTTCAATTTTTATGACTTTACAACTAATGGCCCGCCAAGTCTTAATACTGGTAGTATTAGTAATTTAATCACATATAATGCGTTGTCTTGTGATGTGGGTGTCGGGAAAAACGATAATCCGGAATCCGAACTTGTTGTTTATCCCAATCCCGCCGCTGATTATTTCTGTTTTGAATTTTCTGAAGCGCCGTCAAATGCAAACATTACCCTGACCGATGTTCTCGGAAGTATAATATTTTCACAACAGGTAACCGGAAAAGACAAAGTGATTTTCAATAGAGATAATACCCCCTCGGGTTTATACATTTATCATATTGTATCAGGTCCAAAAGTGTTCACAGGCAAGATAATATTACAATAGGATTAAATAAAAGAAGCACATTTTTTCATCCTGCTTTTCTTTTTATAATGATGTGTTGTCTTAAACTTTTTATCAAAAAGTTTTTCAAAGAAGTCGTTTGAGCCGTTTTTTCTTTTGTGTGTAATGGCTTTTGCATGGTATTTTCCGGTTGAAAATGAAATGCCTGAAAAACCAGAATTGTTGCTGTTATTCGTTATTACGATTGCTCCATTATCAGCAGATTGCACTTGTACATGAGTTTTTTGTACTGTTATTTGTTGCGGAAACTTATTCTGGTTATATGAAATATCCTGGTTTGCATCAGTATTAGACGGCTGTGCCTGATTTACATGGGGATTTATGTTGTAATTTTGTGAAAAAACACAAACAGGTATTACAACCAAGAGGAAGGTAATTATAAATTTCATGGAGGATAATTTTTAAAGGCCGGATAATTACCAAAAAAAGTGCCAAAAGAAATGTTGTATTATAAATATACCTAATTTAGTATGCGGATTTTAGATGTTAAATTAAAATGATAAAATATGAAAAAGTTTTTTGTTTTATGCTTTGGGCTGGCTTTTGCTGCCTTTTTATTCAATGGATACGGATCTGCTCCTAAAAACGCCGAAATCAATAAAAAAGACTCAATCATGCAGTCAAAAGTGAATGAATACGCAATCGTTAAGCTTACCAGCGATCTGAGTAAACTTACCGATAAAGAGAAACAACTCATTTCTGTGCTTATTGATATTGCAAAAATCATGGACGACCTTTACTGGCAACAAACTCTGGGAGATAAACAGGCGTTTCTGAATAGTATTAAAAATGAGAATGTAAAGAAATTTGCCATGATCAATTATGGCCCGTGGGACAGGCTTGATGACAACAAAGCCTTCATTGAAAAATATGGAACAAAACCTTTAGGCGCGAATTTTTATCCAAAAGATATGACAAAAGAAGAATTTGAAAAATTCAATAATAAAGACAAAACAGGCCTTTATACTGTTATTCGCCGCAATGAAGATAAAAGCCTGAAGGTGGTTTGGTATCATGAAGAATATAAAGAGCAATTGACGAAAGCGTCTGAATTACTGAAAAAGGCTGCAGGGCTTGCTGAAGATCCCGGCCTGAAAAAGTATCTGGAGCTTCGCGCCGAAGCCTTGGTGACCAGCAATTATCAACCCAGCGATATGGCATGGATGGATATGAAAAACAACCGTATTGATTTTGTTGTAGGCCCGATTGAAAATTATGAAGATGCCTTGTATGAGTACAAAACAGCTTTTGAGTCGTTTGTACTGATAAAGGATATGGATTGGAGCAAGAAGCTTGATAAATATATCAGCATGCTGCCCGATATTCAAAAGCAGTTGCCTGTTGAAGAAAAATACAAAAAGGAGGTTCCCGGAACATCCTCGGACCTGGGTGTTTATGATGCTATATATTATGCCGGCGATTGCAATGCAGGGAGCAAAACCATTGCCATCAATCTGCCAAACGACGAACAGGTACAACTTGCCAAGGGTTCACGCAGGCTTCAGCTGAAAAATACCATGAAAGCCAAGTTTGACAATATTATGATGCCCATCGCTAAGAAATTAACTGATCCTGAACAGCTGAAAAACGTAAAATTTGATGCGTTTTTTAACAATGTGATGTTCCATGAAGTGGCTCATGGACTGGGTATAAAAAATACCATTAATGGAAAAGGCACGGTGCGTGAAGCATTAAAAGATGTTTATTCGGCATTTGAAGAAGCTAAAGCCGATATTCTTGGCCTTTTTATCGTTACCAATCTCATTGAAAAAGGCGAAATTAAGAATATCACTGTTGAAGACTGTTTCATAACATATATGGCAGGTATTTTCCGTTCGGTTCGTTTTGGAGCCGCCAGTGCTCACGGAAAAGCCAACATGATGTGTTTTAATTTCTTTGAAAAAGCCGGCGCGTTCACACGTATTGAATCAGGGACATATAAAGTAAATATTGACAAAATGCGTACTGCTATGAACCAGTGGGCACAGATGATCCTTGTTTTGCAGGGGAATGGCGATTATGAGGGAGCCGGGAAATATCTGAAAGAAAATGCCAATGTAAGCCCGCAGCTTCAGAAAGAACTTGATGGACTAAAATCAGCAAATATTCCCAAAGATGTTGTTTTTGAACAGGGGAAAGATGTTCTTGGGTTGAAATAAAAATTCACTCAGGCAAGAATTTGCAGCACTAAACGTTACTACTGAATTATCATCGTTATATCATGAAAAAAACACTTTTTCTTATAGTTGCACTGATCTGTTTGGGGAGCATCCGAGCGAAAGCCCAGGGTTATCAGTTTAATACTGCTGCTGCCGCACAAAGGATACAAAGTGATATTTGTATTCTGGCCTCGGACTCGTTGTTGGGACGTGAAGCCGGTACAATCGGAGAATGGATGGCGCGAAAATACATTGAATCCAAATTTAAAGAGATAGGATTGAAACCATTATTTGACACTTCGTATTTTCAGGCATTTACTTTTACGGATGGCGATGGAATCATGGAAGGTACAAACATGGATTTAAACGGCAAAAAACTTATGCTTTACAGGGACTATTACCCGATAGGTTTTTCTGCCAGTGATACGGTATCAGGTGATTTGGTTTTTGTCGGCACAGGAATATACTGCGAAAGTGCAGGAATTAATGACTATCAGAACAAAAGCCATTTACGTGGAAAAATAGCCGTTATTGATCTTGCAGTACCGGATAATATTCTGGGGAAGAAAAGTGTCAGGGATAGTGCGCAAAAAGTGATACGGGTAAACAGGGCAGCCGCATATGGCGCCATCGGGGTAATTTTCATTTCAACAGAAAAAGAATACGGCACTCCGTCAAAGGATCCGAATTTTTACAAAGAGCGTGTGAATGTCCCAGTCGTTTTTGTGACTGATTCCAACAGAATAAACAGAAAAAATCCCGGAAAGGCAACAATCATGGTGGATATTAATCGTACCGGAACACGAAAAGCTTATAACGTCGGAGGATATATTGATAATGGAGCTGAAAACACTGTAATAATCGGCGCTCATTATGATCATCTTGGCTTGGGTTTTGTCAATTCACGCGAAGCCGGTGATAATTCGGTTCATAATGGCGCCGACGATAATGCGAGTGGGGTGGCCGGTGTGCTGGAAATGGCCAGACTGCTGAAAGTATCAGATATGAAAAAGAACAATTATATTTTTCTCGCATTTTCAGGTGAAGAAAAGGGGTTGATTGGTTCAGAAAAGTTTGTTACAGAAGGAGGTTATCCTAAGGAAAAAATGAATTATATGATTGACTTTGACATGATCGGTCGGCTGAATTCAGAGAAAAAAGTAAAAATATACGGGACGGGAACTTCTGAAACGTGGGAAACTGTAATAGACAGTCTTGGAGAAAAAGATTTTAACATTAATCGTATAAAAGCCGGAATTGGTGGTTCTGATCATTCTTCATTCAACCAGCACCAGGTTCCCGCCCTGTTTTTGCATACCGGATTACATGAAGAATATCATAAAGCTGTTGATGATTGCGACCTGATCAATGCTGAAGGTGCCGATAATGTGGTTAATTATGCGTATCTGATAATAAAAAGCCTTGACAATAAAGGGAAAATCACTTACCAGTCCCCGACATTGATTGATGATATTATGCAGAAAAAGTAAAGCTTAATGCGGCTTTATTTCGAAAGTATCTATAACGTTTAAACTTGTATCAAGGGCCTCAATGTGGAGGTTGTCAGCGATTTTTTTTAAAGTACAGAAGTTGTATTTGTTAACAAAAAACTGCGATTCGGGAATATTTCTGGTTTTTGGATACATCGGGGCGCCACCTCCGGCAGTAGTAATATAATAAATTCCGTTTGAATATGCACGTTCGTAACAATGGTTGTGAGCGCTGAAAACAATATTGACCCCGTATTTTTCAAATAACGGTACCAGGTATTTGTGGAGCTTTTTGATTTGAGTGGCATGAGGCCCGGAGCTATAAACGGGAAGATGCATAATTACAACCCTGAAAGCATTTTTATTACAGTTTTTTAAATCATGTTCAATCCACTTATACTGCTCAGAACCGATTTTATAATCCGAAAAATTATCAATAATTAAAAAATGGATATTCATTAAATCAACTGAATACCACTTACCATTATGGGGTAATGCAAAGTCGTGTGAGAGGATTTTTGAGTGTAGTTCATGGTTGCCATAAGCTGGATATAATCTGCTATTGTCGAGGATAGATTTTGAAAATTCCCTGAATTTTTCCCAGGCTGATTTTTTCAGGCCGTTAAAAACGATGTCGCCTGTATGAAATACGGCAAGGGGCTTAAATTGCATCAGGGTTTTTATGATGCTTTTATTTACAAAATTGTTGGGATAAGCATTGCCCGAAACAACGGTTCTGGTATCTCCGAAAACAACAATTACCGAATCATTCTGAGAGAAGGCACTGGTTAATAATAATTTTAAGAAAAGTGTTGAAATCAGACTTGTTTTTATAATGTATTGAAATAAACTCATTGGCTATATTTATATAAGTTTTATCATGGGTGATTAAAGATATTATTATTTAACAGAGAATTAAAGAAAAAGGTATAGAATTATTAAAATCTGAATTATATAAAAATTATGGAGTTTTTTTTATGGCCTTATTATTATTCTATGCATAATACTCTGATAATAAACGGAGTGTATTAAACAGATACTTAATCAAACTCAACCTTTAAATAAGTTAATTATTTCCTGTTCAGCAGTTTTTTTATTTCATTAAGTTTCATCAGGGCTTCAACAGGTGTAAGGGTGTCAATATCCGTGTTGAGAATATCGTCCTTTATTTGTTCAAGTAAAGGATCATTTAATTGGATGAAACTAAGCTGAAACTGGTCTTCAACGGGTTTGCGTGATTTTTTTTCTTTATGTGAAATTTCTTCCCCGCTGTGATTTTTTTCAAGAAGGTGGAGCATTTCATTGGCCCGGTCAACGACTACCTGAGGGATGCCTGCCATTTTTGCCACGTGTATACCAAAACTGTGCTCTGTGCCTCCCGGTACTAATTTGCGGAGGAAAATAATTTTATTGGCAATCTCCTTAACACTGACATGAAAGTTTTTTATCCCCGGCATTGTTTTGGCCATTTCATTAAGTTCATGGTAGTGGGTTGCAAACAACACCTTGGGTTTATATACTTTGTTTTCGTGGAGGTATTCAGCAATAGCCCATGCAATGGAAATTCCATCATAAGTGCTGGTTCCCCTGCCGATTTCATCGAGCAGTACCAGGCTTCTTGCCGAGATATTGTTCAAAATACTTGCAGTTTCGTTCATTTCAACCATGAAGGTTGATTCGCCTGATGAAATATTATCTGATGCTCCAACGCGGGTAAAGATCTTATCCACAAGGCCGATGGCTGCTTTTTCAGCAGGAACATAACATCCTGCCTGTGCCAGCAGTACAATCAGTGCAGTCTGCCTTAAAAGTGCCGATTTCCCTGACATGTTTGGCCCGGTAATAATAATTATTTGCTGATTATTATTATCAAGAAAGATATCATTCGCAATATATTTTTCACCTGCCGGAAGGTTCTGTTCAATGACCGGATGCCGGCCATTTTTTATGTCAATGGCCAGCGAATCGTTGATTTCGGGTCGGACATAATTGTTGCGTGTGGCAACAGTGGTAAATGATAACAGGCAATCGATCCGCGAGATGAGTGAGGCATTGAGCTGTATGGGCTTAATATAATCGAACAGAGCTACAATAAGGTCATTGTATAATTTAGATTCCAGTGAAAGAATTTTTTCTTCGGCCCCTAAAATCTTATCCTCATATTCTTTTAATTCTTCTGTGATATACCGTTCGCAATTGGCAAGGGTTTGCTTGCGGGTCCAGTCAGCCGGGACTTTGTTTTTATGTGTATTGGTAACTTCAATATAATAGCCGAATACATTGTTGAAAGCTATTTTCAAGGAAGGAATACCGGTTTTTTCACTTTCGCGTTGTTGTATTTGCAACAGGTAATCTTTGCCTGAATAAGCCAGCTTTCTTAATTCATCCAGTTCGTCAGAAACCCCGTCTTTTATTACATTGCCTTTATTTGCCAGGGCAGGTGGATCAGATTGTATATCATGTTCGATACGGTCGCGGATAAGTTTACAGCCATTCAGTTGTTCGCCAATTTTGTTCAGGGCCGGATTTTGGGTTTCTTCAAAACTCTTTTTTACACATTCTATCGCGGATAATGCTCTTTTGATCTGAACGATCTCGCGGGGATTGATTTTTCCGATAGCAACCTTTGAAATCAGGCGTTCCAGGTCGCCTATGTTTTTTACGTTTTTTCGGAGTTCTTCTGTGAACTCCGCATCGGCAAGAAAAAAACCGACAATATCCAAGCGTTCGTCAATCAGCTGTTTGTCTTTTAAAGGCATCACAATCCAGCGTTTCAGCATGCGGCTGCCCATGGGAGTCAGGGTCTGGTCAATTACATCAACCAGCGTTGTTGCTTTTTCGTTGGATGAATGCAATAATTCCAGGTTTCGTACCGTAAATTTGTCGATCCATACATAATGGTCTTCCTCAATACGGCTCAGCTTTGAGATATGGCTTATTTTGTCGTGCTGCGTTTCTGCAAGATAATGCATAGCTGCACCGGCTGCTATGATGCCAAATTCGAGATCCTCCACCCCGAATCCTTTAAGTGATGCTGTCTGAAAATGATTTTGCAAAATGTTGTTGGCAAAATCAGGTGTAAAGACCCAGTCGTCGAAAGTGGAAGTGTAAAATTTATCCCCATATGTTTCAACAAATTCGCGCTGTTTGTTTTTCTGGACAACGACCTCGTTGGGGTGGAAGCCCTGCAGCAGGTTGTCGATGTATTCTTTACTTCCCTGGGCCAGGTAAAACTCACCGGTAGAAATATCAAGAAAGGCCACGCCGTTGATGCGGGGGCCTAAATGTATACTGGCAAGAAAATTATTCTCTTTGTGTTCAAGAACCTTATCGTTGTATGCGACACCCGGAGTTACAATTTCTGTAATTCCGCGTTTTACAATTTTCTTTGTTAGTTTCGGGTCTTCAAGCTGGTCACAGATGGCAACACGCAATCCCGCCTTCACAAGTTTGGGCAGGTACGTGTCGAGAGCATGGTGAGGAAAGCCCGCCAGGTCAATGTACGAAGCCGAACCATTGGCACGTTTTGTCAACACTATTCCTAAAATTGATGAAGCCCTGATGGCATCGTCTCCGAAAGTTTCGTAAAAGTCTCCCACGCGAAATAACAACAATGCATCAGGATATTTTGCCTTGATAGCATTGTGCTGCTTCATCAGCGGGGTTTCAACGATATCTTTTTTACTTTCGGACAAGTGGGGTTTATTTTAAAGCAAATTTAGGCTTTTTAGCGAAAAAAGGGTTTTAATGCAAAAGATTTGATGTGGTGCAACAACATTTCATTCTTCTTTTACTTTTTTATTGATCACAAGAAAATAGAAATCATTATCCAATTCCAGATACCCCTGTTCATAACAAAAATGGTATATCGAGCCTTTCTGCGTTTTATAAATACTGGTGAAATAGTTGAAATCGAATCCTTTTTCGAGCAGTTTCTTCTTATGTACCTTGGTTTTTTCCTGCTGGTTAAGGTCTTCCAATATTCTCCGGTTTTTTCGCAGGATGTTATTGATGTTCCTGACCAGGTTGGTGTTATCTCTGTTCAGCTTGTTGTTGTATGCATTACGGCACATATCCGAGCAGAATTTTTTATCGATTCGCCCGTTGAATTCTTCGCCGCATTCGAGGCATTGACGTTTTTCCATGTGGTGGGATTTTAGGCTGCTTGGTTGATTAAACTATTAGGAAGGAAGCTGTTTGGGTTGTTTAGATATTTATGTGTTTATTATGTGAAACGGGCTTAAAAAAAAAGTATTAAGGTGAATTAAAGGCATGTTTTTACAATAATGATGTATAACTTAAATAAACCATTTCCCCGTTCTTAAAATCTTCTACTTATTAATCCTTTACAATCAGTCATCAGCCTACCTAAGCGCCTAATAGTCAAAACAACTAATAATCTTCTTCTTTCCCGAAATTCTCCCCAAATATACAAAAAATATCCGCTTACAAACGACTACAAACGACTTTATCCGAATACAAGTATTTAATAACCGAATAAGTTTTTTGGGTGGTGGTTACTTTGCATCGTCAAATTTTTTATGACAAAAATGTTTAACCTTTAAATACAAATTAAAATGGAAAAATCAGTTAACAAAGTAGAATTAAGCGGATTCGCAGGTATGAATCCTGAAGTAAAAACCATGAGCAACGGTGCGCAGATGCTTCGCTTTTCGCTGGCCACAAGCAGCAGTTATAAAAACAAAAATGACGAATGGGTGCGCGATACCACATGGCATAATATCGTTATGTGGGATAAAGTTGCTGAACTGGCTCTTGACAAAATCAAAAAAGGAACGTTTGTTAGCCTCAGCGGTAAAATAGTGAACAGACAATTTACAGATAAAAACGGTGTAAAGCAAAATGTGGTTGAAATCAGGGCAATAACATTTGAAGCCACCGAAATTGCTAAAAAAGCCGACGAAGAGCCTGTGAAAAAATCTCCTGAAAAGAAAAAAGCGTAAAGCTAATTTCAAAAAACAGAAAAGCCCCGCCAAAACATTGGCGGGGCTTTTTTTATCGTATAAAAAAAGAAAACCCGAAGAGTTAACGATTAAACGAGTTTTTTTAATCTAAAAATACTATTTTCCAATGAACAGCAAATCTTGTAAAACTAAAAGGATATAGTTTCCTGCAATGCCGATGTTACGGATTGAATAGCGTCTGCCAATAATTGAAGCAATGGCAAAATTTATTAGTTTTGTTTTCTTTAACGGAAAATTGGATAGTGCCAAAAGAAAAAATCTATGAAAGTTTGCATAGCTGAAAAACCCAGTGTAGCCAAAGAAATCGCAAGGATATTGAAAGCCAATACCCGTAAAGACGGCTATTTTGAGGGGAATGGCTATCAGATCACCTGGACATTTGGGCATTTATGCACGCTCAAAAACCCCGATGATTATACTCCCGATTGGAAACTCTGGCGAATGAATGCCTTGCCAATGATTCCGCCTCGCTTTGGCATTAAACTCATAGAAAACGATGGCGTAAAAAAACAGTTTAATACCATAAAAAAACTGGTTACAGAATGCAATGAAGTCATAAATTGCGGTGATGCCGGAATTGAAGGAGAACTTATTCAACGCTGGGTGCTTACAAAAGCTGAATATTCAAAACCCATGAAGCGTTTATGGATATCATCGATGACCGATGAGGCCATAAAAGAAGGGTTTGAAAAACTGAAAGACGGAAAGGATTTTGACCGCCTGTACTCTGCTGGAAACGCACGCGCTATTGGTGACTGGTTGCTAGGCATGAATGCCAGCCGATTATATACATTAAAATATGCCGGTGGAAAAGGTGTTTTATCCATTGGAAGAGTTCAAACGCCTACGCTTGCTCTTATCGTTCGCCGTTTTGAAGAGATACAAAACTTTGTTTCAAAACCTTTTTGGGAAATAAAAACAAATTACCGGGACGTGATTTTTAACTCTACCAATGGCCGATTTAATACAGTGGAGGAAGCAGCCCGGATCATCGAAGAAATAAAGACAAATCTTTTCGAAGTTGTATCGTTTGAACAAAAAAAAGGAAATGAAGCCCCTCCAAAATTGTTTGATCTTACGGCATTACAAGTTGAGTGTAACAGAAAGTTTAGTTATACTGCCGAAGATACCTTGAAATATATCCAAAGTCTGTATGAGAAAAAAATGGTAACGTATCCCCGTGTTGATACCACTTTTTTGCCAAATGACATGTATCCAAAGATAGAGGGTATTTTAAAGAATATGGAGCCCTATGCCAACTTTACCGTGCCTTTGCTTGGGAAGACGATCAGAAAAAGTAAAAAAGTGTTCGACGATAATAAAATCACCGATCACCATGCTATAATTCCTACAGGTATAAAGCCTTCCGGACTGATGCTGGAGGAAAAAAAAGTTTATGACATGATCGCCCGCAGATTTATTGCAGCATTTTATCCCGACTGTATTGTATCGAATACCACCGTGATGGGGCAGGTTTGTACCCATGAATTTAAAGCCACAGGGAAAGTAATTCTGGAAGATGGATGGCGCGTGTTGTATCCTAAAAAAGAAAACGACAAGGAAGGTGAATCCGATGCCAACGAAGAACAAATTATGCCTGTTTTTGTGAAAGGAGAAAAGGGTGAACATATTCCCGACCTGCTGGAGAAGCAAACGCAGCCTCCCAAGATGCTTACCGAGGCCACCTTACTCAGGGCCATGGAAACAGCCGGCAAACAGGTGGAAGATGAAGAACTTCGTGAACTAATGAAGGAAAATGGTATCGGACGGCCATCAACCCGTGCCAATATTATAGAAACCTTGTTCAAACGGAAATTTATTACCCGCGAAAAGAAAAACCTGGTACCCACGCAAACCGGAATTCAATTAATTCATACCATTCAGAACGAGTTGCTGAAATCGGCTGAGTTAACAGGAATGTGGGAAAAGAAATTACGCCAGATTGAAAAAGGGGATTACGATCCTAAAACCTTTCTGGATGAAATGAAAGAAATGGTTAAACAATTGGTTACAGAAGTTAAACGCGAGACCAACAAAACAATTGTCATCGAACAGGAGGCGACTCCTGAAGAAAAAAAGTCAGAAAAGACGGAAAAGCCTTTATCATCTGAAAATGAAAAACCGGAATCTAAGAAAACTGTTGAAAAAGTAATTGATATGGCTGCGGTTACTTGTCCGAAATGTAAAAAAGGTACGATACTCAAAGGCAAGACAGCTTATGGATGCAGCGAATACAAGAGCGGGTGTAATTTTAAAGTTCTGTTTGAACAGTATGGGAAAGTGCTTAATGAAAAACAGATGTTTTCTTTGATCCAAAAAGGAAAGACGTCGAAGATAAAAGGCTTACAAGTAGATGGTCAAACGATAGAATCTGGTTTAGCTTTCGACTCTTCGTTTAATGTTGTTGCTGTATTAAAAAAGTAGAAAATGGGTTTGCAAGTGCTGGTATGACTGCCATATGCGAGACGCGACGGGAAACCAAGCTGTCATTACGTATGTGCGCATATCGGGTTTTATCGTTCTATTCTCTGTCCATGAAACCTTACAACGTGCGCATTATCAAAGATGTTATTTGCCTTAACGCAACAAAATCTTAATAAATTCTAATCTTTTGCATGCCGTTTTTTAAACTCATCTACCCCCTGCTGCAGGAATTTTACGAAGTTTTCAGGATTCAGGTCATAGGCTTTTGGCTTGCCAAGCTCTGCTTTTTGAACATCTGCCTTATCTTTTAAATCAACAAAGGGGTCTAATAAAACATAATACGGTTGTGCATTTACATTGAAAAAATAAACCTGAAAATCAGCATATTTTTTTCCGATAGTCTTTTTTACCTGTCCGTCATATTTAGAGGTAACCCAATCTGATTTTTCCATTTCTTTTTTGTCATCCACATAAAGCGTGATAATAAGGTAGTTTTCTCTTAATATCTTTAACACTTCCGGGTCAGACCAGACATTGGCCTCCATTTCGCGGCAATTGACACAACCATGCCCGGTAAAATCTATGAAAACCGGTTTGGTTTGCGCACGGGCACAAGCAATGCCTTGTTCAAAATCAAAATAACCTTTCAGGCCATGGGGCAGATGAAGAAATTCCCCGTATTTGGGATTATCGCAAAGACCCTTAATCTCGCCTTTATTTTCCCTCACTATTTTATTTATGTCAAAATCCATTGATTCTTGTGGCGGAATATAACCAGATAACACTTTCAGGGGGGCTCCAAACATCCCCGGAATCATGTAGGCAACAAAAGAAAAAGTAATTATTGCAAGCATCAGACGAATAACACCCACATGCTTCACATCGCTGTCATGAACAAATTTAATTTTTCCAAGCAAATAAAAACCCATCAAAGCAAAAATCACAATCCACAAAGCCAGATAAACTTCGCGGTCGAGGATGCCCCAATGATAGGTTTGATCTGCAATGCTCAGGAATTTAAGTCCAAACGCCAATTCAATAAAACCCAAAACCACTTTTACCGAATTCAGCCACCCGCCTGATTTTGGCAACCGGCTTAGCCATGAAGGGAAAAATGCAAATAATGTAAATGGCAGGGCGAATGCCACTGAAAACCCCAACATTCCAACAATAGGCTCAAGCACCTGTCCGCTGGCCGATTTTACCAGGATTGCCCCCACCAATGGGCCTGTGCAGGAAAAAGAAACAAGCACCAGGGTAAACGCCATAAAAAAGGAACCCAAAATACCCCCTTTGTCGGCCTGTTTGTCGGATTTATTAATCATCCATCCCGGCAGGGTAATTTCAAACATTCCGAAAAATGATGCGGCAAAAACAACAAAAATGATAAAAAACAACACATTCGGGAACCAGTGTGTGCTAAGAAAATTAGCAAAATTTACACCCAGGGTAATCGCGACAATAGTACCTATGACTGTGTAAATCAGAATGATAGAAAAACCGAAAATGATGGCTTTTATTATGGATTTGGCACGACTTTCACCTTCATGCATAAAAAAGGAAACTGTCATCGGAATCATCGGGAATACACATGGGGTTAATATAGCGGCCAGGCCTGCCAGGAATGCAAAAATGAATAAGCCCCACAAACTCTCAAAGTCGGAGTTTTTGTCATCATTGCTCAATGTGCCTTTGTTGATAGTGTCGTTTATTGTCTTAGCACTACTGTCAACGCTTGTTGTGGCAACAGAGTCAGAAATTACTGTATCTGCATTGTTTATTTCGGCCGAAGCACCTTCCACGTTGATCGCAAACGGAACATCTGATGGTGGCAAACAACTTTCATTGTTACAACACATAAAGGTTACCGCCCCTTTCACCGTAAAAGGCTTGTTTTTCAATAATTGTATTTTTTGTTTGAATACAGCTTTTGTGGAAAAGTATTTAACAAGCATATTGTCAAAGTTCGGATCCTTTTCAACAATGGGCTTGGGTTCTGTTACTTTGCCGGTAAGACGATAAAAATTGCTTTTCTCAAAAACAAATTCTGTAGGAATCGGGCCATTTTCAGGAATATCCTGTGAGTAAAGATGCCAGCCCTTGTCGATGGTTGCCGTAAATATCAGTTCAGCCTGATCGGCTGAAACCTTTTTTGAGGAAAATGCCCATGTAACGGGTTTCAGTATCTGCGCCCCGGCAAAAGAATAACTTAAAAGCAAGAGTATAAAAATCCAAAAACTTTTTTTTAAAGTCATAAAGGTTCGTTTAGTTTTTTGTGACGGTTTATTTATATGCTATAAACAAATATAATCATTTTATTCTAACAATTTTACCTGCAAAATAGTATGTGTCCCCTTTTTAATTTTGAACCGATCGTCAATTCTCATGCCGATAACCCAGACGATTTTGTTTTCGGAGCAAAGCAGCCATATACTTGATTTTTCGATCACCGACAATTTGTCATTGCTGAAAAAATCACTTAGCTTTTTTTTACCTTTCATTCCATATGGATAAAAAATATCGCCTTTTTTCCATTTACGCAACGTTAATGGATATTTGAGCAAATCACGGTTAAGCAGGGCTGTTTTATCATCTGTAATAAAGCTTTTTAATTCAGCAGGACCTTTCAATGTAAACGTAAGTTTAACCGGCTCATCGATCTGTTTGGTTTCTTCCGTTAAGATATATTCGTCAGTAAATTTCGTGGCATTGAGTTCTTCAATGAGCAGGTGCTCACGGTCTTTAACAAGGCGGTGCGTTTTTGAAAAAAAAGTTTTTCCGGAAATATTTTCAAGGGCACTGCAAATATCTTCACAAACATGCTTATTGAATCCGTATGGTGAAATAAATTCAAAAAGGTAAGATGATGTGGGCGTCAGCTTGATTAGCTCTTTTATGGAAATGGTCAACAAGCCGTTCCGGCCCGGTTTCAGTGGGGAAATATTTTCCAGATGATTACGATATATCGTATCCGTATTTTTCAGGTTTCCGATGGCAGATTGGATTGATTGCCTGTAATTGGGGTACAGTTGTTCCATCAATGGCAGCAAATTGTTCCTGATCTTGTTTCTCAGGTATTTGTTTTCATTGTTGGATGAATCGGTGCGGTATTTTAGATTATAGTTTTTTACAAATGATTCTATATCTTTTCTGAAAGCAAAAAGCATTGGCCGAATAATATTTCCGTGTTTTACGGGAATTCCGGAAAGCCCGGTTATGCCGCTTCCCCGAAGAAGGTTGATAAAAAATGTTTCGATCTGGTCATCGGCATGATGTGCCGTTGCAATTGAATCAAAGCCTTCTTTTGCCAGAGTTTCTTCAAAAAAATTATACCGGAGTTCACGTGCAGCTTCCTGAACAGTAAGTTTTTTTTGCCGGGCATATTTTTTTGTATCAAAGTGAGCAACAAAGCAACGGGTTTTGTATTTTTTTGATGCAAGCTCCCTTACGAAAAATTCATCTGCATCAGACTCGGTGTCCCGAAGGTGAAAATTACAATGTGTTATAGCAAACTTATAGCCGGCCATGTGAAAAAGTTCAGCCATTACAACCGAATCCATCCCACCGCTTACAGCCAGAAGTATGTTGTCTGATTTTGAACACAAGGCATATTTTTCAATATGTTCACTAAATTTTCCGATCATTGATACAAAGGTAAAAAAAAAGCACATCGGATGATGTGCTTTCTGTGGCAACGACTGGAATTGAACCAGTGACACAAGGATTTTCAGTCCTCTGCTCTACCAACTGAGCTACGTCGCCTCCCGTTAAAAAGGATTGCAAAGATACAATCTTTTTTTATTTTCAAAGAAATATGGACGAAAAAAGTAAAATCTTTTTGGAATGACCGAATATTATTTAAAACATTATTTTACCAAGAATCAATCCTAACACACAAGATTTTCCTGTTGTTTTGAACTCCAAACATGTACTTTTTATGAAAAAAGTAAAGACTAAAATAATGCTATAAAGTGTCTTTTATTATTCGTTTTGAAACTTCATTTATATAATATAAATTTAGTTTTTTTGTAGGATGCTGATCATTTTTAATGACATAGGATGTGTAATTTTCATAATAGTCATCAGGGGGCGGGATAAATAGCACCTTGATATCTGGATTCAAATATTTTATCCATAATGTGTCGGCAATACATTCTTTTTTGGGATATAATCCGATATAAAAATTGCCATGAGGTTTAATGTCATGGTATTTTTTTGCTGAATAATTAATTATGTCAGCAAATCTTTTATAAAAAGCTTCTGTTTTCGGGTAAGAAAAATTAAGATGAAAATATTGTTTTATGCCTGAATTATTAAGAAACCAATATATGTAAGCCGATTTCATTTTGCGAATAAGCTTATTTTTGCTAATAAATATATCGGGATTTCCATACTTATTTGCAACATTTCCGCCATGTCCGTAAACCCTGTTCATGTGATCGTCGATATATGTGTACAGGCAAAAACCGCTATCTTCAGGAACTGATTCCTTGTTTATTGTATTTATGCCTTCATCAAATAGTAGGCATATTTGATGTGGCCCATATCCCCCTACACCATAATTGTAAACCTGATAATCCGTATGAGTTGATCCATATAAGCATGGAAAAGTAGAGGTGTCGTTAAGCCCAACCCCAAATGTAAAAGAGCAACCCACAAAAATTGCATGTTTTGTTGTTGTAAATGGATGATATACAGGGTTTTTACAAAAGTTTGAAGTTATTCTCCTGCCCAATGAATCGGTTGAATAATATACATCATACACCGTATCTTTTCCTATTCCAAGTGTACATCGTTCATCTTTTGCATTTGGTGCGTTTTTCCAGCCGATGATAGAATCCCCAATGATAAAATACTTGGCATTAAACTGTATTATCGTGTTGTTTTGGTTTTTTACAGCAAAAAATATTTCAACGATCAGAAAAATCAATATAAGTAGGCGGGAAAGGTATAGAAAATAGCTTCTTTTGATTAAAAAGATGCTCTGCAAAATATACAAAAAATAGCAAAAAAAGAACAAGGGAATAAGCAGATATTTTATAATTCCCACTGCAGTCAATTCAAAAAGTAAAACAGATATGATAAAAAGAAAGAAATAAGCAAATCTGTTTTTGTATAAAATTTCATTAAATTTTTGCAGGTATTTCCTCACCATAAATGTCTCATTAATAATTTTTAACCATTATACTCCTATCCCAGCTTGTTGAATCTAAAAGCGAAAATCTCAGTTATCATTAACTATTAGTTTTGAAAAATTCCTGACATAGAATAAATTTAATTTTTTTGTAGGGTGCCCGTCATTTTTAATGACATAAGATGGATTATAACGAAAATCAACAGGCGGAGGAATGTTTAAAACTTTAATTTTTGGATCTAAAAACCTGATCCATGTAGTGTCTGAAATGTAGTTGCCGGGATACAGGCCAACATAAAATCTGCCACATGGTTTAATTTCCCAGTATTTCTGGGCGGTATAATTTATAATGCCGGCAAATCTCTTGTAAAACGCTTCGGTTTTTGGATATGTGAAATTAATTTTGAAAATCTGTTTAACCTCTGAATTATTGAAAAACCAGTAAAACCTTTCTGACTTCATTTTACGGGTCAGTTTATTATTGTTTACATAGACATCCGGATATCCATATTTATATGCGCCGCCCGTGTGCCCATAAACTCTGTTCAAATGATGGCCGATATAAGAATACAAACAAAAGCCACTATCCTCTGGAACTGTATTGTTATTAATAGTATTTATTCCTTCATCAAATAAAAGGCAATTGTGATTTGGTCCATACCCATGAACTCCATAATTATATGATTTAAAATTTGGATACATGTGTTCAAACAGTGCGGGGAACGTAGAATTGTATGAGAGGCCCGATCCGAAAGTAAAAGAGCATCCAAGGAATATAGCATGTTTGTTTTTTACGGATTCCGGGGATAATGTGTCGTCAACGTCATTAGTAGAAGGGATTCTTCTTCCTAATCCGTCAGTCGAGTAGTAAACATCATATACCGTGTCTTTTCCAATTCCTAAAGTACATCTTTCATTTACACTATTTGGCCTGTTTCTCCAGCCAATAATAGAATCACTTATAATAAAATACTTGGCATTGAACTGAATGAATGATTTGTTTTCATTTAGTATGGCGAAAAAAAGTTCGACGCATAAAAAAATCATTAAAAGAATACGGGTAATATATAAAATATAGTTTTTTTTAATGAGTAAAATACTTTGAATTATATAGGAGAAATAGCAGAAAAAGAAAATTAGTATAAGCAGATATTTTATATTACCCTGAGCTGTTAATTTAAAAAGGACAAGAGACATCGTCAGAAGTATAATATAGGCAAATCTGTTCTTGTATAAAATTTTATTGAATTTATCTATGTATTTATTTGCCATAACTATTCAATGATATACTGTTTTTCAAATTACTCAACTCTCAATTTTGTGTTGTTTGTAAATCCAAAAATAATTCAAAGATTTGATTTGTTCTGAAAAAATTAATATCTCGTTTTTTGCGGATATTGCGGGAGCCAATAAAATAAACAATATAAACAGACGAGCATAATGCTTTTTCTATTGACAAAGTATTAAAGGTGTTTAAATAATATTAACGGACAATAATTTTATGTCCGTCACTGTGTAAGATGATAAAGATTATGAGCATCCAAACGAAATACGAGTCGGTACTTATCTTATTGGAAAACAAATATATTTTCGTGGCTAGAATCCATTTTTAATCAAAAACACCAAGAATATATTTGCAATTTACTATCTTTGAAATTTATGAAATCTTGGGATTTTTGCTGATTCCTGACTTTGCAAATATCCGTCAGCGTTCAGATTCTTATGGTTAATAAATTTAAAATGTGTATAATTAAAAAATGAAGAAACTGCCACATCAAAAAATACCTGTAAAAAAGGGAAATACAAAACACATCCCTAAGCAGGGACAGTATTTCGAATACCCCAGATATTTTAACATTATAGGGTTGGCAACAGTTATTATTCTTGGAATCATTATTTATTCTAATACTTTTAAGAGCCCGTTCATTTTTGATGACAATGTTCAGATCGTTGACAATACTGCTATAAGGAATATTTCGGATGTAAATACCTGGTGGAATTATAGCACTGCCCGTCCTGTCAGTATGTTCACCTTTGTGCTTAATTATCATTTCAACCAGTTTGATGTACGTTATTATCATCTGGTCAACCTGATCATTCACCTCATTAATGCCTGCCTGGTCTGGTGGCTTACTTTATTGATATTTTCCACCCCGGCGCTAAAAAATTATTCCATTATCAGGTATAAAAGACTTCTTGCTTTTTTTACCGCATTGCTTTTTGTTTCGCATCCCTTAGCAACACAGTCAGTAACATACATCATTCAACGGCAAACAGCCATGGCTGCCATGTTTTATTTCCTTTCCCTGGCGCTATACACTAAAGGTCGATTATCGGATAACTCCGGTAACATAAAATATGTTTTTTTTCTTTTAGCGCTGCTGTCTGCAATTTTATCAATCTTTTCAAAAGAAAACGGGTATACAATTCCGCTTACGATTTTACTTTTTGAAATCTTTTTATTCCGAAAGAAGATTTTTTCATTCAGTAAAAAAGAGCTCCGGATTATTTTAATGCTTATGGGATCGGTCGGGTTGCTGGTCCTCTTTATGTATATATTTTCCTTGAGTATTTTCAGCCCTAAATTCAAGTTAAATATTTTTGATCCCATACCGGCGATCAACGGGAATACACATATTGTTACCCCGTACAATTATTTTATCACCCAATTCAGTGTGGTGATAAAATACCTGCAACTTTTGATGCTGCCAATAAATCAAAATCTTGATTATGATTACCCGTTGGCAAAAAATTTCTTTGAATTAAAAACATTAATTAGTTTCCTGTTTCTGTTGGCAATCATTGTCGCGGCTTTGATTTTATTTAAAAAGCACAGGTTTTTTTCATTCGGTATATTCTGGTTTTTCATTACGCTGTCAATTGAATCAACCATCATTCCTTTGGCAGATCTGATTTATGAACATCGTACATATATTCCGTCATTTGGTTTTTTTCTGGCGCTTACTTCCGTTGTTTATTTGCTACTTGGGAAAAAGCATAAATATTTGCCTTTTGTGATTCTTATATTTATCGTATTGTGCAATTCAGTAATGACTTTTCAAAGAAACAAAGTATGGAAAAGCGAATTGAGCCTATGGGACGATGTGGTTTCTAAATCGCCCGACAAAGCCAGGCCTCACCTCAGCCGGGGATTTGCATATAATCATCTGGGGCAGTATTACAAAGCAATAGATGATTATTCCAGAGCTATTGAGATAGCGCCAAATTATTATGACGCCTATTATAATCGTGGCGTTAATTATGGAAATACCAGTCAATGGGCGAATGCGGCGAGTGACTTTACAAAGGTCATTGAACACGAACCTGGGAATTTTTTAGCCTATTCAAACAGAGGTGTGGCATACGGAAACCTTGGCCAATGGGATAAATCAATAGCTGACAATGATATGATCATCAAGCTTGATCCGGGATTTGCCGTTGGTTATTACAACAGGGGTCTTTCATATAAAAATGCCGGGCAGTATGAAAAAGCGATTGCTGATTTTACGGAAGCTACGCTGCATGATTTGAAATATACCCAGGCATATTATAACCGTGGAGTAATTAACAAAGATATCGGGTTTCCATACAAGGCAAAATGGGATTTTACCAAAACACTGGAATTAGATCCAAAACACATCGGTGCTTATAACAACAGGGGAATAATTTTTATGCAGCTTGAGAACTGGGATAGTGCTTATATTGACTTTTCAAAAGCCGTTGAACTTGATCCTGATTTCGCTGATGCCCTCCAAAACCGTGATATAGCCTATAAAAAGATTAAGCAAAAAGATCCAAAATGGCTTAAATCGGCATTGCCATTTTAAAATTTGAATGGAATAATTGTAAGTGGTTGAATATGAGAACAAATCGTATTTTTTAAAGAAATATTTAATAAAATTGAATTATCTTTGTTAGAAAAATAAAATAAAACAGACCTCAATGGAAGAAAATCATAGTTTAACGGTTATTATTCCGGCATTTAACGAGGCAGATAATTTAAAGACAGTACTACCTCCTCTTATAGAACTCAGTAATAAAAATCATTGGAAAATTATTGTTGTAAATGATGGGTCGGTTGATAAAACCGGGACGGTGCTGAATGATTTCCAGGATGAAGCATGTTTTAGCATAATTAAACATAAGATCAACAGGGGTTATGGCGCTGCCATCAAAAGCGGGATACTGGCTTCGAAAACCGAATTTATTATTACAATTGATGCCGATGGCCAGCATAGTGTGGAAGATGTTGAGAAACTTTACAATAGTATCATCATCAAAGATGCCGATATGATTGTGGGTTCAAGAAGAGGCTCCCAGTCGTCATCTTTTTTCCGCGGCATCGGGAAGTGGTTGATCAGAATGATTGCTAAAATTCTTATGAGCGTTCCGGTTCATGATATTAATTCGGGCATGAAAATATACCGTACCGACCTGGCCCGTAAATATATAAACCTTACCCCGAATACGATGTCATACAGTGATATTATTACGCTGATCTTTCTGAACAACCGGCACGTAGTGCTTGAAGAACCGATTACTGTGACAAAAAGGTTAAAGGGTGAAAGCACTATAAGTATTGAAACCGCTTTTAACACAGTAATGGAGATCATTAACATTGTAATACTATTTAATCCAGCCAAAATTTTTATTCCTTTATCGATAATATCGTTAATATTGGGTTTTGGCCTGGGATTGCCAATTCTAATAACCGGAAGAGGGATATCAATTGGTTGCCTGCTAGGCGTAGTTGCCGGAATTATCTTTTTTCTGCTGGGGTTAATTGCAGAACAACTTTCGCTGATAAGCCGAAAAAACATCAACTAATCAAGTGATAATGGTCCGGGTACTTAGGGTAATTGATAAATATGCTGGGATTATTATAATCTTTTTTCTTTCATTTTTCAGGCACATTAATAAAACGGACAACGCCGGAAAGCGATTTCTGGTGATAAAATTATGGGCAATGGGTGATTCCATTGTTACTCTGTCTTTGATCAAAGGTATCAGGGAATCTTTTCAGGATTGTACAATTGATGTTCTGCTGAGAAATCGTGTAATAGATGTTTATGAGAGTTATCCTGTGGATCATATTTATAATATTGATTTTTTTTCAGACATTGTAAAAATATTAAAATTGACAAGAAAGTATGATGTCGTTTTTGATTGTGAACCCTATTTTAATTTGAGTGCAATTCTGTCGTTTTTTTTAGGAAAAGAAAGAATAGGATTTGCAAATCAGTACCGTTCGCACCTTTATACTAAAACAACAGTTTTCAGAAAAGACCAGCACATGGTGCAAAATTACCTGGATATGCTTAGGGTTTTGGGTAAACAATATAATGCAAAATCCTTGGAAAAATTAGATGTGAGTCCAAATGATAAAGTAAAAGTTGATGAGTTTTTTGCGCGTAATTTTCATGACAAACCAGTTATTGGCCTGACTCCCGGTGTTGCAGAATCTTCCAAAAACAGGATGTGGTTTGAAGATAGGTTTGCGGAATTGGCTGACAGGCTGATTGACGTTTCAGGTTGCGATGTGATCATCATTGATCACAAGGATAATAAGGAAATTGTCGAAAAAATTATTTCGTTAATGAAGCGGGAAGCAATCAACGCGATGGGTATTTTTAGCTTAAAAGAAACTTTTTACCTGATCTCAAAATGTAATATCTTTATAAGCAATGATACCGGCCCCATGCATATCGCAGCAGCACAGGGATGCAGGACGATAGGGCTTTTTGGGCCTAATACCCCTGTGCTTTGGGCGCCTTATGGAGAAGGAAATATTTCTATTTACAAAACGGTATTACAACCTGCCATTCAAAATGATAAAGGAATATTTAAAGATGGTGATCGTAATGGATATATGGGGCCAATTACGGTTGACGATGTTTTTGAAGCGGTAGAAAAATGTCTGTCATGATGAAAACTAATAATATAAAAGGAGTTACTGTCCATGGTTTAATTTTCTTTGCCATGTTTTTTCTCATACTTTTTTATTCAGCAATAATGTGGTCAACAAGCGAATAATGTTATGCATATATCACCTATGAAAAAAGTATTGTCTGTTTGTCTGTTTATTTTGCTGATGATTTCAGCGCTTCCGTTCTTTATTACTTATGTTGACCGACAGTATACAGGCATTGATTCTTTACAAAGTACTTTACAAAAGTTTGAGCAAATTGTTCCGAAATCTGCAACAGTATACTATTTTTCAGGAGATAAGGATTGCGCAGGCATTACTTCCGGTCAGAATATCATATACCCACAGTCTGAGTATAAAACTTCTTTTATGATTCAATTTATTTTGGCGCCGAGAATTGTCACCATTATGAACTATCAGGATATTCCTCCTGAAAGCTTTATCCTTATTGATCAACAAAAGGACTCTATAGTTAATACCAAACGAAATACAGGGCAAATATTTGATAGCTCGGACTCCTTGCTTTCAGTTTGTGATGGTAAATACTATTTTACACTCTTAAAGAAAAAAAGATGATACTTATAGCAGTTTTACTTTGCATATTGTCTTTCTATATTTTGATTGATAAACATTTGTCTGTCGGGAATGTTTTGTTAAAATTATCCCTGGCTTATTTTTTCTGCTTTTCATTATTATCGCTACTTTATATATGCATCCTTTTTTTGGGGATAAACTTCATTGTTTTCCAGATAATATTAATAATAATCCCTATAATTTTCCTGCTAAATCAAATTAGGAAAAAAGCATTCAGAAAGCCCAGGATTCCTGATTTAAGCGGGCTGTCATTCCCACTATTGATCATCATCTTTTTATGTATTCTGATTTTTACGGTCATTTTCTTTTTATCAACTAAACGCTGGGGAGCCGGAGATGCCTGGCAAATCTGGACACTGCATGCGAAATTTCTTGTATATAAGGTTGAGTTTGCAAATTTGTTTGGAAAGGATATGATATTTTCACATGCGGATTATCCCCTGATGTTGCCAGGTTTCATTGCCATGGTATGGCGTTCATTGGGAACTTTTTCCTCTGCGGTTCCCATGATGGTTGCATATATAAACGGAGCACTACTGATACTGATGCTGTTTGCATCCTTTTATGAAAAAAAATTCACGATGCTGAGCGTTATTGTAATGGCCATCCTGACTTGTCCGCCTGTGTTGTTTCCATACCTAAGCTCACAATATTCCGATACCTTGTTAGCCGTTTTCATTCTGGTCACATTTATTTTGATGGAACATATTCCTGAGAAAAAACAAGGATTATCATTATTTATGATCGGCTTTTTTTCTGCTTCATGCGGATGGATTAAGAATGAGGGGCTCGCTTTTTTTGTCATCTTCACCTTGTTTTTTATTATAAAACATTTCAGAAATATCAATAAAATAAAGTTTTATCTGGCGGGAATAGTATTCCCTTTATTGGTAGTGGTAATATTTAAAATAGTTTATGCCCCGTCAAATGATTTAATAGCCGGGCAGTCAGGAAATTATCTGGCTAAACTTTTTGATGTAAGCAGATATATAACGATAATGAAGTTTTTAATAAACGTTACAGTTGCGCTCCATTGCCAGATGATGTACATTTTATTGGCGTCCATTCTTATCATAAATTACAGGTATTTTTATTCTTTTAGTTTTGCTGTCATTTTTATATTATTGACGGTGTACTTTTTTGTTTACGTTTTTACACCCCTCAATTTGAATTATCATTTATATAGTTCATATGACAGGTTGCTTCATCATGTTTTTCCGGCATTGATGTACACAGTATTTTTGAGCGCTGCAGAAAAGTTTAAAAAGAAGAATGTTTTGATGACTTCATAATCAGAGCATTGTATTGTAACACAAAAATCAGGGTATAATGTTTAACCGGCAAAACAAATCAAAGACCTTGCATCAGTTTAAATACCATAGAAGCCTGTGGCTTAATGTCATAATTACACTTGGGGTTGCAATAATGATTTTTTTGATTTTTCTTTTTGCCGGTTTTAAGGGTGACATAACAGGATTTTATTGTATAGGAAGTGATATAAAATGTTCTCCTTTACTGGAAAAACAAAATGTGAGAGTTGTGCAGGGCAATGGTAATGACGGACAGTTATTTCTTAGTCTGGCATTAGATCCGCTGTTGCTTAATCCCGCCACCAAAGATGCTTTAGGCGGCAACCCTTACTACAGGGCAAAAAGAATAATGTTTCCCGTGTTGGGTTATATATTTGGCTCGGGGAATCCTCAGATGATAATATATTCTTTAGCAATAATAAACTTTATCGGGCTTGTTTTCCTTGTGATAATGGCTTCATGTTGGCTGAAGCAGCATTTTAAGCCGTTAAAATGGGCATTGGTCATCTTAGCCATACCCTCTATATGGACAATTCTCTCTATGAGTACATCTGAAATATATTGCATATTGTTTTCATTATCGGCTCTTTATTTTTTCAGAAAAAACAACACTTTTTTAACAATTGTATTCCTGACAGTTGCAATATTCACCAGGGAAACAGCGGTCTTTGCATTTCTTGCAATATTATTACAGGTCATTTTTAAGAAAAATTACCATTACATTTTTTATTTGATAATACCCTTTATTTTATTCGCACTTTGGAATATATATTTAAACAATGTTATAAATGATGGCGTAGCAAACAGTGCTTTTTTTGAAATTATTTCTGTTCCATTTGTAGGAATATTTCAAAAGATTCTGTCTTTTTTTAGTAATCCGACTTTCAGTATAAACTATTTTTTTGATTTGGGTTGTTTTATACTGTTGATGTTGGTTGCTTTTACCGGAGCCACCACCGCTTGGAAAAACTTTAAGGAAATACCCGAGATAGCAATAATGCTTTTTACCAACATGTTACTATTAGTCATGTTTACTAAAAAAATTCTGGGAGATTCGTTTGATTATTTGCGTGTAGGCGGGGAAGTATACTTTTATAGTTTTATCATATTACCCTGGGCGAGCCGGTTTGTAAAAATAATTCTAATTGTTGCCTCCGTGGTAATCAGTTTGGGGTATATTATTGGGTTTTGCCTGAACACATAAATTAAAGTTTTTGCTTTTTGTCAGAAAATATGCGTGTTTGATGTGGAAAATATATGAATAAATACAAGATTGTTGGGAGTTAATGAAGATTTAATGAATTATTAAAAAAATTTGCATTAACCATTAAAAACTATTTTCTTTGTACATAATAATAATTAAAAACACTTTTTATGGAAGAAAACATGAACACCCAGACACCAACCACCCCCACCGGACAACCAACATCCGTTCCCGGAGCTATTATTGCCTTTGTATTTGGCATAATCTCCATAGGTACTTTTTATATCGGATGGCTTTTTGTTGTTCCCGGTCTTATTCCACTGATTTTTGGAATTATCGGTTGGTCAAAAGGAAAAAAAGCTGAGAAAATTTATAATGAAAATCCTGGTAATTATGTAAAAGCACATGGTACATTTGCTAAAATCGGAAAAATATTAGGGCTTATCGGCTGGATTTTAGCAATACTTTTCATGATTATTGGTTTAATCGTAGTTTTGGTTGCCGGCTCACAAATGTTTTAATTTAAACACAGGGGCAACTTATAATTACATATGTTAAATCCCAAACACAGCGTCACTACTGCCATAATAGCAGGTACAATTTCATTGTGTATTTGTTGGTTTTTCTGGTACCCTGTGTTTGGGATTTTATTTTCATTAATCTCATTTATTGCTGCAATTATTGCGACAATATCCGGTAAAAAAACCAAAAAGTACTATACGCTTAACACAGAGTCTTTGAATAAGGATTATTTTCGTAAAGCTAAACTTGGGTTTAACCTGGGTGTTGCCGGAATTTTTATTTCTTTTATTTGCCTGATCATGGCAATTATATTTACTATGTTTTACAGAAATTTGGTTTAGATGGAAGAAATGCCGGTAACTGAATTTCCTGAAAATGATTTCATGCTCAAATCATCCAGGGCGTTAACCTATAGTATCTGGGGCAACGCCCTGAGCTTTTCATTTTTTATACCCGTGCTTGGGATTATTACCAGTATCGCCGGACTTATATTATCTATCATTGGTATCACAAGGGGGCGAAAGGGTATGGAAAAATATAAGACAGATAAGCGAAAATACAACAAAGGTTCATTTGTGAAAACACTCATTGCCTTTATCCTTGGAATTGTGGGAACGGTTCAGGCAGGAATTCTGATAATATACGCTGTTATTTTGACAATTTTAATTTTGAGCGAAAGCAGAATATTCTGAAATTATGAAGGGTTAAAAAGGCAGATCATTATTCAGGTCGTTATCCCACGGTAAATCCGTATTTTCTGTATTGTTTTTTGGTGAACTTTCTGTTATCGGATTTTGGCCTTCTGCTTCTATTTTTCAGGGTTTGATATCAGTAAACCATCTTCCATTGTATTCACGGCTTTCGATATCAAAAAATATTTTAACAACTTTGCCTTTGTAATCGGGCTTTATATCAATTTTATCATTCCAGTTTGCCATAATAATTTTTTTGGGATACTGGGCTTGTGTTTCAAAAAGAAACTCTTGTTTTTTCCATTCTCCTTTAGCTGATGTTCCGGTTTGTGCCGGGAAAATTTCAACAATTTTTCCTGTGATTTCCATGTTGCTGTTTTTAATTTCTATGGTAAAAATAATATTTTTCGATGGTATTGACCCATATCTTTGATAAAATAAAATTGTATAAAAACCCCGGACAAGCATATGATACGGTATTACTAAGAAGTCAGAATGATTATCATGATCATACAACATAAGGAAAGACGGTAATGTTTTGATAACCGTGCTTTGGCTTATACAATAAAAACTCCAACGAAAATCATTTGTATATTTGTAGAAAATAAAATTATTATGACGGAAAAACCAAAAACACCGGAAAAAACCGGAACTGCTTCCGGAAAAAAACTAAGCGCCCAGGCCATTGTTTCTATAATTATCCTGGTTTTAATGATTATTATTCCACTGGTAATATATTTATGGAAACAATCTGAAATTAATAATATTAGAAAGGACTGCGATAAGCGTATATTGGAAATTACAGCACAGGCCAACAAGACCGTGGAAGAAAATAATAGTAAAAATATGGATATGTTAACCCGGGTTTTCTTATGGGCTGTCCGTTCCGAATTGCTGCGCAACAATCTTGAACAGATTGAACAATATATGACAGACCTTGTTAAATCGGCAGATTTAAACAATATTTCTCTTATTAAAGCAGATGGAATTGTGATATTATCTACTGATAAAAAATATGAAGGGAATGCATATCCAGGAACTATTGCAAGGGAATTTGCCCAGATCAATTCTGTTATTACAAAAACCGGCGAAAATGGCGACTTAATTTCAATATGCCCGGTTATGGGACTCGACAATCGCCTTGGCACTATTGTGATCACCCATACTCCGAAGAAAAATATTTTTGTTGCTAAGGAAAATAAATAGGTCTGTTATGTTTTTTTGGAAAAAAATCAGAATATACTGGTTTTGTTTAATTTCAATCACCGTGGTGTTGCTGAGCAGTTGCGGCAATCATAAAGCGGTTGATTATTTTACCATTCATGGGAAATTAAAAAATTCTCTGGGTGAAAAAATAGTTTTGCAACAGCTTAAAATTGACAGCATAAAAGCTATTGATTCTGTAAAGGTTGACGAGAATGGTGAATTTACATTTAAGTACACTCCGGAAAATATTGGTTTTTATGTTGTCAAAATAAGTGATGATAATTTCATAACAATATTAGCTGATAAAGGAGAACAAATTGAAATAAGCGCCAATGCAAGACAATTGGCCGGCGATTATACCATTTCAGGTTCATCAGGATCGGCCCTGATTTGCGAATTAAACAATCATACAAGAAAGAACTTTCATAAAACGGATTCTCTATATGAATTGCAGATTCAGTATCAGGAAAGCGACAGTTTCCCCCGGATAAAAAAGGGGCTTGATTCTGTTTATGAGATTATTTTTACAGACCAACAAAAATATGTTCAATGGTTTATTGAAAAAAATAAAACCTCGTTGGCCTCACTAATGGCTTTATACCAGTTTTTCGGAAGGCAAAAACTTTTAAACGAACGGGATCATTTTAAATATTTTAAATTGCTTGACAGTACATTGTTTTTGATTTATCCGCAAAACGATTATGTATTGGAATTACATGAACGGGTAAAAGAAATAAAACACTCTGTTATTGAAAAAGAAAAGAATCTTTCCAGGCTTAAACCCGGGATGCCGGCTCCGGAAATAAGAATGAAAAACATCGGCGGAAATGCTCAATATTTATCCTCGGTAAATGGTAAAAATACCCTTGTTCTTTTTTGGGCAGCGTCAGGCAAAACAAATGACCCAGCCATTGAATGGTATAATTCAATTTTTAAAAAATATCGCGACAAAGGTTTTCAGATTTATGCCATTTCACTTGATCAGGAAAGAAGAGATTGGGAATATGCCATAAGAGAAAAAAAGCTGAACTGGATACATGTAAACGATTTATTGGGCTGGGATTCGCCCGCGGTAAAGGATTATTGTATCGACAGCATCCCTTGTGCGGTACTAATTGATAAAGATGGAGCCATCGTAAAATGGGGAATAAATAATGAGGAATTGCAGGACTGGTTATCTGAAAACTACAAATTCTGACTTGATCAACGGCAGTTATTATAGCAGATAAGAAAAAGGTTTTTATTATTTTTACAATCACAAACAACCCATTTTGACAGGTACAAATCATAAAATATATTTTGTTTCGGATTGCCATTTTGGTATTCCTGATTATCAGAGCAGCCTTATCCGTGAAAAAAAATTTATTGAATGGCTGGAAATGATAAGAAAAGATGCGGCCGAGATTTATATTTTAGGAGATCTTTTTGATTTTTGGTTTGAGTATAAACACGTTGTCCCAAAGGGATACACAAGGCTGCTTGGGAAATTGGCGGAGCTGAGTGATGATGGTATTAAGATTTTTATGTTCACCGGGAACCACGATATGTGGATGTTTGATTATTTCCCGGCAGAACTTGGCGTTGAACTGGTACGGCATGCTGTTGTTAAAGAAATTAACGGGCTAAAAATGATGATAGGGCATGGAGATGGACTGGGAGATGGCGATCATGGGTATAAATTCATAAAAAAACTTTTTGCAGGCAAAATAAGTCAATGGCTTTTTGCACGGCTTCACCCGAATTTTGCAATCAGGCTGGGATTGTTTTTTTCGCGCCGTAGCCGGATAGCCCGCGGCGACAGCGATTTGATATATTCCGGAGAGGAATGTGAACGACTGGTGTGTTACGCTAGAGAGATAAACAAGGAAGAACATTTTGATCTGTTTGTATTTGGCCATCGCCACCTTCCTATTGATATTAAAATTGCTGAAAACACACGATATATAAATCTTGGGGACTGGTTGGTTCATTTTTCCTATGGTGAGCTAAATGGAAATGATTTCGTTTTGAAAAGATTTTAGCCGCTGAGGGTTATTCCTGTTTCAAGAATCCTATCAATGATGAAAAAATGGTATTATCTATTGCTGAATAGTCTTATTAAAAGCATTGTTTTTGTTGCTAAAAAGGCAATAATACCTATTCAAATAATTACCCCAGGGCTTCCGGTTTCGGGCCAGAGGTTAATATTTAAAATTTCCAGACATTATTTACGGTTTCATGATTTGCCGATTAGAAAAATATGTATTCCTGAAAATGAAAAGGCAATAATCTTTTTGCCCCATATGGGCTGGTATAATATGAAACAACGCCCGCGCCATCTGGCCAGGGCATTTGCAAAAGCAGGAATGACGGTTTTTTTCTTAACCCAGAATGTTGATGATAATATTAGCGGTGTAAAAAAAATTAGTGAGAATCTTTATATCTGCTCAAATGTAAGATGTCTGCAAAAAATAGAAATGATTTTGTTTCAGAAATCAAGAAAGCCATTTTATTAAAAGACGATGTAACATATCAATCATTAATAAAGAAGGAGCTTTCCCGTAATACATGGGATTATTATTGTAACATGATTATAAGCAGAATGGTTGATTAAATATATGTATGATTTAAAGCATGAAAAATGAGAAAGAATAAAGGACTTATAGTTTTTATTGCGGTATGCCTGTTCTTATTGCTGCTGATCTTACCTGTTTACAATTATATTGACAATATAAATATTTATCAGGATTTTTCGATCAGAATAGAAGGAGTAACACCCGATAATGCTTCTGCTATCAATGTAAGTGGGATTACACCGATGAATAAAAAAAGGCAGATCGTTTTTTATAAATATAATTGCCAATGGATATCGGTTGATAACTACTTTTTAAAGTCTATAGAGATTACTATTCCGGACTCTCTGATAGATAAGGTCGCTGGCGTTTGGGTACATATTAATAACGGGGATTTTTGGATTGCAGCAGAAGATTTAAAGGAAAAGGAGTCATTGCAGGATCATCATAGCTATTATTTGCCTGCAACGATCAAAAATTCATTTTCATTGCGTAAAGTGATTTCACTTATTATACGCTGGCCTTCTGTTCAAAAAGCCGGCTTTGTTTTATTTATTGGAAGCGCCATTGTTTTATTATTAATGTCTTTATCGTGGTTGAAAAAACAAATTAAACAATTTTTATCATTTTTTAGATTCAAATCAAATGAAGATAAATGGAATAGATATATTAAGGCTAATTTTTTAATGACCCGGAAATATTGGATATTTATTCTTTCTGTTTATCTAATCACAGAGCTTTTATTTCATGTGCTTTTTTATTTTGAAACGGGTTGGTATTTAACAACATCAGGTGTTCTTTTAATTATTTTGCTCAGCATTTTTCTCTATTATATTTTGTTGGGAATAAAAGGTGTTTTTCATTTAAATTATTGCGTGACAAATAGCCTGCCTATGATCATTACGATCGCCATTTTTTTAATTTTTATTGAAATTGTTTTAGTTCTCTATAATTATAAAACTGCAAGTAAATTTGAGTACCAAAAACTATACTATCAATCACAGTATATTCCACAGGAAAAAAACTGGTTTCATCTTTACCATTATAATCATTATTTGCAAACCAGCGAATTCAGTTACTTCAGAAAGGATAATTCAGACACACTGTCGGATATTGAACATAAGGTTCCTAAGAATGAAAACGAATACCGGATTATGGGCATGGGAGATTCTTTTACGGAGGGCTCAGGCGCTGATGTGGATTCTACGTGGCTCAGATTTCTGGAAAGAAGCTTAAAAAAACAACCCTTAAAAAAACAGCTTACGTTTTTTAATGCCGGTGTTGGTGGAAGCGATCCGTTTTTTGAATATATTTTACTAAAAGAGAGATTGTTAAAATACAAACCTGATTTGGTGTTGTTGGCGCTGAATTGTTCCGATTTGGTGGATATTTCTCTTCGCGGGGGGATGGAGCGTTTTCTTCCCGATGGAAAGGTGCAGTATAATCCCGAACCATGGTGGGAACCAATTTATGCACTAAGTCATATTTCAAGATTGTATTTTGAAATAATTGGATATAAGGAGGGCTATTTTCGATATAAAAAGGGGGATTTTGCAAAAGAAAAAAAGGAAACCATTAATGCGATTGGGTTGTTTAATAAACTATCACAGGAATACGGTTTTAAATTATTGGTAATTTTTCATCCTTCAAAAGAGGAATTATTGATTGATGCCTCCACAATGGATGATGTTTATATGAATGTTTCAAAAACAGGCAGACCTGCTTGTTTTAATTTAAGGACATTTTTTATAAAGGAAATTAAGATGAATTCTTTTAATTATTTGGATTATTACTGGAAATATGACGGGCATCATAATGCAAAGGGATACGAAGCTTTTGCAAGAGGCGTGGAATGGAAGTTAAAAGATATGGGAATCATTGATTCTCTAATAGCAAAATAATTATTCAGGGCGGTTATAACTTACTATGCATTTTATATCTTACCAAGATAACACTTCAATGGAATTTCTTCAACGGCAATGCCGCAATAATTACAATCAATGCATTTTGATTTGGTTTGAGATCGGTCTTTAAATTTTTTCACAATATTCGGTTCAATGATGAATGGCCTGCACATTGAAACAAAATCTGCCATACCCTCCGAAATAATTTTATTTATATCATCAATTGATTTAATTCCGCCCACCGCAATTACCGGAATTTTTACATGTTTTTTTAGTTCTTTTGAATATTCGACATTATAGTTTTCGTACGGTTTTATTTTTTTTGTAATTAACGGCACAATAAATTTTGCGATGCTTCTTATCAAAGGTGAGAATGATTTATAATGAAAACTATATTTAAAAACAGCATCAAGAGGCAATTTCTTACCACGTATTGTGTACAACCCGTCTTCATGGGTGCCGCATGACACCTCAATCCCGGCGCATCCTTCTTTTTCAAGCATTTTGGCAATCTCAACAGATTCAGCCATTGCCATACCACCTTTTCTGTTATCATGGGTGTTTAGCTTGACAAGGATAGGATAATTGCCAACAACCTGCTTGGCCTGCGAAAAAATTTCTTTGATAATTCTGAATTTATTTTCAGTTGATCCACCCCATTTATCTTTGCGTTTATTCGAATATGATGATAAAAAATCAGACAATAAAAATCCATGTGCAATATGCAGCTGCACACCGTCAAATCCCGCCTCCCTGGCCCGAACAATTGCATGCACAAAATTCCCGATCACGTCATAGATTTCATCTTCAGTCAGCTCGTGGGGTATCTCTTCATTAAAAGATTTATTTCTTATTGCCGATGGCGCAACAGTTGGCAGGCCTGTTATTTTTGATCTGGTTTGCCTTCCGCAATGAACTATCTGAAGAATAATGGGTGTCTGATACTCATGAATTTTTTGAGTCATTCTGGCGTAAGGGGCAATAAATGAATTATTGTGGATCATCAGCATATTAAGCGAGCTGCTTTTACCATTTTGCATTACAGCAGCAAAACCTGTAATAATACATCCCACATCATTTTTTGCCAGGACTTCATATTTTTTTATTAATGCCTCGGTGGGATAACCGTATTCATCGGCAAGGCCTTCGTGGGTGGCTGAACGTAGAATTTTATTTTTAAGTACAATGGATCCTAAATCAGATTTTTCGAAAATCATAATGCTTTTTTGTAAACGAAAGGTACATTAATTCAATATTTCCTGGATTTTATCAAAAACATACTGAGGTAGTATCTCTTTCATACACACATTGTTTTTGCATGGGGAGAATCTGTGGTTAAAAACATTCACACAGGGACTGCAGGCTAAATTTGTATAAACAATGTGCGTGTTGTCGCTGACAGGTCCGAAAAGAACGGGTGTTTCAGGTCCGAACAATACAATGTTGTGAATATTTGTTAATGAGGCAAAATGGCCAGGCCCGCTGTCGTTGGTAACCAGAATGTCGGACATTGTATATAAAACCAATAGCTCTCTTAATTTTAATTTTCCTGCAAGATTAACGACAATAGGGGATTGGGATTTTGCACTGATGTTCTCGGTTGATACAAAATCCGTCTTCATGCCGGTCAGAACAATTATGATATCATTATATTTCTGCGTTAAAAATTCAATAAGTTGAATGAAATATTCCTGTGGCCATTTTCGGTAGGGTATAATATCGCTGGCATTCGGATTAAGAATTATTATTTTGTTGAATTTGACCGTGCTTGCCTCAGTAATCAGGTTATAAACATACTTTCTTTCCTCTTCTGTCGAGATAAAGGCCGGTTTTTTTATTTGAATTTCTGAAGTGTTAACTTTCGGCAACGGAATTACAGACTTGTCTAACTTTGCAGTTTCAACCAGCAATTCATATCCTATGGTCAGGTGGAGGTAGGGATTATACTGAACCCTGTGTGTAAATAAGTTGCCACGATACGAAAATTCGCTGTTAAAGCGATGGTTCCCGATTCTTTTTTTTGCACCACATAAGTAGCCAATAATTGCCGAAGACCGGGAGAAAAACTCCATATCAATGACCGTATCAATTTTTAATTTTCTGATTTTAAAAAGTGTTTTTAAAAGATCACTGCCGGTTTGAAATAAGCCCTTATTGCGAATTACAAGAATGTTTTCTTCAGGAAGAATATTTAAAATATCAAGGATTGGCCTGTTTTCTTCAAGAACTAAAAAAAATACATTTTTCAGGCCGTATTCCTCAATGGCATTTTTGATGGCGCTATATGCAATTACGGTTGCCCCCTGTTCAATAAGTTTTATAAATAATACTTTTTCGGAAGGAACCTGTTTTTTCTTATTACCGGAAAATATTTCCAGTAATGATTTGTACAAGGTTAAAATGTAACATACCGGTATTCCTAGGTATTTGTCAAATCTTCTGATCGTATTGATTTTCATATCCCTTTGGTAGTATGATTAGTTAAAAGACAGTTCCAAAGATACGAGTTTTGCTTTTGAAATAATTAATTTATTTGCAATGAAAACAAGAAAGGCTGCCATGAACCGGCAGCCTTCCGCATTTTATTCAGTCATAAAGATTTTAATGCGCCAGTTTCAGAACCATGCATTTTGATTTGTCGGGACCTAAATAATCAAAGCGCAATGTGTATATTCCTGCCGGTAAATTCTTCGACCGGAATATGACTGTGTGTTTTCCCGATGTTTGCGGTTCATTTAACAGTTCACTAACCCGTTCGCCGATTGCATTATATATATTAATTTTTACATCACCATTTTCAGGAAGATCATAACATAATGTTGTCTGATCATTAAATGGATTGGGATAAGCTGTAAACTCAAAACCGGCATCATTTTGATTGCCCTGAAACAAAACTTTTGGCATAATCAGATAAGCATCATCACTTTCTTCTCCATACATATTGCCAATTACGCCAGGACCTTCCAACGAGAAATCTGATAAATTCCTGCCGGACCCTGGTTTTGCCTGGAATCCGAAACGGATCAATTCCTCATTAGCTGTTACATCGAAATGTTTTGTTGTTGCAAAAACAACACGGATAATACCATCCTCATCAGTTACCAAAAGATCATTGTTATCAGCCAGTATTTCATTAAATGAAGGATTTATCTTTAAAGGAGCGTTCTGGTTTTCGATGCCGGGCATAGATACTCCTACCAACCTGAAATCTTTATCGGGATATTTCAGCTCAAGCCCCAGGGCCGAAAAATCTTTTACTTTGGTACTGATAAGCAGAGGTACTTCAAAATATGAAGGATCGCTTATTGTTGTGTAATCCTCAGAATTTACAACAATATTTTCCGGTAATGATTTCGCCAGGCTCCATGTAGTTGTCGAATCTCTGTACTTGGTACTTGCAGCATTGTAATCACCATAACAAATTGTTTTAAGTGTAATGTTCAGGTTTGAATTGGAAACGGTAACCACGGTATCAAAAGCGACCCAGTTGCCTCTTGGAAAATTTTTGGCAGGATCATATGGAGAACCTACCTTTGCCTTAATTCGTGCAACATCTATAGCATTAATTGTGGAATTGTTGTCAACATTGGCCGCCTTTTTATATTTGGATGAAAAGCATCTTGATGGGTCAACCGTGGTGTCGCTGCCAATATAATATTTTATCAGGGCCACATCAATTGCATTAACGTCGCTGCCGGTCTGCATTGTGTCGGGAGTGTACTTATCATATGACAATTTATAAGTTCCGTTTGAAATATTTGAAAAAAGATAAGCTCCTGCAGCGTCGCTTGTATCCCTGGCTATTTCTGTACCCGATGGATAATTTTTTAGTATCACAATTACATGGTCGATGTCGTAAATAACAGAATTATATGTGGGAGGATTGGGGACAGGACTCCCCACATTTGCCTTGCCGGTATAACGTGTTTTTCCATTGATGACATAGCCGCTGCCGCAATTATTAACAGTAACAATTCTTGTTATTGTTGGTGATGGGGCGCTACAGCCATACGCATAAACCTGGATTGTTACCGTGCCGGAAAACCCAATCGTCCAAGTCATGACTCCAGTGGCTGAATCTATTATCCCTGCAGCAGAATTATTTATTGACCAATGAAACCCCATATTATTTGTCGCTGTAGTTGAGTATGTTGTTGTGGTATTGTTTGTCGGAGAGCAGACAGGTTCTGTTCCCGAGGATATGTTGATAGGCGAAGGAGGGGAGACTTCAGGTATTACGGTTACGTTAAACACGGAAGTGGAAGCCGTACCGCAGGTGTTTGTTACAACACAATAAAATCCATTACTGGCAATCATAACCCCGGGGTTGTAAGTGCTGTTGGTAGCGCCATTGACTAATCCCGATGAGGTTTTGTACCATTGGTAGGTATAGGCACCTGTTCCTCCAACCCCAACCGCGGTTAGTATTCCGGGGTTGGTTTTGTCACAGATGGGAGACGTCCCCCCGGTGATATTGGCTGATAAAACTGCAGAAACGGTTATGTTAACGACACTGCTGTTTGATGAAGTACAGGCATCGGACACGGCACAATAATACCCTGAGCTTGATACAATATTTCCCGGGTTGTAAGTGCTGTTGGTTGCATTTGAAATTAATGTCGATGGTGTTTTATACCACTGATAGGTGTATGTGCCTGTTCCGCCCGATCCGGCAGCCTGAAGTGTTCCCGGATTTGTATTATAACAAATTGGCGAATTTCCGCCATTGATGGTAGCAATAACCGGAGTGGTTGTTGTTGCTGAATGCACTGACGTGGCAGGAGCATTACATCCCGTTGCCGTTGCTGTAATGGTAGATGTTCCGCTCCATCCGGGACTGTATGTTACAGCGCCCGTCGCAGGATCAATGGTGTTGCCGCCTGCAAGGCTTGTCGGATCCAGACTATAGGTAATATTGCTGCTGTTTGCGGCTGTGGCGGAATATGTCACGCTGCCGATGCCCTGGCATCGTGATGATGTTGGCCCCATAGAAAAAACAGGAATTCCAGCGGAAGGCGAAACGGTTAAACTGCAATTGGTTGTGGCTGTAATCCCGTTACCGTCCGTAATGGTAACAGTATATGTTGTGGTACCATTGGTTCCTGTAGGCGGATTTGCTGTAGGGTTAGTGCCCAGGCCACTTGACCATGAGTATACCACTGAAGGATCAGCATTTGCCGGCACTGCAGTCAAAGTTACAGCATCTCCCTGGCAAACAGTAACATTTCCGCCGGTAATACTTACTGTAGGATCAGGCCCTGAAATGCCCGTAAACGCTGATATTACTCCGGCTGTAAGTGTTGCCCCTGCCGCAGTTAATGTGTTTGATCCTAAAAATGTATATTTTATCCAGGGATTGGTCATTTGATTAAAAATACCATTTAACTGGGCGCTTTTTATACTCGTTTCAGTTCCGTAAATATCAGCATTTACATAATTACCGGTAATTGTAGCAATGCAGGATGTAATGCCCGATTGAGTAACACTCCAGTAACGCCTGAGATAATTAATTGAGCTGTAATTGTCGGGATGTTTGATGTCATTTACTTTTATTCCAACATAGGCATTGCTAAATCCCGAACCAGAAGTAACATTTACCGTAATGGGTGAATACTCTGACGTTCCGGAGTTGTCGCCGACAGGAAATAAATACGAGCCTGTACCGGAAAAGTTTTTTCTCAATTCACCACCCTGGTTGGCAATAACCATTTTGCCGGCAGAAAAAGGGCTTCCGGCAACGGATGTGGCTGAGGTTGCCAATGTTAATATGCGTGTCGAAACATTGAAATTTCCCGTTGTAAGGGTTAATGTATTGTTGACATTAGCATCTATATTGCTTAGGGCAACACCATTGCTGGAATTATTTACTGTAAGGTTATAGAATGTTGTTAATGCGGTTCCGCTTATTGTTTGTAAAGAAGAACCATTAAATTCAACACTGCCCGTACCTGAAGAGAACACGGCATTATTTATCCAGTTGCCGGCCAGATAATAAGCACCGTTGCCACCGGCTGTGGCATTATTGGTAAAATTTCCGGTTATGGTCATCGTCCCGGAATTGTCCAAATTACCGGAAGATGCATTATCTGCATTTCCGTTTACTTTAACTATTCCTCCCGTTTTAATCGCGACAACAGCCCCGTTGTTGTAAAATGTCTGGGATTGGACTGTTGTCACGGTAATTAAGAGAAATGCTAATAACAAATATTTTTTCATGCTGATAGCAATTATTTGTTAATAGAATTCATTTCGGATTGATTGAATTTTGATTTTGGAACAAGCAGTTTCCCCTTGCCTGTTTTAGGACATCCGTTATATATGCCCTTAGATTCGGGTTGTCCCCAGATTTCGGGAATAATATATGTATCTGGTTTTTTCTTTGCGACTACTACCTTTTTAGCTTCTGGATATTTTTGCATATACATATCATTACGTTCGGCATATACTGTCCATGACACTTTAGAGTTGGGGACTCCTCCTGCAATTACAAAACTTCCATCCTTGATTTCCTGTTTGATATACAATCCGGGGGCGGGGGCGCCTACCGGGGTTAACTGATAAGAGAAGTTGATGTTGATCGCAGTAAAATAATCGGGAAGACTGATAAGTGCTTCGCCGTTATTATCAAGTTGGGTGTTTCCCCTGTATAAGTTTAACACTTCAGGAGATTCAATGGAAAAGTGTTTTAATATTTTATTTCCCGGATCAAGCGGATGATCAATCACAAATGCTTTAGTGCCAGATGCGCCAAAATTCCCATTACTATATAATCCATATCCATAAGTGTAATCATTAGTTTCTCCCAAAACGCCGATAAATCCAACACCCCAGATACCAACATTGTTGTCAACAAGGCTGGCGCTTACATTTTGTCCATAAACGCCTGCGGCAGGGCCATCATCTGTTTCACCCCATACACCCACATAACCCTGGCCAATAGTTCCAACCGCATTACCAAGAGAAGCTGTTCCGTGATTCAATCCGAACACACCAAACCCGGTCTCATAATTGGTTTCACCTACCGTGCCGTTAAATCCTTTACCCAAAACACCATGTCCTCCTGTTGTACGCAGGTTGTTGCCAAAAATTCCGGCTTCGCCGGTTGCCGTTGATAAAATTTGTCCGCTCACGCCAAAAGCTTTACCACTTGAAGTTCCAAGAACGGCGGTGGTAGGGATTGGGGATCCGCCCACTGTACCATAGTTTGATGCAGTAGTTGCCTGCATGGCAGCATATTGCACACTGGTGGAAGTATTGTCAGCCACAATGGAAGAACCATTACCGCTGTGTGACGATTTCAGGCCGATGGATAATGCATTGGCATCAGTAATGTTGACCGAACTTGTTCCGGTAATTACTATATTTCTACCCAGGCCCGGGCCGCCGCAATCGTAAGCTTGCTGTAACGTACTACAGCCACCGCCACCACCCGTAATGGCGACCCATTGTGTCCCGTTAAAATACCAGAATTGTTGTAAAGAAGTGTCATACACAAGCAATCCGGTTGCGGGAGACGTGATCGCGGTTCTTTGAGCCGTAGTCATCCTGGGCACCAATATCCCTTTACTTGTTGATGTTAAATCAAGAAGTGATGAGTTGTCCGGAGTGTTTGTACCAATACCGACATTTTGTTGTGCAAAAATTTGTTGGTAAAAAACTACAATAAATGTAATAAAAATAAGAATAGCCTTTTTCATTTTTGAAAATTGTTTAATTGTTTCTGATTTATTTTTTTACGAAAATACGTTTATTTTTTTGAAAAGTAAAGAGGTAGTCAATAATTAATGGGTGAAAATTGACAGATTATCGGTGTTTTTCGCTCATTTAAATAAAAATTTCCTATTTGTAACTAATTAATTATTAACTACATATATCTGAAAAACGATATTTTATTTTTAAATATTTTTTTTTGTCTTTTTTTTAGTATATTCGTACCGAAATAGTTGAACTGATGGTCAAAAAGTCAGGAAAAACAATTTTGTCTATAAAACCCCCTAAATTATGAGAAAAAATATTATTGCCATTCGTGCCATTCTTGGCGGTTTTTCACTTTTGCAAAAAAAAGTATTGATTTTTTTATTTAAGAGTCTTGCGGTTTCCTTTATTCTTATTTGCCTTTTTGGCGCAAAGGGAAGTTATGCGGATACGCATACATGGATTGGAACTGCTGCCTCAAGTGCATGGACAACAACAACGAACTGGTCTCCTACAGGTACGCCTGCTGCTGGAGATGCTGTAATTATTGGAGGGACAGCAACAACGATAATTACAGCGGTTCCTAGTATTTCACTTGTTTCAATGACCGTAAATTCAGGTGGAGGTGGAAGTGTTACCCTTCAGTCTTCATCTGCTGTAACGATAACCTTATCAGGGACAGGAAGCGGGGTACTTGTGATTAATAATAATTTAACGCTTGGACCCTATGTGAGTATTTCCAAAAGTAGCACATTAAGTGCAACTGGCTCTGTTGCCTCTGGTAAAACATTTACAGTTGGTAATGGTACAAATGCCAGCACTTTTTCATGGATTTCGGGAGGCAATTTCACGGTCAGCGGCTCTATGATTTGTTCAAATGCTTCAACAATAAATTTTACATATGCAGGGTCTCAGGTTATACCAAGCAATATTACTGTAAATTCAGGCGGCACTTTAGTATTAGGTGGCAGCGGCATTAAATCCTGGAATAGCGGAATCAGTGTTACAATAAATGGAACATTACAATGGGCGGGGACAGCAACAACGGCATCAAGTGGCGTTGCACCTGGTTTTAATTCCGGTAGCACATTGTCTTTTGCAGGAACTTCCGCAATGACATTATCCTCTTATTATATATCTCTTTCAGAATCTACAACAAATTTGGTGCTTAATGATGCAGCGGGATTGACGTTAGATGCCGACAGAACGTTTGTTAATTATACAGCAACATCTGGTAAACTATCCATAGGCGCAACAACCCTTACACTTACGGGAACTATAAGTTCAATGTCAGCAACCAATTCTTTTACAGGATCGGCAAGTTCGAATTTAGTGATTAACGGAACCGGTGCTGCCGGTACAATTTATTTTAACCAGACTACCCTGGGCACCACCAATCAGCTTAATAGTTTAACAATAAACAGAACTTCAAGCGGAACAGTAACGTTAGGTAACCCTTTAGTTATGGGGACTGGTGGTACACTTACCATGACTGCTGGCGAGCTCATATTGCCGTCATCGGCTGCCGAAGTCCTTACAATAAATGGGGCTGTAGCATACACTGCGGGAACAATCCGTGGTAATACATCTGCCTATATGACCGTAGGCGGGACCGGCGATGCAGGAGGTGCCATATATTTTTCTGCATCGTATCAAAATTTATCCAAACTTACCATCAACCGCTCATCTGGCGGTATTTTCAGGCTGGGAAGCGCACTTACCCTTAATTACTCTGGTACAAATGCCCTGACTTTGACAGATGGAGTAATCAATTGTGGTAGTAATGTTCTTACCATAAACAGCGGAACCCTTCCCCGCATCAGCGGCGGCTCCGCATCATCATATGTTGCCGGACCTCTTGCTATTCAGGTTCCGGCCAATACCAGTGCAAAATCCATTACCTGGCCTGTCGGAAAAGGCGCATATCAGGCTTTTGCAACCCCGGTAACGACAACAAGTTCTGCCAGTCTGGCAATAATAAAAGTGGAGGCCTTCGATGCTAATTGCGGTGGAACTTTTAATGGATCGATGAGCGGAATAAATACTGATAATTACTGGAGCGCTTCAGTGACGGCTAATGCAACAAGCATAACCTCTTTTGACGTCCTTAGTTTAACAGATGATGATCCAACATTGACCTCCGGCAATGTTATTGGTTATTGTGCCACAGCGGCCAGCGGAACGTATACCTCTTTAGGTGGAAGTGTTTCTGTGCCAACTGTTACTTCAACGATGGTTGCCCCTAATGCACTTGGCTATTTTGTTATCGGAACAGCAAACAGCGATCCTCTTTGCGGTACATATAAAATAGGCCCCACAGGTGATTTTGCAACGGTTTCTGATGCTGTAGCCTCATTAAATGCCCGCCCGGTAACCTGCGATGTTATTTTTGAATTGCAAAGTACATATACCGGATCGGGAGAAACATTTCCGATAAATATTTATTAGTATTCCTCAGATGTTTACAAAGTGACATTTCGGCCTGAGTTAGGTGCGGGAATGCTTGTTACATCCGGTGATCCCGGCTCAGGAAATGCCCTGATAAAATTAACGGGCGTAGGTAATGCAACAGGATACATCATATTTGATGGAAGAGCCGGTGGTACGGGAAGTACAGTCGGATGGACAATAAGGAATACCAGGACAACATCAATAGTTGGCCCGGCTTTCCAGTTTACCAATGGTTGCGCTTACGATATTTTGCAGTATTGTCAGCTTGAAAGTTATAATACCACAGCTACCAGTGGCACAGTGTATCTTTATAATAGTTCTACCGGGCCGGCAAACAACCACCTGACTATTCAGAATTGTAATATCGGGCCTTACAGCACCTATTATCCTGTTAATGGTATTTGTGCATACGGATATAGCACTACGTATCCAAACAGTTATATCAGTGTTCTGGACAATAATATCTATAATTTCCTACCGGGATCAACCGCTGTTGGAAGTGCTGTTTGTGTGACAGGCACAAGCACAAATACTAATTATGGCGATAACTGGACCATATCGGGGAACAGTATTTATAACAGCGTAACACAGGTTAACGGATATTATGTATATCCTATTTATTTTATACCGGGGACCGGTTCAACAAACAATACCATTTCTAATAATTACATAGGGGGACAGTCTGCATTATGCGGCGGTACCGGCAGTCCCTGGGTATGTAAATCAACATCTTCTTCCGGTATTACCGTTCCAGCCTTTGCCGGGATGTTTATTAAAGCCGGATCTGCAACGATTACAGGTAATACCATCAGTAATATTCAGATAAACAATACAAATCAGAACGGCCATGCTTTTGGAATAGATGTAGATGGCACATCGGGAAGTTCTGGCTTTATTATTACAGGAAATACTATCGGGAATCCCAGCCCGTCAGGTAGCGCTGTGGGATTTCAAAATACCGGGGCAGCTGCGAATGGTGGAAGCGTTTGTGGAATTGTAAACCAGGCAGCGGGCAATATTACAATAGGTGCCGCAGGGTCAGGTAATGGTAATATCATTGCCAACCTTTCAAATGTGGGTTCAAGCGTCAATACTCCGGTTGCAGGGATTGTTACTACTACAGGGGTTAATAGTATTGTGAATAATACAATTTTTAACCTTACTGCTGCGACACTTAATACTGCTACACAGGTGAACAGTATTCCTTTCGACGGATGTGTCGTTGGTATCCTTTCTTCTACTGCGGTAACGGGCCAGTTGAATATCAATGACAATACTATTTACAACCTGATAAGTTCTGGCACTTCTGCAGCAGCAACAAGGGCGGTCGGAATAAATGTTAATGGAATTCCGCCCTACGCTCTGGCTAATGGATCCCATTCTGTTGATGGTAATAAGATATATAATATCTCAACTACAAATACAAATACATCTGCAATTATTGCCGGTATCAGGTTGTCGGGGTCCAGCAGTTCATCGGCGGTAAACTTTACCATCAGCAATAATATGGTGATGCTGGGTTACCGCGGTGATGGGACCACAATAACCGGTTCGGCCCAAATATCCGGAATATTTGATAACTCAAGCGGTTATTCCGGAAATCCAACTTCATATGATAATAACATCAGGGTTTGGCATAACACTGTATATATAGGTGGAACAGGGGTTACAGGCGGAGCTGTGAATACGTATGCATTTTATAGGTATAATACAAACTCCAGCCCGAAAAATGTTGAAAAGATTTACAATAACATATTCGTAAATGACAGGTCATATTCTGTAAGCGGAACCGGGTTTAACGCGGGAATAGGACTGGACAATAACCTTACTTATTCACCCAATCTTTTAAGTACCGATTACAACCTGGTTTATGGAACAGGAGTGCAGTACCGATTCGGATATATTACATCAACATCCTATGCCACAAAAGCAGCCTGGGTAGCAGCAAATGCTACATTTGATCCGAACAGCCAGACAACCAATCCCCAATTAATAGATCCAACCTCCACCTCAGCGCCCGACCTGCATGTAAATACATCTGTTGTTACTCCCGTGGAAGGGGCAGGAACAGGAAGTTATACGATGACTTATGATTTTGATGGAGATACCAGGGCTTCATTGACGCCTACAGATATTGTTGCCGATGCAGGAGATTTTCAGGGAGCCCCCAATATTTCCTATACTGCCCTGGCAAATACAAGCAGCCTTTCCAATGCACCTCATACAGCAACGATCACATCAGCAAATGGCATTAACGTTACATCTGGAACAAAGCCAAGAATTTATTTTAAGCGCACATATGAAGCAAATACATTTGTTGATAATACCAATGCTACAGATGGATGGAAATATACTGAGGCAACAAACAGCTCTTCTCCGTTCACTTTTTTAATCGATTATTCTTTGCTGTATAACAGTGGTAGTATCCCTGTAGCAGCAGGTGATTACATCCAGTATTTTGTAGTAGCACAGGACAATAACGGAACACCTACCATTGGTATTAATTCTGGCGTATTTAATGCAACACCGTCAAGCGTGGATGATTATGCTAATATATTTCCTTTGGGTTCGCCGATCAACCAGTATTGGATATTACCTTCACAGGGTAGTTATACCATTGGTGTCACAGGCCGCCCGACAAACAATTACACATCCCTTACAAGAAACGATGGGTTCTTTGCGGGAATGGACGATCCTAATACACTTATTTCCGGTGATATTACAATGAGCATAACAGCTGATATTTCTATTGAAGATGGCGCCAATGGCTTAAATCAATGGACAGAATCTCCACCAAACAATGTTTTTACTGTTACTGTTCAGCCGGATGCGAGCGCCAACAGAAACGTATACGGTACTTATGCCGGTGGATTGTTCCGCCTGAACGGATGCGAAAGGGTAATATTCGACGGAAGCAACGGTACCACCAGTAGGTATCTGACATTCTACAACAGCACTGCAGCTCAGCCAACATTTGTTTTTATCAACGATGCTACCGGCAATACACTGAATTATTGCAATATTTATAGCAGCAACACAAGTTCTTCCAGTGGAACAATTCTTTTCAGTACAGGAACATCGGCAGGAAATGATAATAATACAATAAGCAATTGTGATATTTATCAGGGATCCAGCGTTCCTTACAATGCCATTTATTCGCTTGGAAGTGCATCATACACAAATTCCGGAAATACGATAAAAGGTAATTTAATAAGAAATTTCACTAATTATGGTATTAATATATCCTCCACCGGTAATGGCGATGGTTGGACAATCGGTGGCGCCAATGCCCCGGACGGCAATAGTATTTATAATGAATCTGCCAGAAGTACTGCGCTGGTTAATATTTATTTTGCGGCAGGCAGTAATCATACAATAAGGAATAACAGTATTTTCCATAATGCAGCAGCAAACACCAGTACATTTACAGGGATTCAGATAGCCGGCAGTGGTAATGGTATAACCATCAGGGATAATTATATAGGCGGCACTCAGGCACAATGTGGCGGAACAGCCTTATTAAGCAGCTATTCAGGAGCAGGCGCATTTATCGGAATTACTGCTGCTGTAGGAACAACAACCGATGCAGAAATTCATAATAATACAATAAAAAATATTACCAACTCAGGAGCAGCATCGTCGTTCACGGGTATCGCTGTTACAGCAGGTATTGCAAATATTGGTACATCAGCAGGAAATACCATTGGAGATGTTTCTATTGCAAACAGCATCTCACTTTCGGGTTCCGGCGCAACGTCGCCCATAACGATCACCGGGGCGGGTAATGGCTCTGATATAAGCAACAATACCATTGCCGGATTTACTACTTCTTCAAACAATGCCTTTGTTGGTATCACTCTCACCGTTGGGACAACAACCGCCACATCGGTACAGGGAAACACCATAAAGGAAATTACAATGAATGGTAATGTTGCCTCGTCTTTTAAAGGAATATATGTTACTGCCGGGAAAGTAAATATTGGTGATGTATCATCAAACAATATAGGTGATGCCAGTTTAACAGATTATAGCAGTATTACGTATGCCGGTACTTTAACCTGTTATGGTATTTATAGTGCGGCATCAGCAGCCTCGGTGATTTCAAATAATTATATTGCAAATATCTATGCAAGCTATAATTCTTCTGGCACAGCTGTAATTCTATGCGGAATATATCATGTTACCAATGCCGTAGCTTTAACCATTACTGGCAACACTATTAAATATCTCAAATCAAACTATGGTAATACTAATGCGCTGGGCGCAACTTCATCCGTTGAAGGAATTTCTGTCGCTACTTCTGCCGCCGGCAGCACAATATCTCAAAATACTATTCATACGCTTCAAAATACTTATGCAACAGGGGCAGCAAACCATATTGCAGGAATATATGCCAATTTGGCGACATCAGGAACAAATATAGTCAGCAAAAATTTTGTTCATAGCTTAAAATCAACAAATGCTACTACTGCCGGTAGCTTATGCGGAATCTACCTGGCCGCAGGATTATACACCTGCGATAATAATATGATACGCCTGGGCGTGGATGATGCGGGCGCCGATATTAATAACAATTATCTGATATATGGAATCTATCAGGCAAGCGCTGCGGTTAATTCAAATATTTATTTTAATTCGGTATATATAGGCGGCAGTGCAGTTGCTCCTGCTGGTGCCATCAATACTTATGGATTATTCCGCAACAATACGATTGCAACAAATGTGAAAAATAATATTTTCATGAATGCCCGCTCTAACAATACAGGAACGGGGACACATTATAGTATTTCTATTTCGGCAATAACCGGGTATACCGGTGATAATAATCTTTTTTATACGCCCGGAACAGGCGGAAAAGTAGGTAAAGTGAGCACGACGGATTATGCCGACCTTACAGCATGGAAATCAGGTTCAACTCAGGACGCACTCAGTGTAAGCGGGGATCCTCATTTTTTGTATCCGGCTAATGATAATACAAGTTTAGACCTTCATATTGATGCTGCTTCCGGCACACAGGTCGAAAGCGGAGGTATTGAAATATCGGGAATTACATACGATTTTGATGCCGCAGGAACACGCCCCTCGGGCGGATATCCGCTTAGCGGTCAAACAAATGGAGGTGGCAATGCTCCTGATATAGGCGCCGATGAAGGCGATTTTGTCGGGGTTGATCTTACACCTCCAATGATTTCATACACCCCATTGAGCAGTTCGGTTGTCGCTACAGGCAGATCCTTTACTGATGTGGGCATAACTGACGCTTCAGGTGTAAATATAACCAATGGTACAAAATCAAGATGTTATTATAAAAAGTCAACCGATGCCAATACATACGCCGGCAATACCAGTTCTGACGATGGATGGAAGTACGTGGAGGCCAGCGGAACCACATCTCCGTTTAGTTTCTACATAGATTATTCTATCCTTAACGGGGGATCGGTTGTTGCTAATGATATCATACAGTATTTTGTTGTGGCACAAGACCTGGCTCCTGCCATAAACGTTGGAATTAATTCCGGGACATTTACATCCTATCCTGCAAGTGTTGATCTTGCCTCCGGCAATTTTCCGCTGACAGGAACAATAAATCAGTATACTATATTGCCTGGCGTCAATGCTGAGTATTATGTGGGAGCATCAAGCTGCAACGGGAATTCCCCGAATTATGCGACACTTACCGGAGCCTCCGGATTCTTTGCCTTTATGAATACATCCGGCACATCAATGGTGATCGATAAGAATATTACAGTGTATATTACTTCAGATATTACCGAAACTGGTGTTAATGCATTAAATCAATGGACTGAGGATGGCAATGGACCATATACTCTTACCATTGTTCCTTGCGATGCTACCCTGAAAACGCTTTCGGGCAGTGTTTCAAGTAATGGACTAATTCCTATAAACGGCGCCGACAGAGTTATCTTTGATGGAAGATATGCAGGTTCCGGAAAATACCTGAAATTTAAAAACACATATGCAACAGCCGGTACGGCCGCTCCGACTTTTAAGCTTTATAATAATTCGACCTATAATACAATCGAATATTGCTATGTGGAAGGGCAACTGCAATATAGTGATACCTACAATCCGTCGAGTGGTGTTATTATGCTGGGCACAAGTACGGCAGGCGGTGACGGCAATAGTTATAATACAGTATCAGACTGTGATGTTTATGGGGGCGGATCATCATGGTATGCTTCCACATTAATTTATTCCTGTGGCCTTGCCGGAACACCCAATCATGATAATGCTATTTCAAATAACAATCTTTATAATTTCTGTTATGGGGGTGGCGGAACGACAACAAGGGCGCACGCTATTAATATTACCGCAACAGGCAACGGAAGCAACTGGACCATTTCGGGAAACAGCATTTACAATACTTTTGTTAATGGCACCAATGTACAAAGCGCAATAACATTCCTACCCGGCTCTTCATCAACCGGAAATATTATTTCAAATAACTGGATTGGCGGCAAAGCTCCTTTATGCGGAGCTGCCGGCACACCATGGGAAAACAGTTATGATCCATATAACACAACAGAGACTATTTTATACGGGATGCAAATAAACGTAGGAACGATTACTATTGATGGAAATAATATAACAAACATCAAAGCTTCTTCACCTGATTATACCGGTATTCAGTTGATAAAAATTGTAGGTTCGACGGTGGCTACAATTACAAATAATGTATTTGGAAGCGGCACAAACGGAACTCCGGATAATAGCAAAATCATTCAATGTTCGGGAGGTGCAGGCACATCATATGGCCCAGGGTATATTTATGGGATCTGGAACACGAGTAACACAACTTCAATGACTACATACGACAATAATGATTTTTATTATTTGTGGCAGAGTGGTGCGGGTTATGGCGGTTCAGTACAATGCATTGTTCACCAAACGGCTGGCCCGGCGACTATTACCAACAACCAAATTAACGGTCCGCAGGCTGTGGGTAGTGCTGATTATGGCGCAGGGTATAATAGTTTTGGTATTCGTGTTGAACCTACAGCATCTAACACTGGAAATATAATCAGAAATAATCGTGTTGCAGGTCCATATCTCAATAATACAAGTGCGCTTACCTATGAATCAGCCAACTATGGAATACGGGTGTTTGTCAGTTCATATACAGTAAGTGGAACAATTGATAATAACGTGATCTGGGATATGCGCAATGCTGACCGCGCCGGTTATACTGAAGGAATTTATATTTATTCAACTACAGGCGGCAACGGAAACTGGGATATCTATAACAATCAGATCACTCTGAAAAACAACGGAAGCACTTCAAATTGTGTGGGACTTTATGGTATTGATATCGCATTAAATTCAGCATCAACGACCACGATAAGGCACAACACTGTTTATATTGGCGGGTCTAATGGCGGGTCTCCTGTCGCCGGGCATGATTTTAGTTCATATTGTTACCTCCGCTTGCCCAATAGTTCGGGAACGGTGGTTGGCGATGCCGTTACTGTTCAGAACAATATTTTTATTAATTCACGTTTAGTTGGTAATGGCTATGTTGCAGGGCATTTTGCAATAGCGAACCAGGGCACGTCAAACTATGCAACCAACTGGAATGTCAGCGATAATAATTTCCTGTTTACAAATAATGGAACATATAACAAAATAGGTTGCTGGGGTTCAACAGCTCAGGCAACATTAGCAAACTGGCGCACCGCTTCATCAAAAGATGCCAACAGCTATACTGCCACCGTCACCACGGGAGCTTCCAATTTTGCTTCCGGATTGCTCAACCCTGATAACTCATCATACCTGTTTAATAATCCTTTATCTGATTTACATATTTCGATCAGCGACGGACAAAGCTATCAGTTTGTTGCCGACAGGGGCACAACAACTTCTATAACTACGGACTTTGACGGAGAGTCCAGGCCGATGGATGCTGCTCCTGATTTAGGCGCTGATGAGTTTACAGCAACTTGCACTAATCCTACCTTGTCGGGAGCTTCGCAGGCCGCCGAAGTATGTGGCAGTGGACCGGCAATCATAAATTTAACGGGACTTGTAGCCAGCAGCACTGACAATGCAATAGATTATACAATTAATGGAGTGCAGCAAACACAGGTCACCGGTATTGATGCGGACGGATCGGGTAATGCCAGTTTTACAACCACATCACTGACAACCGGAAATAACGGCCACCAACTGGTGATTACAAAAATTACAAATGGCGCCTGTTTTACTAATTTTTCACAAAGCGTTGTATTGCAGGTTACGGCAACTCCAACATTAACGGGGGCTTCGCAAGCATCTGCCGTTTGTGGCAGCGGCACAGCAACCATAAATATGACAGGCCTTGTCGCCAGCAGTACCGGTAATGCCATCGATTATACGATTAATGGTGTGCCACAAACACAGGTGACAGGTGTAAGCGCTGATGGTTCGGGTAATGCCAGCTTTACAACAACCTCACTGACCACGGGGAATAACGGCCAGCAATTAGTAATTACTGCGATCACAAACAACAGCTGTTCTTCTAATTTTTCACAAAGTGTTGTTTTGCAGGTATCAGCATTGCCAACTTTGACAGGCGCATCTCAGTCTGCAGTGGTTTGTGGTAGTGGTACCGCCACAATTGATATGACCGGCCTGGTTGCCGGCAGTACTGGCAATGCTATAGACTATACAATAAACAGTGTTCCGCAAACCCAGGTAACGGGAGTTAATGCTGACGGATCTGGTAATGCAAGTTTTGTAACTTCGGCTTTGACTACGGGAAATAACGGCCAGCAATTGGTTATTACAAAAATCACGAATGGCACCTGCTATACTGATTTTACCCAGTCTGTTGTTTTGCAGGTTGAAGTTTCACCAACCTTAACCGGGGCATCTCAGGCCTCATTGGTTTGCGGCAGTGGTGAGGCTACAATAAACATGTCGGGTCTGGTGGCCGGCAGTACGGGTAATGCTATTGATTATACGATCAACGGCGTTCCACAAACACAAATCACCGGAATTAATGCAAATGGATCGGGCAATGCCAGTTTCAACACATCCTCATTAACCACGGCTAATAATGGCCAGCAATTAGTAATAACAAGAATCACCAATGGGAACTGCTATACAGATCTCACACAGAGTGTATCGTTACAGGTAACAGCTGCTCCTACGCTGACCGGGGCATCACAGGCAACAGTGGTGTGTGGCAGTGGCTCTGCAACAATAAATCTGACCGGGATGGTTGCAAATAGTACAGGCAATGCAATTAATTATTCTATTAATGGAGTGCCACAGACACAGGTTACGGGTGTAAATGTGAATGGGTCCGGTGATGCCGGTTTTAATACCAGCACGCTTACAAACGGTAATAATGGCCAGCAATTAGTGATAACCCGTATTACGAATGGCTCATGTTATACCGATTTCACCCAGGGATTATTGCTGGGTGTTGAAGATGCACCAACATTAACAGGGGCCTCACAAGCCGCTGCAGTCTGTGGAAGTGGCTCGGCCACCATTAATCTTTCGGGTTTGGTCGCAAATAGTATAGGAAACGTAATAAATTATTCAATTAACAGTGTTCCACAAACACCTGTTATTGGTGTAAATGCCAATGGTTCTGGCAACGCTAGTTTTACCACACCATCGTTAACTACTGCCAACAACGGTCAAATTCTGCAGATTACGGGAATAACAAATGGTAATTGTACATCATCATTTTCGCAAAATGTTATCCTGAACGTTACAACAACATATACCTGGACAGGAACAGTAAGTACGAATTGGGATGTTGACGGCAACTGGTCCTGTGGTATTGCCCCCACCAGTGTTAATGATGTTATCATCCCGGTGGTGGCGAACCTTCCTGTTGTAAGTTCAACAGGAGTTTCCGCATGCCATAATATTACTATTAATGCCAATGCATCGGTTACGGTCAGCAGTACAAAAGATTTATCTGTGTATGGCAACTGGACTAATAATGGCGTGAGTACAGTAGGAAGCGGTACGGTCATATTTACAGGAGGCTCGGCACAAACAGTCAGTGGTGTTACAAAATTTGGAAATCTTACAATAAATAATCTGAGCGGAGTAACATTATCAGGAAATACTCAATTAACAGGAGTTTTAACGCCTACACAGGGGAATCTTGCCAGTAATGGCTACCTGACATTACTCTCTACGGCCTCACAGACAGCATTGATAGCAGGAACAGGAACCGGTAATGTTACAGGCGATGTTACCATGCAGCGGTATATGCCCAACAAGCGAGGTTATCATTACTATTCTTCACCATTCAATGGTGCCCCCATTACGGAGTTTACAGATGAGCTCGGAACAATAATTACGGGAGATCCTTATGTTAATAATGATACAACCCATACCGTTACGCCGTTCCCCAATTTCTTCATCTATGATGAAACGCCGCCTTATACCATGTCGATTGGATGGACAGGGGCAAGTTCCACGTTGGAAACGATGAGAGGTTATTGTATTAACTTTGGTTCGTCAACAGCCGCGATTACTACTGATGTTACCGGTGTGGTCAATAATGGCCCGTTAAGCTATGGTGTAACAAGAACAACATCTACGCACCCATCGGCTGATGGATGGAACCTTGTTGGAAACCCCTATCCATCGCCAATTAACTGGCAAGCCTCCGGTTGGACCAAAACCAATATCAGCAACGGCATTTACTATTTTAAACCTAATGCGCAATATACCGGTACATACAGCTCTTTTGTCAACGGAATAGGTGTAAATGGCGGATCCGGAATTATTTCTTCAATGCAGGGCTTTTTGATCAGGGCAACAGCAAACGGAACACTGGGTGTGACTAATTCCGTCAGGGTAAATAATCTGACCACAACTTTCTATAAGGCACAGCAGGTTATTCCCTTATTAAGACTTAAAGGATATCCGTCAGCCAATCAGTCATACGGTGATGAAACCGTAATCTATTTTGATTCCCTTGCAACATCGTGGTTTGATAATGATATGGATGCCTACAAGATGATGAACAATGATCCAAACTATCCGAATATCTTTACAAAGGATAGTTCCAATAGTACATTATCAATAGATGCATTACCTCCACTAACAAATATGGATGTTGTCATTCCCCTGGGATATGTAACAAAGACCAGCGGAAGCTTTAAAATCAAGGCTACAGAAATTTTGAACTTTGACCCGACAGTACACATTTACCTCGAAGACAATAGTACCTCTACAAGCCAGGATTTGACCATAAATCCGGAATACACCTTTAATATTACTGCTAATGAACCGCTTTACAGGTTTTTCATCAGGTTTTCGCCAACTATTATTACGGAAATTCCTGAAAACACAAGTACATATATTGATGCATGGTCATCAGGAAAGGACATCTACATAAGCTGTAATACCTCAAAACAGCAACAGCTTGAGGTGTCGGTATATGATATGCTTGGCAGGAAAATCATTTACCAGCAGCAGGATGGAAGCGGAATGTTGCATTATACACTGGAAAAGCCCGGATGTTATGTGGTGGATGTTGTAAGCGGAAATAAAACATATCAGAAAAAAGTTATCATAATGTAAGATTATCATAAAGGAGGACTATATGAGAAACAGAATCATTTATCGAACATTGCCGGAAATTAATTTAAGAAGGATCAGCATTAAGGCTATTTTAATAAATGGCTTTTTATTGTTCCCGATATTCATTAATGAGGCGCTGGCACAGGTTCCGCCACCTCAACCAAGTGAGGAATTTGTGCCTATCAAAGGCTTGGGCATACTGGCCATCGCCGGTATTGTTTATGGCGTATGGAAGCTGATTCGTAAAAAGAAGTAGCTATAATGTGATTTATAATCAACACTGAATATCAAGGATACTTTCAAATGCTGGCACTGACGTCTAAAATAAAAAATTTTTCGCGTTCAAATAAGATTCCCGTTTTCTTTATTGAACTACTGTTGTTTTATCTTTTATGGAATTTTTTAGACGGATACCTGATTGCACACAGCCATTTATTTGACAGGATTTGGATGGGTATGTACCATATACTTTTAAAGAGTGTGATGTTTATGAGTGTACTGATCACCAAAATCTTTACGGATGTACAAATCACAACCACTTACAGGCATATTATACTTGGGGATTTTGGAAGTATAGGGATTTCAAATTACTGCCTTTGTGCAAATCTTATGTTTTTATTCGGGGCCTTTATTATTGCATATCCCGGAAAATGGAAGATAAAGTTATGGTTTATACCCCTTGGCATTGTAATAATACATTTGTTGAATACATTTAGAATTTCAGCCTTATGCCTGTTGAAAATTTATTCGCCGGAAACGCTGGAAATAAATCATCATTATATTTTTAATATTATTCTTTACGCCTTTGTTTTTATTATGTGGATGATTTGGATTACCCGTTTATCGGGTGAGGGAATATTAAAAAGGAAACTCTCAGAAGGAAAAGAATAACAAAAAAAATGGGAATTTTATAATAGAAAAGGCTGCCCCAGGGCAGCCTTTTCTATTATATTATGGAGTCGAATCAATGCACAAGTTTTAATACCATGCAGTTTGATTTTTCAGCCCCGAGAAAATCAAGGCGGAAGGTATATATACCCGCCGGCAGGTCTTTTGGTGAGAAAGCAATAGTATGCGTTCCTCCGGTTTGATTTTCATTTTGAAGTTCGCTTACAAGTTCTCCTGTTGCATTATAAATATTTATCGTTACCATTCCGTTTTCCGGGATGTTGTAAGTTAATTTTACATTGTCATCAAATGGATTGGGGTAAGCTGTAAAGTCAAAACCATTTTCGCTGTTACTGGCTTGAAAGAATATTTTGGGCATAAGCAGGTATGTTCCATCGTTTTCTTCACCAAACCGGTTTGCGGCAACACCTGTACCAGATAGCGAAAAATTGATCTCGCCTGGCTCAGGATCTTTTAATGTGCGGAATCCGAGAACAAGAATCTGATCATTAGGGTTCACATCAAAATGGTGTGTAGTGGCATAAACAACCCGTATAACTCCATTCTCATCAGTAACAAGTAAATCATTATCACTTGTCATTATTTCATCCAGCGAAGGATTGATTTTTATTTCCGGGCTGTTTTTACCTGTACCACTAACATAAGCAGAAATAAGCCTGAAATCTGATTCGGGATATTTAGCTTCAAGGCCGAGTGCCGAAAAATCATCTATTTTTGAACTTATCCTCAATGGTACTTCAAAATATGAAGGATTGGTGATCACCTGGTATTCATCAGATGAAACAATAAAATCCTGTGGCAATGATTTAAGCCCGCTCCAGTTTGTGGTAGAATCGCGGTATTTGGTGCTTGAAGCATTAAAATCACCATAGCTGATCGTTTTAAGCGTGATGCTTAAATTAGAACCGGCAACAGTTACCATTGTATCCAGAGCTGCCCAGTTGCCTTTTGGGAAATTTTTCGTAACATTATATGGTGCTCCGATTTTCGCCTTTATTCTGGCAATATCAACGGCATTAATAGACGTGTTATTATCAACACTTCCTGCATTTTTATATTTTGCAGAGAAATTTCTGGACGGATCCACCATGGTGTCTACACCAATATAATATTTCAACAGCGCTATATCAACAGCGTTGACGTCGTTACACCATTGCATGGTATCTGCTGCATATTTATCATATGAAAGGATATAATTTCCGTCGGCAACATTAGTAAACTGATAATTCCCCTGTAAATCACTGGTATCTCTTGCCACTTCTGTTCCCGCGGGATAGTTTTTCAGGATGACCACTACATTATCGATATCATAAATAACAGCATTGTAGGTAGGTGGATTTGGCACCGTGCCCACATTGGCTTTACCGGTATAACGTGTTTTTCCGCTGATGACATGGCCACTGCCTCCCACGTAAACCGTAACCACATCCGTGGCTGTGCAATTGTTATTACTAACGGTCAGGGTGTAGGTTGTTGTTATTGATGGTGATGCTGTTGGCTGGGCAATGGCCGGATTATTTAATCCCGAAGTGGGTTGCCAGCTAATGGTTCCGGGCCCGTTATCGGGATCGCCAATAGAAACAGGGGCGCCTGTATATGTTGCAGATGTCCCCGCTTCGGCTATGGGAACCGCATAAACCTGCACGTCCTTTATCGTTGCCGAAGATGCTGCACAATCATAACCATTGGAATAGTTTACTGTTACTGTTTGTAATCCAACGGTGGTCCAGGATACAGTAATAGTGTTAGTGCCTGTTCCCGCTGTGATATTTCCTCCGGCAGAAACATTCCAGGTATATCCCGTCATGGAACTTTCTGTGGTGTATGTTACGCCTGTGGCGCCTGCACACACGGAGGGAAGCCCTGTAATTGTTGGAACGGGCCTGGGGTTTACTGTAATAGTATATGCTGACGGTGTCCCTGTGCAGTTGTTTACTGTTGGTGTTACCGTAATGGTAGCAATGATGGGCGAAGTTCCTGTATTAGTTGCAGTAAACGAAGGAATATTTCCGGTGCCGCTGAAAGCCAGTCCCAATGCCGAGTTTGAGTTAGTCCACGTATAGGTGCCTCCTGCCGGGGTGCTTAAAAAGTTTGTAGCAGTGACAGTGCCGCCACTACAAACAGTTATATTCGATGGAACGGTTACGGTTGGTGTCGGATTAACGGTAATTACAAAATAAACCGGTGATCCCTGGCAGCCATTCAATGTTGGTGTGACAAGAATCGTAGCTAAAATTGGTGATGTGCCCGTATTATGGGCTGTAAAAGAAGCAATGCTTCCGGTACCGCTCGCGGCCAGGCCTATGGTAGTATTGGAATTGGTCCATGAAAATGTTGCGCCCGCAGGTGTACTGGTGAAGTTTACCGCCGGGACAATCCCGTTATTACAAACAGTTATGTTGGATGGGGCCGTGACTACCGGGGTAGGTTTTACAGTAATTGTATACGAGGAAGGTGTCCCCACACAACTGTTAACTGTGGGTGTAACGGTAATGGTGGCAGATATTGAGGCGGTACCCGTATTAGTTGCTGTGAAAGAGGGAATATTTCCGCTACCACTTGAAGTCAAGCCGATGGCTGTATTTGAATTTGTCCAGGAAAACGTGCCGCCGGCCGGAGTGCTGGTAAAGGATGTGGCAGACACCGTGCTTCCATTACAAACGCTGATGTTTGAAGGAACAGTTACCGTTGGTGTGGGTTTGACAGTAATCGTATACGAGGAAGAGGTTCCCACACAACTATTCACTGTCGGAGTAACAGTTAGGGTTGCTGTAATATTTGAAGTTCCTGAATTGGTTGCGGTAAATGAAGGAACATTGCCTGTGCCGCTTGATGTCAAACCAATTGCAGTATTTGAATTCGTCCAGGAAAATGTGCCGCCGGCCGGAGTGCTGGTAAAGGATGTGGCAGACACCATGCCTCCATTACAAACGCTGATGTTTGAAGGAACAGTTACCGTTGGTGTGGGTTTGACAGTAATCGTATACGAGGAAGAGGTTCCCACACAACTATTCACTGTCGGAGTAACAGTTAGGGTTGCTGTAATATTTGAAGTTCCTGAATTGGTTGCGGTAAATGAAGGAACATTGCCTGTGCCGCTTGATGTCAAACCAATTGCAGTATTTGAGTTCGTCCAGGAAAATGTGCCGCCGGCCGGGGTGCTGGTAAAGGATGTAGCAGACACCGTGCCTCCATTACAAACGCTGATGTTTGAAGGAACAGTTACCGTAGGCGTCGGGTTTACCGTGATAGTGTATGAAGAAGGGGATCCTGCACAACCGGATAAAGTCGGGGTGACAGCAATCGTTGCAGTAATGGGTGATGTTCCAGTGTTATGTGCAGTAAAGGACGCAATGTTTCCCGTGCCGCTGGCAGCAAGCCCGATGGCGGTGTTTGTATTTGTCCATGTGTAGGTAGCACCGGCAGGTGTGCTGGTAAAATTTGTCGCCGCAACGGTGCCGTTATTACATACTGCAAAATTTGATGGCACTGTTACCGTCGGTGTTACATTAACAGTGACAGGATAATTTGCAGATACAGTGCCATTGCCGCATGAATTCGTTCCCATTACAGTGAGGTTCCCTGATGTAGCCGATGATGAGAAATTAATTGTTACAGCATTAGTTGTCCCTGAAATGGTTGCCCCAGTACCGGAATAAGCCCATGTATAATTTGTAGCTCCTGTTATTGCAGGAACAGAGTAGGAAACATTGTTTTGTCCCTGGCAAACAGCAGTCGATCCTGTAATAGTTCCGGCTGCGCCGGGAAGTGTGCAAGCCGTGCACACAATAGGAGATACATATATGGCAGAATAAAGCTGGTTGCTTGATAATGCAGGAAAAGAATTCCATGTTGTTCCGTATTTTACAAACCCGGAATTGACCAGGCTTGTTCTGGATACTGCCTGATAAACGGCAAATGTATCAGCAGGGGTGTTATAGTATACTTTATAGCCGACATATACATCGGAACCCGTAAAAGTAACAGGGGTGTCGAACTGAACATAGTTAATTGCATTTGGTGTTAATGCGCTCAGATAAATATCTTTGGATCCCAGAACGGTTCCAGGCGTGGAACCTCCGCCCTGGTATACGTTGAATGTTATTTTATGATTTCCTCCTGTACCACCGCTATATGCTTTTGCAACGCCAACTTCCAGCCCGGTTATATTCTGGGTGGTAACACCTGTATAATATTCTGCAAATTCGCTGAATGAATAATAATTATGTCCTGTCCAGGATCCCCATTGATTGGTAAAGCCGTACAGCGCAAGATTGTCAGATTGAAGCAGGTTGGTTAATGTATCGCAGGTAGATCCTCCTGACCCTGTAGTGGTAGCATTACCTGTAAGTGCCGGTGTCAGGTAACAGTAACCCGTGCTGGTATATTCAAATATTGCATAATGATATGCGATTCCGGATAATAAACCGGTCACATTTACAGAAGTTCCGGTACCGGAATAAACAACATAGTTTCCGGTTCCGAGTTGTGTGCCGATGCCGAATGTTGCATTGGCAGTATATGATGTTCCGTTTACCGGAGATGCATTCACTGCGCTGCCTGCTCTTGCCACCACAATGACACCGCCTGTTCCGTTACCGCGCGTCCATCCAACAGTCATTGAATTATTGGTTATGGATGATGAAGTGAAAGAAGTGGCCTGGGTGGTGGGCGGAGTGCATGAAGAGCAGGTTGAAATTCCTGCTAATGTTGTCGCCCCTGTATTTGTCGGGTCCAGCCAGTCCTTTAATCTTTTATCTGCCGTGGTGCCGTTTTGATCCCAGTGATAATATACTTTACCATAATAGTCCGGCGAATTAGGGGAAGTACAATACGACGTACCACCTGTCAAAGTGCCGACAATTTTTCCGGTGCTGTTAAATATCGGCGATCCCGATGAACCACCTTCGGTAACACCATGGCCGTTAGTTGTTGCAGCCCAATATACAAGCCAATGAGTGCCTGTTCCTCCAACGTTTACAGATGATAATGCAGTTGTGTATGTCGAAATTTTCATGATATCACCGTCAGGATGATGAATTCCGACTCCGCTTGAGCTTGCTGTATTATTGCGGTCCCATCCGTTATAATAGACATTATATGAGCTTGAGATGGCGCTGTTTATCTGAACAAGGCAGAAGTCGGAACCATCGTCGTTTGAACCATAAGTATCATGGGCTTTGAGCGTACAGCCTGTTTTTGTGAGCGTCCCGGATGAAGAAGTACCTGAGCATGTGGATGCCTCATAATGAAAATAAAAAATCCAGGAGTTATAATCAGAAGATGATGAATAAGATCCATTGTAATAGTGGCAATGATCGGCCAGTAGTACATATGGAGTGCAGTCCTGGCTTGTATTGTTCACCAATGAACCGGTACAGTTAAACCAATTTGACCCGTTTTTGATGTCTATTTTGCATACACCTTTTTTCTCATCCTGCCAGTTGTCTCCTTCGGGTGAACATATAACATTCACTTCGCATGTCCCGGCACTTTTATTAACGCTGCCTTCTTCTGCACGATAGAAAAAGTAAAGTTCAGTAATGTGCAACAAGGGTGATTCTTGTATATTATCCGGAATAAACATTTCGAGCGTAATTTCATCACCCTGTAATTTTTCGTTGGCGAAAAAATTATTGCTTGTATTGTTTATCGATGTATAAGCCCCAAGAATTCCGGTTTTGTCTTTATTATACAGGAAGAGTTTTACTCCTTCAGGCAAATGAAAGTAAGAATATCCAAAACCTATAGCTTTTGCCCCCTCCGACTTTACTGTTAATCGCCAGATCCTTGCATGCTGATCAGGGATATCCGTCCATGTCCCGGAGTTTGTGAGACTAAAATCAGCAGGTAGAGTGACCCCAATCCTGTATGGCTCGCTTTTCGATGCCCGGTCATGATCTTCGGCAGCAAGCTGAACCAGATCCGGCGGTTGTACCATGACTAAATCAATATTATTTGAAATGTTTTTCATTCCAAAACTGGGTGGGATTCCACCTTGGCTATCTTGTGAATACCCTACTGTTATTCCGTAAATGAACAGAAAAACAATAAATAACAGTTTTTTCATAATCATTAATTTGAATTTTTTTAGTAAAGTTATTTTATTTTTGTGTAATAATATACGAAAATATTATAATCTTTATTGGGATTTTGCTTTAAAATGAAAAATCAATCAACACGGGTTTGTTTATAATACGAATATTGAGAATAACAAAAAAAGCTCTGCAAGGTTTTATTGCAGAGCTTTTTAATAGTTTAAAGTCTAAAGTAAGGATTCCCTGATAAGATGTTTTGTAAACAAACTAAAGAATTTATTTTTTAATGAATTTTTTTACTTCGGAAGATTTTCCGTTATTGAATTTTATAAAATAAAGCCCGGGAGTGTATCCGGAAGTTTTCACCGACGTTTTCTGTAATAAATTGCCTTTGTAGATTACAGCTCCAATAGTGTTATAAATTTCAAAATCAATTACATCATTATTGTCATTGCTTTCAATAAGCAATTCATCGGTCACGGGGTTCGGATAAATGCTAACCGGTAAGGCCTGGCCATTTTCGGTAACAGAAGTAATTGTTCCGGAACAAATCATCGGGTCGACTACAATGGAAGTATACAAATCAGGATTGGTTAAATCAGGATAGGAATACCAAGTGCCATTATATTTGAGGTACCCGGTGTTTATCGCACTTGTTCTGGTTTCTGCCTGGGCAACATTAAAAGTATCCGTTGGCGTATTATAATAAATGGCATAGCCCACATAAAAATTAGTTCCGGTAAATGTTATGGGACTTGTAAATGTAATATAATTCAATGCGTATGGTGTAAGTGAACTAATATAAACATCTTTGTATCCCAGAACATTTCCGGGCATAGAGCCTCCACCCTGGTACACATTAAATGTAACTTTGTGATTTCCACCGGTTCCGCCACTAAAAGCCTTGCCAACATATACTTCAAGTCCGGTGATAACCGGATTGGTTATGGTTGTAGTATAATATTCGGCAAAATCCGAGAAAGAATAAGAGTTATGCCCCGTCCATGTTCCCCAGGTGCCTACGCTATAAAGTGTAAGATTATCGGTGGGTAGAATGTTTGTGAGGGTATCACAACCTGAAAGTACTGCCCCTGTTGTTGTCGCGTTGCCGATTAAAGCAGGTATTTTATAGCAGGTTCCTGTTGAATTATATTCATAAACAGCATAAAAATAAGCGGTACCTGCACTCAGGCCGGTAACATTTACAGAGGTTCCGGTTCCCATATACACTACATAATTTCCGGTGCCGATCTGGGTACCATTACCAAAAGCAGCATTTGCGGTATATGAAGTCCCGCTTACAGGGTCAGAATTTACAGCACTTCCTGCCTTCGCAAGAACAATAACTCCAGCGGTACCGTTACCACGTGACCAGCCAACAGTCATTGATGTGTTTGTTATGGAGGTGCTGGTAAATGATGTTGCCTGGGTGGTTGGTTGTGTGCATGTTGTTCCGCATGAAGCTGCTCCTGCTAATGATGTTACGCCCGTATTGGTAGGATCAAGCCAGTCTTTTAATCGCTTTGCACTGGTGCTTCCGTTTTGGTCCCAATGATAATACATTTTACCAAAATAGTCCGGCTGATTTGGGGATGAACAATATGAGTTGCCACCGGTCAATGTTCCAATAATTTTTCCGGAGCTATTGAACAGGGAAGACCCTGATGAGCCTTGTTCGGTTACTCCATGTCCGTTGGTTGTTGCTGCCCAATATGTTAACCAGTGGGTTCCTGTACCACCGACATTATAGGATGTCGGGGTAGAGGTAAAAGTTGAAATTTTCATAATATCGCCAGCGGGATGGTGAATGCATACACCACTGGAGGTGGCTGTATTTGTACGATCCCATCCATTGTAATATACGTTATAAGAGGTTGCTATAGCGCTGTTGATTTGAACAAGGCAGAAGTCTGAGCCCGTACTGTTTGAACCATAAGTGTCATGAGCCTTTAGCGTACAACCTGTTTTTGATTGGGTGCCTGAGGCAGACGTTCCCGAACAGGTTGATGCTTCGTAATGGAAATAAAACACCCAGGAATTGTAATCTGATGTGGAAGCATAACCTCCATCATAATGGCAATGGTCGGCCAATAAAACATAGGGTGTGCAATCCTGGCTGGTATTATTGACAAGGGATCCTGAACAGTTAAACCAGTTTGAACCTATTTTTATATCCAGTTTGCAGATTCCTTTTTTCTGATTTTGCCAATTGTCTCCTTCGGGTGAGCAAATTACATTGACTTCACAAGAACCGGAACTTTTGTTAATTTCAGATTCATCGGTACGGTAAAAATAATATAATTCAGTTATATGCAACGAAACGGAGTTTTTAACCTTATTTGGGACAAAAAGCTCAAGCGTTATTTCATCACCTTTTACTTTTTCATTAGCGAAAAAATGATTATCAGTATTGTTAATGGATGTAAATGCTCCAAGCACCATCGACCTGTCTTTATTATATAAAAAGAGCCTGGCACCATCAGGCATAAAGAATGAAGAATATCCAAAGCCAATCGCTTTTGCACTTTCTGATTTCACAGTCAATCGCCATAAACTGGCATTTTGCAAGGGCAGATCTGTCCATGTACCTGAATTCAGCAGGCTGAAATCAGCCGAAAGAGTGATCCCGATTCTGTATGGTTCGCTTTTTGAAGCACGATCAGCGTCCTCCATAGCAAGTTTTGCTAAATCCGGAGGTTGAACGTTAACAAGATCAACATCACCTGAAATGTTTTTCAAATCGAAACTTAAAGGAGTTCCTCCCTGGCTGTCTTGCGCATATGCCATGGTTATTGCCGAACAGCATATCACAGCAATTAATATTAATCTTTTCATGACAAATTGGTTAAAAAATTGGATAAAAATAGCATTTTATAAGATATAAAATTTAAACAATGATATTATTTTTACAAATAAATGTACTAGGGTATGATTTTTAAAATCAAATTTTTACGTGATAATAAGGTGTTTTTCCTGTGTTTTTATCTACATTTTGATTTTTTTTATCGACCATAAGATCAAATGAGTAATCTATGCCGCATTGTACAAAATATTCATTTTATACAGCATCAGAAAAAACATTATGATTGCATATTTCCAGGCAACGAAAAAACTTCAAATAAAAGAGAATCCCTGCAAGATTACTGCTTGATAAAACTTCTGGAAACGGAGGATTTGCCTTCACCCAGCCTGATTATATATAAACCGGAAGCAAAATTTCGGGTATCTACGATGGTCTGTTGTTTTACAACACCGCTATAAACAATTTTTCCGCAATTATTGTATATGCTGAAGTCAACAGGCAGGTTATTGTTTTTGGATAAAACCAGTTCTCCTTTTACAGGATTGGGTTTTATTTCGATATTGGGGGCAATACTTTCATCAGAAACCGATGTAATCAAAATGCTGATAACATTGGAGGCTTCTGATGCACAACCGAAATTGTCATAAGCGACGACATAATAATTTCCTGATGTTATTGGAGTATAGGATGATGATGTTGCTCCGGCAACAGGCCCGTTGTCATCGTACCACTGATTGCCTGAAGGTACAGAAGAGAATAGTGTGTTGCCATTTTGATTAATTACCGGTGTAATCGTCGGGACATATATAGATCCTGTGATATTTTGCAAATATGTTTCTCCGGAAAGTGTCTGAAAAGAATTGTCATATGTTAAACCGGGAGGGTTATAGTCTGGGGTTCGCGAGGGTGAAGGATCATTATTTTCAAAAAGCCTTACACTGGCAGGGCAAATATTTGAGGGTAAACTAAATGTAAAAAGAAGAATATCAGAACCTAATACCAGCGGCTCATTAAAGGGGGCTCCGGTTGTTGCAAATTTGTGATAATCTTTTTGCCCGTCAAATGTCAATGTGTTGAAATATGGTGAATTATCATTCCAGCCTGCATTTGAGGGATTGATGGATGTGCACGATATAACTGAATTGGGGGCAGCCTCGGGTAGAACAATGCAAAAACCCGACGGACCAACAAAATTATTCCATCCGTTGGAAGAAAGCGCCCCGCCAACATGTAAGTGAGCTTCGTACATGTTTATGGCAGGATTATAACGGAGTTCATATGTTGACTCCATTCGGTTTTGTGCCTTTAAATAAGACATAACAGCAAAAATGCTGAAAATTAAAAAAATATAAGTTTTCATAAAATACAGCATTAATATTTTAAAAAAAAATTCTTTATACTTATTATACAAATATAAGCAATTTTTATGAAAAAAACATCTTTTTTGGGATGTTTTTTTTATGTTTTCTTTAAAGGACACATGAACCTTTGTTTATACCGGATTTTTCAACCTGATGAGTACTTCGCATCATGTGTAAAATGTGCCATAGAAATCATCCCGGCACCTCACAAATTAAAATATTGCTTAAGCTGGTTTTTATAAAACAGATCAATATGGGCTGCAATAAAAATGTATCCATAGCAAACGCCCGAAAACAAAGCATTTGGAACACCTTAACGATTGAAAGCTTTTTTCACCGGAATAACATTGAACAAATCATGCCGGTGGTTTCTGTATATCTGTTTGCAAAATTAGAATGTACAAAAGCCAATTGCCGATGACTTTTTACATTATACTTTCACGAACCACCCACATCACAGAACAGAAAAAAGTTTTAACTATATCTGAAAATCAGTTTGTCCTTTTACGGACTTTCAAATTCCGGTTTCAGGCCTAATCAACCATCGCAATATCAAGGGATATGAGAAGTTTTTCATTTATTTTGTGAATGATTCATGATAATTCATTACAAGAAAACATCAAAAATATATTTGAAATTTATCAGGTCAAAAAGATGGAGCACCGTAATGACAATGACAACGATTATGACATACCTGATGAAATTGGCGCCCCAGGAAGCGGCGTAACGCGAAGCTATAAATGCCCCGATAATATTACCTGTTGACAATACCAATCCAAATTCCCAGTTAACCTGGCCGTATAAAATAAATACGATAAGCGAAAATGGCGTATATGCCATGACCAGTAGATTTTTCAGGACGTTCGCTTTAAGTAAATCATATCCTGAAAGCAGTACCAACACAGCTATCAGAAAAAATCCCACACCAATGTGGATAAATCCCCCATAAAAACCTATGGCGGTATATGCAATATATTCATACCATTTTACAGGTTGTTGAATGAGGTGTGCTTGTTGTTTAAGCCATTTTTCCGGTTTGTAAATAATAAAGAACAGCATTACAAACATAACAACAGCGATAACCTTTTCAATCACCGATTCATTGAGATTGGCTGCTGTCATTGACCCGGCGACAGAACCTATTATGGTTGGGATACAAAGGATCAATCCTTTTTTCAGGTCAAGAAGCTTTTGTTTTTTAAACGTAAAAACCGCGACGATCGTCTGAAGCATCACCGCAATACGGTTTGTGCCGTTAGCAACAGTGGCCGGTAAACCCAGAAAAATAAGTAATGATACGGTAATAATTGTTCCGCCACCGGCAAGGGTATTGATAAAGCCTACCAGGACTCCTGACAAAATCAAAACGATTGCTTCCGCCCAGCTCACAAAAAAATTTTTACAAAAATAGTGGAATTATAAAGGTGAAATAATACTGAAATGATTAGAAATTGTTTTGAATAATCTTTTCTGCTTTTTCCAGCCATTGCAAAGCCAGGTTGCCGGCAGCCTGCATGTTTTCGGCCATGGACACAAAGCCATGATCTTTAATGACAATAAAATTATTGCCGCTTAAAATTTCAAGTACACTATCGGCAAGGGCAACAGACCCGTAGTCTGTTTTGTAGCGTGTTTCAGGGATACCCAGGCGGGTTGCATTTTGGGTGAGCAGGGCATTGTGCCCGTGAAAGACTGCATATACATCCGGCCTGTTTTTATAAATGAGATGATGCATGAAACTTTCCGATGAAGGTTCCCGTACCCCCTTTATATAAACGTTTTTGCCAGGCATGTTGCAATAAGTAACTTCCACAAAACTTGCATTTTTATGAGCATCCTGCAAAGCAATGCTTGTTCCGGTAATAATAAAAGAATTGTTTTGTGTCCTGAAACTGAGATTGCCATATGAGCCTCCGGGATAGGGCGGTGTAAGTCCTCTTTCATGAAAAACGGCACACCATTTTTTTAAATCTTCGAGTAACGGATGATGAGGAAGATGTTTGAGAACAAACACCGGTTTAAACTTGACTCCGCTGTAAACTTCCCCGGCCATTATGAAAACAATTTTTTTATTTCTTCTTTGTCAGCATCTATAACACCTTTTTCAGTAATGATTTTTGTGATGAGTTTTGCCGGTGTTACGTCGAATGCCGGGTTTAATGCTTCAGACCCCGGAGAGCAAACGAGAACTTCGTGCATTATGCCGTTTTTATCGGGGCCGTTCTGATATAATACTTCATCCTGGCTTCTTTCTTCAATAGGGATGTGTTTTCCGTCGGGGCAATTCACATCAAACGTGGATGTCGGGGCTGCCACATAAAATGGAATTCCATATTCTTTTGCGGCAATAGCCTTTTCGAGGGTTCCGATTTTATTGGCCACATCGCCGTTGGCGGCAATGCGGTCGGCTCCCACGATGATCATATCAATTTTTCCCTGAGCCATCAGGTATGCTCCGGCATTATCTGGTATTATTACATGAGGAATATTTTCGTTTTTCAGTTCCCATGCTGTAAGTCTGGCTCCCTGGCTTCGCGGGCGGGTTTCATCAGCATAAACAAAGATTTTCTTTCCCGAATTGGCGGCAACATAAACCGGGGATAAGGCAGTGCCATAATCGGTAAAAGCCAGCCAGCCTGCATTGCAGTGGGTTTCTATATTGAACCCGTCTTTAATAAATTCATTACCATAAATTCCGATTTGTCTGCTGGCATCAATATCTTCACGGGCCAGTTCTTCTGCTGTTTGCAATGCTGCTATTGGATTTTTGATCCCGGCATTGTATACACGTTCAACGGCATAAAAAAGATTTCTGGCTGTTGGCCTGGTTGCTTCAATTTCTTTTTTTGCGGCAGCCACAAAATCATGGAAATGATCGCGCGGGCTTTCTGTAAATGCCTGTGCCATGGCGTATCCGGCTGTAACACCAATAGCACCGGCACCACGAACAATCATGGTTTTTATGGCATGGCAGGTCTGCAAATAAGTTTTTGATTCATAAATTCTGAATTCAAAGGGCAGGAGGTTTTGCTCGATCATAAAAACAGAGCTGTTCTCCATCCAGACTGTCCTGTAATTTTTTCCGTTAACGTGCATATCTATTCTTCTTTATCGTACCAGCCGGCATACATCATATAATTACGTGAGATGCGATTTACCTGGCCTTCCAGTAATGATTTGTCAATACTTTTTATTTTTTTTGCCGGCATACCTGCCCAAACGGTACCCGATTCAACAACTGTATTTTCTAATACAACAGCCCCTGCAGCGATTATGCAGTTGCTTTCAATTACTACTCCGTCCATGATGATGGCCCCCATGCCCACCAAAACATTATCATGTATGGTGCATCCATGTATGATGGCACCGTGTGCAACCGAAACATTGTTGCCTATTGAAACCGGCGCTTTCTGGTATGTACAGTGCACAATTGCGCCATCCTGAATATTTACATTATTCCCGATACGTATGTAATGAACGTCTCCGCGTACGACGGCATTAAACCAAACACTGCAATCATCCCCCATAATTATATCTCCGGTGAGTGTTGCATTTTCGGCAATGAAGCAGTTTTCGCCCCATTTGGGTTCTATCCCGTTTACTTTTTTTATCAGCGCCATATTTTTATCTTTTTAAATCGGGGTAATCGATGGAATAGTGTAATCCGCGGCTTTCTTTACGTTGCGAAGCCATTTTAATGATCAGGTATGCCACATTAATCATATTGCGTAATTCGCATATTTTTTCTGTAAGAACTGATCGTTCATAAAGTTCTTCCGTTTCGCGGTAAAGAATATCGAGCCTGTCCATTGCTCTTTTCAGGCGGAGGTTTGAACGAACAATACCCACGTAATTGCTCATGATTTCGCGGAGTTCTTTTGTTGTCTGTGTTATTAAAATCATTTCTTCATTCAGCACAGTACCTTCGGCATTCCAGTCAGGGATTTCATCGTTAAAACCGGTATGTTCCATTCTTTCCATTGCGTCGACAGCCGCACGATGTGAGAAAACAACAGATTCGAGAAGAGAATTTGATGCCAGCCTGTTTGCCCCGTGCAGGCCTGTGCACGCGCATTCACCTGCCGCATAAAGATTATTTATGCTGCTTCTGCCATATTCATCAATACTTATTCCACCGCACATAAAATGAGCTGCCGGAACTACCGGAATCATTTCCCTGGTAATGTCGATACCGATGCTCAGGCATTTTGCATAAATCGTCGGAAAATGATTTATAAGCTGGTTTTTATCAATATGCCTGCAATCGAGGCAAACATATTCATCGCCGCTGATTTTCATTTCGGTGTCTATTGCCCTGGAAACAATATCGCGGGGCGCCAGGCTCTGCCGGGGATCATATTTTTGCATAAACTCTTTACCGGCAATGGTTTTTAAGATACCGCCAAAACCTCTCATGGCTTCGGTAATCAGAAAAGATGGCCGCTCTTTGGGATTAAACAAAGAGGTAGGATGAAATTGTAAAAATTCCATATCCCTCACTTTTCCATTGGCGCGGTACACCATAGCAATTCCATCGCCGGTAGCAATACCAGGATTTGTAGTGTTACTGTATACATTACCGACACCACCCGTTGCCAAAAGCGTAACCTTTGATAAAATTGTTATGATATTATTGCCCTCAGGAGTAAGGACATAAGCCCCAAAACAGTTGATTCGGGGTGTCTGGCGGTTTACTATAACGCCTAAATGGTGTTCGGTAATGAGGTCGACAGCAAAGTGGTTTTCAAGAACTTCAATATTTTTATTCTTTTTGATTTCGTTGAGCAGGGCTTGCTCGATAGCAGCGCCGGTGTGGTCTTTGCTGTGCAGCACCCGGTGTTCAGAATGTCCTCCTTCCCTGGCCAGATCGAATTTTCCCGAGTCTGTTTTATCAAATTCAGTTCCCCAGTTTATCAGTTCTTTAATTCTTTCCTGCGACTCGGTGATGGTAATTCGTACGATATGTTCATCACAAAGCCCGGCTCCGGCAATTAATGTGTCATTAATATGTTTTTCGTATGAGTCGGGATCATACATGACGGCAGCAATGCCGCCCTGTGCAAAGTTTGTCGACGATTCTTCCGCATGGGATTTTGTAACTATGCATACCTTTCCGCGGGTGGCAACCCTTAGCGCGTAACTTAATCCTGCAATACCAGAACCGATCACAAGAAAATCAACATGTTTTCTCATTGAGCTTAACTAAAAATCATTAACAAAAGTAATAAAATCAAAAAACAGAGACGTTATAAAACAAAAAACCCTTCTTTTTCAGAAGGGTCTTTCATGAAAAATAATCTTGGTGATTATTCCGGGTGAATAGCTTCCACCGGGCAAACATCGGCACATGCTCCGCAATCGGTGCATACTTCGGGGTTGATTTTATAAATGTCGCCTTCAGAGATTGCTTCAACGGGACATTCATCAATGCATGTTCCGCATGCTGTACAGTCATCAGAAATTTTATAAGCCATGTCAATAAATTTTGGTTAATAAACTGCTGCAAATATATTCATTAATTCAAAACCAGGAAAAAAAATTAACGATATTCTTTTCAGGAGGTAAGAAACCTGAAGTAATGATGATGAACAAGATTATTCTTTTATGAACTTTCGGGTACTTTCAACGGCATTGCTTTCGACTTTAATGTAATAAAAGCCGGCAGCAAATTCTGATATATCAATCTTGACCGGTGATTGTGAAAATGGTTGCCGGAAAATTACTTTTCCCTGAATATCATAAAATGTAATGTTAAGTTCATTTTTGTCTGCCGATGAAAGACCTTCAATGATGATCATATCAGATGCCGGATTAGGATGAATCTCGAAGGCATTATTTTCAGAAGTTGAGCTGTTAATCCAGGTATCCAAAAAGGAAGTATATTTTGCAATGTAACGGAATGCAAAAAAAATGTCTGCCGTTTGGTTGTTGGAAAACACACTGAGGAAATCTGCATTCGGATGCCATCTGTCATTGGAAAATATTTCATTTTCTCCTGAAATTGAATTATTGTTTGCGTCATAAGAATAAATATGTTTCAGAGATTTATTCCATATGCCGTTTCGCCATGACTCAAAAAAATCAGCCTGCAAATTTTTGTTCAAATCATACGAGTATAAGTTCCTTGAAACAAATACCCATCCAGCAGCTTGCCATGTTTCGAAAACATCCGTCAGCTTACTGCCATTCCAGCCATAAGTATACGTATGTCTTTCATTATTTATCCAGGCTCCGTTTTGCCAGGTTTCATGCAGTGAACCTAAGGTGTTTCCACTGATATCGTATGCATAAGAGTATTTTTCATAATTTGACCAGGCATTGTTTTGGTAGGTTTCAACCAGAGTTGATATGATATTTCCATTCATATCATAGGTAATTGTACCTTTATAATTATTATCCCAAAATCCATTCAGCCAATTCTCACACAAATAAGTGAGTAAATTTCCATTGCTATTGTAAGTATATGAATATCTCAACGAATTAGACCATGCGTTGTTTTCCCATTTTTCGCTTAAATAGGCTATAATGTTTCCATTGTTATCATAAGAAAAATCGTATTTGTATAAATTGCTCCAGGCTCCGCTTCCCCAGTGTTCGTATAGATAGGTTGTAAGTTCTCCATTGTTGTTGTATGAGTATGTGCCCCGGTAACTGTTAACCAACACACCGCTTTGCCGGAATTCATATAAAAATGATATAATATTCCCACTGGCATTATAAACATAGGAAGTTTTTCCGCCATTAATCCATGTTCCGTCCTTCCATATTTCGTATACATAAGTCAGCATATTTCCAAAATTATCATAGGAATAAGCTCTTCTGTAATAATTTTCCCATCTGTCGTTTTGCCACTGTTCGCATAAATAACGAATGGTTTTACTTGCCTCGTCAAAACCCTGTGAATACCGCTGCTGCGGGATGTTTGATGTGTCAAACGTGACAAGGGTATCCCATTTCCATGTGTAACTTTTTAAATGGATGTCGGAAGTTTTTTTTAAATTTTCAGTAAAAAATTTAATATCAGCATAAGGGTCGTTTATAAAGGAATACAGGCTGTTGTTTTTTGCTGATGAGAAATGAGTGTGATTTTGTTTCTGGGCATATAGTAATCCTGTAAGTAAAATTAAAAATATCGTGCCTAATATTTTTTTCACGGTAGAAGTAATAAAAAATTCTTAAAACACTTAAAATATTTTTGTTTCGGGTTTAAAAAATCATCATCTTCAGCATTTAGTTTAAAACAGTACTAAGTTACGAAAAATCAGATGTTTTTGCAAGTTTTTTAACAATTTTGTATATTTATAACAGGTATTCGGTGAAACCGGTTAATAAAAATGTTTGCTTTTTATCATTATCCGTTTTGGCAGAAAAAAAATTGGTTGTAATTTTATATCAACATTAAAATTTTTTGAAGATGGCAACAACAAAAAAAGAAACAAAAACCAAAACTGAAAAACCTGCAAAAGCGCCTGCAAAAAAAGGTTGTGGTTGCGGAAAGAAAAAATAGCAATGGTTTTTCAAACAGGTATTAATTCAGGCATCATAATTTTTTGATGCCTGTTTTTTTTAAGAAAATAATTCAAAAAATAATTATTCAAAAAATAGTTTTTATTATAGATTGCTGTAATACTTGATTTTAAAGGGATGTAGAAAGTGCTTGAGAAAAAAATTGTTAATAAATATGTTTATTTTTTTTAATGATATAAAAAAAACAACTCAATGATTGATAGTACTTTTACAAAAAATAATTTAAAACTAAATTAAAATGGCAACAACAAAAAAAGTAACAAAACCTGCTGTAAAGAAAGCTGCTCCTGCAAAGAAAGCTGCTCCTGCAAAAAAAGCTGCTCCTGCAAAAAAGGCTGCACCTGCTAAAAAGGCTGCTCCCGTAAAGAAAGCTGCTCCTGCAAAGAAAGCCGCTCCTGCAAAAAAGGCTGCACCTGTTAAGAAGGCTGCTCCCGTAAAGAAAGCTGCTCCTGCAAAAAAGGCTGCACCGGCTAAGAAAGCTGCTCCTGCAAAGAAAGCTGCTCCTGCAAAAAAAGCTGCACCGGCTAAGAAAGCTGCTCCTGTAAAGAAAGCTGCTCCTGTAAAAAAAGCTGTTGCTAAGAAAAAGTAAGCAGAGTTTTTGCGTTACAAAAATTTTCAACGCCTGTTTGTGAAAACAGGCGTTTTTTTTTGAAATAATTCTTACTAAAACAACTTTTCGTATTTTTGTTTTATGATCATAATTGGAATAACAGGGACGCTGGGAGCAGGAAAAGGCACAATCGTCGACTATCTTGTTCGCGAAAAAAACTTCGTTCATTTTTCTGTAAGGGCATATATCACAAAGGAAATTATTTCCCGCGGGATGAATGTAAACCGTGACACTATGGTTAAAACTGCAAATGAGCTCAGGGCTCAGCATTCGCCGGCATATATTGTTGAACAGCTTTACGAACAGGCATCAGCAAATGGAAAAAACTGTATTATTGAAAGCATACGAACCCCGGGAGAAGCCGAATTGCTGAAACAAAAAGGAAATTTTTTTCTTTTTGCAGTTGATGCAAATCCTGAAATCAGGTATAAACGTATTCAGATTCGTGCATCTGAAACTGATTATATTTCATATGAAACATTTTTAGAAAATGAAAAACGGGAGATGAGTTCAGATGATCCTAATAAACAAAATTTAAAAATGTGTATTGCCATGGCAGATTATTCATTTGAAAACAATGGAGACATCAGCAGTCTGCAATATGAAGTAAGCCGGGTATTAGAAAAAATAGAACAACATGTCTGAAGAAATAAATAACGATTACATCCGTCCGTCATGGGATGAATATTTCATGAAAGTGGCCGACACCGTTGCCCAGCGTGCAACATGCGACAGGGGACGCAGCGGTTGTGTTATCACCCGCGACAAACAAATTCTGGTTACCGGATATGTTGGTTCGCCAAAAGGGCTGCCGCATTGCGATGAAGTCGGGCATTTATTCAAGCAGGTAACTCATGAGGATGGCCGGACAACCAATCATTGCATGCGTACCGTACATGCAGAACAAAATGCAATATGCCAGGCGGCACGACGCGGAATTATGCTCAATGGAGCCACACTGTACTGCAGGATGACCCCATGCAGAACCTGTGCAATGCTGATCATCAACTGCGGCATTGTCAGGGTAGTCTGCGAAAAAAAATATCATGCCGGAACCGAATCCGAAATCATGTTTCGTGAAGCGGGTGTTGAACTGGTTTATATGAGCGATGATATTATGAAATATAATAATCAATAATAATATGATGAATAAAGGCTGGAAACCATTACCCGTAATTTTAAAAATAGTTTTTGTCATCCTTTTCATGAGGGTGTTCTTTTCTGTTTTTTCTTTAGCGCCCTCATTTGATAAAGGATATGATTTCTTTGGTTTTACTTTTTATGGGTTGTATGCAATAAATATGATTTTTATTTTTAAAACACTTCTGCCTCTCATAGTATTGATCGGGATGTATAAGCGGTATAATCATATCTGGCTGGTTGCCGTTATATACTTTTTTATTTTATCGCTTAGTATAATTTTTACGCTGGTAAATGTTTCTGATATGCTTGAGCGAATACTGGAGCAGATGCCAGGTGTATTTGAAATTCCAGCAGGTATTGATGAAAATGATTTTAAAAATATGCTGCTGTTGTCGCTCAAAATTTCAATCGTTTTTTCAGCCTTGTTTGAGCTGGCGATCATGATAATCTTCCTTGTGAAAAGAGTTTATTTTTCGGGCTATAAACCCGAAGAGTCTGTTCCTCCAGAGAATCAATTACCGTCGTAACTCGAAATTTTCTCCGAGGTAAACTTTTCTTACCTGCTGGTCATTGGCAAGGTCTTCGGCAGTGCCGGCCTTTAATATGCTGCCTTCAAATAAAAGATACGCCCTGTCGGTAATCGAGAGTGTTTCGTGAACATTATGATCGGTGATGATCACGCCGATATTTTTTGTTTTAAGTTTTGAAACAATTTTTTGTATATCCTCAACGGCAATGGGATCGACGCCGGCAAACGGTTCATCAAGTAAAATAAATTTCGGGTCGGCGGCCAAAGCCCTTGCTATTTCTGTTCTGCGGCGCTCGCCACCCGATAAGGTAATGCCTTTTCCTTTTCGCACATGTTGCAATCCGAATTCCTCGAGAAGGTTTTCAAGCCGCTGCCGTTGCTCGGTCTTGGTCAGTCCGGAAAACTCCAACACAGCCGTGATATTATCTTCCACGCTGAGCCCCCTGAAAACAGAGGCTTCCTGGGGCAGATAGCCAATGCCTTTTTGAGCTCGCCTGTACATAGGTTCAGCCGTGATGTCGGTGTTATCAAGAAAAACTTTTCCCTCATTGGGTTTTATTAAACCAACAATCATGTAAAATGATGTTGTTTTTCCTGCGCCGTTCGGGCCGAGCAGCCCGACAATTTCCCCCTGGTTGACTTCAATCGAAACATTTTTCACCACGGTGCGGGAGCGGTATTTTTTTATAAGATTCTCGGTACGTAAAATCATAAGGATGATGATCTGTTGCAAAAATACATTAAAAATAAAACGAGAAGGTGCCCATCAGCATAAATTTATGGATATTCGGATGATCAAGGTAGTTTAGCCGCCATACGCCATAAATTCTGAAGAATTTAAAAATGTTCTCTACCCCGATTCCTACTTCCTGGAATGGCCCTTTGAGCGTATATGTGTTTTCGGGAAAAATACTGTAATTTTTATTTTTTTCAGAAAGGCTTCCGATCAACCCTTTGTAATAAACAACTTCGCGCCATCGAAGTTTCTTTAGAAGCGGGACATGATTAAAAAACAGTCCGTCGAAATGATGCGTGTAAAAAACACTCAGGTACTGATCGCTGATGAATTCGTAATAATTCATGGTATTGAATGACGATTCGTCCCAGATATATGTTTCGTTTCCTTCATGAATTTTTAACAGGGGATAAGGCAGTTTGCCAAATACTTTTCCGGCTATAACAATATATCTTGACCAGCCAAGAGTCCCCACATTAAACCATTGTGAAACGGAAAAATCCACCTTGTGATATTCGTAGTTGCTTTTCAGGCAATTTTTTATTCCATAAATATATGACATGCTGACTATGGGATACTTTGTCCCCAGGCTCAATCGCTGAAATTCGCCGCTGAGAAATTTTTCATTATAAGCAAACCGCACGGAGAGTTGTGCTTCAGCAACGACAAACGTTGATTTTTCAACAAGACCCGATGGTTCATTAACTTTAAAAAATGGCTCTTTCGATACAGGAAATATGATCCTGTGCCGGAAATACAGATTTGTTGACAAGCCTGTAAACCACTCGTGCTCTATGCCGGACTGGAATGACTGCGACATGGTTAGTTTATCAGCTTTATTACGGCTGGTCACCGAACGGAGCACAATATCGCTTGACAGGGCTGTTGAGCTCAGTCCCAGTTGTTCAATATCTTTACTGTATTTTATCCGGATACCGGTATTGGGCTTTTTCCGGAAATAGTAAAGAAATTCACCACCATATTTAAACCGGTCATCAAGACTTCCATAAGCGCCATATAAGGTGATCATCATTTTTTTGCTGAATTTATTACTGGTCCTGAAACCGAGCCTGAAGCGCTGCCCTTCAACGGAATTAAAGCTGTAAATTGATAACAGTGGCCCAAATTCAAAATAACCCATCCTCCAATGGTTTGTTGACAGGGCAAATAAAATATCGCTGTAGATTTTATAGGCTTTCAGTGTCTTGACGGTATCTACCATTTTATAGATACTCTGTTCCTGTATGGTCAGGCTGTCGTGGCGGTGGGTAAGCCAATAATCCGTATCGTGTTTGAATGCACTGTCCTTTACCGTGATGTTTACCGGTTCGTTATAAAAATCATCCGGCAGGATTTTGTTCACCATAAAATTATTATATGATGTTGATTTGTGTACATACAAACCTACGAGCCTGCTGGAGTTTTCGGAGATATTGAGGTCTGCAATCATGTTGTCGACCGTTGGCATCCAGTATTTATTATCAATAAGATTAAATTCCTGGTTGACCACGATTTCATTAATAATATTGATATTGGCATCTTTCACCACACGCATATCAACCTTTACCACGCCGAAAGTAGTATCGCTGATCCAGATGTTTCCGGTATAGGTGAGTTCCTGTGTGCGGCGCGGTTTGAATTTGATATGATAACACCACCTGTTATTGATAAACCCGCTGTCGAGCAGATAATATTTGTAATATGACAAGCCGAAATTTGCAATAGGGCTTACGAAATTTTTATCGAAAAGCACATTGTAATTATCGTAAACATTTATATTCATGTAAAGGTTTCCTATGATCTGTGTCAGATCGGTGCTTTGCATACCCGAAACTTTGCTGGCTTTGATGATTTCGCGCGTGGCTTTTGGTTGCCTGCGGTAATAAATATCCGAGAGGTTTTCCGTAAAAAATACGGGCAGGTAAACCTTGCCGTTGATGGTGGAGGTGTCGGCATTTTCGAAGACAAACTCAAAAGGTTTCAACAGGATATTGTTGGTCAGCTTTTCGGAATAATTATTTGCATCAATCTGTATCTTGCTGTATGCCTCATACTGGTAAGCGTCGTAAAAATCTTTATTATTCAGTTCTTTGTTTTTAATAACTTTTTTCAGGATGACCTCGGCGGGATTTTCTCCCGGAAGTATTACAGCTTCCTGCAATTCAAATGATATTGGGGTAAGTTCGAAATCTATGTATTGAAATTTGTTTTTAACAATAAATTTTGTCTGCGTGATATATCCCATGTATTGCGCGGTAAGCGTGTCTCTGGCAATTTTTGTCTCGATGGAATATTTGCCATCAAAATCGGTGGTGGTTTGAACTCCGGTACTGGCGAAATAAACATTTACAAAAGGTATAGGCTGTTTGGTTGACGCATCGATGACCGTTCCCATGATTTTGGTAACCGGCGTTTTTTGTGCAAAGGCAATACATTGTATGAGTAATGTTAGCAGCACTATAAGCAAAAAATTCCTGGATTGACTAAGCATACAAAATAAAAGTCCAAATATACGATAAACACATAAATAAAGGCAGATATAAGAAATGACATTTCATTCTATCAGCTTATTCAGAATGAAATACTCATTAACGATTTTTATGTAATGATTATTATTTTGCATACATACAATACAATAAAGATTTCATGTTTTTACAAAGGGAGATGGAGAAAAACAATAATCGTAGATTAAATATTTTATGGACTTTTAAACCATGATGAACAAAGCCATCCGGCCTGTTGCATTTGTTGAATTTTGTTTAATTAAAAATTCGTAACTATTCACCCCATAGTAAATTATCATAATAATTTCCGATTTGGGTTGATATGTCTGTAATTCAGAATGCTATTTTGTATCACGAATTAAAAGAGATTCCTCACGTACCTGCCTTCACGATTGTTACGGCAGCCACGTTTCGGAATGACATTTTAGTTTTGGCTGGTACTGGTGGAGGGAAGCAGCGGAGCGCAGAGCGCTCCGCTGCTTCCCTCCACCTCATTAACAAACCATAATGTCATTCCGAATTGAGTGAAACGAAATGAGGAATCTCCTTGTTTTCAATTACTACAATGGGCTGAATAGTTACAAAAATGCATTTCACTGAAAAAATTCATCCATACATTGAAAATAGTTGAACTGCGGAGCATCTTGTTGTAGATTTGTAATCACCATTGTCCGATTAAAATTTTGTAAATTCACGAAAATCTCTATTAATAATGTTTTTAAGTGTCTAACAAATTGTCGGGATTATTTTATCTCATTTGTAGAATTGCTTTTCATCAATTTATTTTGCCTCATTCCTAAAGGATGTAAATTGCTGAAAAACAATTCTTCCTTAAGGATGAGAGGCAAAAGGTAAAAATTATATTTACATCCTTTTTTGGTGTATTTATTTTTATCAGACAACAGTGGTTTGTAATACATAAAGCAACATATTTATGAATAGCATAATAAAAATCCGGATAATTTGTTTGCAGGTATTTTTACTGACAGTCGCCCTGCATGCCCAACCTTATAAAATCGTTGGCACGGGCGTTACGGTTTGTTACGATACCATGACAGTAATTCCATGCCCGGTTAATGAAATTGAAAGTTGCGCATTGACGGAGAGGTGGCCGGTAGCTGGATGTGATAAATCTGCAATTATTGGGTTTTGCTGTGAGGAAGTTTGTAATGGAATGATGATAAATGTCGGGGTGACTGCCTCGCGCGTGTGTCTGGCGCGCGCCGAAGGCGCTCCTTCTGAGCAGTCACCCCGACATTTTCAAACCTTTCCCCAGCCAATAATCAATAGAGCCAATAGCCATTAGTTAGCCATACCTTGTGCTCATCTGGCCTATGGCAAAGTGTCCCTAACTTGCCGGATGATTTGCAGAATATTTTAAACGCCAAAAGGTGTTTTATGCTTTGTAAAAGTATGGAAACATATTGTTAAGAAATAATTATAAACAACATAATAATATTGTCTATAAATAAATATATGAAAAAAATTTATGAAATGCTTGCTTTTGGGAAATTAAATATATTATATTTACATAATAATTTATTTCTAAAAAATAATCAAACGCTTAAACACCTAAAAAAGCCCCCGGGCGGGTCAAAAACATTGAAACAACCAATTTACAATATAATATTAACCAAACACCGGGAGGCCGAGGCAAAGATATAAAAGATTTTAACAGAACAAATATTTTAGAAACTTTGCCTGAGTAAATCTGAAATATGTTATGCGCTAAAGGTTAAACCTGACTGCGACAGTGGAAAGTGATTGATTTAAACAAAATAAAATTCAGATTTATGAAGACCCAAAAATACATATTAAGCTTAATAATCCTTTACTTGTTCTGTTTCCCTTTAACAGCATTTACTCAAAGCGAACTGAAAGTTTTTGAGGATTGGAGTACGACTAATGGAACGCAAAACTTTTTTTATAAAA
>CAZVKJ010000003.1:0-1602 GCA_964626855.1 uncultured Bacteroidales bacterium
ACCTTTGGAATGATGTGAAACGCCAGGCCAATGATAAAATTTCCGAATTTGATTGCGAAATAGTCGGTTCTGACATATCAGGAGTTGCAATTGCAGCTGCACGCGATAATTTAAAGGCCGCCAGGCTGCATAAAGATATTCATCTGACCGAGTGCGATTTCAGGATGCTAAAGTTCCCTAAAGAAAAGGGTATAATCATAACAAATCCGCCCTATGGTGAGCGCATACAACCTGAAGATATAATTCGATTGTATAAAGATATTGGCGATACCCTGAAAAGAAATTGTGCCGGATATGAGGCCTGGATTATAAGTTCTCATTTTGATGCACTGAAATTTATCGGGTTAAAACCTGCTAAAAAGATCACTTTATTTAATGGTCCGCTTGAGTGCAAGTTTGTGAAATTTGAAATCTTTGAAGGCAGCCTGAAAGATAAAAAGTCAGCTGAATACAGACGATGACCGGTTATTGTTATCAATGATCTGTAAATTATTTCAGAGCACATCTGAAAATTGAAAGCAGGACAGCATAATCATAGCAGTTTATATATACTAACAATATACTGTTATCAAAACTGCTAACTTTTTTCATGCTGTTATCAAATAAATGATATTTTTGTGTAGTTTGATTATATTAAAGTATGATGTGATGAAAATTCTCAGGATCTATTTTTTTCTTTTTTCTTTACTGTTGTCTAGTGTTGCATTTGGCGGAACTTACATTGATATCAGGATTTTTACGGGTTATAAAATAACCTCATTCAATTTTACACCTGTTTCGGGCAAATATTCCGTTTTCAATGCCGACAAGCTTGTGGTGGAAGTATTGCGGGATGATATTATAACATTTAAGATTAAAAATGATACTATCCTTGTATCAAAAGGAACTGTGCAATATGGAAAGTATGCGTCTTTAAATATAAGCGGCAGCGGATTGCTGAATAATTTTAAAATTAAACCTTCCAATTCAGATATTAAAGAACGCAATTATGATGACAATCTGGAGGTTTCTGTTGTTGACGGGCGTTTCGTTATCATCAACCAGGTTGAAATTGAAAATTATGTTGCAGGTGTCGTTCAATCAGAAGGCGGTGGAAGTGTTAAGGATAATGATTTTTACCTGGTACAGGCCATTACCTGCCGCACATATGCATATAATAACATGAAAAAGCATGCAAAGGAAGGATTTAACCTGTGTGATAGCGTACATTGCCAGCAATATGTGGGTAGGTGTAAAACCAATGAAATTCTTGCTGCCACTTTTAAAACTTCGGGTGATGTTATTGTTGACAAGGATAATAAAATGATTTCGGCGGCTTTTCATGCAAATTCAGGCGGACAGACAGTCAATTCCGAGGATATCTGGAAAATTCAGACGACCTATCTGAAAAGTGTGAAGGATACATTTTCGCTTTCGATGCCAAATGCCAAATGGGAATATAAAATTTTATTAACTAACTGGCTTGACTACTTGTCTACCAGGTTTCATTATCCCATTAATGACCCTAATAAGAAAAACTATGCCCTCACCTTTAAACAGGATACACGCAAAGTGAATTTTACAGATAGTATTCCGCTGTCGACCATACGCTATGATCTTGGG
>CAZVKJ010000003.1:1702-3120 GCA_964626855.1 uncultured Bacteroidales bacterium
AAAAAACTAAGTTACAGGCTTCGATGGATTACCGGGGCTTTGATAATATTATTTTATTTTCTTGCCGGTTATCAGCTAATAGCATTGAAAAATAGTAAAAATAACACAAGTTTTTTTGGTACCCGTATATCAGATGAAAATTATGTCCTGGCAAAATTAGAGGAGCCGGTTCAGGTAAAGCAAAAAATTTGCAAATGCATTGTTAGTATTATTGCTGTAAAAGATTCACAAAATTGGTACAATACTTCCGGAAAAGCCATATTGTATTTTGAAAAAGACTCTTTGTCGCCTGCATTAAAATATGGTGATGAGGTTTTATTCAGAAGCAGGTTGTTAGAGGTGTCTTCACCTATGAACCCGGGTGAATATAATTATAAAAATTATTTAAAATACCATACAATTGAATATAGTGCTTATATTGATAAATACAGCTGGAAAACAGTAAGGTCGGGTCAGGGAAACATTATAAAAAGTATTGCCTTTAATTTAAGGAATAGGTTATTGCAGGTTTTAAAACATAATAAGCTTGAGGGCGATGAATATGCTGTTGTTTCGGCCCTGCTGGTAGGTTTTACTGATAACCTTGATCCCGAACTCATCAGGGTGTACCAGGGAACCGGTGCAGTTCATATTTTAAGTGTGTCGGGCTTACATGTTGGGATAATATTTATTGTACTTAATTTTTTGCTTCAGTTTTTTGATAAGTTCAGGTGGGGACGATTGCCAAAAGCATTTTTGTTGCTTGGGTTTATTTGGTTTTACGCTGTTCTTACGGGTATGTCTCCATCAGTAATGAGGGCTTCAGCCATGATCAGTTTTATTGTTATTGGTAATGCATTCCGGCAACCGCCCAATATATACAATACAATTGCCGCTTCAGCTTTTGTGCTGCTGATGTTTAATCCCTATATGATCACAGATGTCGGCTTTCAGTTATCCTACCTTGCAGTACTGGGCATAGTATCAATTTATCCCTTTATAAATAAGGCTTTTACATCAAAATACTGGATATCCCGGCAGTTATGGTCATTGATAGCGGTATCGCTTTCGGCCCAACTGATCACATTTCCTTTGTGCCTGTTTTATTTTCACCAGTTTCCAAATTATTTTCTCCTGACAAATATCATTGCCGTTCCTTTATCGGGATTGGTGATTTATCTGGGGATCGCCGTGCTTCTGTTGTCGTTTATTCCTTGGCTTTCTATGATCCTGGCAAAAGCTTTGTCTTTTTCACTTATGCTTTTAAACGGTTCAATCGCCTACATTGAGGGTTTGCCTTATTCTGTGACAAAATCTATATCTGTCAGTTTTTTTGATTTATTCTTGTTGTATGGTATTATAATTTGTTGCTGCATATTTATTCAGCAGCGTAAGAACAATTTTTTTCTTGCTGCGGTGTCATTGTTATTTTTGCTCAT
>CAZVKJ010000003.1:3220-51025 GCA_964626855.1 uncultured Bacteroidales bacterium
GTGCTTTCTTTTCAGGAAGCCATGCTGGCTATAGATTTCAATACTATTGCCTTGTTGCTCGGGATGATGATTGTGATTACCACGTTGCAGCTGGATGGATTTTTTTCATTTATTGCCAGAAAAACCATGGCATTTTCACGAACCCGCTTCAGGTTGATGGTAATCATTGTATTTGTTACAGGAATATCCAGCGCTTTTATGGTTAATGACGCCGTAGTATTACTTTTTACCCCGGTGATTGTGGCCCTATGCATTAGCTACCGGCTCAATCCTGTCCCTTTCCTGATTGCTGAAATTCTGGCTTCCAATGTTGGCAGCGCCATGACAATTACCGGGAATCCGCAAAATATGCTTATTGGCTTAAATTCGGGAATTTCCTATGGGTCATTTCTGTTGTGTTTGCTGCCCGTATCATTGCTGGGTCTGTTGATCATAATTTTTGTGATGAGGTTTATGTATCCCGGAATATTTAAAGATAAAACGCCACTTGAAAATCATGAACGGAAATTTGATTATAATCTCAACTCAATGCGAGTTTCCGTCCCGATCTTTATTCTTGTTGTATTGCTTTTTTTCTTCAGCAAATTATTAAATATATCAATTCCTGTTATTGCCTTGCTGGGTGGATCACTGATTATGATTTTCGGGAAAATAAAACCTTCGAAAATAATTAAAGGTATTGACTGGGTGCTGTTGCTGTTTTTTGCTTCCTTGTTTATTGTCGTTCATGGTATTGAAAAAGCGGGGCTGATGGAATACCTGCTTAGTTCAAAACCATTGCAGCCTGGAATTACGGGGATTGGCGCACTTCACGGGATCAGCCTTATTGCTTCACAGGTAGTAAGCAATGTGCCGTTTACTGTGGCTATTCTGCCTTTAATGAAGGTTATTTCTTCAGATTATATGTGGATAGCCTTAGCTTCAGCATCTACACTCGCCGGTAATGCTACAATAATTGGTGCAATGGCCAATCTGATTGTAATTGAATCGGCCCGTCAGCATGATATTAAAATCAGTTTTTTTGAATTTTTTAAAGCCGGAATTGTAACTACGGCTTTGACCTTTATTATATCTATTGGTGTAATTTTTCTTGAAATAAAACTTGGCGTTCTGAATTAAGAGTTTCTATTTGCAAAGTTTAACAATCAGTTTTGCTGTTTCGGCAGCCGATGCGCCATAGGCAAGAGCTATCCTGGTCTGCTGATCTTTCATCTCAACCATGTTATCGCTTTTGCCTGTTACCTTTTCGGTTTTTATTGTGGCCAGAACATTATCGGGATTTGCGGTTTCAATAATATCAATGGTCAGGTTAATGTAGGTTTCCCGGCTAAATCCTCCTGACGATGTAAAAAATCCAGGTTCGATTTTGATTGTTTTAACGACCATGGAATACTTCGAGTCGCCGCCTTTTTCAGCTGTCAATTTAAGTTTTTTCATTCCCATGTTAAATTGTTCAATGAATTTTTTTTCATCTTTTTCCTTAAAATCGGCTTTCCACTGTGTGACAAATTTATCACCGTCAGCTGCTTTTTTGAATTCGGATTTTTTTTGCTTGAGGTATATTTCTTCTGTAAAACCACCTACATCCATGCCATCGTAAACAAATGATATGGAAATGGCTGATTGACCTTTTAATACTGATACATCGCCGCTGATAAGTTTGATATCCTGTGCAGTTGCATGGAAGTTAAAAGAAGCCATGATGGCAAACAAGAAGAATATTCTAAAATATTTCATGGTAATATTTTTTTTATTTGAGTTTAGGCAAACATAGTGTTTTTTTGTAGATTTGCTAATATTTTATAAAAAAAAATTAAATTATTAACAATGTGTGAATTAGATCAATTATCCGGGTGTATGACCTTTTTAATGCCTTTAATAATTTTACTTGTTATTTGGGAATTGGTATGGAAAGCAATTGCCATGTGGAAATCTGCACGTAATAATCATCTTGCCTGGTTTATTTGTATTGCTGCCTTAAATACATGCGGCATTCTGCCAATAATCTACATTTTGAAATATCGGAAAAAGACAATGGCGAATTAGTGATTTTTATTTTCTGAAGGAAAAAACCGGATTGGTTAAAGTTAAAGGTAACACGGTATCAATATTAAAAATCCGTGTGAGTTCTATTATTGAATGTGTTTGTGCTTTTTTAGTGAAAACCATTAATTTTAAGGTTTATATAATTTAATCTTTACTGCAATGATAAAGATCTCATTTCTTTCGTTCTCAGTATTGTTATTGTTCTTAACCGGCGTGAATGCCCAGTCACAGATGCCCAACCCCGGTTTTGAAAATTGGTCAGCCACATGGCCTAATAACAGACCTTTAAACTATAATACCATTGACACCGTTGGTATGCACAGCGCTTTCAAAACCACCGACAAATTTAGTGGCAATTACGCCCTAAAAGTAATGTCACTTGATACCATGCTTTTCGGAATATATAATGTTAAGTTTCCGGGAGTGGCCACTTTTGGCCGCATACATCTCGATGGTACCGTTGATAAAGGGATTCCATTTACAGAAAAACCGGATAATTTGCGTGGCTATTATAAATATCTGCCGACTAATACTGATACCATGAATGTAATTGTATATTTCTGGAAATACAATGCGGTCTTACAAAAAAAGGATACTTTAGGAGGTGCTGTATTGGACACTTCTGCAACCATTAGTACCTATACTTATTTTGATTTGCCGATAAAATGGGATTCAAACAGCACAGAAACTCCGGATTCGATGAATATTGTTTTGCTTTCTTCAACATATGTGATACAAAATCATTCAAGTGCTTTTTTTGATGAATTCTCTTTTTATTACTCGCCCACAGGTTGGGCGCAGCCCCTGGATGAAATATTAAATGATGTTTATCCCAATCCTGTTCAGGACGTGCTAAATTTGAATAATGATACAGATTCTGAAGTGTTTATTTATTCTTTAACCGGCAAGTTGATCATGAACAGAAAATTAGCGGAACCGAATTATTTGTTGGATGTATCTTTGTTGCCGCATGGAGCGTATATTCTTAAAGTTCAAAATGCTCACAAAGTAAGGGTTTCCAAGATTATTCTTGAGTAATTGGTCAGGTAATTTTTATTTTTTGTTTTGTCATTCGGCCCTGGGTTCATCTAAACACAAATATGTAGGTTTCTCAAGTGAGCATTTTTATAAGTGATGGTAATTCATCTGCAGTAAAACATCATTTATCTTTTTTTTTGTTATATTTGTTAACAATTTGAATTGATTTTACGTCCTCATATTGGATTTCTTTTAATTATTCCCAAAATGAAAAAAATCCTGACCTTTCTGGGCTTTTTTTGTTGTATCATATTAACTGCCGGGCAAAATCAAACCGCGGATAAAACTCCTGTAAGAACAGTAACCGATAAAGGGGTTAAAGGTTTAAAAGTAGAGTATACATTCAATGGGTATTCCATAAGTGTGGTTAATGAAAATAGCACCAAATTCGTTCGTATAAATATTAAGGATTTTACTTTTCTTAAGGAGGTCGGGAAACCTGCTTTACCGGCGCATTATGATCTTGTTCTGATTCCTGATGATGCAACAGCCCGGGTAAACATAAAATATTCGAATGTTTCGCAACAGGGCAATCTTCTTGTTTATCCGGCATTGCGGCCGGCAACCGACCGTTATGGTGATCCGGAACCCCGGTTTGAAATTGATTCCGCATTTTATCTGAAAAATACATGGTATCCAGAGGAACCTGTCAGGATAGTAAACATTTTAAAAATAAAAGGATTATCCCTGGCAGTGGTCAGGGTATGCCCTGTGCAATATAATCCCCGGCTTAATCTTGTAAAATTTATAGGGTCTTTGAATTATGAGGTTAAATTTAGCAAGAGCAAATCACTGATCAAACAAAAGAATTTTTACTCATCTTATTTTTTAAGTAATCTGGATAATCTGGTATTAAACAATTCATCCATAAAACAGGAAACAGAGGCTTATTATGCGTCTTTAAAAAATGTAAAACCGGCAAAATTATCGGATGCGAAGAATTACATAATCATCACTCATTCTGATTACCGTGAAGCGGCCGACAGTCTTGCCAAATGGAAGAGCCAGCTTGGATACGCTGTTAAGATTATTTCCCGTTCAAGCTGGACCAGTGCACAAGTGAAAACCGAGATACATGGCCTTTATCAATCATATGCCCCCAGGCCTGATTATTTTGTTATAATTGGCGACCACGATAAAGTACCTGGAGAGATACACCAGGATCCTATGTATCATGAGAATTTTGCAACAGATCTTTATTACGCCTGCATGGATGGGCCAAGTGATTATGTGGCCGATATGGCATTTGGGCGAATTTCTGTTTCATCTGCTGCACAGTCAATGACTGTGGTAAAAAAAATAATTAAATATGAGAAAAGCCCTCCTGCATTACCTGGTTTTTATACAAGAGGGACAGGCTGTGCCTATTTTCAGGATGATGACACCAGTAATTATGAAGACAGGCGCTTTGTACTTACTATGGAAGAAATACATAGCTATATGCAATCACAGGGTTACAGCGTTGACAGGGTTTATGAGGCTGATCCTTTCACCAACCCGATGTATTATAATAATGGATTTTATGCAAATTCAGAGCCTTTGCCTGTAGACCTGCTCCGAAGTAGCGGATTTGCCTGGGATGGCGATAAAAACGATATTGTTGCTGCGCTGAATTCTACTGATGGCCGTTTATTTCTTGCTCATCGCGATCATGGTTACACTGGAGGAACAGGTTGGGCTTCTCCCGAATTTACCAGCAATGATATCGGTTTGCTGAATAATGGTGATAAACTTCCTGTTGTTTTTAGTATTAATTGTCATACCGGCGAATACAGGTTGCCTGAATGTTTTGCCGAGAAATTTCTGCGTAAAACCAATGGTGGTGCAGTGGGTGTTTTTGGAGCCGCGTATTACAGTTACAGCGGATATAATGATGGGCTTATCGAAGGAATGTTTGATGCAATATGGTCAAACCCCGGATTAATACCGGATTATACAGGTATTGGTGATACGCCTGTTGGCTCACCGGTTTCTCATCAGCCAATTTATACGATGGGAGATGTTATGAACCAGGGGCTAATACGTATGGTTCAAACATGGGGCGATGATCAGTATTCTCATGAACTCTTTCATTATTTTGGCGATCCTGCAATGAAAATCTGGACTGCACTTCCGGAAGCGATTACGGCAACGAATGATCCAACACTTGATTGCCATGATACTACATTTCAGATTAATTCATGCTCATGTACGGGCTGCCTGGCTACCCTTGTAGTTGATGGCGAAATGATCGCAAGTGATACACTGGGGGCTGGGCCCAATATTCTGCGATTTGCCCCTGTGGCAGGTAATTCTGCAGTATTAACCATTTCCGGACATAATTACAGGCCTTATATTTATTCAATTCCGTTCACTTCTTCATGTATAAAGCCAAAGTTTGATATTGAATATGCTAATCCTTGTGTCGGACAGCAAATAACAATAAATAACGCTTCAACAGGCAATATTCAAACTTTTGCATGGGATTTCGGCAGCGGGGCATCACCCCAAACGGCATCCAATTCAGGGCCTTTTCAGGTGTATTATTCTTTTCCCGGGTTAAAGTATATTACGCTGACAATTTCTGATGGTACAAACTCTGAAACATATGCAGATTCTGTTTATATTGAGCAACCCTGCGTATACAGTGCCATCCAAAACCAGCATATAATGATCAATTCATGCCAGGGGACACTATTTGATAATAATGGTACCGGAAATTATTTGCCCAATAGCAACGATACTGTTACTATTTTAGTTCCCGGAGCAACATCAATAAATTTGCATTTTACCGATTTCGATGTGGAAATGGGAGATGCAGGATATTGTAACTGGGATTACCTTCAAATATTTGATGGCGTTGATATGTCTGCACCACTTATTGGAAAATATTGCAGTTTACAGGGATTCACTCCGGCGGCTGATGTCTCTTCGAGTGGAAATGCAATTACGGTTTACTTTTATGCAGATGAGTATACTGAAGGCCGTGGTTATGAAATTGATTTTAATTGCTCTGCTTCTGGTCAGGTTCCCTCTGCCGGATTCACAGCTGATCCTCTGACATCATGTGATGGTACAATCAGTTTTACTGATCTTTCAACGAATTCACCAACAAAATTCCACTGGGATTTCGGTGATGGGGATACTTCCAACACTCAGAACCCGGTTCATATTTACCAGTCTAACGGAAATTATACAGTTACATTTAAAGTTTTTAATAATTATGGTGACAATACTTTTGTTAGGGCTAATTATATCAGCATACACAGGCCGGATGTTCCATCTGTGATAAATGACACAATTTGTGGCCCGGCAGAAGCACAACTTTCAGTTAGTTCAAATGGAACTAACAGATGGTTTAATGAACCACAAAATGGCAGCCCGATTCATGTAGGTGATAATTATAATACGGGTGTCATTGACACCACCACAACTTATTATGTTGAGTCTGCTATTGATGAAGTGTATACCATTGGCGCTCCTGATACTCTTATAGGTAGCGGTGGATATTATACAGGTAGCAGTAATCATTACATGATCTTTGACTGCATGGTTGATATATTACTCGTTTCAGTTGATGTATATGCCCAGACAACAGGTTCAAGGACGATCAGGTTAAAAACGCATGGTGGGACAGTGGTGTATGATACTGTGATCAACCTTTCAGCAGGGAAGACTACGATAAATTTAAACTGGAATATTCCTGCCGCTTCTAATTATGGCCTTGAAGCAATGGGGCCTGACAATAAGCTTTTCAGGAATATATTGGGGGGTAATTACCCTTACATTGTAAATGATTTGATTAAAATTACCGGTAACAGTTATTCAAATAATGATTACTATTATTTTTTCTATAATTGGAAAGTGCAGGCTGAAGAGTGTAAAAGTCCCCGTATCCCGGTAGTTGCTTATGTATATACCAGCAATCCCGCAGCCGGCTATATAAGCAGCAGCACAGATAATAATGTGGCGTTTACAAATACCTCTATGAATGCATATTCATATTTTTGGGATTTTAATGATGGCGGTTTTTCTGTTGATGAAAATCCATTACATACCTTCATGAATAACGGGGCATATATTGTTTCAATGACTGCTTTTAACGCCTGCGGAACAGATACCTTCCAGGATACAGTAAATATTTATTGTGTGGGAATAAATGACACTGATAATATCCAAGGTCTTAGTATTTCTCCCAATCCTGCTGTTGAATATGTCATGATCTCCTGGTACAGTAAATATGTAAATACAGGTTTTATTGATGTTAATGATATTTTTGGGCAAACGGTTATGTGTAAAAAAGTGAATATTGTTGAAGGAATAAATAAGAATATTTTAGATGTTCGTAATTTGTCCCAGGGAGTCTATTTTGTTAAGCTTATTGCCAATGGACAGAAAACCCTAATAAAACTAACAATTTTGTGATTTTGTATTAATATTATTTTAATTTTGTAATAAACATTCAAAACTCTCAAATTATGAAGACAAATATTTATTTTAAATTAAAGTTATTTATTTTTTGTTTTCGCAGGCTGATTCTTTTTTCCGCATTATTCTGTTTTATCTTCCCATATAAAGTAGATGCCGCGATGCATAAAGGCCCCTTTATATCTTCTGATACCAATGCCAATATCCTGGTCAGAAATAATAATCAAATTAAATCTCCTTCAGTGTTATATTATATGTTATGCACTTCGCCTGGTGATCCTATAGCTACTCCGGTTACTGATACGATATGTTCAGGGAGTGCAATTGTTTCGGCTACAGCTGCAGGGGCTACGGATATTTTATGGTATGCAGGCAGTTGTGGAGGTACATTTGTCGGGACCAGCGCTCCGGGGGCGGATTTTTCCGTTTCACCGACCTTTACTACCACCTACTATGCCAGGGGATATAGCGGCAGCGGATGTTTATCAAACAATTGTGCAAGCGTAGTTATCAAGGTTGGTAGCCCTGCTGGTGCCGTCACCGTCAGTGGTGGCGGTGTTTATTGTAATACCGGAACACTTATAGCTCATGGAGGAACAGGCGGAACAATATACTGGCAGGGGACTACCAGTGGCGGCACATTTACGTCAACTCCTGCAACAACACAAACTGTCACAGCTTCGGGAACATATTATTTCAGGGCCTTTACAAGTGTATGCTGGGGGCCGGAGGATGGAGAGACCATTACTATTAATAATATTCCTGATGAACCCAGCCCGATAACAGGGCCCGATACAGTTTGTATTGGTGGCACTGTGAGTTTTTCCGTTCCAACGGTTACAGGTGTAACTTCGTATACATGGTCTGTCCCTTCGACCGGTGGCTGGGCTATTATTGCCGGACAAAATACATCAACAGTTACCATTGTTAGCGGAAGTGCATCAGGCGATGTTTGTGTTGCAGAAACAAATTCATGCGGAATAAGTCAACAGGGTTGCAGGACAATTACTGTTGATCCGGCAGGAACAGTAACCGCACAACCGGGAACAATTACCGGACCCACAAATGTTGGCTCAGGAACAGCTCAAACTTATTCTATTGCTCCTGTCACTAATGCAACATCCTATCTGTGGTCTGTACCAACCGGCCTGGGATGGGTGCTGAATTCCGGACAAGGAACTACAAGTATTAATGTAACAACGGGAACCAACTCCGGACAGGTTTGTGTAAAGGCTCAGAATGATTGTGGCAACAGTACTCAGAAGTGCCTTGACGTGGCTTGTGGCATCACCGAAAATTCCGGGTTGGAAAATTTAAATATTTTCCCCAATCCAAATGACGGTATGTTTATTCTTGATATGGAGGTTGCTGGAATTCAGCATATTTCTATTGAAATATTTGATGTAATAGGTAATGTCGTTTATAAAAATAATATCGCTGAAATTTCAGGAAAATTTCAGAAAGAGATGGATTTAAGCAGAAATGCAAAAGGTACTTATTGTTTACAGATAACGACGGACAAGGGTGTGGTTAATAAAAAAATCATCCTCCAATAATCAGTCGATATTTGTGTTTCTGTGAAATTCAACCAGGCCATCCATAGGTTCTTTCATGATTTTTGATATCTTTATTCCAAATTCACCGGCGACTTCTTCAAGTATTTCTTTGAGATTTGCGGAAACCGAACCGGTGAAGACTAAAGGTAATTTCTTATATTCTGGATATACCATCACATGGTTATTAAAAAAATCTTTAAAACAGTTATAAACCATGTCATGAATAAAGGGGTCATGGTAACATGTCCTTATGAATTTTGAAAATGAAGCCAGATAAGCGTTTGGTGATGGCTGGCGATAAACTTTATCGAGCACTTCTTCCCTTGTGATTTTAAAGTTTTTTATAAAGGCATTTTTGATATTTTCCGGAAGTTTATTATAAAAATAAGCCCTGAGCAATTCTTTTCCAAGCATAGCACCTCCGCCTTCATCTCCAAGTATAAACCCGAGTGACGGTGTTGTAGATTTTATTTCCTTTCCATCATAAATACAAGACACCGATCCCGTGCCTAATATGCATGCGATACCCTTGTCGCGCCCCAGCAGGGCACGAGCTGCTCCGAGAAGATCGCTGTAAACATTAATTTCTGCGGATGTAAAACAGGATTTCAAATATTTTTTCACTAAAAGTATCTTTTCTTTTGTGCCGCAGCCCGAGCCATAAAAATGAACTTCCTGAACTTCATTTTTACATAGAACCAGCTCAGAATTAAGCACGGTATGGAATATACCTTCATCAGTAAAATATGGATTTAATCCACGTGTATAAATTGTTTCAATGCTTTTATCAACATTTATAACTTTCCAATGAGTTTTAGTTGAACCGCTGTCTGCAATCAGAATCATAAATTTTATTTTTTTCCGGAAGCTGAATTAAATTTTTGGATTTGTGTTTTCTGACGGCTAAGTTATATATTTGTTGTATATTTATCTGCATACTTCATTAATAATATGGAAAGGTTAATGCTCGAAGGCCTGGTATTTAGTGTAATTGTTGTTGCAGTAATTTTTACATGCCGTTATCTTATGCTGAAAAAAATCAGGAAGAATATTTTCTTTCTTACCGGCAATATTAAAAATAGAGGCTCTGTAAAGCAATTAATTACTGAATACAAGAAAATATCTGATGAAATAGCTGAACGCGAAGAAAGACTTAAACATTTTTATGATGCAACACTGGATGGTATATTACTGCATGATAACGGGCAATTGTTGCTAGTTAATCATGCTGTGTCAATTCTGACAGGCTATTCAGAGGGGGAGTTGATAAAAATGTCGGTTAATGATATTTTACAGGAGAGGCATTCCGGATCGGGGTTTAAAATACCATTAAAGCCTTATACATACGAAACAATGGCTTTAAAGAAAGATGGAAAAAAATTTCCAATTGAGGTTCAGGAAAGCGCTATCGAGTATAGAGGTAAAATGATAATTGCATCAGTAATTCGTGATATTACAAAACGTATTGAAGTGGAAAAACAGCTTAAAGAAGAACGTTTAAAGAGGCTTTCATGGGTTATTGACGGTCAGGAGATTGAACGGCAGCGCCTGGCACGTGAACTACATGATGGATTGGGACAAGTTATGATAGCATTAAAATTAAAACTGGAAAGTATTGAAATAAGTGATGAAAAAGACAGGAAGCGTTTTGACGACCTGAAGGCCCTGACCAATAAAACTATTGATGATATACGCAGGATGTCAAACAACCTTATGCCTTTAGGCTTAAAGGAATTCGGAATTATCAATGCTTTACGGAAACTTTGCAATGAAACTGCAGAGTCTACCAGCATTGTTATTGACTTTGAAGCCGACAGCAATATTAATCCAAAGATGCTTACAAATAAATGCATCATGTATTTATACAGGATTGCACAGGAAGCTTTGACAAATTCGGTTAAGCATGCCGAATCCAGCACAATTTCTGTTAAACTGGAGAAAAAACAGAATTTTTATATCCTGACAATACTTGATAACGGAAAAGGTTTTAAATTTGGAACTACTCACAAATATGTTGGAAATGGAATATATAATATGCGGGAACGCGCCTATATGCTTGGTGGAACATTTAATGTTCATTCAGAAATAGGTAAGGGCACTGAAGTCAGAGTTGAGATTCCACTTAATCATTCATAATTTTTACTATGGGAAAAATAAAAATCATACTTGTTGATGATCACCAAATTGTTCGTGATGGAATAAAGGCATTATTAACTGATGTCGAAGATATTGACATTATCAGCGAAGCTTCTGATCATAATGTCCTCCGTGAAAAACTAAACCTGCAGAATCCGGATATTATTATTATGGATATTTCATTACCTGAAATTTCAGGTTTGGAGCTGGCTAAAAGGTTATCAGAATCTCATCCCGAGATAAAAGTAATTATACTTTCGATGTACACAGATGAAGATTTTATTTTCAATGCGATCAAATCAGGAGCAAAGGGGTATTTGCCTAAAAATACGACACGAAAAGAAATTATTGATGCAATAAGAGCTGTTTATGCCGGGGAAGAATATTTCAGTGAATCAATTTCAAATATTATCTTAAAAAGTTATGTTCAAAAAGCCAAAACGGTGGATAATCAGCCTGAGCGTTCCGAAGATAAGCTTACAATCCGGGAAATTGAAATATTGAAACATTTTGCCTCAGGATTAAGTAACCAGGAAATTGCCGATAAATTGTTTATAAGCATACGAACAGTAGAGTCGCATAAAAATCATATTATGCAAAAGCTTGAACTCAAAAGCACCGTCGATCTTATAAAATTTGCAATTAAAAATAAAATTGTTGATGTGTAATATAAATCAGAAGATTTCGGTGGATGATTTTTATCACAGTTAAAGCGTAACAATTTTAATTTCATTTTAATTTAATGAAAAAAATATTTCTGATACTAAGTATCATTATTATTTGCTGTCGTGCTTTCGGGCAGGTATTGGCTGATTATAATCTCACTGCCATCAGCGGCACTTACACCGAAATTACATCTGGCACCAGTCCTCTTCTGACAAACGGTGATGCTGATGATGGATATTTTAACGGGATACCTATAGGCTTTACTTTTACTTTTTGCAAAGTTGCATATACTTCTGTTGCAGCCAGCACAAACGGATGGTTGAAGTTTGGCGGATCGACCATCTATGTTGCGCCAAATAATGATTTATCTGCGAATGCATTTATGCAACCATTCCTGGCTCCCTTGTGGGATGATCTGGATATTCAAAATCCGTTAAATTTTTCTTATTTGACAGAAGGTACAGCACCGTATAGAATATTTGTTGCCCAATGGAAAAATGTTAAATGGAATTCAGGCTCTGACAGCGCTGTTATATCTTTTCAGGTTAAACTTTACGAAACAACCAACAATATTGAATTTATTTATAAGGATGAGGAAAACCCTGTATATAATGGTTCGGCTTCCATAGGACTATCAGCAGCATCCCAGGACAATCAAACTTTTATTTCTTTAAACAACACTACCCCGAATCCCCAAATAAGTTCGATAACAAGCACCAATACATTGGGTACAAAACCGGCCGATGGCCAGGTATACCGATTTGCTGTTGATAGTATTCTGAATCCATATCCTTTTGTGGCAACAGCGATGAATAATAGCCTGATAAAATTATCCTGGTCTGGAAATCCCGACAGTAATAATGTGTTGATTGTTTATGACACCATGAGTATTACTGGGACACCTGTGGATGGCGTTGTCTATACGCCTGGTGATACTTTACCCGGAGGCGGGACAGTGATTTATTATGGCGATCTGACTACATTTTATCATGATTCGCTTTCGGGAAACTTAACATACTATTATAAAGCATTCTCGGTAACTGGCTCTGATAAATATTCTTTAGGTATTATGGCAAAAAGTACCACGCTGCCTGAACCGATATCCGTGTTACCATGGAATGAAAATTTTGATGGTGTATCCGTGCCCAACTTACCTGTTTATTGGAATAAAGGAACAACAGCTTGGGTTACAACCAACAATTCTAATACATTTTATGATGCCAATGCGCACAGCGGAACTCAATTTTTAAGGGAAAGGGATTATGTTACCAATGAATATGTCTGGACTCCCGGTTTTTACCTTGTTGCCGGTGTTTCCTATGATTTTTCATTTTGGTGGGCAGCCGACAATCATTCGGGATGGACAGGTCATGTTTTTTACAATACATCCCAATTTTCAACAGATGCTGTACAATTAGGGAATCCTTTTGTAATAGCATCAACTTTTGCTACTTCAACTTATGCTCAGGCTCTTTATACTTTGATTCCTGAAAATACAGGAACATATTATTTTGCTGTTCGCATAAACTGCCCATCAGGTGTTCCTAACTTCATCAGTTTTGACGATTTTAAGTTAGAGCCAACTTCCTGCCCAAATATAACAGCATATGCAATTGCATCAAATTCTGTTACACAAACAACAGCAACTATCTCATGGACGGCGCCGCCTTCAATGCAAACTTCAGGTTTTGAATATGAAGTTCGTATTAATGGTGTCGCAGGTAGCGGGCCAACCGGCCTTATTAGCAGCGGAGGTGTAAGTGCAGATGTTGATTCGGTTAATATTTCAGGGCTAAATCCTTCAACCACATACAGCTTTTATATTAGATATCATTGCAGTGCCGGCGATACAGGGTCTTGGACAAATGCCTTTCATTTTACTACGGTTTGTGATTTGGGGGTATTACCTTATTTCGAAAACTTTGATAATATTGCAGTGCCATCATTACCTAATTGTTATTCTGTCAGTAATGATAATAATGACACTTATTCCTGGGCAACACTGAATAGTCATTACCATTCATCACCAAACTCTATTTATATCAGATACAATCAGGCAGAAGCAATGAATGACTGGTTCTACACGCCTAAATTTCATTTTGAATCGGGCAAATATTATAAGGTTGATTTTTTTTATGACAATTGCGGGGATTCTTTATATCCTGAAAAACTTGAAGTAAAATGGGGAAGCGAGGCAAATGCAGGTGGCATGACCAGCGAATCTATTTTTGAAAACCCATATATTGTCGGTGCATACAGGTATGGTAGCGGAATTATTTCTCCTGCTGTTTCTGGTGATTATTTTGTTGGTTTTCATGGATACAGTGATGCTGATATGTTTTTTATTGTTGTTGACGATATCCGGATCAGGGAAATCCCCTTTGCAGATATTAGATTATCACAGCATAACCAGTCATATTGTGATACATTAGGCTGGGTTCATCTGCCTGTTACCCTCGTGAATGTCTGCCAGGATACTGTTTCAGCGGGAGATATAGTTAGCTGTTCTTATACAGTTAATAATGGAATGGCTGTCGTTGAGGATTTTGTTTTATTTAATGAAATACTTCCGGGTGACAGTACCACCTTGTCATTCTCAACTCCGGTGCATTTAAATTCTTATGATACACTTTCAATTAAATATTCGGCTCTATGGACCAAAGATGTTATTGATTCTAACAATCACAAGGTTTGTACGATCATGATGAAAAGCAAACCGGTTGTCGAACTTGGTTCTGATAGTACTATTTGCATCAACCAAAGCATTTTATTGGATGCCGGTAATCCAGGTGCAGCTTATCACTGGTGGAACGATTCTGTTTCGCAAACACAGCTGGTAAATGTTTCATCATGCGATTCAGGTAATACATGCGACTATTATGTTACAGTTTATAAAGATGGATGCTCTGCTTCAGATACTATCACACTGACTTTTGATCCCTGCTGGGGAATTGAGGAGAATGATGAAACTGGATTTCTGTTATATCCCAATCCATTCAATGATCAAATCTTCTTTTTAAATAATACTGGTTTTCCTGTTAATGAAATCAGAATATACAACGCTGAAGGGAGATTACTGATATCACAGCAATTGGAATTTAATTGTATTAACACTGCCTTATTAGGCCCTGGTGTCTATTTCATAGAATTTTATTTCGAGAATAATTCAACGGTGCATAAAATGATTGTGAAATACTAATTATTTTAGGGCACCTCTAAAAACTTCAAATTTCTTCGTTTGTCTTCGTTCTTCAAATCCTCATATACGTTCAGTATACTGCGGTTTTCAGAACTTTGACCGCCTCGAACTTTTTTGTTTTTAGAGCTGCCCGATCAAGGTTATTAGAGTCGCCCTTTATTGTGTCTTGTTTTTATCCCTGAATTCATGCTGATAGCCGGGGGATTGATTTGTTATCATTATATGCAAAAAGGATGAAATAGGATCATAAGAACTTTTATTAAAAATTAACCGGTAATCCCAATTTAACTGTATAAATCGGAGTTTTAAATATGAATTATTTTAACAACGATTCGACGATTTGTACCCTGTAGTCACTTAGAACATTAAACAATTAATTTCTAATTATTATGAAGACAATATCACATATTTTGCTTCTGATTATTATCTGTTTGTTTTGCTGTTTCTCATTTGCTCAACCGGGTTCCTTTTCTCCAAAAGGAATTGGCGGGGGAGGTGCATTGTTTTTTCCAAAAATAAATCCATCAAATGATAATGAGTTTTATGTGAGTTGTGATATGAGTGAAATATTTCACAGTATTGATTTCGGAAATAGTTATACACAGGTACCCTTTTCAAAACTTCAGGTATCCGGTATTTCTACGTTTGAATTTACCAATGACCCAAATATTTCTTACACGATCTTTAACGATGGCAATTCATGTTATCCGGTGAAAACCATAGATGGCGGAAACTCATGGAATGCAATCAGTGCTTATAATATAGGGACATACGGTAGTGCATACAAAATGGTTGCTAATTTTAATAATTCAAATCAAATTATTATAGGTGCCTACGGTGATATATTGTTTTCAAATAATGGAGGAATATCCTTTTCACTTGTTAAGCATGCTACTGATATGGGAGCAGGAATTATTGTCGGTGGCGTATTCTGGGATGGTAATAATATTTATATCGGAACTAATGATGGATTAATAATATCAAATAATTCGGGAACTACATTTACAGTACAATCAACAAGTGGAATTACTTCAGGACAGGTAATCTGGAATTTTGCCGGCGGAAAAAACGGTAGCACCATGAGATTTGTATGTATCTCGGCCAGTATTAGCGATACATATAATGGTGTCATGCCATGGGATTATTATAGTTTTGCCAAAGGGGTGTATACGATGGATAATGATAATGGTGTATGGGTGTCAAAATCTAGCGGAATAAACTTTACCAATGATTTTATTATGTATGCGGCTATGGCCGAAAATGATATAAACAAGATTTACCTGGGCGGACATGATTATGCACTTAGCGCTCCCTTAGTCTATAAGACAGATAATGCAGGCACTTCATGGGCAAAAGTATTTAATACAACGAATAATACTAATATTATAACAGGTTGGGAAGGTGCCGGAGGCGATAAACAATGGAGTTGGAGTGAGACAGTTTTTGGAATTTCCGTTGCTCCGCAAAATTCAAATAAGGTGCTGTTTGGAAATTTCAGTAACGTACAATCATCATCAGATGGAGGCGCTACATGGAAACAGGCTTACGTGAGTCAAACTGATCAGCATCCTGCAGGAATGGCAACGCCATCCAAACAGACTTACACAAGTATTGGCCTCGAAAATACTACATGCTGGCAGGTTTTATGGGCAGATGCGAACAAGGTGATGGGCTGCTATAGCGATATCGGTGGAATACGGAGTACCGATGGTGGTAATAAATGGGGCTTTAATTATTCCGGTTTTTCGGTAAACTCGTTATACAGGGTTGTAAAAGCCGGTAATGGAAAACTGTATGGTGCGTGTTCCAATATACATGACTTATATCAGAGTACCCGTTTGGCCGATGCTCAGCTGGATGCTGCCGATGGAAACGGAAAAATTGTTTTTTCGGCTGATAGCGGTGCGACATGGTCAACCCTTCATTCATTTGGGCATCCGGTTTTCTGGCTGGCGCAGGATCCGAACAATTCAGAGCGGATGTATGCCTCCGTGGTTCATTTTGGGGGTACGCAAGGATCACAACTTGGCGGTATTTATATGACAAATAATCTTTCGGCAGGTGCTTCTTCTGCCTGGACCAAGCTTTCTAATCCGCCGCGTACTGAAGGCCATCCGGCCTGTATTGTTGTTTTAAATGATGGAAACGTGGTATGTACCTTTTCAGGAAGAAGGAATTCCAGTGGAGTTTTTACCAATAGCAGCGGTGTGTTTATTTATAATCCTGTTGCAAACACATGGTCAGATGTAAGTAATGCGGGTATGTATTACTGGACAAAAGATATTATTATCGACCCTATTGATGCCAGTCAAAACACATGGTATGTGGCTGTATACGGCGGATGGGGCGGGGCTCCGAATGGTTTAGGTGGTTTGTATAAAACAACAAATCGGGGCTCATCATGGGTAAAACTCACCGGTACGCAATTCGACAGGGTAGAGTCTATTACATTTAACCCGCAAAACCTGGATCAGGCCTATCTTACAACTGAAAGTCAAGGTTTATGGATCAGCAATAATATGAACGCAACGAACCCGGTATGGTCATTAGTCGACAGTTATCCATTCCGCCAACCGGAACGGGTATTTTTTAATCCGTACAATTCAAATGAAATGTGGGTGACAAGTTTCGGGAACGGGATAAAAGTAGGGTATTTAAATATAACAGATAACCCTCAACTTACTGACGTTAATGAAGAAATTAAGATATTTCCCAATCCTTTTTGTGACAAATTAAACATTATAAATAGCACAAGTCATCAAATAAAGGAAATACGGATTTATAACATTGATGGTAAATTGATAAAGTCTGTTCATAATCATCAAATTATATCCACCAGTGAATTGGGCTCGGGGTATTATATAATGGAATTTTTATTAGAAAATGGTCTTATTTTCAGAACGAAAGCCGCGAAATTATAAAGGATCTCGATTAAACTTTTAATCACCTTTATCTCCCGCTTTAATTGTTTCAAAAACTTTAATTCCAAAGCAATATCTATAGTGTAAACTGTCAGTCCTTTTATACATGCTTTCTAAATAGAAGTTTGTTGTATCATCCTCCCATGGGTTAGTTGATACATATACAAAATGATCAAAATGCATTTTTTGAAGCCTGTGCTTAGCTTCATTAGTTGTTTGAGCTACATATATTTTATTTTTCACTAGTAATGAATCATAGTGGTCAATATCCTTATAAATGTTTCTGTCATAATAGTACATAAATATCACGTCAGAATATTTTGATATTAAAACAAAAGAGTTGTTGTTAATAGTTTTTTTAATATTATTAATCGAATTTTGAACTTTTGAAAAACTATAATTTATTGATTTAATGTCAAGTGTCAAGAACATAATTAGCAAAAGTGCACAACAAATTACCCGGAATTGTTTTTTCTGCCATAATAAGGTTATAACCAAAGAGAAAAATAAATAGATACCAATACTGTTAAATAACAGATATGAAGGGAACCAAGTACATATTTTAGAAGAAATAAGGAACATTATTGTATAAGGTATAAACCACCACAGAAATATTATAAGCAAATCAGTTGAAAATATATTTCCTTTCTTTTTTATTACAAAGAGTTTTATACATCCAATTATGATTACTATTATTATTAAAACAGGAACATAAATATTATTGAAAAAGCTTATTGGGTGAAGAATATAATCAAAAATGTCTGTATTTAAAAATCTCTGCCTCCAGGTATCTTCCACATGAAGGAACATTTGCTTTAAAATAATCAGAATAAATGGCAGAAATGAGAATGTAACAATTACAAGAGAGGTAAGTATTGTTCTGAATATTTTTTTATTATTAAAATAAATAAGGCTGGTTATTAATTGAACTAATATTAGAAATAAGGTATAGTAATGTATATATAGTAATAAGAAATCCGACAGAACTAAAAGTATCATTCCTTTTTTGTTGTCGGGATTTTTTAAAACAAAAAGAAGACTATAAAGTGAAGCAGCTGTTGCCATAGACATCATTGAATAAGGACGAGCACATAAACCAAAAAAGAAATGGCTTTGTGATAGGATGAAAAAGGCAGAAGATAAAACGCCAACCCCCGGATTAAAAAATCTTTTTCCAGTATGATATAGAATAACGGCTGTTATTGCATTGCAGATAATTGGAATGATTCTAGCTATTCCCGGCTCTGTTCCGAATATTTTTACCCAATAATGGAACAACAGCATAAAAAATGGAGGATTGGGTTCTCCCTCCGTCGGAAGTGTAAGGATGTAATTAGTATCATGCAGGGCATTAAATATCATTCCTGCTTCATCATACCAAATATATGGTATGTTGGAATAGGATAGTTTCCAAATCAATGCAATAAGGAACAAAACTACAGGAAGGTAAAAACTATAAAATGATTGTTTTGCTGGCCTTAGAGATGCGAAATTAGTAGCATACAACTTATGTATGTATTGAAGAATAGATTTTAATAAAAACCATAAAAGGACGATGAAATATAAAACAATACAAAATCCGACAGTATAAGGAAAGGAAAGGATACCATATTTTACAACATACCGGTCGGCTGTTATTATGAAATCTTTTATGGACTTAATTTGTAGTAATATTGTATTAAAAGGAAATGCAGTGATAAGTTTCTTGAGAAAATTGTCTTTACTTTTGATTTTTGATGGAAGTTTAAATGAAGTAATTCCATTGGAAGATGATGATGGTTCAAGCTCGCTTAAAGGGCAGATATATTTAGTCTTACTAATAATAATATGAAGTGAGGATACTTCAGAAATATTGGTATCAGGTATTGCGATTTCAATAGAGACATAGCCTCCATAGAAATTACCATATCCATTTTTATTTTTGAGAATAACTTTCTTATTTAGTGGAGTAGTGCCAAATATTTCAATATCTCTTACCTGATCGGATCGTTTTCCCATGAGCTGAATACTCGTCAGATCAAAAATTTTTATTTTTTTAAAATATAAAAAATAGTAAGTACTGCTAAGAATAAGTCCTAGCATTAAAAATAGTAATGAAATCAACAATATTTTTTTTGTCTTCATTTAAATTGCATCCCTAAATTGTTATAAATTATTTACATATTATTTGAAAGAAAACTATTTTGAATTTTTGATATATTTTGAAAAATACTTTGAATAGTAATCATTAAGCTTTTTTGAAGGATGCCCGTCTGGTATCAAATAAGATGATTTTTTTAAATCATAATCCTTAGGGACAGGTATCCTTATCACTTTTATTTTATGATTTAAAAATTTTATCCAGGTTGTATCTTTTATGGTGAATTTGTCAGGGTATAAACCAATATAAAATTGTCCGGTTGGCTTTAAATTCCAGTATAACGCTGCAGTATAATTGATGATATCAGCAAACCTTTTATAAAATGACGTTTTTTTGGGATGTTCTATATTTATGTTAAAAAATTCAAATGTTTCTGAATGATTAATAAACCAGGCAAAAGCATTTTTGAGTTCGGATCGTTTTTTTAAGACGAGGCTGTCGTTTATGATATAAACATCCGGAGAACTAAAACCAAATTTTAAATATTGATTACCTCCCCAAACCCTGTCTAAATGTTCATCAATGTATGTATACATGCAAAAACCGCTATCCTCAGGTACACTTATATTATTTATTCTATTTATTCTTTTGTCAAATAAGAAGCAAAACTGGTGTGGCCCATATCCGGTGAGACCATAATTATAAGATTTGTATTCCGGATGCAGACTCTCAAAAATATACGGAAATGTTGAGTTGTAAATAAGTCCATGGCCAAAAGTATATGAATCTCCTAAAAATATGGCATGTTTTCGATTTGTAAAAACCTTGGCTAAGCTATCGTTATTTACAACATTTTCTTCAGATACTCTTCTTCCGTATTTATCAAATGAAATATAATTAAATAATGTATCCTTCCTTAATACAACAAAAGTTTTTGCCCTGGTACAATTAGCTTTAGACCTCCAACCTAACAATGTGTCAGTTTTTATAAGCATATTGTCATCATTGTATACAACAATTGTTTTTTTATGATTTAAATAGTAAGAAAATAACTCGAAACATAAGAGTATTATAAAGAACCATTGTATATAAAAAATAAGAAAAAATTTCTTTTTGGGGCGAATTTTTTTTACCAATAATGAAGTGTATAATAGTATTATTAAAAAATAGGAAACGTTAACCTTCAAAATAAAGGGCCATAAGCAAAGTACAACGAAAGAGGTTATTAAAAAAACGAGACGGATTTCTTTTTTTTGTAAAGTTTTGAAAACGTTTTGGATCGATTTCTTTTGAAATATTTCAGAAACTATTTTCCAGAGATATGTTAAAAAAAGTAATATAACAAACAATCCTATAACAAAAAGTAGTATGTAGAGAATAATTGTTATTGAAGAGGAATTCTTCTTAAAAAATGAAATAATTCCATAGAACGGAAAGGCCGAGGTGATTTTTTTATAAAATGATCCTTTGCTTTTTACATCATCTGGTAAAATATAAATGGATACGTTTTGTGCCGAGTTGATACATTCTATATCCTGGATTCTATATGCAAAAGTCCCATTTTCCAAAACTATTTTTACTGAAGTTACTTTATTTTTAATTGAATCCGGAATTCTGATCTCAATTAAAGAAAAGCAACCACGGATTTCACTGGCATCTTTTTCCTTGTATAATAGTACTTTCTTTTTAATAGGAGTTATACCGTAGCATTGAATATTTTTGCTTTGATCCTGTGTCAATCCGGTATATTCGATTTTTACCAGGTCATAGATTGCAACCTTATTTAAATAAAAGAAATAGTAGATTAACCAGAATAGAAGTATTGCTAAAATAATAAGGAATGGTATTTTAAAATATTTTATTTTCAACGTGATGAATGTATTTTTTGTTATTTTAATTATTATGTAAATATCTGTTGTTAAATTCTGTGATAGCTATTATTAATATTATGATAACGCAAGCCATATACAATAACAACTGGATGTGGTTTTTTATGGATTGTAAAACTGTTTTTATGATAGAAATTATGTTTGAAAAAGGAAACACTAAAATAGTTTTATTTATTAATCCTCCGGTGCTTTTAACATAAGATGGAAGTGTATAAACATTTTCAGTACTATATGAGCCGATAAGTTTGAGGTTTTCGATATTAAATAGATAAATATTACTTTTCAGCAGGAAAATGATCGTAATATCTTTTGAAACGAGCGATTTAGGTATTGTGATTTGTATTGAATTAAAACTGCCGGGAATACAATCAGCCCCTTCTTTTCTCAATATTTCGATATTTTTGTTCATCGGAGTAATACCTGATATTTTTATGTGTTGTTGATTAATTGACGAAATGCCATAAAAATTAATACTAACCAAATCATAAATAATGGACTGTTTATAATAAAGAAAATAATAGGGAATAATTACGATTGAGCTAAGGCAGAATAGTAAAACTACTATTAAAAAGAACCTTTTTTTTAATGATTTATTTTTTATAGTCAATTTGTTAATTTTTTTCATTGCATTAAAGCCGGATATCAAAAGAATTTGAATTAAATTTCAAAAAAATATTACGGAAATGTAAAGTAAAATTAATGAAAAAATTAAATATGGTTTAAATTTCAATATTTATCTGCTGGAAGAAAAAAGTGTATGCAAATAAACCAATACAATCGTGAAACAGGAAATATATTTTTATGTTTCTATGTGTCAATGATCTTGATTGATTCGGTTTAAGTGTATTTTAAAATTGTATCGGGCCAAAAATACATTTAAAATTTAGGTTCCAGGTTACCTTTTTTTTCAAAAAGAATTACTTGCAAGCATTCAGGATAAGTGATTGATCCCGTTCTTGTATAAGAACTATCAATAAAATTGCGCGTATTATCATCCTCCCAGCCCCATGTATATACGTATATTAGACGTCCACTGGTAATATTTTTTAATCTTTTTTTTGCTTCATTTCGATTTCTAAAAGCATATATATTGTTTGAATTAAGTAAGGAATCATACTGGTATATATTTTTAAATATTTCCTTGTCGTAATAATAAATAAAAGCGAAATCCGACCATTTGGAAATCAAAATACTATTGTCTTTGCTTACAGTACTTTTTATGGCATTTACAGAATTCTGAACAATTTTGTTATTAGGATGCAGAGATTTTATATCAAGATTTATGAATATTAGAAAGAATAATACAATACAAATAGCCCAAAACATTTTTTGTGTGAATAGCTTATTGATAAAAACACCAAAAAAAACATAAAGCCCTATGCTATTAAATAATAAATAGGTATTAAGCCACATTGGAATCTTTCTTGAAAGTAGAAACATCAATGTGTAAGGAATAAACCACCAAAGAAATAAGAATATCAAATCCTTTGAAATCATCTTTTTCATTTTATCAATAAACACAATTTTTAATGTTCCAATGATGACGAAAAAGACTATGATTAAAAAAATGTATCTTTCATTAAAGTATCCAAAAAGTTGTGAAAAGTATTCTGATAAATTAGGATTCATAAGATAATTTTGGCGCCAATTATCACTTACGTGTGAAGAGAATTGTTTTATGATAATTGGTAGCATCGGCAGATATAATATTCCTATAACGAATACAGATAATCTTAGCTTTTTAATGAAGCTCCTGTTGTTTGAATATAAAAAGCTTAATACTAACTGAATGAAAATTACAAATAACCCAAAATAATGAATATATAATAACAGAAAATTAGATAATATGAGACAAAAAAATGCTTTTTTATTTTCAGGTTTTCTCATTATTACTAGAAAACAGTATAATGAAATTGAAGTACACATTGATATCATTGAATATGGACGTGCACAAAGACCAAAAAAGAAATGACTGTACGAAAGAATAAAGAAGCCTGATATTAATATTCCTGTTCTTGGATTATAAAATTTTTTTCCAATAAAATAAAGAATTACGGCTGTAATTGCATTTGAAATATTTGGAATAATCCTAATAGAATATGCTTCAATTCCAAAGACTTTAATCCAAAAATGCATTAAAAGCATAAAAAGGGGAGGATTAGGTTCTCCTTCACTTGGTAAAGCCAGAATATATTTTATATTGTGCAAGGCATTGAAAATCATCCCTGATTCGTCAAACCAGACATACGGAAAATTTATATAAAATAATTTCCATAAAAAAGCTGTCAGAAAAATGATGACAGGAAGGTAAAAATTAAAGAAAGACTTTGAATTAAATCCAAAAGCCACCTGATCTTTTAGTGTTCTGTTACGGATAATTTGTCGTAATGAAGTAAAAAGGAGAAAAACACAACTAATAGAAAATAAAACAAATAGCACACCAATGATATACGGTGATAATAATAAGCTTACATTGTATAGTTTGATGCTTGTATTTATAAAATAATGTTGTGATGATATTAGGGATTGAAGAAGTAAATTAAACGGATAGGCCATTGATAATTTATGAAAGAAAGTACCTTCGGTTCTTACTTCTGTTGGTATACTGTATGTATGACTATTCTCTTGCGCAGATAATAGAGACAGATCATTTATTTTATATGAGAAATTTTTTTGAGGCAGTATGACATTTAAATATAAAACATTAGATATAAGTGTGTCAGGAATTTCAAGTAATATAGTATTATAACAGGAAGAAATACTACCGTCTAAAGGATATTTTTTATTCAATGGGGAGATTCCGAATGTCTTTATTGCTTCACTTTCTTTTTTAGTGATACCATAAAATTCAATTTTTTCTATATTGTAAATGAAGATTTTTTTAAAAAAAAGATTGTAGTAAGCTATGCCGGTGAACAGCGCTAAAATAAATGCAGAAATCAAAAAAATAAGTAACTTTTTTCTCATGGAATTTCTACAGTATTGTGTAAAAATAAACAAACTTTTACAAGCAGCAATATTGTCTTGTCATTAATCCATTTATGTTCCTCAAAAAGGACCTGATAAATAAAAGCTTTTGAGTATTAAATTTCTGCTACCTGTTTCCTTTTTCTTCTGACTCCATCTCTTTAAAGATCATTTTGTCGGCAAATGATGGGAATCGCTTGTAAGTCCATGCGAGGAGTTTGCCCTGCATGGTTAGTGTAATTTCACGTTTTCGTTTAAACAATGCTTTAATGATATGGTGGGCCGCTTCTTCGCTGGTCATCATTTTGCTTTCGGTACGAGGTGTTTCTTTTTGTGGCTGACCATCTTTATTAAGGGCCGTCATTCTAATATTACTTGCGGTAAAACCAGGATGCGCGACAAGGACATGAAGCCCGGTTTTAAGATTTTCTACCCGTATTGTATTTAGAAATCCGTTTATGGCATGTTTCGAGGAACTATAACCGGTTCTGCCAGGAAGTGGAGCTACTCCTGCCAGTGAAGAAATACCAACAATAGAACCTTTTTGTTTTAAAATATATGGTAGCGCATATTTAGTACAAAAAACAGTACCATAAAAATTTGTATCCATAAGGCGTTTTATAACATCTATGTCAAGGTCTTCAAACCTTGCTCTCATAGAAATTCCGGCATTGTTGATCAGTATATCTATCTTGTTAAATTTTTCGATGGTTTTATTGATTAATTTCTGGCAATCTTCCTGATTACTAACATCCGTTGATATTGAAACAACAGATCCTCCGAGCGTTTTTATTTCATTTTCTGTATTTTTAAGTTTTTCTTCATTTCTGCCTGCAATTACTACATGTGCACCTAACGACGCTAATTGCACAGCACATGCTTTCCCAATACCTGATGATGCTCCTGTGATGATAACTACCTTGTCCTGAAATGATTTGTTTTTCATAATTACAGTTTTTTTACAATTTGTTCATTAATTCCAAATACGGGTAATTCAATAAACTGATGACAATCAAAACAAAATGAACTATTGATTTTCAATATTACATTATTCCGTTATTCGAAACAGGCAAAAGTAAAAAAATATTTACAAATGAATTTTTATTAATTTTGTATAACTTATAAAAGCTTTAGTAAGCACAATATAACATTTATTTTCATGGTTATCAAGTGGTTGATAATAATTACAGTGGTATTACATATAACTGCTACGGTAGTATCTTTACGGCTTACCAGGAGGACAAAATATAACTTATCATGGATACTTATTTCTCTTGGTTTTTTATTCCTTTTGGTTCGCAGGTTTTTTGAATCCTTAACATTTTTCAATATTAATTTTATCAGTGATACACACGATGTATTATATGTTTGGTTCGGCATTGCCACTTCTACTTTTTTTGCAGTTGGGTTAATTCTAGTGAGTAAAATATTCGACTACATGGAAAGGATGGAAAAGGAAAAAAGGGAAAATGAAAAGAAATTCCTGTCGGTTATTATACAAGCTGAAGAAAAAGAGCGGGAACGTATTGCAAAGGATATTCATGATGGTCTTGGGCCTTTGATCTCTACGATTAAAATGTCAGTTTCTGCACTAAAAAAGGAAAAGGTACTGAATGAATCAAATGAAATATTGCAGAACCTTGAAATGGTCATAAATGAATCTATTAAGACATTAAAAGACATTTCGAATAATTTAAGTCCTCATGTTATTGAAAATTTTGGACTTGTTAAGGCTTTGAAAAATTTTATACAGAAGATTAATTCTTCAAAAAATCTAAAAATAAATTTCATATGCAGTGATAGTTTTCCACGTATATCAAGGGATGTTGAGATTGTCCTGTACAGGGTGATTTGTGAGCTTTTTAATAATACAATGAAACATGCCGATGCCAGGATTATTGATATCACGCTTTCGCAGGATTATAAGAGTGTTTATGTAGATTATAAAGATGATGGAAAAGGTTTTGAAATGGACAGCCTGTTTAAATCTCCGGTTACAGGTACAGGTTTTCATAATATTTTTTCCAGAATAAATTCGTTGAAAGGTACCATTGAAACAGATTCAGAGCCTGGAAAGGGCGTGCGGGTTAGGATCGAAATCCCACTGAGCCATGAAAGAGAAGAAAGTTTATAATATTATGATTGTTGATGACCATGCATTGTTTCGGCATGGGCTGAAGTTAATTTTAAATTCACAAAGTGATTTTAAAGTGGTATCAGAAGCATCAAACGGGATTGAATTTCTTAGAAATATCGAAATAGTTCCTGTCGATGTTGTATTACTTGACATTGCAATGCCGGAAATGAATGGTATTGAGGCCGCAGAAATTGCGTTAAAAAAGTTCCCGGATTTGAAAATTATTGCATTGTCAATGTATCGCGATGAAGATTATTATAATAAAATGCTTGAAAAAGGCGTGTCGGGGTTTTTACTTAAGGAATCCGGAATTGATGAAGTTTTTACAGCCATTCGTAGTGTTATCGACGGGAAAAGTTACTTTTCCCAGGAATTGTTGCTTAATCTTATCCGGAACATCAGCAATGTTACTAACAAACCTAAAATAAATAATTTGTCTGAGCGTGAATTAGAGATCGTCACGTTGATATGCCAGGGGCTTTCAAATCAAGAAATTGCAGAGAAATTATTTCTTGGGAAACGAACTGTTGAAAAGCATCGTGCGAATATCCTGATAAAAACCGATACTAAAAATACTGCAAGTCTTGTAATGTATGCCATAAGAAATGGTATTGTTGAGATTAGGTAGTTCTGCATATAGTCTTAACTGATGCACTACGTATAAATACTTATTCGTTTGCGCAAAAGCCCGCATATTAAGTAGTACTTGTACCCCTTAAATTAAGTATTACTGTGCTTTTATGCTAAAAATGATCAATTTATTTTTGCATAAAAATATATTCCATTTACAGAATAATAAATGGTAAGTAAATTTAAAGGTTATGTCGCAAAAATATGATAAGCTTTATCGTGATGTGAGATATATTGAGGGGCTGAATGCATGCATGAATTGTGGTGTATGCACTGCTATATGCCCTGCGGCTGAGTTTTATGATTATGATCCCAGGGTTATCTGTAATACACTTTTATCCAGGGATGATCAGAAAATTGAAAATCTGCTGGTTTCCGATACAATCTGGTATTGTGGCCAATGCCTTTCGTGTAAAACGCGCTGCCCAAGAGGTAATGTTCCTGCTTTGCTCATTTCGGCCTTGCGCCACCTTTCGCAGGAAACAGGGTTGTTTATTCATAGTATGAAGGGCCGCCAACAGTATGCAATTATGAAGACTATTGGTAAAAATATTTTAAGTACCGGTTATTGTGTTCACCCTGATCTGGTTGATCCGCAATTGCATCCTGAACAAGGCCCGGTTTGGAAATGGTACCGTGAAAATACTGAAGAAGTTTCGGATAAACTAGGGGCCAATTATAATAAAGAAGGAGCAGGCGCACTCCGTAAGATTCCGAAGAAAAATTTAGATGAAATTCATGAGATTTTTAAGGTTACGGGTGGCGATGCATTTCGGAAGAAAGTTGAAAAAATATCGGAGGAAAAAGCTAAAGAACTTGGATTTCACTGTGAAGACGAAATTATGAATAGTGAGTATTTTTTTCATTTATATACATCAAATAATGAAACTGACCATTCCTGACCAACAACCAAAGAAAACACACTGGAAAGATTACCAGAAGGAAATCGCTGATAACAATTATTATTATGAGCGAAGTTGTATCCGGCAAACTTTTTTTCCTGGTTCTGAAACGGCATTTTTGAAAATAATCAGAGAAGAACTTGGTCTGAACATCATAGATGATAAAGATCTGCACACATGTACCGGAATTGGTTACTATTCAGGTATTGTTCCCCTTGAAACGACGATGACTGTTGTTGCACGCTTATTTTCGCTGATGACCGAAGCCGGATATAAAAACTTTGTTCCATCGTGTGTTACTTCCTTTGGATTATTGAATGAAACAGTAGATACCTGGAAACATTTTCCTGAAGAGCTTGAAAAATCAAGAGATTTCCTCTTTAAAGCAACAGGCAGAACTTTTGAGATTCCTGAAAACATTTCTCATCCTTCTGATGTCATATATAAATTCCGGAAGGAACTGAAAGAAAAAATGAAGTATCAGCTAATAAATAAATTTACCGGGAAACCATTGAAAATAGTGGAGCATATCGGTTGTCACTATGCCAAAATTTTTCCCGAATCGGTTATTGGAGGAGCTGAATTTCCGCAGGTATTGGTTGGCATGATAAACGAATGGGGAGGCGAAGTTGTTGATTATCCTGAGCGCAGACATTGTTGTGGCTTCGGATTCCGGCAATATCTTGTTATGGCAAATCGAGGATATTCCGTGGCAAATTCAAAAAAGAAATTCGAATCTATGAAACCTTATTCTCCGGATTTTATTGTTTGTAATTGCCCGGGTTGTGCCATGTTTATGGATAAATGGCAGTACACCATTGCTGAGATGGAAGGAGTGACTTATGATGAGGAGAAGAAAGGCATTCCGGTTCTTACCTATGAAGAAATGACAGGCCTGTTGCTGGGCTATGACCCATGGGAGCTGGGTTTGCAAATGCATCAGATCGGCACGGAAACCTTGCTGGATAAAATAGGTGTATCTTATAAAGCGCAGGAGAAGTATCTGGGAAATTCCGGGAAAATGCTCACAGCGCCCGAAAAACCTTTAAATCTTATTGTGTGATGAAAAATAAAAATGTAATAGTCATTGGTGGAGGGCCTGCAGGAGTTGAGTCAGCTTACCATCTGGCATGCCAATCAATTCCTGTGACATTATTTGAAAAGGAAAACAGTATCGGAGGCCACATTCCTAAAATTTATAAGTTGTTTCCTAATTTTTTGGATGCAGATCTTATCCTGGATGAGATGAAACAGAAATCATCTCATGATAATTTAACTGTTAAATCCGGGACTGAGATTGTTGGATTGTCTGATAATGGCGGAAACTGGCAGGTTGAAACAAATTCCGGTGAAAAATACTCAGCTGATGCTGTTATTCTTGCAAGCGGATTTAAAACCTTTGATGCCCGATATAAGGAAGAACTGGGATATGGGATTTACCAGGGTGTTATCACAACTACTGAATTGGAGCAGATGATAAGGTCGGGTAAAGTTCTTACGCCAAATGGGAAAATTCCGCAAAGAATTGCTTTTGTAAATTGTGTTGGCTCCCGTGATGAAAAAGCAGGAAATCATTATTGTTCAAGAGTATGTTGTATTAATGCTGTAAAGCAGTCCATTGGTGTAAAGGAATTGCATCCAGAAACAGATGTTTATTGCTTCTACATGGATATCAGAATGGCCGGACAGTTTTATGAAGAGTTGTATCGTAAATCACAGGAAGTGCATAATGTGAATTATATACGCGGGCGTGTGTCAGAAGCCGCAGAAACGATTGACGGCAGAATACAGATAAAAGCCGAGGATACATTGAGCCAGCTGCCTATGAAAATGACCGTCGACCTTCTTGTATTAATGATAGGTGTTGAGGCCTCAGAAGGAACATCGCGCCTTGGAAAATCAGCGGGTATTATTGGTGAATACGGCTTTGCAAAAAGTCACGGGCTCCATACTTCAGATAACCATACCATAAAAGATGGTTTATTCCTTGCCGGATGCTGTAAAAGGCCGCTTACATTACCGGAAGCCGTTGCAGATGCCCGTGCAGCTGCACTTCAGGTTTATAACTATTTAAACGGCGCTTTATGAAAAACTGGGGCTTTAAAATTGCCAGTTCACGAATAGTTGATATGGACAAAGCTGATCTGGCGACATACAAAAAGATTACTGCAATAGTACCATCTGCTAAAAGATGCCTCATGTGTGGAGCTTGTTCGGCTACATGTACTGCACGGGAACACACTGATTTTAATTTCAGAAAATTACACCTGATGTTTCGGCGTGGGCAACTCGACACTATTGCCGACGAGCTTGATAAATGTATGCTGTGTGGTAAATGCCGCCTGGTTTGCCCCAGAGGTGTTAATACAAGAGCAATTATTTACAACATGCGGATCATCCTTAAAGATTTGTATTATAAAAATATTAATGTATGATGTTTCATCCATTTATAATACCTTTTGTTGCCGGAGCATTAATTTTTTTCGCAATAATTATCCAAAAGTTTTTTGTTTGGATTAAAAAGCTGGATAAGAAGCAGAAATTTTTTATGCGTAAAAACATCTTATCTGTAAAAACCTTGTCTGCAATAGTTGAGGTTTTCAGAGAAGCATTATTGCATAGAAAAATATATATGAGAAATCCACTTCTTGGTTATATGCACATGAGCCTTGCCTTTGGCTGGTTTCTGCTTATTGTTGCCGGAAAAATAGAAAGTTCATTATATACCGGAAAGTTTTTTGATGAGCCCTGGCTTGGCATATTCTTCAGGTATTTTGTAGTTCAAAAAACCGGCTTTTTTCTTGAAAATGAATTTAGCTTCATAATGGATTTTCTGTTAACGATCATTCTTTCGGGACTTACCCTGGCAATAATAAAAAGAATCAGGTCAAAGATTCTTGGAATGAAACGAACGACGCAGCATATCCTCTTTGATAAAATTGCCCTGACCTCATTGTGGCTGATCTTTCCTTTCCGTTTATTAGCCGAGTCAACAACCTCAGCCATTCATCAAAATGGAGATTTTTTAACGGGTTCATTAGGAAATCTTTTATCATTTCTACCTGTTCAATATATGGAACTTCCGCTGTGGTGGGCATATTCCCTGGCATTGTTTGCATTTTTTGTTTGCCTTCCATTTTCTAGATATATGCACATACCTGATGAAGTGATATTGATTTTTTTCAGAAAGTGGGGGTTGCAGGCTGGCGAGCAGTACTCAGGGTATACAGATATTCAGCTTAATGCCTGCTCAAGATGTGGAATATGTATTGATACATGCCAGCTGAATTTTGCTGCTGATATTCACAACATTCAATCAGTTTATTTTATCCGTGATGGCAGATATGGAAAGCTTACTGATGGGGTTGTTAATAATTGTTTGATGTGCGGACGTTGTACAGAAAGCTGCCCTGTCGGACTTGAGCTTACGGTTATGCGGCAGCAATTCAGAAACAAAATGGAGATTCCGGGTAAAAGCTATTATGACTTCACATCTTATGCTGAAAACACATCAAGAGCTGATGTTATATATTTTGCCGGATGTATGACACACCTGACTCCCAATATCATTATTTCTATGAAGAAAATATTCCGGAATGCAGGTGTAAAATTCTGGTTTATGGATGAAGATAAACGGGTTTGTTGCGGGAGGCCGCTCCGGCAGCAGGGTTTTGTGCAGCAATCAAAGAATCTGCTGAGTAAAAATTTAAGGATGATTTCACATTCCGGTGCCCGTTTGCTTGTAACTTCCTGCCCGATTTGCTATAAATCTTTTACGGAGGAATATGCACTGGATATACCTGTAATGCATCATACTGAATATATTGAAAGACTCATTGCTGATAAAAAATTGAAAGTAAGAGCATCGGGCAAAAAAGTTGTATTTCATGATCCCTGTGAATTAGGAAGAGGAGCAGGGATTTATGAGCAACCACGAAATGTTCTCAAATCAATGACTCAACTTATTAAATCGGATTTTGAAAAGGAAAATGCCCTATGTTGCGGTGGAAGCCTTTCTAATGCTGTTTTGGAGATGTCGCAGCAAATCATGATAAGAGATAATACTCTGAACGGGTTAACTAAAAATAAGCCTGACGTTTTAGTTACAGCGTGTCCCTTATGTAAGAAGAATTTTATTCATGGGAATAAGGCGGTAGTTATGGATATTGCGGAACTTGTTGCTGAAAATATTGACGAACCAGAAATTGAAAAAAAAGAAATCAAATATAAAAAATCAAATGAATTAGTTATTGTTTAAATTTGCACAATTTATAAAGTATTAATTATGGAAGATATTTTCGATAGAATTACAAAAGCCAGAGGCCCTCTTGGTCAATATCAGGACAAAGCTGAAGGTTATTTCATGTTTCCGGAATTGGAAGGTGAAATTGCACCAAGAATGAAATTTCAAGGGAAAGAAGTCCTTACCTGGAGTTTAAATAATTATCTCGGTTTGGCTAATCATCCTGAGGTGAGAAAAGCAGATGCAGAAGGCGCTGAAAAATATGGTATGGCATATCCGATGGGAGCGAGGATGATGTCGGGACAAACAAAATTTCATATTCGCCTTGAAAATGAACTGGCGGCTTTTGAGAAAAAACCTGCTGCATACCTGCTGAATTTTGGTTACCAGGGAATGATATCCATTATCGATTCACTTCTTGGCCGTAAGGATGTAGCTGTTTATGATTCGGAAGCACACGCCTGCATTCTTGATGGACTTAGATTACACATCGGCAAACGATTTGTTTATCCGCATAATAATATAGACTTACTTAGAAAACAACTTGAAAATGCAACAAGGCTTGCTGAAGCACAGGGCGGTGGCGTACTTGTTATTACTGAAGGTGTGTTTGGTATGGCTGGCGACCTTGGGAAACTTGACGAGATCGTTAAGTTAAAAGAAGAATTTAACTTCAGATTTCTTGTTGATGATGCTCATGGATTCGGAACAATGGGAAAGACAGGCGCTGGAACCGGTGAACATTTCGGAGTTCAGGATGGCATTGATCTTTATTTTTCCACATTTGCAAAAAGTATGGCCGGTATCGGGGCTTTTATTGCTTCTGAGCCTGATATTATTGCACATCTGAAGTATAATATGCGAAGCCAGATCTTTGCTAAATCGCTACCAATGCCAATGGTATTGGGCGCACTTAAACGTCTTGAGCTTTTAAAAACTCATCCTGAATTCAAGGATAATCTTTGGAAAGTTACAAAAGCTCTTCAGGAAGGACTAAAGAAAAATGGCTTTAATATTGGCCAGACACAATCACCTGTTACACCTGTGTTTTTTAAGGGTGATGTTGCCCAGGCAACAAATATTGTTATTGACATGCGTGAGAATTATGGAATATTCTGTTCCATGGTTATATATCCTGTGGTGCCAAAAGGTGTAATAATGCTCCGTATTATTCCCACTGCTGCTCATACTCTTGATGATGTTGAACAAACAATTGATGTTTTTTCACGGGTAAAAGAAAAGTTAGAACGTGGAGATTATGATTCCGATTATATAAAGACCATGAAAATTAGCGAACAGCAAGGTTTATAGATAGTAAGTAATTTGATTCCTATAGTGAACGGCATGAAACAAAAGTATTATCTGAAGTGTACTGTTTGCGGTTATATAACGCCTGATTTTCAACATTGGTTCGATCAGTTTCAAACTTGTCCCAACTGCGGTAGCAAACATTCTGAAGTATGGTATAATACCGACTATAATGAACTCTTCACCCTTTGGCAAAATATTCCTGAAAATTTCTGGCATTATCTTTCATTTCTTCCGCTTGTTGAAAACAATAATATTATTAGTTGCAATGAAGGAGCCATTCCCATTGAAAACTGGGCGTTTCTTGAAAAATTTGCATTACAGAAATATGGTATTAGCTGTAAAGTTTTTGTTTATCGTAATGATCTTAACGGTGGTACCGGAACATTTAAAGATGTAGCTGCCGCTTTAGCTGCAAGTATTTTGAAAGAGCATGGGATAAAACAATACGTGGTTGCATCTACCGGAAACACGGCTACTTCATATGCAAGATATCTTGCATTGGCCGGAATCCATTGTTCGGTATTTATTCCAGATAATGCATTACCTGCTTCAGAAGCTGCAATAAGTGCTTTTGGCCAGAGTGTTTACAGAGTTAAAGGTGATTATGCTTATACAAAAATTGTTGCCTCGGATTTTGCAAAGGAACACAACTTTCTTATTTCAACCGGCAATATTGATCCGCTTCGTGTTGAAGCAAAAAAGACGATGGTATTCGAATGGCTGCGGCTATTAAAGAAAATGCCAGATGTTTATATTCAGGCTGTAAGTGGCGGAACAGGACCTATTGCAATTGATAAAGGTGTAAGGGAAATATCCTGTATTGAAAAGGAAGTTCATAATCCGCGTTTTATTTTAGTACAACCTGATAAATGTTCCCCAATGTCTATGGCATGGGATAATGCTCAGAGTATGAATTTTCCGGAAGGCTTTGAAAAAAATTATCCCGTTATTGATAATCCACAAACATGTGTCCCTACATTAGCAACAGGAAACCCTGCTACTTATCCTTTACTGGCTGGACTTGTACGAAAAGCCGGGGGGTCTTTTATTACCATCAATGAGGAAAAATTGGCTGACTTTGGAAAATTGATTGCTTGTGAAAGAAAGATTTTGATTGGCCCTGCCTCTGCTGTTTGTATGGCCGGATTTTTTATGGCATTGAAGAAGAGCCTGATTAAAAATGGTGAGACTGTTTTGATAAATCTTGGCGAAGGCGTGATGCGTGCCCCTGAATTTGTCAATCAAATGATGAATTCTTCTGCTTTTATAACAAACGCTGAAGAGTGTGGCTGTCAAAGCTTAGATGAAAGAAAAAAAGATATTTGGAATGCTATTCTAAGTTAGTTGACGATTATGCCTTTCAATTTCTGCTGTCTTCATAATAAGTTTTGTTTATCAAAAAATTGATAATTTAATGTATAATGTATTTATTATAATATGTTTTAGTTTATAACGTATATTATACTATATGCTCTGAGTTTTATTTTTCGATTGACTGGGTTTTATACTGATCGAAAAGTAATAGGGTATAATCTTCGTCATGCTAAATTGGGCTTTTATTTTAAACATCGGCATAGTCCTGACTACCGTCGTCAGTCAGGCAAAGTAAGAAATTGTAGTATGTCTTTGAACTTGATACAATTTTACTTTGATATTATTTGAGCCACTCTTTTATACCAAATTGAAATATCAATTAGTCCAATAGGACGTATTGATATTTCTCATTTGGTTATGCCGATGGTTAAAATAAATAGTGCAAACGAGTGACGCGAAGTTTGGACTCCTATATTATTTTTCCAATAGGTATTATATAAATATTATATAATCTAAAAAGTATGACAAATATGTTGCTTGATTAAGCAAATATATTTGGAACTTTATTGAAATTTATACATAACTATAAATTACTATTTTGATTATAGCAATTCAAATATATTAGTTACGCTATCTAAAGTATTAAAAAAGTTCTTACATTTGTTTAAATTTCTATATTATGAGAACATTAAAAATCAAGAAAAATATTTCATTAAAAATAATAAGAAGCAAAATGCGGTCAGCATCTTTAATTTCTGACTTTAAGAGATGGCAAATGGTTTATGTATTAAAAAATTATGATGTTAATGCAGAATTCTTATCTGATATTTCCGGTTATTCAAAAGCCAGTATTTATTCAATTATTCAAAAACTTAATAATGATAATTCTGATGATATTTCAATAAAGAAAAAAGGAGGCAGGCGGCGTGAGGTTATGAGTATTGAGAACGAGAGACAATTTGTGAGTGAACTGAAAGTGAAATTTGAAAATGGAAATTTTATATATTCCAAAGATGTAAAAAAAATATTGGAGAATAAAATGAATAGAAAGGTATCGGATGATTATATTTATGATTTATTTAATCGTAACGGTTGGAAAAAAGGATATCATAAGAAAAAGAGATTTGATATTGATGGAAATATATATAATAAGAGGTCGGTCTATTGGCAGCCAATTGTCACGTAATTTGAATTTTGACTATTGATTAAATAAACATTTTATTATTGATAGCGGTTTTAATTGATTTTATTTTAAGATTTTTGTTATGGAACCTGAAATTAGAATAAAAAATGCATACGAAAACAATTTAAAAAATGTTTCGTTGAGTATTCCAAATTATAAGCTTATTGTTGTTACCGGTGTTTCGGGCAGTGGTAAGACAAGTTTAATACATGATGTTATTTGTGTTGAAGGAAATCGTTTGTTTTTTGAAAACTTTATTGACGGTCGATATTATAATACAAAACTAATAAGACCAAAAGTTGATGATATTACTGGATTATTTCCTGTAATTTCAATTAATCAGAATAATGTTATTAGGAATACCCGGTCGACAGTTGGAACATTAACTGAGATTTATGATTTGTTGCGATTACTTTATGCCCGGCTTGGTGTATCAGAAAATAATGATATAAAGATTTCAAGAAGATTATTTTCTTTTAATTTTGATGAAGGTTACTGTCCATTTTGCAAGGGGCTTGGTGTTCAGGATTTTATTGACCCTTCATTATTAATAGGAGATGAATCAAAAACTATTCGTGAAGGAGCTTTTGTTTTAACGACTCCAAACAATTATATCGTATACTCTCAGGTTACAATGGATGTTTTGGATCAGTTGTGCCGTGCTGAAGGATTCAATGTTGATATTCCCTGGCGTAATTTGTCAAAAGATCAAAAAGAGGTAATCCTTTATGGATCTTGGAAAATTAAAGTATTATTTGGTAAACATCCACTGGAATCCAGGCTTAAATGGTCAGGAATTACAGCAAAGCCCCGGGAGGAAGATTATTATAAAGGAATTGTTCCCGTGATGGAGGAAATATTGCATAGGGAAAGAAATCCTAATATTTTGAGATTTGCAAAAACTCATGTTTGCAAAGCATGTAATGGTAAAAGATTAAATGATACTGCCTTATCGGTAAAACTATGGAATAAGGATATTTCAGAACTGGCAGAAATGAACATAAGACAAATAAATGACTTTTTTAAAGAAAATTGTTGCGAAGGAAAATTATCTTCAGTTTATGAGCCTATCCGGAATGATATTATTAAAAGATCAAATTTGCTCCTAAAACTTGGTGCCGGGCATCTGACACTGAACAGGGATTCTGTTTCATTGAATGGAGGCGAGGCACAGAGAATAAGGATTGCAAATCAGGTACTGGGAGGATTGAGAAACATATTGTATGTTTTTGATGAACCAAGTGTTGGGCTTCATCCCTGTGAGTTGGGTCAGCTGCTTGATGTTATGCGAATGCTTGTTAAAAGTGGTAATACCGTCATTCTTGTTGATCACGACGAACAAAGTATTCGAAATGCCGATTGGATTATAGATATTGGGCCTGGCGCTGGAATTTCGGGCGGAGAAGTAATATTTAACGGACCTGCAAAATCATTTTTTGGTCAACCGCAACCTACAAGTATTACAAAACAATATCTTGATAAAAGAGTTGAATTTATAGACAAAATTCAAAAACCACAAAAAGAAGAATTTTTTAATGTTGAAGGCGCAAATAAAAATAATCTGAAAAATATATCAGCAAGTTTTTTATTGAATTCTTTTAATGTTATCACCGGGGTATCGGGAAGTGGCAAAACCAGTCTGATTGATTATATAATAGAGAATTCAAAAGAGCTGTTTGTGAAAAATGGTTCCCGGCTTTTTAAAAGGCTAATCTATATTGATTCAAGCCCAATTGGACGAACACCTAAAAGCAATCCGGCAACATATACAGGATTGTCAGATTATATTCGTGATCTATTGGCATCACTTCCCGAATCAAAGAAAAGAGGATATAAAAAAGGGCAATTTTCTTTTGTTATTAAAGGCGGACGTTGTGAAAGCTGTGGCGGTGCCGGAGTGCAGCAAATAGGTATGCACTTTTTAGGAAACGTTGATGTCATCTGTGAAGCTTGTGAAGGCCGACGTTTTACCGAAGAAACACTTGAAATAAAATATGATGGATTTAATATTTATGATATTTTGGAGTTGCGGATTGATGAAGCTCATAAATTTTTTAGCGGACATAAAAAAATTACTTCCATTACTTCAATACTTATTGACCTTGGACTAGGATACCTTAAGCTTGGTCAGCCTTCCACAACACTTTCAGGAGGCGAAGCCCAGAGAATTAAGCTCGCAACTGAACTTGCAAAAGCAGCCGGCGGTCAAAACCTTTACATTATGGATGAGCCTACCACAGGCCTGCACATGGCAGATGTTGAAATACTGGTGAATGCATTAAAAAAATTGGTGACAGCTGGTAATACCATCATTTGCATTGAGCATGATCCCGGCTTCATTCTTGAATCCGATTGGTTGGTTGATCTGGGTCCGAGAAGTGCTGATGATGGAGGATCAATTGTTGTTCAAGGTTATTTAAGAGATATTATTAATAATCCTGAATCATTGACTGCACGAAATTTAAAAGAATATACATCTTACCCAAAGCAATTATTTACTGATGATGATATCTCCGGTGTTGAAAATACCATTATGGCTCCTATCGTCTTAAAAGGCGTTGAAACCAATAATCTCAAGAATATAGATGTTGAATTCCCTATTAATTCTATAACTACAGTAACAGGCGTTTCAGGTAGCGGAAAATCATCACTTGTTTATGGGACTTTATATGCGGAAAGTCATCAAAGATTTTTTGAGCGTTTATCATTTTATTCGAAAACTCAATTTAAAAAGCTTGGCGTTCCTGAAATAAAGGAAAGCTTTGGATTACTGCCGGCAATTTCATTAAAAAAGAAAATTCCTGTTAAAAACCCACGTTCAATTATTGCAACATATACCGGACTTTATGACCTTTATAGGTTGCTTTTTAGCCGCGTGGCAAAGTCAGAAATGCAGGAATTCCGGCATTTGTCAACATCATTTTCCTTTAATAGTGATGAAGGCGCCTGTCCACAATGCAAAGGCCTGGGAAGTATTTTGGTTTGTGATGAATATAAATTGATTACAAATCCCGAAAAGCCTATAATTAAAGGAGCAATGGATGGGAGTAAGGCAGGGAGATTTTATGGAGATCCTTTTGGTCAATATATAGCAACTTTGCAGTCAATAGCAAATGTATATAAAATTGATTATTCAATTCCATATAACAAATTGAATAATGAAGCTAAGGAAATTGCACTTAATGGTTGTGGTGATATCGTTTTTGATGTTGAATGGAATTATAAACGGGGTTCACATGTGGGTCAGCATAAAATGAAAAAAACATGGCCTGGATTTTTGAAATTAGTAGAAGATGAATATTTCCGTAAACATAATGATGATCGTGGCGAATTGATGTTAACCTTGTTTAAAAATGAAACTTGTAATCTATGTAATGGTTTTCGTCTTAAGCAGGACATACTTGATTTCAGGATTGGAGGATTAAATATAGGTCAGATTAACGCTTTCAGCGCTGATGATGCAATACAATGGTTTAAGAATGATTGCAATGTTAATTTCGATAATGAATTGGAAGCAAAAGCTGCCTCAGTTATAAAGACCAGCATATTAGATAGTTTATTATCATTGCAAAAGGCAGGATTGGGATATATTTCAACAAACAGGCTCGTTAGTACCCTTTCAGGCGGCGAGTTTCAGCGACTTCAACTTGCCGGACTTACAAAATCTCAGTTAAATGGTGTTGCATATATATTAGACGAGCCTTCTTTTGGCCTTCACCCTAATGATATTAAAAATATCAGTGGGTTGATTTTAAATCTTAATAAAGCAGGAAACACTGTAGTAATGGTTGAACATTCTCCTGTATTAATTGCTGATTCGAATATCACTATTGAGTTGGGGCCTGGTGCCGGTAATAATGGGGGAGAAATTATTTTCAACGGAGATTCAAAAGAATATTTGAAACAACTTTCAGGTAATGAACTGAAAAAAAAGGAAAGAAAATATGATGGTGAAAAATTAAGAATTATTCGGGCAAATGCAAATAATTTAAAGAATATTGACATTGAAATTCCCATTGGGCTTTTAACTGTAATTACCGGAGTGAGCGGGAGTGGAAAAACGAGTTTAATGGATCGCGTGATTTATAAAAGTTTTAGATCCGGAAAACCTGAGTTTTGCATTGATATTAGTGGTTTTGAGTATATTGAAGATTTGATTTACATTGAACAAACAGTTACCGGAACAACAAAAAGAAACACAATTGTTGGCGAAGAACTCGGATTTTGTGAGATTATTGCGAAAATGTTTGCCCAAGCTGATGAAAGTAAAAAACGTGGTTTTAAATATATGAATTTCTTAAAAGGGTCGCGGGATAGCCGTTGTGACGCATGTGAGGGTACTGGTGGAGACCTGATAAGTATGGATTTCTATAATGATGTTATAATACCATGTGAGCACTGTGATGGAACCGGATTCAGAGACGATGTTTTGAATATAAGAATTCAGGATAAAAATATTGTGGACGTTTTACAATTATCATTTTCCGCATTGAGCGATTTTTTCGATCAGAACTATCATGATAAAAGTCAAACGTTGATAAAAAATACATTTGGATATATTGAAAAATCTGGACTGTCATATCTTTCGTGTAAAAGGCTTTTAAAGGAATTATCAATAGGTGAATTGCAGCGTTTGAAATTAGTGACTGGTCTTTTAAAAAAGAAATATCATAATACATTATTTCTTTTTGATGAACCAACAGGTGGTCTTAACAGTAAGGATATTGAAAAAGTTATTAATTTGTTTTATGACCTTCTGGATACAGGAAGCACGATTATTTGTGTCACACATGAACCACTGATATTAAAGTATGCTTCAAAACTAATTGAATTAGGCCCGGGAGGGGGTAAATATGGTGGCTCAGTAATATCCAATAATTGAATTGAATGTTATGTTAGGATTGTATAATTGGACAGATTCGTATTAATATCTTGAACGATTATGAATGATTGCTGTATACTTTTTCTACATAATATTTTAGGGTTTATAAATGAATAGTAAAAAGATAGTCTTGCAGCATAACAAATAGTTTTTAAATTAATAATGAGTTTATTGTATTAAGAAAGAAATAATAGTACTCAAAATTTAAATCTTTTAAATAATTGATTTTATTGTCTTTATTTAGTCGTATTTAGTAGATTACTTTAGATATTTACATTGTCATGAAGGAATTGGATTTTTGAATAATCCTATTGATTATTACTAATATAACATTTGACAAATATTATTGATAATCAAAATTAGTTGAATGAGCCATTAAATTTGATGATTTATTGTTTAGTGGTATGAATTCATTCGTATTGTACCTGTGCATTATTTAAATTTTTAAGAAATGCAATACGATTCTTAATGATTTATTTATAAGATATTTTGCAAAATATATATAAAGAAGAAAATAAAAATATATAAAAACAAATAAATAAAAATTATATTTAGATTTGACTTATATAAATTAAAAAAGGTGGGTTTTAACAGAAAATTTATTCAGTGTCTAAAATTAATTCGGATTATTCTAACTGTTAAAAAAAGTTAAATATTGTTAAAATTAATCTGCACTTTTTTACAATAAAATGATTTTTTTTTGATGATGTTAAAAAATTGAACAGTTTTATATATTAAAAATATACAGTTAATCAAAACATTAAAAAAAAATTATTTTTTTTTCAACATTTTTAACAAAAAATGTTAATAATTTCCACGCAATTTATACTATTCTATATTATATTTGTTTTTTATTTATAATAATTACACTTAAAATTTATTGAATTTAATTATAAAATAATCTATACAGTTATGGAAAATTTTACCCCAACACTGACAAAAGCAAAACGTGCTTTCAGAATCTTTTTTATGATTCTGGTAATAATGTTCCTTTTTATTGGAATTATTACTAATCCAGTCGTATATGGCGGAAAAACTCAAGGTGAGAAAGATGTAATGAAATTATCAAATTCATTATCGATTGATGAGCCCTTGTTTATGATTTCGCCGATTTATTTTGGTGAATTTGATTTATTATCGTTAAGTTTATCTAACGTGAAATATAACGTCCGAGAAAATGAAAATATTTTTGTGAACGGTTGTTCGCCTCAAGGATTAGAACCATATCAAAATATGAAATTTGACTGTGGTACTATTGAAATGCCGACAAATTTGACCGCATCTCAAAATCCAATCTGTTATTGGCCGGCAGCACCAACACGCCCGGCTTTAAGTGCAGATTTTCCTGATGGAGTAACTACGATAGAATGGTATAGAAATGAATGTGTCGCTGATAGTATGATTGGAGAAACTCATCCTTACGTTGGGTGGAGTATAAATGTTGAACCTCATGTAACTACTACTTACTGGGCAAGGAGTAAGGTAGGTGATTGCTATTCTGCTTGTGCAGGTCCTTATGTGTTAACTGTAAATATGTACCCAGAACCTGTTTCTGTTACTGTCACTGGTGGAAATCAAATTTGCCAGGATCAATGTGCAACATTGACTGCAACCGGAGGAACTGGTGGAACAATTTATTATTTAGGTGCTATAATTCCTCCTGAAGGTTATCCTGCAGCTCAACTTGAATGGGGAAGTCAAAATGATACAAGAACTGAGGTTGAGGTATGTGCTAGTGGTGCCTACTTTTTTGTTTCTTTTGATGATGTCACAGAATGTCGATGGGGCATGGCAGGTAGTGCTGAAATACTATCATTTCAGGCTCCAGTAGGCGAAATTAATATTAGTGGTGATGGGACTCATTGTGAAAGTACGACACTATATGCTTCTGGGGATATTTCAAATGGAACAATATATTGGCAGGGAACAACTAGTAATGGAACTTCAACGTCAACCCCTTCAACTTCGCAAATTATTACTTCTTCAGGAACATATTATTTTAGAGCTGGTGATGGTCCATGCTGGGGGCCACAAAGTAGTGCGGTTGTGACAATAAATTCAAATCCTGATCCAGTTTTTGTTCATGGAGCAGGAACTTATTGTGGTGTTGCTACTATTACTGCAACAGGTGGTAGTGATAATGGAAATGATATATATTGGCAAGGAACAACAAGTGGTGGTACATACACCAATTCACAGATGACAGCACAGACGATTACCGCTGTTGGTACTCATACATATTATTTTCGAGCCAGGAGTTCTGAAGATTGTTGGGGAGAAGAAGGAAGTGCCACTGTTACCATAAATTCGGTGCCAACAACTCCATCTTCCACAGCTTCACCAGCTGATATTTGTCCAGGAGCATCTTCAACATTATCTGCTTCAGTCTCTGGATCAACGATTTACTGGTATACAGGCTCATGTGGAGGAACATTCCTAAATACAACAGGCGATAATGTAACTGTCACGCCATCAGCTAATACAACTTATTTTGCAAGAGCTTTATTGGGAAATTGTTGGTCAACAGATTGCGGATCAGTTACCGTTACTATCAAAGAAATGCCAGATGCTGTTACAGTTCATGGTGGTGGCACATACTGTGCAAATCAAACCATCACAGCTACCGGAGGTACTGGGGGAACTATGTATTGGCAAGGAACAACAAGTAATGGAACTTCAACCGCTGTTGAATCTACTTCCCAAAATATTACAGTTTCGGGAATTTATTATTTCAGATCATATAATTCTTGTGAATGGGGGCAACAGGATAGTGCAATAGTCACTATAGTGCCTCCTACAGGTACGGTTACGGTTCATGGTATGGCTATTTGTTCAGGTGAAAATGCTACTTTAACAGCTTCCGGTGGAACAAACGGCACCATTTATTGGCAGGGGACTTCAAGTAATGGTACATCACAGGGAACCCCATCAACAAGTCAAACAGTTTCTTTAGCGGGCACTTATTATTTTAGGGCATATAATGATATTTGCGGATGGGGAACACCTTCCTCTGCTGTAGTTACCGTTGAGGTGCGGCCAGATACACCGCCGACACCTTCTGCAAATCCCAATCCTTCTTGTTCGGTAAATGGTGTTTCTACATTATCAACATCTTATCCTGATGCTGTCATCTATTGGTATACAGGTTCATGTGGAGGCACTTTTATCGGCACAGGTAATTCAATAGATGTCACACCATCAGCAACAACAACTTATTATGCTCGGGCACTTAATGAAACCCATGGTTGTTGGTCGTATGATTGTAGCAGCGTTGTTGTTACAATGATACCTGATCCGGAAGTAATCACAGTAAATGGAGGTGGAACTTATTGTACAAGTGCAACCCTTACTGCTACTGGAGGTACAGGAGGAACAATTTACTGGCAGGGTACAACAAGTAATGGAACTTCTACGGCATTTTCCAATACTTCTCAAACTGTAACCGCTTCAGGCACGTATTATTTCCGCGCATGGAATTCATGTACATGGGGAACTCAAGGAAGTGCAACTGTTACTGTCAATTATTTCCCTGACGCAGTAACAGTAAATGGCGGAGCCATATGTAACGGTGCCAGTGCAACATTGATTGCGACAGGAGGAACCGGAGGTACAATTTACTGGCAGGGAACAACAAGTGGCGGGACAAGCACAGATTCTCCATCAACAATGGAAACAGTATCAGTTGCAGGAACGTATTACTTCCGGGCCTTCAATACACAGTGTGGATGGGGCATGGAGGATAGTGCAAAAGTTACAGTAGTGCAATTACCTCAAAATCCACCTGTACCTACCGTCATACCAGATCAAATTTGTTCAGGAAGCGAATCTTCGACATTATCTACTTCAGTTGCTTCGACTATAATTTATTGGTACACGGGTTCTTGTGGCGGTAATTTAGTCGGGACAGGAAATTCAATAATTGTAAATCCAACTAATATAACGACTTATTATGCAAGGGCATACAATCCTTCTACCCAATGTTGGTCTGATGGTTGTTCAAGTGCGACTGTGAACATGTTGGCTAACCCTGGTGATGTAACTGTTTCTGGAGGCGGTACTTATTGTTATAGTCCCACATTAACTGCTACTGGCGGTACATCTGGTACAATATATTGGCAGGGAACTTCAAGTGGCGGTACTTCATCCGCAACACCTTCAACATCTCAGGTGGTAACCGTTTCCGGAACTTATTATTTTAGAGCATATAATTCTTGTTTATGGGGCACTGAAGGTAGTGCTACAGTGGTGGTGAATCACCCACCGCAACCCGTAACAGTTAATAATAGCGCTATTTGTAACGGGGCTAGTGCTACTCTATATGCTAGTGGTGGTACAGGTGGTACTATTTATTGGCAGGGGCTTACAGTTGATGGAACAAATACAGATACGCCTTCAACAATGCAAACTGTATCTGTTGCGGGCACTTATTATTTCAGAGCATACAATGATGAATGTGGTTGGGGAACTCAGGGTAGTGCTGTTGTTACAGTAGAGCCCCTGCCAAATGATCCTCCAGTACCCACAGCTTCACCAGATTCTATTTGCTCAGGACATGGTTCTTCAACATTGAATACTTCTGAATCAGGAATGGTAATTTATTGGTATTCGGAATCATGTGGCGGAACATATATTGGTACCGGCAATTCAATCGTAGTATCACCCATTGTGACATCAACATATTATGCAAGAGCTTTAAATCCGTTAACAGGTTGTTGGTCAGATGGCTGCAGTAGTGTCGTCGTTTATATGAAAACAAATCCTGGAGATGTAATTGTTAATGGAGGCGGAACATATTGTTTTAGTGCACCATTAACAGCTATTGGAGGTACAGGCGGAACTATTTATTGGCAGGGTACAACAAGTGGAGGAACATCGACATTAACGCCATCCACTTCCCAAACAGTGACTGTCTCTGGAACTTATTATTTTAGAGCGCATAATTCTTGTTTATGGGGAACAGAAGGCAGTGCAATAGTTACAGTTAATTATTTACCTGATCCTGTTGTTGTTAATGGCGGTGGTGCTATTTGTGACGGTGCTTCTGCAACACTTACAGCCATTGGAGGTGGTGGCCTAAATCCGGGCACAATTTACTGGCAGGGATCAACAAGTGGCGGGACTTCAACACTTACACCTTCTACATCACAAATAGTTTCTGTTGCAGGAACTTATTATTTCCGAGCATTCAATGATGAATGTGGATGGAGTACTCAGGGAAGTGCGATTATAACTATCAACGAATTGCCATCAGATCCTGTTCCTTCTGCTTTACCTAATCCCGTGTGTTCCAATACTTCTACAACACTTTCCGCTAGTGTAAATGGATCAATAATTTATTGGTATTCTGGTTCTTGTAATGGGTCATTAATTGGATCTGGTAATTCAATTTCTGTATCTCCCTCATCTGCTTCTACTTATTATGCGAGAGCTTTTAATGCAACAACCGGATGTTGGTCGGTTGGTTGTGGTAGTGTTGTTGTTACTATGTTAACAAATCCGGACGCCGTAACTGTTAACAGTAGTGGATATTATTGCAATAGTACCACGCTCACTGCCACCGGAGGGACAGGAGGTACTATTTATTGGCAAGGTACGTCAAGTAATGGAACATCGACATTAACCCCTACTACAAGCCGGAATGTATCAACGTCTGGTACATATTATTTCAGGGCATATAATTCATGTTTGTGGGGGACCCAGGGAAGTGCTATCGTATATATCAATTATCCTCCACGTCCAGTTATTGTTCAGGGTGGTGGTTCCATTTGCCAGGGAAATAGTGCAACATTGACAGCTAGTGGTGGTACTGGGGGAACAATTTATTGGCAGGGGACTACAAGCAGTGGAACATCTACTGCAAGTGCTACAACCTCGCAAGTAATTTCAACATCTGGTACTTATTATTTTAGATCTTATAATACGATTTGTGGCTGGAGTACCGAAGGCAGTGCCACGGTTACTGTGAATCCATTGCCTAATACACCTCCTGATCCAACGGCTACACATGATTCAGTATGTTTTGAACGCGGAGGTTCTACAGATTTATCGACATCTGTTGCAAACACATATATATATTGGTATAGTGGGTCATGTAATGGAACCCTTGTTGGAACAGGCAATACAATTACGGTTTATCCGACAGTTGTAACAACATATTACGCAAGAGCCTATAATGCTACTACAGGATGTTGGTCTACCGGTTGCAGTTCAATTGTCATCGTCGGCTTAGACGATCCCGGCACTGTGACGGTTCATGGCGGCGGTACTTATTGTACGAGCCAGACGTTGACGGCCACAG
>CAZVKJ010000003.1:51125-172998 GCA_964626855.1 uncultured Bacteroidales bacterium
TTAACGGTGGTGGATCTATCTGCCAGGGTTACAGCGCAACGCTGACGGCTAGTGGTGGCGGCGGCCTGAACCCGGGCACGATCTACTGGCAGGGTACCACGAGTGGCGGCACTTCTTTTGGAACACCATCGACACTGCAAACAGTATCAGTATCTGGTACTTATTACTTCCGTGCGTATAACAACGAATGCGGCTGGGGCCCTGAAGGCAGTGCAACAGTTGTGGTAAATGCATTACCAATTGATCCACCGATACCTTCTGCTAATCCGCCTTCTGTATGCATAGTTGGAGGAGAGAGTTCTACGTTATCTACATCAGTGACAAATACAATAATATATTGGTACAACGGTTCATGTAATGGGACTTTAGTTGGTACTGGTAATTCAATTGTGGTAACACCTTCGGGCGTGACTACTTATTACGCCAGGGCTTACAATGCCACGACGGGCTGCTGGTCAACCGGATGTAGCAGCGTAACTGTTGTTGATTTGAGCGATCCTGCTGTAACTGTACATGGAGGAGGATTATATTGTACAAATGCTACATTAACAGCAACAGGCGGAACAGGTGGAACTATTTACTGGCAAGGAATAACCAGCAATGGTACATCAATGGCTACGCCATCAACTTCGCAAAATGTAACAGTATCAGGTACTTATTATTTCCGCGCATGGAACTCTTGTACATGGGGTACGCAGGGAAGTGCTGTGGTAACGATAGATTGTACACCAGGCCCGGTAACTGTAACAGGATGTGGTTCTATTTGCTTTGGCAGCAGTTGTACACTTACAGCAACTGGTGGAACATTCGGAACAATATACTGGCAGGGTACAACAGACGAAGGGACTTCGATGGGAACGCCTGCAACTTCAATGGTTGTATCTACTTCTGGTACATATTATTTCAGAGCGCATAACGATTTAGTGGGTTGGGGTCCAGATGGAAGTACTACGATAATTGTTAATGCTTTACCAAGCGATCCGTTCATTGTAGCTACTTCTTCAACACTCTGTTCTGGAAATTCTTCAACGCTTTCGGCTTCAGTAAGCGATTCGAGAATATTCTGGTATTCTGGGTCGTGTAATGGTACTCAGGTAGGTATTGGCAATGTATTAGTTGTATCACCTACTATAACTACAACCTACTTTGCACGTGCTTATGATACTATAACCGGTTGTTGGTCAAATGATTGTGGTAGTATGGTTATCACTGTAAATGGCCCAGTACCACAGACAATTACAGGATCTACACCAATTTGCGTTGGAGCTATTACAACATGGAGTAGTACAACAACCGGCGGAACCTGGACCAATGATAATCCTTCAGTTGCAGCAATTGATAATGCAACAGGGTTAATTTATGGTTTATCGACAGGTACTACTGTAGTTACGTACAATGTAACATATGGCGGTTGTACAAGCACAGCAACAAAGACGCTTACCGTTTTAGGTACTATGGGTGCATCTATAAGTGGTGGGGCATCCCCGATTTGCTATAATTCAAATCCGGGATCGTTTACCGCTATAGGCACTGGTGGATCAGGATCTTATACTTACCAGTGGTATACTACACCGTCTACTTTGATAAATAATGCAACCAACAGTACTTATAATCCCGGGAACATTACTACGACAACAGGATATTATTGTGTTATAACAGGTTCTTGTGGTTCAGGAACATCTAATACAATAGATATTACTGTAAATTCAGAGTTGTTAGCAACTTTAACTGGTGGTACTTCACCTATTTGTGATAAGTCAAACCCGGGTATATTAACTACACATGCAAGTGGTGGAACGGGTTCATATACGTATCAATGGTATAGAACTTCTTCCGGATTAATTAATAATGCTACGAATAGTACCTATAACCCAGGTATGATGACAACAAGTAATGGATTCTACTGTATTGTTACAAGTTCACCTTGTGGTTCTGATACAACGTCCACCTTTAGTGTTGTTGTAACTCCTCAAGTCAGTAATCCAACACCAATTACAGTTGCTGTTGGTAGCACAGAACCGAGTTGCCAGATAACTAACGGAACTACTACTACTTATGAAACAACTGCCAGCAATAATTCCGGATTCCACTGGTCAATTAGTAATCCTTCTGCTGGTTCTATCGATTCGACAACAGGTGTTATGACATGGGCCAATGGTTTCTATGGTACAGTGAATATCCAGGTATTTGCTTATGGATGTGGATTGCCATCTTCTCAGGTAATAAGGACTGTGACAATTTATCAACAGCCCACAGCCGAGGCCGGGACAAAGGCCACATTTACCGGTACGCCAATACAGATTGGTAGTGCAAGCAATGGTCCTGGAACAATCAGTTGGTTACCAACAGCTGGATTGAGCAATCCTAGTATTGCTGAGCCCACGGCATCACCTTCTGTAACGACAACATATACAGTATCTGTTAATAATAACGGATGTATAGCAACTGATACTGTTACCATTGTATTCAGTGGTTATATGATCAGTGGTAAAACGCGTTATTTAGGCAGAGCTAATGTTGGTAATCCTGTGCCCAACCAACCCAGCTATAATTCTGTTATTTATGATATCAGTAAGGTTATTGTGATACTAAAGAATTATCCTACTGGTACTGAAATATCCAGAGATACAAGTAATACGGTTGGTTCTTATGCATTTAACAATATTCCTGCAGGAACATATAAGTTGACGTATAAGAAATGGGCTGCTGATACGATGCAATGGGTCAATGGTGTGGATGCTATTGATGTAACACTGTTGAAATACTATGTTGGCGTTGACACACTTCTTGATCCGACCAGATGTTTCTCATGGAAATATAAGAGGGCTGCTGATGTTGATAATATTAATTCAATCAATTCAATTGATATTGCCAGAATTAAAAACAAGATTGGCTCTCCATATACTGTGAGCAGGAACTTCCCGAAAGGAAACTGGGTATCTTATGATACTCTTGTCACCATTACGAATGCCAACCTGAATGTTACATTGAAGACAGATGCCTATGGTGATTTCAATGCATCCAGTAATAAATACAGGGATAGTGTCAGCACATGGAGTCTTGCTAAATCGCTGCCTGAAAATATCATTGATGTTTCCGGCGATTATATCATGACCAATGATCCTTCTTATATTGAGGTGCCATTACGCATTAGCTCAAAGATGAAAGATTTCTCAGCTCTTGGACTAGAATTGAACTATCCGAGCAATGAATATCAGCTTGTTAATGCCTTTATGGTTAATAATTCAACTAAGAATACATCTGTAAAGATTAATCCTTCTTTAGAAGAAATCATTGCTGATGATAATGATCTCCTCGTAACCGATGAATCCGGAGTGATCAGAGTAGTGTTTGCTACAACAAATGATTATGATGTAGATGCAAACGACGAAATAATTAAACTTGGATTCAGAGCACGTACAGATAGAAATATTCATGGAGAACTTGACTTTGAACTTAGTGGAACCGGTGTTATCGGCAATAAGTATGGTGAGGAAAATGAAGAAGCATTCCTGATTATGCCGAAGATCTTTGTTCAGTCAAATGACAATGATGTTGAAGCAGGATTTGAATTTGCAGGGTATCCGAATCCGTTTAATGGTGATGCTACCTTAACTTATAGCATACCGCAAGACGGGACTGTAAAACTGAATGTATATAATGCCATTGGTGAGCTTGTTGGTACACTGGTTAGCGATTCGCAGACAAGCGGAAAGCATACAGTGTCATACGAACCAAAGAACTTACCGGCAGGTATGTATACCTTCAGGTTAGAATACACTAGTGGAGATAAATCAAAGTGTATGATTCTTAAGATGATCCACTGATGTAAAATGATTTAATAAAGAAAGGCTGCCATAGATCAAGGCAGCCTTTCTTTTTATTCGGCATTTCAGATTTGTCGATAATCAAACATCAATTATACACAAAAAAAAGAGGGTAGAACCCTCATTTTTGTGACCCCGGCGGGATTCAAACCTGCAACCTTCTGATCCGTAGTCAGATACTCTATTCAGTTGAGCTACGGGGCCATTTTGAGTACAAAATTAATATATTTTACCAAGAAAAATCAAAAAGCTAATGAATTTTTAATTTTATGATGCAAAGGCGCATAGTTGCCATTATATATTTTTTTTCTGCAGAATTAATCATTATTGAAATTACCTTGAGATGAATGACTTATTTTTGCAAAATATTACGCATAATTTCTATGATCAATAAGGTATGGCGAAAACTTTGGGTGTTTCTTTTGGGTTTTATTTCCTTTTTGATTTTTATGATCACAAGTCAGTTTTTTACACTATTGATACTTTTCCCATTTACAAACGAAAAAAAATCCGCCAGAACCTTTTATACGAATATGCTTACATTATATGCACGTTTTATTTTAAAAACACACCTGAATCTAAAGATCAGGTATCATTATAAATCCAATGGCCAATTTTTACATCCAATGCTGATTGTATGCAATCACCAATCGATAATAGATGTGCCTGTTTCATTGTCCCTGACATCAAAAATCAGGGTTTTAAATAATAACTGGCATAACAATAAATTGTCAAGATTTTTTATTACAAAATATATTGGTTTTTATTCCATTTATAATGATCTGGATTTCCTGGCCGATGAGTTGAAACCCTCTATTGACAAGGATTGTTCATTACTGGTGTTTCCTGAAGGTATCATGAGTCGAGAAAAAAAGATACACAGATTTCACAAAGGTGGTTTTTACCTTGCTCAGAAACTTAATTTGGACATTCAGCCTGTAGTTATATATTACTCTGACAGCATAATAAAGAAGAGCTGGTTTTATCTGAAAAATGGCAATGTTATAATTAAATTCCTTGATCCGATAAGGGCCAATACCCAATTATATGGTTCTACTTATCAGGAATTAACTAATAATGTGATGGCTGCGATGCGCCTTGAATATAATGCTATTAAAGCCGCCCAGGAATCGTGATCCTGATGGTTTATAAAATAAAAAATGGGTTAATTTTGCAGAAAAAAAACTAAACATTTATTGTGGTCTGCCTTTTACTGTGTTTTCTACTGCTAATCCTTATCATAATTGCATTGTATGCGATTTTTGTGATCAAATTTCCGCCAAAAGCGCCAAAGCTGGATTTGTTGGATTATGTACCCGAAAAGTCAGGGAGCGTATCATATATTAGAAAAAATTGGCTTCACCTAAATAAATGGGGATTATATGATATGTATATTCAGGGAGCTCCTTTTGAACGTGGTGTAATCAATGGGCGGCTGGCACAGGAACTCATATATACCCAGGAAAAAATATTTGTTGATGAGATTAGGAATATCGTAAAAAGCAAAATATATCTCAGTATTTTGAAATATGTTGTGGCATGGATTAATCGTAAACTTAAAAACAATTTCGGCCGCGAATATGATTTGGAGATTTACGGAGTCTCATTATCAGCTTCAAAGGATTTTAAGCTTATTGGCCCTGCATACATGAGATTGTTAAACTATCATGCAGCACATGATATCGGGCATATGTTGCAGGATATGAAACTGGTGGGTTGTACATCCTTTGCCATGCTGGGTTCGAGAACAGTTGACGGAAAAATTATTCATGCCCGGAATTTTGATTTTTACATTGGTGATGAGTTTTGTAAGGAAAAGATCGTAACTTTTTATGCCCCTGACACCGGAAATAAATTTGTGATGATTACCTGGGGGGCGTTGATAGGTACCGTTTCAGGCATGAACATGAAAGGGTTGGCGATCACTGTTAATGCAGCCAAATCAAAGCTTTCGGTAAAGGTGGCTACCCCGGTTACCATACTTATTCGTAAAATGCTGCAATATGCAACCAATATTGATGAGGCCGTTGCAATAGCACGGGAAACCAGGATCTTTGTCTCAGAGTCGATACTGATAAGTTCAGGTTGCGAAAACCGTATGCTGATCATTGAAAAGACACCGTACCGCACCGAAATATTTGAACCGGGCACTGAAAAAATTATTTGTACAAATCATTTTCAGTCGGATCAATTAAAAAATGATCCATTGAACATGGAGCAGATTGAAAAAAGTGCATCTATGTACCGTTATAAAAGAGTTGAAGAACTCCTTGATGAAATTCCGGTGCTGAGTGTAAAATCAGCTGTGGATGTGTTGCGCGACAGAAAAGGATTGGGGGGAATATCTATTGGTTATGGTAACGAAAAGGCCATTAACCAGTTGTTGGCTCACCACTCTGTGATATTTTGCCCTGCTGATCTTAAATTGTGGGTTTCTGCCGGATCTTATGGTCTTGGCGAATTCATTTGTTATGAGCTGGATAAGGTATTTAATAACTCCGGTAATTTCATGAGCGCTTCCGGAATTGTAAATGAAAATGAAACGATTGAGGCTGATAAGTTTCTTAAATATGACGGTTATTGCAACTTCGAAAAATTCAAGGCAATAAAAAGTGAAGTATCTGCTGCACGGATTACTCAGGATATTTCGCATTCGAGGATAAATGAAATGATAGCGTCAAACCCTGATTATTATGTTGCATATTGGGTTGCAGGTGATTATTTTTGCAAACGAAAAAAATTCAACGAGGCTCTTGCTATGTATGAGCAGGCACTTCACAAAGAAATAGCTACGGCTCAGGAACAAAAGCAGATCATGAAAAAAAGGGATTTTTGTGCTAAGAAACTTTCAAGACATACTTAATAGCTGTGAATACTGACATAAGCATAATGTTCGATGAGCTCAGGTGTTGTGTGATCATACCTACTTATAATAATGAACGTACTTTGAGAAGTGTGATCTCCGGAGTTTATGAATATACCGGAAATATAATTATTGTAAATGACGGATCAACAGACGGGACGAAAGAAATTATCGGCAGTTTCCCGGATATTCTGGTACTTCATTTTTCAAAAAATCATGGAAAAGGATATGCTTTACGCAACGCTATAAAATATGCCTGTGAACAGGGATATGATTACGGAATTACATTAGATTCTGACGGGCAGCACTTCCCTTCAGATCTGCCGTTGTTCTTGTTAAAGATTAAACAAAACCCAGATACCATCATGATTGGCTCAAGAAACATGGAGCAGGAGAATGTTCCGGGAAAAAGCTCGTTTGGCAACAAATTCTCCAATTTCTGGTTTTTGATCGAAACGGGCCTCAAACTACCCGACACTCAATCGGGATATCGCTTGTATCCTTTATATTTGTTGAACAACATGCATTTTTTCGGTCGCAAATACGAATTTGAGGTTGAAGTGCTGGTACGCGCGGCATGGCGCCGGATAAAGATTTTGCCGGTTCCCATTCATGTTTATTATCCGCCTGAAAAGGAGCGCATCTCTCATTTCAGGCCATTTGCTGATTTTGCAAGAATTTTTCTTTTAAATACCATATTGGTTATTATAGCATTTCTTTTTATTAAACCTTTTGGTTTTATTCGTTCAATTAACAAAAAAAACATAACAGAAATCTTTCAGAATAAAATCCTACACAGTACAGAAAAGAATTCAACGATTATAGCGTCAGTAATGGTTGGTTTTTTTTTCAGTGTGGCTCCTTTTTGGGGGTGGCAGATATGGATTGCTCTTGCCTTTGCTTTGCTTTTTAAACTCAATAAGTTTATTGTAGCAATTTCAACTACTATCAGTGTGGCACCTTTAATACCATTGATTATTTATTTGAGTTATGTGTTAGGTGGAGTTTTATATAAACAAAATTCTGTATTGCTGGCTTATTCAAACAGAATAACTCTTCAAACAATTGAAGTTAACATAGTACAATACTTGATTGGTAGTTTTTTTTTGGGATTTATCCTGTCAATCGTTGGTGGAATTTTAACATATATTTTACTAAGAATATTCCGAAAATGACCGAGTAGGGCTTCTGTTTTTAAAGATGATAAGCAGACCAATATTAATAGTAAAACTCGCAAATATTTTATAATAAGTATGAGATTTGTTTTTTTGATTTTTTTTGATTTTTTCAGCAAACGCAGGTTTCTGCTTTTTACAATATTATTTTTATTGGTTGCTTTCTTTTTGGTCATAGCTAAAAGTGTGAAATTCAGTGAGGATGTCCTCGACTTTTTGCCTCAAACAAAGGATGCAGAAAGTATTACGGATGTCTTTAGAATGATTCAATCAAATAATAAAGTTGTAGTGGTATTCAGTAGCTTAGATACGGCAAAAATAAAACCCGGCCAGCTAATTTCCTGTGCTGAATCATTCTCAACAGATGTAAAAGGTAAATTATGTCCTGAGCTGGTCAGGGAAGTAACATATAAAATAAACGAGGAGCAGCTTTCGGGTACATATGATCTTATTTGGAATAATCTCCCGTTGTTTCTTGATGATGATGATTACCGGCGCATTGATAAAATGATCGATTCATCATTTATTGATTCTGCAATGAACCGAAACTACAAAATGCTGGTTTCGCCCGCCGGGATGTTTATGAAAAAGTTCATCATCCGTGATCCTATTGGCATCAGTAAGTTTGCTCTCGAAAAATTCAATCTGTCAGGAATCGGAAATAGCTACTGTATCATCAACAACTGTATTTTTTCTAAGGATGGCCTTAACCTCCTGATGTTTATCACGGCAGCAAATCCTGCCAGCGAAAGTTATAAAAACGCCGAAATGATCAAAGTATTGGATAAAATTGTTGAAAATTATAATAAAAAATATGGTGGCAATTTGATAGATATTAAATATTGTGGTGCTTCGGTGGCCTCGGTTTGCAATTCCACGCAAATAAAGATTGATTTTTTGGTAACAATGGGAATTGCTGTCGTACTCTTATTAGTGTTTTTGGCATGTTTCTTCAAGGATAATACTTCTATTTTGGTCATGCTGTTTACTGTTGCTTTTGGCGGCTTATTTTCGCTTGCCATGATCTGTTTAATAAAACCTGATATCTCACTGATCGCAATAGGCGCAGGGTCGCTGCTGCTGGGTATTGCATTGAATTATTCGATACATTTTTACGCGCATTATCTTCATGTTGATACGGTAAGGGAAGTTATAAATGACTTGGCAACACCATTGATAATAGGAAGTACTACCACAATTGGAGCATTCCTGGGATTACTTTTGGTCCAGTCTGAGGTACTGCGTGATTTTGGGTTGTTTTCAGCACTATGCCTCGTGGGTTCGGTTCTGTTTTCTTTAATTTTTCTTCCATTTTTAATGAGGAAAAAAAAACTAAAATCAGAAGAGAATAAGCGGCAAAATATTATTGACAGAATTTCATCCTATCGTTTTGAACAGAACCGTTATGTTATTCTTGGTATATTGGTGATGACGGTTTTGTTATTTGTAATGGCCCGCCATGTGAGTTTTGATGCCGATATGAACAAGTTAGGATACTTGTCGCCTAAACTCAGGAAAGCTGAAATGACCCTAAAAGCAATTTCGGATAGCTCATTAAGCGAAGTTTATCTGGTAAGCAAAGGCCGGACATTGGATGAATCACTAAAAAACAATGAGAGATTAAATACAAAAGTCACAGCGTTGAAACGTATGCATATAGTTAATCATGCGTCAGGTGTTTCCTCTGTATTACTTTCAGATTCACTGCAACGCAAAAAAATTATTGCATGGAAATTATTCTGGACCAGGGAACGAAAGGAAGAACTCCGCCGGTTTCTGGCCTTTAGCAGCAGGAAATATAAATTCACAGAGAATTCATACACGGGGCTTTTATTGGCTATCGATAAAAAATACAACTCGATAAGTAGTGCCGACTTTGATTACCTTAAAACCCGCTATGCTGGGCAGTTTATCAGTAACGACAATAACAGCAATATTGTGCTTACCGTATTAAAAATTAATCCGGCCAATCTCGATAAAGTGATAAAGGCTTTTCCCGAAAACGAACATACCAGCGTACTTCAGTCCGGCAGTTTGTTATCACATTTTATTGAAACGATCAACAGTGATTTTAATACCGTTCTTTTGATATCCTCATTACTGGTTTTTTTCTTTTTGTTGTTTTCGTATGGTCGTATTGAGTTAGCGATTATTGCGTTTATTCCGATGCTGATTAGCTGGGTTTGGATACTTGGCCTCATGAGTCTATTTAATGTTAAGTTCAATATCTTCAGTATTATTCTTTCAGCCTTCATCTTTGGCCTGGGCGATGATTACAGCATTTTTATCATGGATGGCTTATTGCAGGAATACAAGAAAGGAATCAGGTTGCTGAATTCGTATAAAACCGCGGTGTTTTTATCAGCGTTTACCACATTTGTTGGTATTGGAGTACTTATCTTTGCAAAGCATCCGGCGTTGCGCTCTATGGCCACGCTGACGATAATCGGGATGATTTCTGTTGTTTTTATCTCGTATACACTGGTGCCTGCCTTGTTCAAATTGCTGGTGCAACGTAAAAACACTCCCAGGAAATTTCCTGTTACCCTGTTTGGTTTTATTTATGCAACCTTATGTTATTCTTATTTTGTAGCAGGTTGTGTTTTTACGGTGGTTTTTGGTCTAACCTTCCTCAATATTTTACCCGTCAGAAAAAAGAAAAGGAGATTAATATTGCACTATATAATGATGCTGGTTTGCCGCAGCACCATGTATGTGATGTTTTTTACAAAAAAGAAGGTTTATAACTTATCTTCCGAAACTTTTAAAAAGCCATGTGTCATAATTGCGAATCATCAGTCCAGCATTGATATTCCGCTTCTTTTGATGTTTTATCCAAAAGTTATCATGATTACGAATAACAAGCTGTACTACTCGAAAATCGGGGGTGTTCTTATTCGTATGTCAGGGTATTTGCCTTCATCACTGGGTTATGATGAAATCAAGGATAAGTTGACGGACTATATCAGTGATGGTTATTCTATTATTATTTTTCCGGAAGGCTCGCGATCACCGGACCAGCAAATTCATCGTTTCCATAAAGGCGCATTCTACCTTGCCGAAAAAATGAAGCTGGATATATTGCCTGTTGTCATTCATGGGACGGGTAATTATGTTGCCAAGGGAGAGCTTTTGGGTAAGAAGAGCCTGATAAGTGTGAAATTCCTTGAGAGAATATCATTTGAAAATTATTCACATGGTATAAATTACAGTGATCATGCTAAAAACATTACCCGTCTATACAGACAGGAGTTTGACCGGCTGCTTGACAACTATAAAAATCCGCTACTTTATAATGATATTATCGTAAAGAACTTTATTTATAAAGGCCCAATATTAGAATGGTATACACGGATAAAATTGCGTTTTGAAAAAAACTATGAATTATATAACAATTTAATTCCATTTGATGCTGTGATATTTGATTTGGGTTGTGGTTATGGGTATTTGTCATTAATATTATCTTTAATTTCAAATAAAAGGAAAATTGTAGCACTTGACCATGATAGTGAAAAAATTCAGGTCGCTAATCATTGTATTTCTAAACCAGACAACTTGACATTTATTAGTGAAAATATTATAGATTTTAAATTTCAAAAAGCTGATATATTTGTTTTAAGTGATGTTTTACATTACTTAACTCCAGAACAACAGATAAATATTATAAAAAAATGTTTTTATAACTTGAATGCAGGAGGTAAAATATTAATAGCAGATGCAAATAAGGATTTTAAAAAGAGACACAACATAACCAAATTAACTGAATTCTTTTCAACTACTTTTGGTTATAATAAAAAGTGTCAAAATAAATTAAGTTTTTTTTCGGCAAAAATGATAGAAGAAATTGCTAAGGATTTAAATTTTGAAATCAACATAATTGAAAGGAATAAAACAACTTCCAATTTGTTATTTATTTTGCAAAAGAATCCTTAGTTTATTTCCTTTTTCATATAAAAGGAGCCATTTTCATCTAAAATTTCGACTAATTCCCATCCTTCATTTTCATATTGGTGGATAAGATTAATAATTGGGTTTAAATCAGATTCACCTTTTGATTGTTTTTCAAAATCTAAGTGTTTAAATTCCTTTCCATCAATACTTACATATACATCTTCTAGCTCATCATCATCGACATTTGCGATTAAGTATTGATAGTTTTTAGCTTCGGGTTCTGTTTTAAAAGCGTATAATCCTAAAAGAATTATAAGCAATATAAATATTGCTAAAAAAGGTTTTTTCATAATTTTAATTTTTATAATGCCTTAAATCTAATCCACTTAATTTTATTATTGACCTAATACTTTTTTTTAAAAATAAGAAATTTTTAAAATCACCATTATATCTTTTTGTACTAATTATTTCCTTGTTATTTGTATTAATATAAACTACCCAAATAAAAATTCCGTTACTTACTTTTTCAATACTTTCAACAATGAATAGAACACCAAATCCATTTTTATCTAAATTATATTCACTTACAACTTTTTTTATTTTATCGATATCAAGGAAATAAACCACACTTGAAATTTGTTGCTTACAATTTATCAAAGAGTTTCGCATTGCAGTTTCTGATGTGGAAATTATCAATTGTTTTTTTCTGAAGGCGCGTTTTATGAAATTCGGGTTGTCATTGGAATATGTTAAGAAATCTTTTTGTTGCAATGGGTTGGGTGATGAGAAATTAATATGATTGTTGTTACAAAATGTAAATGTCCATTCATCGGGAATTTTTTCAAATAATTCATTGTTGCTAAAGCCAATAAATGTCGCAAGAGAAAAATTAACACCTAACCATGTTATAGTCTTACATCTGGCAACATCTGTAAGACTTTGTGCATTTGTGCTAAAAGAGTATAGCAAAATAATCAATAATGTTCCTTTTTTTATTTTTTTCATGCTTACTTATTATTTAACAACTTATTTTGAATGAACTATTTCTAAGAATAGGTTTTTTTTTATTGAAGAATATGCAAATATAAAATTTTTATCAAATTTTATGAAGCTTATAAATTATTTTTGCAATTTTATTTTAAAGTGTTTTTTTAGAAACCTTTTTAATAACTGTATAAACTGTATAAAATAGTGATATGTTAAAAATATGAAGGTTTTCGATATAATAATCATTGGTAGCGGACTCGGAGGACTTGAGAGTGCATTGATATTAAGCAGGGAAGGATATAGTGTTTGTGTGCTTGAGCAGCATAACCAGATAGGAGGGTGCCTGCAAAATTTTACGCGCGACAATTGTGTTTTTGATACCGGCATTCATTATATAGGCAGTCTCGATGATGGGCAGGTGCTTAATCAGTATTTCAGGTATTTCGGACTTATGAATAAGATCAAGTTGAAAAGGATGGATTCCGAAGCCTTTGATATTGTCAATTTTGCCAATGACCCTGTAGAATATGGTTATGCCATGGGGCATGAAAACTTTATCCGGAAAATGATGGAGTATTTCCCTCATGAAAAAGATGCCCTGATAAATTATATCTCGAAAATGAAACAGATATGTGATCATTTTCCTTTGTATAATCTGAGCAATAAAAGCCTGCATCTTAATGAACTTGAGTTTTTCAGGGATAATATTGATGTATACCTGAAAGAAATAACCAAAAATCAGAAATTGCAGAAAGTACTGGCCGGTACTAATTCTCTTTACGCCGGTATTCCCGGGAAAACACCCCTTTATGTTCATGCGCTGGTAAATAATTCTTTTATCGAAAGTTCGTGGCGGGTAGTAGACGGCAGTTCCCAAATTGCCGATGTGCTTGCCGGCCAGATCATTGACAATGGCGGGACTATCCAGACATCAGCAAAAGCTGAAAAGTTTATTTTTAATAATAAAAACCTTACTGCAGTAAAATTAGCGAACGGCGAGATCATTGAGGCCCGCTACTTCATTTCAAGTATACATCCTGCCATAACCATCAGTATGATTGATGAACAATACCTGCGAAATGTTTACAGACAGCGGATCAATAACCTGGAAAATACAACATCCAATTTTACGCTTTATGTGGTGTTTAAACCGGAATCTTTTGAATATTTAAACCATAATTTATATTATTTTAAAGGTGATGATGTCTGGATGTCAGAAAAAAAAGCAGACAGTAATTGGCCGGAAAATTTTCTGCTGATAACACCGGCATCATCACATCATGAAAAATATGCTTGTAATGCAACAATAATGGCATACATGAATATTGCCGATGTCCGTGAATGGGAGAATACTGCCGTGGGGAAACGCGGGCAGGATTACCTGGAATATAAACAACAGAAAACCGAACAGGTGCTGGATGCTGTTGAGCATCGTTTTCCCGGATTCCGCCAGACTATTAAAAAAGTCTATTCTTCATCGCCATTAACCTATCGTGATTACACAGGCACTAAGGACGGTTCGCTTTATGGTATTTTGAAGGATTGTAACGACCCGTTAAAAACACTGATATCCCCGAGAACAAAAATTCCCAACTTGTTCCTGACCGGCCAGAATATTATTCTGCATGGCGTACTCGGTGTTACTATTGGTGCGGTTACTACATGTTCGGAGTTGCTTGGCATTGAATACCTGACAGAAAAGATTAAAAGCAGCAGCTGAACATGAAGAAAGTACTGTTAATGGTATTTGTTGCAGTGGCAATAATTGCAACAACATTAATTATCGGGCTAAAGCGGATGATAACGATACAACCGCCGGTTGTAAACTATATCGATACCAGCCTTTTCAAAACAGTTTATATAGGCGATTCCCTTGTGCTCTGCGACAGCTCATGGTTGCACAAAAGCAATACCGGTCTGTTTGAATTGTATACCCAGGGCGATCCTTATTACCGGGGCCTTATTGAAGGGAAGCTTACACACGAATTACTACAGCGACAGGAAAAGATCTTTGTCGGCCAGCTGAAAAAATGCATTCCTTCAAAAAGCTATCAGCGTTTTTTAATATTTCTGGTCAAACTGTTCAATCGGAATATTGACTCATTTGTAAAGCCCGAATACCTGAGGGAAATTTACGGTGTTTCTCAATATGCTGATAAAGAATATGATTTTATCGGAAGTAATTATCAGCGTATGCTGAATTATCATGCTGCCCATGATATCGGGCACATGATGCAGAACTATCATCTCGTAGGATGCACCTCTTTTGCGGTATGGGGCAATAACTCAAAAGATTCGTCATTGCTTATCGGCAGGAATTTCGATTTTCATATCAACGACGAATTTGCCGAAGACAAAATCATATCATTTGTCAAACCCGATTCCGGGTACAATTATATGATGATCACCTGGGGCGGCATGACAGGGGTTGTTTCAGGAATGAATGTTCAGGGGCTTACCGTCACGCTCAATGCGGCTAAGTCTTATATGCCAAGGCATGTGGCATGCCCTGTTTCGCTGATGGCTAAACATATTTTGCAATACGCCAAAAATATTCAGGAGGCTTACCAGATTGCCAGGCAATATAAGGTATTTGTTTCCGAGTCCTTTTTGATTGGATCTGCCCATGATGGAAGAGCCTATATCATTGAAAAAAGCCCGGAAAAAACCGTGTTGTACAGCGGCGATTCAAGCGTTATTATTTGCACCAATCATTTTCAAAGCGATGCATTCAGTTCAGATAAGTTTAATGATCGGCAGAAAAAAGAAACACCCTCGCTGTACCGCCTGAACCGGACCAAACAACTCATAAAAAAAAATTGCCCGTTGGATGAAGCGGGCATTGCTACTGTATTGCGCGATCCAAAAGGGATGGATGATTTAAATATTGGTTATACAAATGAAATGGCCGTTAATCAGTATGTCGCACACCATTCTGTAATATTTAAACCCGGCAAACTGCTGGTTTGGGTATCTACAAAACCTTACCAGCTCGGTACATATGTCTGCTACGACCTGAACAACATATTTAACAATAAAGAATATTTGAAGCCGCATCATGAATTATATGAATTTGACTTATCTTTGTGGCCCGATTCAGCATTACTGTCTGAATATTTCAGCAAGGTATCGGGTTATATAAAAATAAGAGATTCATTTATTAATGATATCAGGTCAAAGTCTGCTTTAATAGGTGAACAGGATATAAAGAGAATGATTCAGTTAAATCCGGAGTTTTATCAGGCCTGTTATCTTGCTGGAGAGTATTATTATAATACGGGGATGTATGAAAAAGCGCTTACATATTATAAAATGGCATTAAACAGGCAAATTCCTTATTATTCTGACAGGGAGCTGATCAAGGAAAGGATAAATTCATGTAATGCTAAAATGAATTAATACGAATACACCGAATTATGAAATTTAAACTCATTTATCCCAAATGGGAAAAACTCGAAGGACAGACCACATTTAACCTTCCGCCGCACGGGCCGGTGGTGATGGCTGCAGCTTTGCCCGCTTATGTTGATGTGGATTTTGTGGATGAAAATGTCGATGAACTGACATTCGACGATGATGCCGATTTTATTGGCATCTCGATGATGCTGACCGGACAGGTGAAACGAGGCTGGCAAATTGCCACGGAATATCGCCGCCGTGGAAAAAAAGTTATTTTTGGAGGTATCTCCACCATGCTTCATGCCGAAGAAACACTGGAGCATGCCGATTCTATATTTTTAGGCGAAGCCGAAGGACGCATGGAGCAGGTGTTTGAAGACTTCAGGAACAATAAACTCCAGAAAGTTTATAATTTCCTTGCCGTTCATCCGGATATTAACCTGGTAGGACCTGCACGGCGCGACATTCTTAACACGGAAAAGTATTATCACAAGGGCGTCCGCATGGTTGATTTATTCCATGCATCGCGTGGTTGTAAATATAATTGCTATCCCTGCGCGGTAGCCTATCTTGGCGGCAAATGTTTCCGTCCGCGCCCGCTCGACCGCGTGGTTGAAGAACTGGCCACCATTGACAATAACCGGCTTTTTATCGTGGATAACTCATTGGCACAGGATAAGCAATGGGAAATGGATTTATTCCGTGAGATGATACCCTTTAAGAAAAACTGGTGTTCTCATCCTATTGAAGATGATGAAGAGGTACTTGACCTAGCTGCCCAGGCAGGAGCATGGTTTGTTTACCAGGCCGTTTTTGACACATCTGATTATATCCGCGACAGGATCAAACGTTATCACGATCACGGTATTGCTGTTGAAGGAACCATACTGCTCGGAACGGATGACCATACCGAAGATGATATTAAACGCCTGATCGATTTTCTCCTCGAGGTTAATCTCGATCTGGCCGAGTTTACAGTGCTGACACCATTCCCGCATACCAAAGCCTACGACGACCTGTTGCGGCAGAACCGCATCATCGACAAGGACTGGAATAATTTCAACGCGGGCAAGGTGGTAATCCAACCTAAACATATGACGCCGGAGCGTTTGCAGGAACTTTACCATTATGCATGGGACACCTTCTATAAAGATGAAACCCAATCCGAGAAAATGTTCAAGCTTTTCAGGACGGTAATAATGAAAGAAATTGCCAACGGAACCTATAAACCTATACGCGAGGAGATGGCCGGCAGCAGTTTCGGTCGTAAGGTAAAAAGATAAATGATAAATTTTATTTTACTATGATCAAGCAATTTAATAAAGATATTAATTCTGATTATTTTAGCGAGCTGTATGATTTCAGGGGGCAGTGGGATGTTCCTTCACGCTGTGGCCTTAAAATAGTGAAAAAGGACGAAAAATCCATTGTAATAGCCACCGAACTCTATGCTGAAAACCCCGGCACTTCTGTGACCAATTTCTGTGCTCCGCTGGCAACCCAGATATGCAGGGATTTTGCAATAAATCATGACAGCATGGTATTTATCGTTCATACACCCGATGCCAAATCAAAGCTTACTTTTTTAAATGAAAACTTTTTTCAGGTAAGCTTTAAATGGGACGGCAGCAAATTTATTGATCCGTGCTGGGAGCAGCTTGATAAAGCCAGGGTGGATGAGATGCTCGGAATAGCCCTGAAATCCTAAGTCTGCCTATGTTTGTATATCGCCTGACGGTCCGGGGGTATGAGCTCGACTCGTACGATCACGTAAACAACGCGGTGTACCTGAACTATTATGAACAGGCACGCTGGGAAATTATGCGTGAAACTGGCCTGCTCGAAAAATTGCAGCACCAGAAAATCCTCCTGGTAGTCACGGAAATCAATATCCGTTATTCAAAAGAAGCCCGCTTGTTTGATGATATCAGAATAGAATCTGATGTGGAGTTTTCAGGACCCTATCTTATTTTCCGGCAACGGATGATCAATGAAGCAACAAGCCAAAAACTCTCACATGCCACTGTAAAACTGATCCCGTTGAACAGCGACCGGGTGCCATGCGGAATAAGCCCGGAATATGAAGTGTTATTAGCAAAAAAATAAAATGTTAGAAGACGGCAATAGCATAACTTTCGAAAAAACAGGCTGTATTGCAGTGGTGAAAATAAACAACCCGCCGCAAAATTTTCTTGAGTCACCTGTTTTTATCAGCAAGGAAAGTATCCGTGCTCTGGCCGAAGATGAAAATATCAAAGGGCTTGTTATTTCAGGTGAAGGCAGGCATTTTTCAGCCGGCGCCAACCTGGACAGCCTGTTTAATATGGCTAAAGACGTAAATGTACTGAGGGATAAGATGTCGTCAGGAGCATTACTTCTGGAATATATTTCGGAATTAAAAATTCCGGTTGTGGCTGCCATTAACGGCGTTTGCTGGGGCGGCGGGCTCGAAATTGCCATGTCGTGCCATATCCGCTTTGCTTCACCGAAATCACTTTTTGCATTCCCCGAAATTAATGCCAACCTTATGCCCGGCCTGGGCGGCATAGCCCGCCTGGTAAAACAATCAGGGCAATTTAATGCTGTAGCGATGTTGCTGTCGGGTGATGTTTTTAATGCTGAAGAAGCCCTGAAATATAATATCGTTCATCAGATAGCGGATGAGAATGTTTTGGACTTCTCGGTAAAATATCTTGAAAGACTTATTGGGTCTAAACCTAAAAAGGTTATTGTTACCATTATGCAGGCAATACATAATGCATACAAACTGCCGCTGCACGAGGCCTTGCACGAAGAAACAAGAATGTTTTGCGACCTGGCCCTGGCAGAAGGGCTAAGAAGAAAATCTGAGCTGAAATAATGTATAAGACCATCAACTGGCATCTTGAGGATGAGATTGGTTTTGTGGAGTTGAATAGTCCGCCGGCCAATAGTATGACAAGGGACTTTTTTTATGAGATACATGAAATTTCTGACGATATTCTGGGCAATGAAGATATAAAGGCAATCATAATCAGCGGAACAGGAAGGCATTTTTCATCAGGTGCCGATATAAACGACCTCTTAACTTTTGATCCCGGTAATCCGCATCAGGCGAAAGATTTTTATATTGCCAACAGCGAGACGTTCAAAAGGTTTTATACCGCCAAAATGCCGGTGATTGCCGCTATTAAAGGCGTATGTATCGGCTCGGCCATGGAATTGGCCATGTCGTGCCATTTTCGTGTTGCAGCTGAAAATATTGTTATGGGATTCCCCGAAGCTGAATACAACCTCATGACGGGCTGCGGTGGCTCGGTATACCTTGCCGCTCATGTAAAAAAAATGACGTCCATCGACATGATGCTGGGTGGTGAAATGCTTGATGCGTCAGGCGCTCAGCAATCCGGACTTGTTGACCTGATCGTGAAGAAAGATGATGTTTTGAAAAAAGCGGTTAACTTTGCAAAAAGGATTTATACAAATTACAATCCGGATTTAAGAGATTATTATGTTCATAAATTTCTGTCTGGAGATAGTAAGTAATCTAACGAATTAAATCCACCAACAATAAAGTGATGTCAGCAATAAGGGTTAAAGTAGCAGGAACAGGACGGTTTTTACCCGGTAAGCCCGTGCCTTTTGAGGAAGTGGACCGCTACCTGGGAGAAATTACGGATGCTCCGCCGGCGGTGGCAAAATGGTTTAACCGCATCCGTCCGCTAATGAAAGAGATGCTCGACATTGATTATTATCATTTTGCTATTGATCCTGATACGAGAAAGTTTACGGAAGATAATATCACTATGTCGGTTAAAGCTGCCGAAAAAGCAATTGAGATGGCACATCTGAAGCCGGCCGATATTCAGTTTATTGCATACGGCAGTGCACACCAGCACCAGATGCCGACCGCCAGCGTACGCATACAGGAAGCTTTGGGCATTGTAGAATGTGCCGAGATTTCTGTTCATGCCAACTGCACTTCAGCATATAAAGCTTTTCTGATAGCTTTTGAATTCATACAGTCCGGAAGGTACGACAATGCCCTGGTGCTGTCATCGAGTGTGTCTTCATCCGAACTCATCGCAGAGTACTACAATCAACCGCTTTTGAAAAAGGAAGAATTGTTCCTGCGTTATTTTTTATGTGATGGGGCAGGGGCCGTGGTTTTGCAAAAAGCCAATGACCATAAGGGATTGTTCGTTGAAAATGCCTATATCGAATCTATTGGAGGAAAAAAGCCGGCAGCCATGCTAAACAAACGCCCTGCATACTGGCAGAATCCCAAACAGGAGTATGAAAATGCAGAGCATCATCTTGCACAGATGTTCAATGAACAGCTGCGTACTCATTTTCATGATGACGACGGCTCCGTTTTTTACAAAGGCCTGAAACGTATGATTGAAAAGTACCGCATTGATTTGTCATCACTGAAATATTTCCAGGTAAATTTCCCTTCAAAACATATTGCTGAGTTGATCATTGATGAATGCGCCCTGTTGGGGATAAAAAAGGAAACATTATACAGCAAAATGAGCGATATGGGCTATGTCGGCCCGCCTATGGTCTTCATTTGTCTCGATAAGATTTTGCGGGAAGAAAAGTTATCCCACAACGATTTAATATTAAGTTTTGTCACAGAAGTGAGCAAGTTTATGCAGGCAGGATTTGCACTTCGCTATTATTGCTGATATGACCGACAGCCGTTCGCACAGCCATAAAAGGATTTTCCTGGTCTTACCCGCCCAGAAGTTCGTAAATTATTACGGGCAAACCGAGTTGTGTAAAATGATGGGTAAAAAGAAATTCATGGTGTCCCTTGCCATGCCCATGATTGCCGCAATAACTCCGCCGGAATATGATGTACGCATCATTGACGAGGAGCTTGAGCCTTTGCCAGTTGAGATACCCGAAATAGTGGGCATATCAGCCCTGGCCACCACTGCCAAAAGGGCCTACGAAATAGGCGACTGGTACCGGTCACACGGGGCAAAGGTGATCATTGGAGGTCCATATGTTTCGTATATGACCGATGAAGCAGTTAAACATGCCGATGCCATCGTGATCGGTGAAGCCGAAGGCGCCTGGCAGCAATGCCTGAAGGACTATGAACAGGGCTGTTTGCAGCAGATATACAATATCCCCGGCTATTGCGATTTCAAAGAGATTCCGCCACCACGCTGGGATCTGGTGGATATGAAAAAAGTTTTCCAGGTGGGGATCCAGGTTTCGCGGGGATGCCCCTATAAATGTGAGTTTTGCCTGGTCACCAGTTTATTCGGAAATAAGATGCGGTACCGCGATATTGACAATGTTGTTCAGGAAATAAAGTCACTACCGGTGCGCAAGATGTTATTTGTTGATGACAACCTTACTGCCAACAAACGTTATGCTCATGATTTGATGAAGGCGCTGCTGCCCCTTAAAATATCGTGGGGCTGCATGTCAAGCATTGATATTGCCAAAGATGATGATTTGCTCACGGAAATGAACAACGCGGGATGTTTTAATATCCTCATCGGGTTTGAGTCACTGAATGCGGAGAGCCTTTATGAAACCCGCAAACGACAAAACCGCGATGCACTGATCTATGAGGAGGCTATCAAAAAAATCCACTCTCACGGTATACACATTACTGCCTCCTTTGTAATTGGCTTTGACAATGATACCCCAGAGGAATTTGATCATCTCTATGAGTTTACGCAGCGGACGGGACTTTCCTATATAAACTTCAACATTCTGGGGGCCCCATATGGCACCGAATTACAGAAGCGTCTTACCGCCGAAGGCCGCATGTATGATATTGATTCTGATATGATGGGTGGGCTGTTCCCATGCATTCATTACTTTAAGATGTCACAAATTGAATTGTTTGACAAATATCTTGAAACGCTTACCAGGATGTACTCATACGAATCAGTATATTTCAAGGCGAAAATCCTTTTTGGCGACGGGTATTTTACAAAGTCATATAATGATGGCAATCCCAGCGTGGCATTTCGTGCAAAACTGGTTTTTAAGCTGCTCAGGGAATTCATTTTCACTAACGAACCTTACAAGCGTAAATTCTTTTTATATATGATCTCATTGATCAGGCAAAAGAAAGCTGCTATTGATATGGGATTATCGCATGTGCTTTCCATGGTCAGTTATCATAAGCATATCAAAAAGCTTAGCAAGGATGCTGAAATCTACAGGGCGATGATCAAAAGATATGATATCGGCCCCTGGGAGAAAGTGAAGCATTGAAAGTATTGTAAATATTTTGCATGCGCGCGTTTGCGCCATAGGCGCTCCTTCGGAGCAACGCGTGCATTTTTCTTCCCTGTTCAGCATAGGCTCCTGCCTAAGCTAGGATATCCTCACTGCCTAATGCCAGTTTTATGAAACTGTTTTCCACAAAAAAGCAACTTTTATTATTTTTTCTGCAGGCACAGCCTGTATTCATATATTCGATGAAGTTGGAACCTTTGCTGAACGGGGAGTTTGGAATTAGTGAATCATTTTAATCACAAAACATTTCGATTCATCTGCACCGTTAAATTCCAGTCTGAAGGTGTACATTCCTGCCGGCAGATCTTTCGAAGAGAAAGTAACTGTATGCTGACCGCTCATCTGCATTTCATTGACCGGTTCGCAGATTCTTTCACCAAGGGCATTGTAAACGTTGAGTGTAACAGTTCCGTTTTCAGGAATAGTGTAGCTCAAAGAAGCCTCGCCATTGAATGGATTCGGATATCCGGTAAAATCAAACCCGGCTTCGGCTTCATTACCTTGTACAAATATTTTAGGCATGGTCAGGTAGGCATCATCATCTTCTTCACCATATTTATTGGCTATGGTTCCCGTGCCTGACAGGTTGAATTCAAGCGCTCCCGGTTTTATCTCATTAAGCGAACGGAAGCCCAGAACGAGTATCTGCTCATCAGAAGCCACGTCAAAATGATTGGTAGTGGCATAAACAACCCTGATGACGCCGTTTTCGTCCGTTACCAGCAGATCGTTGTCATCGGCTATGATTTCATCTAAAGTAGGATTGATTCTTAGTGACTGACATTTATTTGCTGCTTTTGGCATGGTGGCGCTTATTAGTTTGTAATTATTTGCCTGATAATTCAGTTCAAGGCCAAGGGCTGAGAAATCATTTATATCATGGCTGATCTTCAATGGTACTTCGAAATATTCAGGATTGACGGTAGTTACATAATCATCTGCAGTTGAAATAATATTTCTTGATGTGGTTTTTGCCATATTCCAGTTTGTCAGCGAATCAAGATATTTTGTGCTCGATGCATTGAAGTCTCCGTAGCATATGGTTTTTAGAATGATATTCAAATCTGAATTTGTTGTGGAAATAATGGTGTCAATAGCAACCCAGTTCCCTTTCGGAAAGTTTCTGGCCGGATTATAGGGAGAGAGGATTTTAGCTTTCATCCTGGCAAAATCAATAGCATTGAGAAATGCATTATTATCCACATTGGCGGCCTTTTTATACAGTGTTGAAAAATTCCTGGATGGGTCAACGGTGGTGTCTGATCCAACTAAATATTTTACCAGTGCAACGTCAATCACATTGATGTCGTTACCTGTCTGCATAGTATCCGTCGTGTATTTGTCATAAGATAACATGTAGGTTCCTACAGGAACAGATGGAAAAAGGAAATTACCTGCGGCATCACTGGTATCCCTTGCCAATTCTGTTCCCGAAGGGAAGTTTTTCAGAATCACAATCACATTGTCGATATCATAAATTGTGGAATTGTATACCGGCATGGCTGGAACCGGGTTTCCTGCAATGGCTTTGCCGGCGTATCGGGTTTTCCCGCTGATGTCATTTGATCCGCAATTTATTACACTGACGGATACATTTGCCGTATCAGGGCAACCGTATGGATTGTGTGCTATAACCATATACTGTGTGTTGGTATCGGGAAATACCCAGCCTGGATTTTGATCTGAAGAAGTAAAACCGGAGGGTATGGATGACCATGTGTATGTAGGTGTCACAGTTGTTGGTGCTGTAATGGTAATGTCATCGACATACAAATTATTCATGTTCGCATCTGAATAGCAGTTAAACCCAAAATAGTAGTATCCGGTTATTGAAGGAGTATACGTTGCTGTGGCATGAGTCCATGTGGTGTCGGTGAGGGAGGTTCCGCCGTTATTATTCCAGAGTATGGTTGTCTGGGCCTGTGCATAATGTTGATTTCCTACTGTTACTTTTAGTTTTTCAGGCGTGGCGGCCGAACCCACTTTATACCAGAAAGAAATTGTATAAGTCTTTCCCGCGGTTAATGGCTGGTAAGGGGTAATTGCCCAGGCATTTGCTGCATATGTAGCATTGTAATGGTAATACATGCTCCGGTTACCTGTATGGCTGTTCATTGAGGTATTCCAATAATTTCCATGATAACTGTTATCCTGGTTTGTAAATCCCCATGGTAGCCATGTTTCAAATTCCTCCACATACTTATAGGAAAATGCCGAGGAAAATAAACCTGTTGCAGTACCATTACATATAGGGTTGTTGGAAACAGATGCGATTACAAAAGCCGGCCTTGGATTAATAGTAATGGTATATGAACCTGATGAACCGACACAACCATTATAGACGGGAGTTATTGTTATCGTTCCTGATATCGGAGAACTTGTCTGGTTTTGCGCAAGAAATGCATCCGGGCATCCGGGTCCATAGGCACCTATGCCGAAATTACTATTTGAATTTGTCCATGTAAATGTTGAACCTGCCGGTATTGAACCACAAGGATTATATGGGACCAAATCACCGGCACAAGCGCTTATATTTTGCATAGGGGTCATTATTGGTGTTGGGTATACGGTGATGGAAAAAGTAGAGAGAGTTCCAGAGCAACCATTTAAGGTAGTGAAAACTGTTATAGTGGCATAAATTGGCGAATTCCCGGTGTTGTGAGCAACAAATGATGAAATATTTCCTGTACCGCTGGAAGCTAATCCAATATTAGTATTGGAATTTGTCCACATAAAAGACCCGCCGGCAGGCGTGCTGGTGAAATTCGTTGCAGCGACCATACCGTAATTACATGCCGAAATGTTGGCCGGCACATTTGCTACAGGTATTGGATAAACGGTGAACGTTTGAGTACTTGTGGCTGAGCCTCCCGGGGTTATTACAGTAACGGTGCCTGTTGTCCCTGTACCAATCGTTACGGTAATGGTAGTATCAGTGTTAATGTTTATGGTTGCCGAAGTACCGCCAATGGTCACGGATGTGGCGCCTGTCAGGCCGGTTCCATATATTAAAAGCAATGATCCGGCACATCCGCTTGCTGAGCTTAAACCTGAAATAACAGGAAGCTGTTTTAATGCCGCATTGGTATCTAAGCTGCTGTTTTCAGTCGGAATAGTTTCAGCTTTATGGCCCTGGCTATATTCTGCTATTAAAATGGCTATTGTCAAAATCAAAATTTTTTTTATCATCATAACTCCCGTTTTAATTGTATAGTAACTTACCTTGATTACTTTTTGTCTATAAGGCGATGACCCTTGCAAAAAAAAATATTTTTGCAAATAAATTAATATATTAAGTTATGTTTTGTCATTAAACAAGAACGTAATAATAGCCTGATAACTTGGTGGATTTATAAAAAATGTATTTCTGTTACAAGTGATAGATTTTTTTAAAAAAAAGGCCGCCCTTTTGAGGCAGCCTGTTTTAATAGGAAAACGGTATTAAACTATCAGTGAACCATTTTAATGACAAAGCATTTTGATTCATTTGAACCATTAAATTCCAGTCTGAAGGTGTACATTCCTGCCGGCAGATCTTTCGAAGAGAAAGTAACTGTATGCTGACCGCTCATCTGCATTTCATTGACCGGTTCGCAGATTCTTTCACCAAGGGCATTGTAAACGTTGAGTGTAACAGTTCCGTTTTCAGGAATAGTGTAGCTCAAAGAAGCCTCGCCATTGAATGGATTCGGATATCCGGTAAAATCAAACCCGGCTTCGGCTTCATTACCTTGTACAAATATTTTAGGCATGGTCAGGTAGGCATCATCATCTTCTTCACCATATTTATTGGCTATGGTTCCCGTGCCTGACAGATTGAATTCAAGCGCTCCCGGTTTTACCTCATTAAGCGAGCGGAAGCCCAGAACGAGTATCTGGTCATCAGAAGCCACGTCAAAATGGTTGGTAGTGGCATATACTACACGTATTACGCCGTTTTCATCCGTAACCAGCAGATCGTTATCGTCGGCTATGATTTCATCTAAAGTGGGATTGATTTTTAGTGACTGACCTTTATTTGCTGCTTTTGGCATGGCAGCGCTTACCAGTTTGAAATCATGATTCTGATAATTCAGTTCAAGGCCAAGGGCTGAAAAATCATTTATTTTTGTGCTGATTTTCAATGGAATTTCAAAGTATGCAGGGTTTGAAATCATCATAGTTTCGTCCGAACCAATAATAAAATCTTTCGGGATTGATTTCAACCCATTCCATGAGGTAATGGAGTCACGGTATTTGGTGCTTGATGCATTGTAATCCCCATAGCAAATCGTTTTCAGAATGATGTTCATGTCAGAACCTGCCATGGTTACAACAGTATCCAGGGCCAACCAGTTGCCTTTCGGGAAATTCTTGCTCGCCGTATAGGGTGACCCTATTTTTGCTTTTACTCTGGAAACATCGGCAACATTAATATAAGCATTGTTATCAACGTTGATCGCTTTTTTATATTTTGATGAGAATTTTCTTGAAGGATCTAAAAGCGTGTCGCTTCCAATATAATATTTCAGAATTGACAAATCCGCGACAGTTATATCATTTCCCCACTGCATGGTATCAACTGTATATTTATCATATGATATGATATAATTTCCATCGGTGACATTCGTAAATTGATAATTTCCAAGATTGTCACTTGAATCCCTTGCTAATTCTGTTCCGGAAGGATAATTCTTCAGTATGACAATTACTTGATCAATATTGTAAATAACAGGATTGTAAGTCGGAGGGTTGGGAGCAGGATTGCCTGTGTTGGCTTTTGCTGCATATCGGGTTTTGCCGCTAATGATATGGCCGGTTGAAGGGCAGGGGTTAAATGTAACATTAATGGTATCTGTTGCAGAGCAATTATTGGCAGTTACCTGAACGGTGTACTGGACAGTTCCAAGACCGTGGCCTGTTGAATCTGCCATCATTGTTTGGGTTACAATGCCTCCGGGTGTCCATAAATAGGTTGCTCCGGCATTACCTGCATCCAGCAAAATTGACTGATTCGCGCATATAGCAGTATCATGACCAAGGGATACGATGGGCCCCTGCTTAACAACAACTTTTATCCAGTTGGCAGTGTCGCTGGTACAGCCTGTCGAATTATCTGTAAAGCTATCAATATAATAATAGGCGCTTAAATTCGGATCGACATAAATTAAATGCGGGCTTGTGTTTACAAGTGTATCGGGTAATACATAAGTTGAACCGCCGATTTCACTCATGGTTAAACCGTGCAGCAACCATGGTCCCGTTCCTGTAAGGGCTATGGAGATAATGATCTGGGTACGCGGACACACTGTGTCGTTATCAACAGTAACATTAGCAGTAGGTAATAGATTAACCATGACATGAACAGGATTCGATGTGCCGGATACTGGTCCGTTAAGGCAGGTGACAATGCATTGGTAGTATGTGGATGTATCGGGGCTGACAGTAAGTACCGAATCGTTTGCATCGGTAATATTGGTAAATACTGTGCCATTAGCCGATTGTTGCCATTGATATAATACACCGGTGCCGTGTGTTGAATTTTGCAGTGAAAGAGTAACAGATTGTCCCATGCATAATACCTGTGACGTCGCCAGAGTGTTTCCGGGATTGGGTGTATTACAAGTATATGATTGAGTACTTTCAAATTCATCGGCGCCAATATCCGGGGCAGTACCTGTTCCTGTGTATGAAGGATTGCTGAAACGGTAATCCCCGTCATAGTCTGTTGTATATGCATTTGAAATACCACCGCTTTCTATACCCGTAGCATAAGCAGCATTAATATGCAAATATGTGGCATCCTGCCCCGTGGTGCTGAGCCAGTGGGGATTTTCACTGATAGATGCAGATTCACGGGGAGCAACTAAGGTTTTAAAATCGGATAATTGCTGCGAGGAATAAGTACCATCATAAAAGATCAGATTTGATGTTCCGGGGGTACCGGCATAAAACAGGTTGTTATTGGATGTTGCAGCATAATTTGTCATGTCTGAAGATGAACGGCGAAATGCTAGTGTTAATCCAGAGGTGCCGGGAATAGAGGTGTTTACAATAATGTTGTTTTGCATATTCAAAGCAGAACTAGTTGATGTAGAATTAGAAACATGATAAATACCTGTTGTGCCAAAGCTATTACCAGTAGATGAGGCGTTCAGGTATATTGTATTATAAATTATATTTTGAACTGTATTTGCACTGGTTGATGTAATGCTTATTCCCCTGATAGCATCTTCTGCTTCAGATGAAGAGGCTGTCAGATTTCCTATGTAATTATTAATTACGTTTGATGAACCCCCGAAAAGCCAAATTCCGTAAACATAGCCTGCCGTAATACCTGGTGTAACCCCGCATTCGAGATTATATATTTTATTTCGGATGATATTGCGGTTGCCGCCGAAAACGTATATTCCTGTAATAGGATAATTGATAACCGGGCCGGAAATACCGCTAACTTCATTTTGTATTATATCCGTAGTACCCGGGCCTGTACTTCCTAAATATATTGCTTCAATGGCATCGCCTGCGCTGATATTTCTGATCTGATTCAATGAAATTGTAGTTGTGCCATTGTCCTTATCACTCATAATTGCATTAGTCCATCCTGTGCCGCATATCCAATTTTCAAGAATATTTCCGGATATTGTTTTTAAAGCAGGACTGGCATTATAATTATAAATTCCTCGCATAGTTACGCCTAAAGCAAGGGTTATATTTGAAAAGTTATTGTTGTTCATGTTGTTATTTGCACCAATGGAATCGCTGCCACTGTCATAAATTAAATAAACGGTACCACCGTCACCGGTTTTACTGAATCCATTAATAATTGAATTGTTGTTAACATTTTTAATACCACCAGAAGGCAGAGTATTGGAATTGGATACCAATCTTACATCCCCGGTCGTATTAACTGTGACGTTGGTCAATGTGTTGTAGGTTATATTCTGATACTTATGGGCGCTTGCATTACTGATAAAATAAATATTACCTGAGCCGGAAACGGTATGCCCGCAATTCTGAAAATCATTATAGTTGATATTAATTGTTGAGGTTAAACTTGCTGAACCACTCGGGCAATTAATGCCGTTAATGGCTCCACCGGCATTTCCGCTTCTTACAGATATCTGATTATGTTCAATTGAATTGATGAAAGTTCCGGTTGGAGTATTGCTGAATGCCGGTATTTGAATCCCATTCAGTGTACCTGCTGTGACTCCGCCATTTGAACTGGTAATATTGTTATAAGTTATAATGAAATTCTTTGTATTGCGGACGAGGATACCATTGACGGTTCCTGAAACATTTGCATAAGATGAAAATGTTCCAGTTGTCCCATAATTTGTAATGGTGTTGGCATTGGCCGGCGACCCGCCGATGGTGCAGCCTTCACAATGATTTGCTGCGCCTGTTGGCCCGACTGAAACAATACCAACATTGACATCAGTAATTGTATTCCCTGTAATGATTAATCCGCTGTTTGCACCTGCCGGGCTGGTAGCTGTTGCAGAGGTTGATACTGCAGTTGCAGTATGTGTTGAGTTGCTGTAAATGCCAAAGGTGTTCTGGTATGTTCTGTCAAGATCAATGGTGCAATTACTTATCGTATTATTTTGAGCGCCATCAGTAGTTGTAACATACAAAAGCGCCACACCCCATTCCGTCATATTATTGCTTCCCGCAGTTGTGGTAGTATTGGCGGGATTTTCAAGCATTGTAAAACCGGTAATGGTAATGTAATCCGCACCTATCAATTTAAAAATGGCGTCATTTAGTTTCCCTGATGTTTGCGGTGTGGGGGCTGTAATGGTATTTCCGTTACCCTGAATGATAACCTGGTTTGAAGCGCCGGTAGTTGTGAGGACAAGGGAACCTGCGCCTCCGATGATGTAACCCCCGGCTGGTGCTGTTTGTGGATTCCCTGCAACAAGGTTGATAGTAACGCCACCGGCAGCAACTCCCTGAGTGTTTAAATCGGAAATTGCATCTGCAAGACTGGAATAATCACCCGGAATGTTTTTAGTTCCGCCTATTTGCCCAAGAGCTATAAAACAATTCGCAAATGACATAAACATAATAAAGAAGAAAAACTTTTTCATAATTTTTGTTTTTAAGATTTATTAAGGATCAAAACTTTCAATAAATTCAAACTTATCATGGGTATAAAATGAATTAAAATTTAAGCAAAAAATATTTTATAATATTATTTTGTTATAAATAGTATTATTACAAAGATAAAAAAAAGTTTGAATAAAAAAAAGAGGTTAACAATATTTGTCAACCTCTTTTTCTAAATGTGAGAAATAATTATCAGTGAACCATCTTAATGACAAAGCATTTTGATTCATCTGAACCGTTAAATTCCAGTCTGAAGGTGTACATGCCGGCAGGCAGGTCTTTCGGTGAGAAAATAACTGCATGCTGACCGCTCATCTGCATTTCATTAACAAGTTCGGATATTTGTTCACCAATGGCATTGTAAACGCTGAGTTTTACAGTTCCATTTTCGGGAATTGTGTAATTCAGAGTAGCATTGCCGGTAAACGGGTTGGGATATCCGGTGAAATCAAAGCCGGCAACCACATCCTTACCCTGCACAAAAATCTTTGGCATGGTCAGGTAGGCATCTTCATTTTCGTTGCCATACTGATCACCGATAACTCCTGTGCCATTCATACTAAATTCAACTTCTCCCTGGCTGAGGTTCTTAACCGGACGGAATCCTAAGCGTATAACTTCATCGTTAGCGTCTACATCAAAATGATTTGTTGTAGCATAAACAACCCTGATCACACCGTTTTCATCGGTTACCAACAGATCGTTGTCATCAGCAATGATTTCGTCAAGTGTTGGATTGATTTTCACGGATTCGCTCTTGCCTGATGTTTTCGGCATAGTAGCGCTTACCAGTTTGAAATCATTTCCGGGATAATTCAGTTCAAGGCCTAACGCTGAGAAATCATTCATTTTAGCACTGATGCGTAAAGGCACTTCAAAATAGTCATTGTTATTTGTCATCACGGATTCTTCGGAGGTGCTGATGATGTTTCTGTCAGCTAAAGCTTTTCCTGTAGCCCAGGTGGTCAATGAATCACGGTACTTGGTACTTGATGCATTGAAGTCGCCGTAGCCGATTGTTTTCAGCGTGATGTTCAGGTCGGAACCGGCAACAGAAATCAGTGTGTCAATAGCAACCCAGTTACCTTTCGGGAAGTTCTTGGCAGTTACATACGGAGCACCGACTTTAGCTTTTATTCTGGCAACATCAACAGCGTTTATATACGTATTATTGTCAACGTTAGCTGCTTTTTTGTATTTAGCCGAGAAATTTCTTGAAGGATCTACTGTTGTATCAGCGCCAATGAAGTATTTTACCAGGGCAACATCAATTGCATTGACATCATTGGCACTGGTCATCGTGTCAACGGTATATTTATCATAGGATAAAATATATTCTCCGTTTGGCACTCCGCTGAATTGATAATTACCTAGAGCGTCACTTGTATCTCTGGCAACTTCGGTACCGGCCGGATAGTTTTTCAGGATAACGACAACCTTATTTATATCATAAACAACAGAATTGTAGGTTGGAGGATTGGGAGCAATACCAGTGTTAGCTTTACCTGCATAACGGGTTTTTCCGCTGATAACAGGAAGAGGCATGGCAGCTACATTCACCGTATAATCTTCAAATGTTCCATAGGTTCCTGTATAGCAAGGATCAACAGGGCCATAGTCTTGTCCGCCGATTCTCATTCTGTGGTTGCCTAAAGTAGCACCAACGGGAACGGTAAATGAAGCTTCAAGTACTGTAGAATCCTCATCAGCAGAAGTTCCTGAATAAACTTCGTCGCCAGCATCAAGGAAACTCAGGTTGTCATTCCAGTCGATCCAGATTTTGGTATCATAGGTATATCCGGTTTCGTATGTGATATAAACCGGAACAGTAGCGCCCTGTGTGACATTACCTATCATTGCTGAGTAATCACCATAGTTATTCGGTTCAGTTGTTGTCGTATTATTTACAGTACTGAAAGTAACATTGGTAATACCTTCATTATCAACTGAACTTGGAGCAGGTTGACAATATCCTGTATAGAAAGACATCGGTCCTGTCCAGGTGCTCTGGCCGGTTCCCCCGCCTGCTTCACAATCGGTACGCACCCACCAATAATATGTAGTATTTGGACTGCCACCATTCCATGTGGTACTGTTGCCTGAAACGTTATTCAGGGTCGGTATTGTTGATCCATCCGGAGGTGTGGTAGTTGTTTCAAGGAAAATATCAAAAAATGAATCAGGGCTTGTCCAACCGAGTGTAGCGCCATTGCTGGTTATATTTGTTGTAGTTTGAACTGTAGGTTCAAGGCATGCAGGAATACTTTCAACAATAAAATCATCGAATCCTATACCATAAGAATTATAACTGGCAGAGGTGGTTCCCTGCGCAATTATATATACTGTAGTATTTGAATTATAGGAAGCCGGAATGTTGGCTGTATAGTTATACCAGCCGTCAGTTGAAACTGTGGGGGCAATACTATTATTTGGGAAAATCTCCAGAATTTGCGTTGCTCCTGTTAAACTTTGGGTTGTATTAACATAATAACGTATTCTGTCTGTAGGATCATTATCGGAATTTCTGTAAATCCAGACATTGACTCTGCCACCTGAAGCAGAAGAAGTCATATCAATAGGTTGCGAAATCACAATGGCATCAGAATTTGTCCAGGTTTTCCCCATAAAATAGGTACCTGTATGAGCGTTTGGTACTGCATCATTATCTGTATCAGGAGACCAGTTATTTGTCCCTGAGATTAAAGCTGTAGACCAGCAAACAGGTAAGGATGTGGATTCAAATCCCTGAGAAACAGTCGGAATGCTTTCAGATAAACAACTGGTTGTAAAGCTGTTGGGGCCTGTCCAATCGCTCAGTCCTGTTCCGCCGCCTGCTTCACAATCGGTGCGTACCCACCAGTAATATGTTGTGGTTGATGATCCGCCCGACCATACGATGCTGTTTCCAGAGTTATTGTTAATTGTCGGGGTTGTAGCTCCATCAGGTACAGGAGTGGCAGAGGTTGCAATAAATATATCAAAAAATGAATCCGGACTTGTCCAACCGAGTGTAGCGCCACTGGTGGTGATATTTGCAACGGTTTGAATTGTTGGCACAAGGCATGGAGGAGGAGGCGAAACAGTGAACGTATAATCTTCATATTCGCCGGAAGATGCCGGTCCGCATGAAGTTATTGACCCTACATAGCTGTTGGCAACTCTCATTCGGTAAGAACCGAGCGGTGTTCCTGACGGCACTGTGTAAGAACCGGAGTAGGAACCTGCGTAACTTGTTGTTGCTACAATAGTTTCTCCTGCATCTGAAAAGTCCAGGTCATTATTCCAATCAATCCAGATATAAAAATAATTCGTCCCATCAAATGGTGTCAATGAAAAATTAATTGATCCTCCTGCGTATTGTGAACAAGAAATTGTAGCTGAATAATCACCATAACCTAAGGCACTTGCTGTGGTCGTATTATTAATATTTGTTGTACCACCAGTAGTAGTAAAATTAGTTAAATAATGACTCGTTGAACCTGTAGGAATGCAATATCCGGTATAGAATGACATCGGGCCGGCCCAGATGCTTTGTTCTGTTCCGCCGCCTGCTTCACAATCGGTACGTACCCAATAGTAATAAATGGTATTGGGAGTGCCGCCCGACCAGGTAGTGCTATTTCCAGCAACATTATTAATAGTTGGTACGGTAGATCCATCCGGAGGTGTGGTTGAGGTTTCAATGAAAACATCAAAAAATGAATCAGGGCTGGTCCAGCCAAGGGTTGCCCCTGAACTTGTAATATTTGTTGAATTAAGTGATGTGGGTTTTTCGCATGCCGGAATGTCTTCTACAATGATATCGTCAATGTATAGGTAATAACCATCAATACCACCGGATGGAATATGAATAGCAATCCAAACATTTCCGGTATAGGCAGATAGACTTATCGGGCTGATTTCAGTCATAGTGGCACTGTTAACAGTATCCAATGGTTGTAAAACGGTAGTGAAACTTGCCGGATCATTAGTAGTTGTTGAAAGAACAACCTGATAATCATTGGGTTCACCGGTACTCCTTGAACGTACTGAAAATTTCAATCTTTGGTTACCGTTAAGGGTAAACTGTGGTAATATGAGATAATCATCGTTATCGCCGGCATTGTTGTCGGTATACATTCCGGCACAAATAGTACTACCTACGCCATATGTAGTATATGTCTTCCAATAATCGCCATCGCTGTTTGCATTGTTTGCCGAGTAACAAACAGGTAAAGCAGGAGTAGTAACTCCATTGAAATTCTCTGTGTAGGGGAAAGTGCTGATAAGATCACAAGAAGTTGTAAAGCTGATAGGGCCAGTCCAGGTGCTTTGGCCGGTTCCACCGCCTGCTTCACAATCGCTACGCACCCACCAGTAATATGTGGTAGCTGATGATCCGCCGGTCCAGATGATACTGTTACCTGAATTGTTGTCTATTGTTGGCGTAGTAGATCCATCAGGAACCGGGGTAGCTGTTGTAGCTATGAAAATGTCAAAAAATGAATCGGGGCTGGTCCATCCGAGTGTAGCTCCTGAAGTAGTTATAGTTGATACGGTTTGTAATGTGGGTGCAGAACAAGCTGGTGCATCCCCAATAAAAATATCATCTATATGAAAATCATAATCGTAAGTATAAGGGTCATCTATGGGGCCATCGGTTGCATAAAATGCAATGATGATCTGCTGGCCTGCATAAGTGCCCAAATTGATTTGCTGAGAAACCAAAGTATTAGTAATAGCGACTGTATTTGCTGCATTAAAAGTATATAAATCAGAGAATGAAGCGCCGCAATCCGTGGATACTTTAACAACAACTTTATCATCCGTGCCTTGCATTCCTACAGCATCGGCAGACGTGGAATTATAATCAGTTATCGCTACCTTAAATGATAAAATCGTATTTGCAGCTGGAGTAAATTTTGGACCAACAATCCATTCATTTCTAGTATTAGTATAAAGATTAATTTTTGCACTTTTTACCCCCATATCACCTGATGCCCAGGCACTGGTTGAATCGGATGGAACACTTGTGCCTGTAGCTTCATACCAAGCCGAGAATAATGTGGTCAGATTGCTTCCATCATAACCTGTAAAATCAACATTTTGTGGCAGGCTGACGGGAGCGATCACAGTTCTTGTAACAGGAGCCATGGCATCATTTGCAGCATTACCGTCGCCGGTTACCGAAGTAGATGCATTAAAAGTGTATGTGCCTACTGTTGTCATGTTCAATGTTGAAGACATGCTTACATTTTGAGTTGCTCCTGCCGCCAGCGTTCCGGTATTAACAGTTGCATTGAGCGTCTGAGTAACTGCACCGGTAATATTTACCGTCACGGTTGTCGGATTGACAGAAAAATCAATAGTTGAAACCCCCATGTTTTTAACAGTGACGGTAACCGTTTCTGCAGCACCGTAGCAACCGGTTGTTAGTGGTGCAACCAGGGCTAGGGCAGACATATCAAGTGTAATAGGTGAAAACTCATCAGCACCCATATCCGGAGTTGATGCATCACGTGTTTGTCCATCAATATCTGTAGTAATATCCAATGCATCTCCATTGGCCACAGAAATTGTGACACCTAAATTATTAATACCTGTACTATTGCTGTGCAGATCCGTAAGCGTCGCGAAAACCGGATCAGTATTTAATGAATTGGCATCTTTGCTTGAAGCAGTTTGCCAGTTGGCTAAAGTATTCTGGTCAGCTGCAAAATACCCTACAAAATTATTGGTGCCGGCTTCATTAATGTAATAGTCATTATAATTAACATTATTTAAAGTAGCCGAAGTGCCTTTATAAATGCAATATCTTTTAGATGTGGCGCCTGCCGTACTGAAGTTGGCAAATATGTTATCTTTTATATTTACCGTTCCATTGTTAGCAAACATACATGCTGATGTTGGAAATTCATTTTCATCAATTCTGACAGAATTATAAAATATATTTGCGGTACCTGTGCCGGACACACCAATAGCAATTGCCCTGATAACAACATTAGTGGCGGAAGCTGTTGATATCCCATGTTGTAATCCCGAAACAAAATTGTTATAAATATTACCCGTATAAGTTGAATTTATATCCAGCCGGATTCCATATACGAAAGTAGAACTGGAAGTTCCTGACAGAGTTATATCATGCACTTTGTTATTATACACATTGTTTATTCCTTGAATGCTTTCAAGATAAATACCATAAACATGACTTGTACTTGTTGAGGTGACATTTCTTACTTCATTTGCGAATACTGAAGCGCCACTGGCAGATGTCATTCTGATTCCGTTTGAGCTGGATGAGCCATTACCAATATCATTTGCAGTAGCAGCACCTACAATACAATTACTTATTTCCATTCCCAGGTCAGGATTTGAAGCATTGCCGGTTACATAAATTCCACTATAGGAATTTTCAATCGTAACGCCCTGATACTTATTGTAGGAATTTGCACCGGTTGCAGCCGAGGGGGTTGTGCTTACATATTGATAGATCCCGCGTGACGATGTGTTGGATCTGTTTAATGTAATCTTGCAATTTTTAACCGTGATATATTGCGCTCCGTTTGTAGCCGAGGCATTATTGATATAATAGCCATATTCAAGTGCACTTCCTGTATTTTCGGTTATGTCGATACCGTCAAAAGTAATATAATCGCCGCCGTTGATAGCAATACCGGCATTACCGCTGGCGCTGGAACCTGTTGGTTTAATGACCGGGTTGACGCCTGCACCTGACTTTTGGAAAGTAATTGTATTGGATGTTGTACCTGTTGCAGTTAAAATCGGGCAATCTTCAATAAAGGTTTGTCCGGCAGTAACATTAAATGTAACAGCCGCTGAAATCCCATCCCCATTCAGTGCGAGAATGGCATCAGTGAAATTGTTGAAATTTCCGGAACCATCGTGTACCATTGGAACAGTAGTAGGAGCAGCATTGTTGATCGTATAGGTTCCATTAAGTGGAGAAGCAGTTCTGGAAATCAACGATATTTCATCAATAGATGCCGGAGGTTGTGTTCCTCCTGATCCGTCGTTTCTCCATCCAAAAATCAGCCGGAAAGTTGTTCCTGCCAGGGTTGAAGGTAAAAGGTAGCTTGCAGTCAGGTAGGAAGATTGTCCTGATAAATAAATAAGAGTTCCGCTTATATCTGTACTACCTGTAACAGTTGTTGAGTTGGCTACAGGGGTGCTGGTAGTCGGAGCAACGTAAACAAAAGGCCTGTCGTAAGAACTTTCCCCGACATTCTTCCATTTGAAAGATAGCATAATGAGATTTTCGCCCGCCGGCACAGTAATGTCCCGGTAAAAATAAGATACCTGAGAACCTGTAGCCGTGTAAGCATTGGATACTCCCGCATCGTTGGAAATAAAGGCCGCGTTAGTGCCTAATGATGGAATAGATACTGTTCCAACCTGCCAGGTGTTGGTGGCATCATTCACCCCTGTCCAACCATTTGCGGCGAATGTAGTGCCATTCTCAAAGCCTCCATCTCCGGTAGGAGATATCAGCGTAGTTTGCCCCCAGACCATGCTGCTGAAGACAATGGCAATGAGTAAACTTAATAATTTTTTCATAGCTTAAGATTTAGTTATTAGTTGATTTATTTGTCAGGAAAAATTTAAGTAAGATTACAAAATTAAATAAAATATTTGAAAAAATGCAACAGCTTTTAAAGTATTTGTTAAAAATTTATAAAATATTGTATACATTACCTATTCAGCCTTGGTTTACAAATAATTAAAGCAAGTTTAAGCAAGCAATTAAAAATAAAATTCTTTCAGAGATTTTTTTACTTTTGAATGAAATTATTTAGGTTTGTTACCAAAGAAGATAATGGATAATAGAAATCATATCAGTCGGTTTGCAGTATTCTTTCTGGGCTTTAATTCTATGGTAATTCAGTTGGTTATTCTCAGGGAGTTGTTCAGTGTTTTTTCAGGCAATGAATTACTGGCAGGCCTGATGCTGGCTTGTTGGTTCTTATATACAGGTGCCGGAGCTGTGATGGCTAAATACTTCAGCCGGAGGGTAACTTCTTTTTTTTCTTACCTGGTAATGATTTTGCCATTGGTTCTCTCTGTTGTGTTATTACTGGCTTTTTCATATTGGAAAAATATGTTGTTTCAGCCTGGGGTGATGCAGGGGCCATTGGAAATTTCATGCATTGTGACTGTAATACTTTTGCCTGTCTGCATGTTATCCGGCGCTGCTTTTACCATCTTTACGGGCAAATTATCTGCTTCAAAAGAGGAGATAGCAAAGCTGTATGCCATCGAATCATTGGGCAGCATCATTAGCGGAGCCCTTTTTAGTTTTATTCTGGTGCATTTTTTTGACGGCTATGAAATTCTTGCTATTGTAACCGGATTAAATGCTTTTTTTATTATTTCCCTTATAATCACCGAAAAGCAGAACCTTAGTTTATGGTTTCACCTGATAATCATGTTGGTTTTAGTTGGAGCTATTACGAATACAAACATCACAAAAAGAGCCCTTCAAAAGCTGTACAACAACCAAATCATTGTGGAAACACGTGAGAATGAATTTGGCAAACTCGTGGTCACTAAAAGCTCAGGACAATTCAATATGTTTGATAACGGATCACTGATAAATACCGGAAATAATGAAATATCAACTGAGGAATCGGTGCATTATGCTATGATACAGCGGCCACAGGCTCAATCTGTTTTACAGATTTCAGGAAATATTGGCCTGACAGAAAAAGAAATATTAAAGTATCCTGTGAAACATATCGATTATGTTGACCTTAATGAAGATGTTAATCTTCTTGAAAAGAAGTATTTTTCCAGGGGTGAAGCGGTTCATTGTAAAGAGTATTTTACTGATCCTGGAATTTTTATCCGGAGATCAGCTGCAAAATACGATGTTGTTTTGCTGAATACACCGGCGCCAATGTTTGTGCAGACAAACAGGTTTTATACCTGGGAATTTTTCAAGGCTGTAAAGAAATCGATGCGCGATAATGCGGTGATAGGATTGAGTATGCCGGGTGTTGAAAACTATATGAATGAATCTGCGGCAGCGCTGAATTCATCAATATTTAACACATTACATTCAGTTTTTAAAAATGTTATTATTATTCCGGGCAACAGTTTGTTTTTTATTGCCTCCGACGGATTTCTGTCCATGAACATTGCCTCCATGATCAGTAAAAATAACATAGAAAATATATATGTAAATGAGTATTATTTGGATGACGGGCAGCTAATCTCAAAAGCCAATAATATTGCTTCAGGTTTGAATGCCGATGTGCCGGTAAATCATGATTTCAGGCCTATAACTTATTATTACGGGCTGGAATTCTGGTTAAGCCATTACCATATTAATATGTTCACGCCGGTTTTAATTGCAGGTTTGATCTTTTTGCTTTTGTTGATTTTTCTCAAACCGGTTAATATCAGCCTCCTGACGGGCGGTTTTACATCATCCTCAGTTGAAATGATTATTATTGTAGCATTTCAGGCGTTATTTGGGTATGTTTATTCGCAGATCGGAATCATTTTTACATTATTTATGGCAGGCTTGTTTGCCGGTTCATATTTCTTTTCGCGAAAGCTCAAACCGGATTTCAGGTTCTTTATGGGCTTGCAGCTGACGCTTCTGATTTTTTTATTTTTGGTTTGGCTGCTTTTCCTGAACGCGATTCGTTTCCCGATTTTTGTCCAATATTTGTTTTACCTTATTACATTTTTGCAAGCAGCCATTACCGGTATGCAGTTCGCCCTTTCAACCAGTCTTAAACGCCAGCCGAATGTGGTAAATGCCGGAAACTCATACGGAATAGAACTCTTCGGTTCGGCAGCGGGAGCGCTGCTCATCACAAGCCTGGCAATACCTCTGCTGGGAATACCAAACACAATTATTGCGCTTATTTTGTTCAATGTTTTGGGTGTGCTTGTGATTTTTATCAATAAGCTAATAATTAAAAGATTCGTATAAAAATAAAAGCCCTGCTTGTTTGGGCAGGGCTTTTATTTTTATTATTATTATGTATGGTTTGCAGCTATGCTTTTATTTTTATTTTGCCACTCTTTCAAGCCATCGGAGCATAAAGAACATGGTGCCCATTGAAATACAGCAGGCAACAATGAAAACAGTCCATACTCCGGAAATCGGGATGATGTCGTATAAAACAGCCCCAATAAACAGTAATGAATTTCCTACAGCCGTTGCACAGAGCCAAAGTCCTTGCATCATACCCTGATATTTAGGAGGAGCAACTTTAGATACGAATGATATCCCTAATGGCGAAATAAATAGTTCAGCTACAGTCAGAATAAAGTAAGTGCCTAAAAGCAGAAACGGGGTTATACGTTCTGAATCTGCGAGCCCACCCATTTCTGTAACTGCACTTTTTGTAGGTAGCCCTATTGATCCCAAAGCCATTAATATATAAGCACATGCAGCTATCCCCATGCCTATAGCAATCTTTTTTGGAGTCGATGGTTCTTTCCCTCTGGCACGTAACGCGCCGAAAACAGCTAAAATCACCGGTGTCAGAAATACAACAAAGAACGGGTTGATTGATTGGAATAATTCTGCACCTACAATAGTAGTAAAGCCCAGGTTAATGCTAATCTTACTTAAATCAGTGTAGTCTTTGGCAAAATAGGTGAGTGTTAAACCGTTCTGATGGAATGAGAACCAGAAGAATATAACAACGGCAAATACTGCCAACAAAGCATACAGACGTTGCTTGATTTCTTTGGGATCCATTTCAACTACCTTTGAATTTGCAACTTCTTCTTTTGTCTTAGGGTTCGGAAATTTCTTTTTATTAGCCAGATATATAATTAAAGAAATCAGCATGGCGCCAATAGCTACTGCAAATGCATAATGGAACCCTGTAGTAAATACGTTTAGATATTCATTAGAAAAAGCTGTCAGGTCTGTTCCGGTATACCCGACATTTGTTGCGATTTCCTGAAGTTTGATAGCGCCTTCACCACTGATTGTAGAATTCAAATGAGCGTGGCATAACTCGGGCAGTGAAGAATTGTATGCAAATCCATGAGAGGTCACCCACCAGTTTCTTACGCCAACAGCAGCGAGAGGAGCAAAGATAGCGCCTACATTAATGAACATATAAAAAAGGGAAAATCCTGAGTCGCGCATTTTTCCATATTTTGGATTGTCATACATCTGACCGACGAGAGCCTGTAAGTTACCTTTAAATAACCCGTTACCAAAGGCAATTACAAAAAGTCCTGCACAAGTCATTCCAAGCAGAAGGTGATATGAATTCACCGGAACCGGTGTCGGTGTTGGAATAGCAATCAGAAAATATCCGACAGCCATCATTATTAAACCTAAAAGAATGGTGCCCTTGAAATTCTTGGTTTTATCGGCAATGAGACCGCCAACAAAGGCAAGTACGTAAATTGAAAAATAAAAAATTGAATAAATGACTCCGGCATTGGGCCCCGAAAGACCGAATTTTGCCTGAAGAAAAAGTACCAGAATGGCCATCATGGTATAAAAGCCAAAACGTTCGCCCATATTCGCAAGAGCGGCTGCTAACAATCCTTTCGGGTGATTTTTAAACATAAGAAGAATTTTTATAGTTTATGGGTGCAAACCTAATGTAATTTTTCAAATTACGCAATTGTAATTTATTAACACAGGGATTATTATTCCAGGTAAAAGACGTATTTTGTTGTTATATAGCTTATTATCAAATATAATTAATTGTCCGGCAAATGCGGTAATATGCCTTTGTGTACATATATCGGACGCACATACCGGCGAAGTGATTTTAAATTCATACCAAACCAAAATCCCGATAGCACCGTGATAATACCTGACAACAAAAAAGTATTGGTAAGTCCTATTTTGCTTGCAAAAATACCGGCAAGCAGGTTTCCAATCGGTGTCATTCCCATCAGGGCCATCGCATAAAAACTCATTACCCGCCCTCGCTTGTCTTCATCGGCAATGGTTTGAAGCATGGTATTGATTGAAGATAATGAAATTACCATGAAGATACCACCAGCAAAAAACGCCGGTAGTGAAAAGAATAAATTGCCCGAAAATGATGCGGCTATAACAGCCAAACCCAGAATGGGAATTCCCAAAGCCAAGAGCCTTCCAAGGCCGATCACTGTTTTTCTCGATGCCATATATAAAGCTCCGCACAAGGCCCCCGCCCCCAAAGCCGACATGAGGTATCCCAGTGTGTCGGCTTTTCCGTGAAGCACCTCTTTAGCATAGGCCGGTAAAAGTACAATAAACGAAAGGCTGATAACGCTCAACAGGGCAAGCAAAATGATCAGCATCCTTATGGGCACTGATTGAAACGTATAATGCACACCATCGAAAAAGCTTTTTTTGAAGTTGGCGGAAATGGCAGATGGTTTTTTATGCGGGATTTTTATTTTTTGCAAAGCCGCGATCACTGCAATGAAACTGGCTGCATTGATTAAAAAACATATACCTTCACCGACAATAGCAATGACTATTCCTGCAATCGCAGGGCCTATAAGGCGTCCGCTGTTAAAAAGGGCCGAATTCAATGCTATGGCGTTACCAAGGTCTTTAGGGTCATCAATCAGGTTAATTACCAAGGATTGCCGGGCAGGAGTGTCAAATGCCGTAATGATGCCGAAGAGTACACTGAGCGCAATAATATGCCATACCTCAATTAGTTGAAATAATACCAGCGTTGCCACCAGCAGCGCATGCAACATAAAAGATATTTGTGTAAGCGTGATTATTTTTATTTTGTTGAACCGGTCAGTGATCACCCCGGTAAACGGTGAAAGCACAAAAGAAGGTATCTGGCTTGTGAAGCCAACAACACCAAGTAAAAGCACCGATCCTGTCAGGCGGTATACAAGCCAGCTCAAGGCCACATTTTGCATCCAGGTCCCGATCAATGAAATACCCTGACCGGTAAAGAATAAGCGGTAATTGCGCGAGTGCAGCGACGAAAAGATGTCTTTTACAAGGGTAATATTTCTAAAAATATTTTTGCCGCCCCACATATTTCGATAATTATTTTATTTTGTCAGTTAACCTGAAATCCTTTGCATAGGCAAAGTTCAGCTATTTTTTGGTAAAAAATTAAAATGCGAAAAAAAATTGTTGAAATGATTTTAACCTGAAAATTCACAAGAATTTTTCACCCTTAAGGCCGACAAAAGAAAATCAAGTATTTTAGAAGTAATTGTCATTTTCAAATATTTTCTGTGTCGGTATTACCCGACCTGCTGCCCATATTGCCCATGCTCATTCATAAATTGCATTTCATTTATTTATGAATTGGTCAGGTTAAGAAATTATTTTCGCAACAGATGTTTTATTGCAATAACGGGGTGATAATAGATCATTCTCGGCCCGGAATACCTCATCACTTTTTTGATTTCTTCCCTTTTATCATTTTTAAAGCAATGCGTAAGGCATTTTGAGCATTTTGGTTTTTCTGAAGCAAAAGGGCATTTGTCTATCCGGCTGAATGCATATACCATCAGTTGGCTGCATTGTTCGCATAGTTCCGTGGCATGATGGTTTTTTTTGCAATATAAACCGATCATTATTTGTATTACTTTTTTTTCTTTTTCAAGTGAAGGCATGTTACCACTTACAATATTTATATAGTATATTATATGATTCTTTTATACCAAGTTCTCCTGCTTTGCTCATGTCAGCACATCCTTTGTCGGTGTTACCAAGAAAAAGATATAACAGCCCGCGGTTAAAATATGCTTCTGCAAATGAATTATCATAAAAAATACAAACCGAATAGTCAAGTACGGCGCTGCTGAAATCCCCCATAATACTTTTCAGAAAAGCACGGTTAAAATATGCACAGGTAAACCTTGTGTTTTTTTCAATAGCAACAGAATAGTCCTGTATGGCCTGAAAATAGTAGTCATTGTTATTTGACTTCGATTCATTTGAAAATAGCTGGTTGCTTTTTTGGTCGGCTTCATAAATTTGCCCCAGCCCGAAATGCAGGTTGCCTTTTACAAACCAGGCCAGGTAAGCAAATTCAGCAGAATCATTAATTTTATTAATAAACTTTTCAGCTTCATTGTAATTGAAAAGCATTCCCGATAAAATGCCACACCAGATATTTGTAATATCGTCATTGGGGATAGTTAAAAGAAGCGAGTCCCTGAAAGCCCGCTCCTTGACCAGCATGTCCGGGCTAACCTGTGAATTATTATAACTGAAACCCAGCCTGAAATCCGGCCGGCTCATCATATTCATTTCAGCCACCTGCACGTTAAAACCGCTTTGATTTTTAATTTCATTGTTTTGAATCACGGTAAGGTATATAAGTGGCTTGGTTATAATATCGTATGATTTATATTGGATTTTACCCAACGACGTATCGGATTTTTCAAGTTCAGTTCTGAATTCAAAAAGCTGTTTGAATGAAGAAATTTCTTCTTCGCTGTACAATGTCGAATCATTGCTGTTCATAAGGCTTTCAGCCATCTTTTTATCGTTGATGTATCCTTTATAATTTTTAATTTCGCGGTATAACAGCGACCTCATATAGTAGGCATTGGAAAACATCGGGAACAGCCCGATAACCGTGGAATAATCTTCAATGGCGCCCAGGATATCTTTTATTTCATGCCGCAGCTCGGCGCGGTAAAAGTAGGCAAACAGGTTTTGAGGATTGAGCCTGATGACATTGGTGTAATCAGAAATTGCTTCAGTAATTTGATTATTTTCTGCATATAGCGCTGCCCTGTTAAAATAACATTCCGAATTGTAAGGATTAAGATCAATTACTTTTGAATAATATTTTTTTGCATTAATATAATCTTTTTTATCATGGTAAAGCAGGGCAAGGTCATAATAGGCGGCAATATTATTACTGTCCCTGGTCAAAATAAATTCAAAATCTTTTTTTGCACCCGCCGTATCGCCTTGAAATAATTTGATGTTTCCTCTCAATAAGTATAATTCGTAAAATGTCGGCTGAATTGCTAATGCCGAATTACAATCCTGGATAGCTTTTTCATATTGTTTAGTATTCATCCTGAGTACGCTTCTGTTGTAATATGCATTTGCATTGGCGCTGTTAAGCAGCAGGCTGGTATTCAGGTCGGCCAGAGCGCCGAGCGTATCTGATATCATTGTTTTTACATACCCGCGGGCATTGTAATAGTCAGGGTTCGCACAATTGATTTCTATTGCTTTATCGAGGTTTTTTAAGGCATCATAGTAGTCCTTTTTTTCGGCTTTTATCACGCCAAGGTAATAATACCCCTGGCTATAACCATGATGGATCATGACTGTTTGAGCGAAATCCTCTTCGGCTCCCATAAAATCACCCAGTTGCATTTTTGAAAAGCCGCGTAAAAAATAGGCAAGGTGGTTCTCGGGTTTTTCTTCAATTATTTTATTGAAGATAGAAATGGCTTCAGTGTAATTATTGTTTTGTATTTCCTGCTGCCCTTTTGCAAGGTAGTGATCTGTATTCAACTGAGCCGATAAAGTAATAGGGAAAGTAAAAGAGAAAACAATGATGGTAAGGCGAAGGATATGATATTTTGAAAAATGATTCACTCGGGAAATAATTATTTATTCATCCACGGTTATTTTGAAATGTTTTCACAGGAAATAACCGATAAAAATCTGATTTATTGTATAAACAGAATTCATAATATATATCCACCCACATTGACTGTGGCCGTATCGCAGATTTTCAACACAGGCGACGTCATTTCAAAAAGTTGAGACATCAATGGAAATACTTTAAAACTTAAATCTGACCTGCGCTTTTATTTCAGATTGTTTATTCCCGTTAATTTCATTCAAACCGGAACTGATCGAAGTTTTGTTGTTATAAAATGTTTGTGCAAAACGCAGCCAGATGTCGATGTGTCTGCCAAGTGCATATTTAAGCATCAGGTAATAACGTATACCCTGGTCATAGAACATCGGGATGGAGTAAGCATATAAAACATCATTTTCATAAGCATACATACGTGCATCATATGATTTTGCATCGAATACCGCAAAACGGAAAGAAGCCGATAACGGGCTCCTGGAAATTTTATAACGGATATCCTGGTACAACAGATAGCCATACTCCGGAGATGAGTTATTATCCTTATATCTTGAAACTTCAACCCTGTTGGCAAAAGTAAGTGCATTGGAAACCGGGTAGGAGATATGAAAACGGTAATTCTCGCGGCTGTATGGAACATTATAATCTATATCAGCCTCTTCGTCACTACTGTTGATCTGCTTGTTTTCATATTTATAACGCAGATTGATGGTGATTTTTTTTGTGGGTTTATATTGCAACCCGATATTACAGTCAAAACCGTTTGAAGGGCTGTTTACCTGGTATTTTAGCCATGGGAACGAATAGAAATCGGCATAGGCCGTTATCAGGAGTTTATAGTATGGCTTAATAGAAATACCGGTATAAAACCCGCTTTCATTATAGGTGTTGCCGCTTTCGCCAAAAGCAGAGGTGAACATCGACTGGTAATTTCTTTGATAATGCCGGTAGGCAACCACACAGGTAATATAGCGGTCAACATTCATCATCAGCCCGTTAATTGAGGCAATGCCACCATTCTGGCTTCGGGCTGTTTCGCCAAAAATATTAAAATTCCTGATGATAAAGCTGTAATCAATTCCAAGGTTGAAATTATTCTGCCCCCTGTATTCAAACATATTATACGGAATGTCGTTCTTTTGATAAGGAACGCTGAGGTGAAGCCCGTATGCCGTTACCCCGACATTTATGGCTCTGGTTTTATAGGCGATATGCCCACCATAGACCTGTTCATTGATGGCATTTTTCTTTCCGGAACTGCTTTGAGTATTATGAAGCCCGTCTTCGGTCAGTGATGTAATTACATAATCGGTTTGTTCAAGGGTATCGTTGCCGCTGACCGAGCCATCCACTTTTTTGCTTGAATAAAATCCGGTCAGTTCAATGTTTTTTATTCCTACGGTAAATGCTGCTCCACGCATGAATCCTGATTCGTAGGCTGAGCTATACGGACTGATGCCGCGTGCAATTTTCTTTATATTGGACGCATCACTTGATTTTCCAAAACTCAGTCCGGTCCATAATGTGAGCCCCTGGCCAAACTGAACATTATAATCCCCCAGAGAAATAGTTTTAAAGATCCCGACATTTTTTAAGGTCAAAAACCCGGAATAATAATCGTAACCATATTTATTTACACCTTTAAAAAATTGTTCTCCGGCATCCTTTTCGGCTGTAAAACCCCACATCACTTTATTGTAATAGTTATACCGGTATTTCACAAATAGTTTATCGGGGCTGCCCAGGTAATGAGAGTTTGGGCTAAGGTTGTATACCGAATCAGAAACATTCACATATCCTTTTTGTTGTTCCAGTACGCGCTGGTAACGGATAAAGACATCACTTTTGCCATGCCGGAAAAGGTCTTTAAAATTAAATGATGCTTTATCGCTTACGGCCCCGATGGTGATGTACGGCGTCAATCGTGCGATAAGTTCTGCATCAAATCCGTCAACGGACTGAAGTTCATAGATGGATAATAATTTGCCGTTCTTCCTGATATGGTTAAGCAGATTATTGATCTGAATATCATTCAGGATTTTCAATGCGGCTAAATCTTCGTAATCGGCATTATTGATGTTTACAGGATGCTTCATGTAATATTCAAGATCGGCTAGCATGTCGGTGTAATCAATTTCGGCGCCGGTTTGCTCACTGTAATTTTCAATGCGCTGAATTTGCTGTTCGTCAAGGGTACTGTCTGGTTCAACTTCCTGGCTGAAGACAGTGGAACAGGAGGCCAGAATGAAAAAATACAGGAGCCCCGAAAAAAATATGTATATGTTTTTATTCATTTTTTCCCGGCTCATAAAATGTTTTGTTTTTCTTTCCTGCCAGCATGGGGCGGATATCGTATATTAACGATGCCTGTGGTGAAAATCCTAATACGGGGTGGCGTGATGCAGAAACATCAATTCTGAAATGATAAAATTCAAAACCGGCGCCAAAGGAATATACAAACGGATTCGTCATAACACCTATTCTTAAATAAACAGGTTTTACAATATGATATTCCAAACCTGCTTTAAACATGGGGTTAAAATTATTGTCTTTTTCAACTTCGGCAGCCAGTATTGCTTTATCAGAAAAAGAGTACGATAATCCAATTTTAAAGATCAATGGCAATCGTTCATTATTATATGATGCAATCTTAGCCTGTATGGGATTAAAAATATGAGCGCCAATGATGAGGTTTTTTATTATTTGTGCACGTATTCCGGCCTCGAAAGTTATTACACCTTTATTTCCATAGTTTTCTGCAATATGAGTATAGATGTAATCAAGCTGAATTCCCGCGGAAATGTTTTTTCCGAAAGCCATTCCATATGCAAGGCCAATTTTTGATTCGTTATATAACTTATAGCCAAGGCTAGACAGGTTTAATCCAAAAGCGCCGGCTTTTTTCACAGGCAATACGAGTGAAAAGCATTTTAACCCAAGTTCTTTGGTGATAAAACGGTTTTCGTAAAAAACGCCAACGGCAACTTTGTCGTAATTTGCCATGGCGGCCTGATTGTTATGAGCAGCCCATAAGTCTACCAGGGTTACAGAAGCATTTCCCATGGCGCCCGACCGGCTGCCAATAGGTGAGTTTTCTTTTTGGGCCGCCAGGCTGAAAGAAATTATAATGAGAAAGGACAGTGTGTATATTTTTTTTATCATCCGTTCAGAATTTATATTGGTATGTTATTTTGCTGAGTTCTTCATTTGCTTTAACAATTTTGGATTTCAGGTTGTGTTTATAGGCCTGATTTTTCTTCATGAGGTTTTCATCACCCAGTGAAAGCATCTGCAGGGCCAGTATGGCTGCATTAAGCGAACCATTCAGGGCGACGGTGGCGACAGGAATTCCGGGAGGCATCTGAAGAATGGCCAAAACGGAATCAAGCCCCTCGAAAGAAGATTTTATAGGCACGCCAATAACCGGTAGTGGCGTCATAGAGGCAATGACACCCGGTAAATGAGCTGCCATGCCGGCTCCTGCAATAATCACTTTTATTCCCCTGTTTTGAGCATTTTTCGCATATCCGGCAACTTCGTCAGGAGTGCGGTGTGCCGAAAGCGCATTCATCTCGAAAGGAATTTCCATCTCATCTAGGAATTTAGCAGCAGCCTCCATAACCGGCAGGTCAGAAGTGCTCCCCATAATTATGCTTACAATTGGTGTCATAATTTTAAAAAATTCTATACAAAGATAAAATATTTATTTTTTACTTTCATGATTATTGAATTTTGTACTTTAGCCTTGTAAAATATTTTTATGAAACAGGTAACACTTCACGATAAAACTTTTGAATTATCCATCCCTGCTGAACAAATACAGAAGGCTGTCGGCGAAGTAGCCGCGCAGATCAACCGCGATTACCAGGGTAGTAACCCCATATTTTTGATCATACTTAATGGTTCCTTTATGTTCGCTGCCGACCTCCTTAAACAAATCACCTTTAATTGTGAAACCAGTTTCGTTAAACTTGCTTCATATTCCGGAACCGAATCTACTCATAATGTCAGGGAGTTGATTGGCCTTGATGAAAGCATCAGGGGAAAGAGGATCATAATTCTTGAAGATATTATTGACTCGGGGATCACCATGGAACACATGCTTGAAAGCTTAAAGGCTTTTAAACCGGCAGATGTCCGGATAGCTACATTTTTGTTGAAGCCTGATGCCTTGACCAAAGACATAAAAATAGATTATGTCGGAATAAAAATTCCCAATGATTTTATTGTTGGGTATGGTCTCGACTATAATGGCCACGGAAGAAACTTATCTGATATTTACAAAATACTATCTTAAAATTATTTCAATGATTAATATTATTTTATTTGGCGCCCCGGGTACAGGGAAAGGCACCCAGTCCGAAAACATTATTAACAAATACCACCTGGTTCATTTATCTACAGGTGATATCATGAGGGATGAGATTAAAAAAGGTACACAGATTGGCACATTGGCAAAATCATACATTGATAAAGGCTTGTTGGTTCCCGATAGTGTGATATTTAAAAATCTGTATTACAGGGCTACAAGCTATAAAGATCCAAACGGGTTTATTTTTGACGGGTTTCCGCGCACCATTTTTCAGGCTGAAATGCTTGATAAAATGTTGTTGAAAAAAGGCGCACCCATAGCCATGGTTTTGTACCTTGATGTTACCGAAGAAGAATCATTCAACCGTATTATGTATCGCAGCCAGCACTCCGAAAGAGCTGATGACACAAAAGATATCATCTGGAAACGAATAGCAGTTTACCACGAGCAGACACACCCTGTGCTTGAATATTATAAAAAACAGGGTAAGTTAGTTCATATTGATGGTATGGGCTCCATTGATGAAGTATTTGAATTGATTTCCGGCCAGATGGATAGTTATATCAGCGCTAACAAGGTACAGCTTGTGTAGTTGATTTTTACAGAAAACAGTCATGTTTTAAAACGAAAAGCCTGACCATACTAAATACAGGCTTGGGTTGTTGACGGAAATAATATTTAATCATAACAGAATCATTAGAACAAATCAAAATGGCCGGATCAAATTTCGTTGATTATATAAAAATTCATTGCAGGTCTGGAAATGGTGGTGCCGGCTCAGCTCATCTAAGGCGCGAGAAATATAAGCCCAAAGGCGGGCCTGACGGCGGCGACGGAGGAAGAGGTGGACACATTATACTTAAAGGTAATAAGCATTTTTGGACTTTGCTGCATCTACGCTATACAAGGCATGTTCAAGCCGATGACGGAGTTAATGGCAGCAGTAATCAATGTTCTGGTGCCAACGGTAAAGATACCATCATTGAAGTTCCGCTGGGCACCGTAGCCCGTGATGCCGAAACCGGTGAAGTGGATTTTGAAATAACCCTCGACGGCGAAACAAAAATCCTGCTTGAAGGAGGCAGGGGAGGATTGGGAAACCAGCATTTTAAATCTGCCACATTTCAAACTCCCCGGTTTGCGCAGCCTGGAGAACCCGGCCAGGAACGCGATAAGATACTTGAGCTGAAACTACTCGCAGATGTGGGCCTCGTCGGATTTCCTAATGCCGGAAAATCCACTTTATTATCTGTTGTGTCGGAAGCAAAACCCAAAATTGCCGATTATCCGTTTACAACACTGGTTCCCAATCTTGGTATTGTCAGTTATCACGAAAATAAATCTTTTGTTATGGCTGATATCCCCGGAATCATTGAGGGAGCTCATGAAGGTAAGGGTATTGGACTGAGGTTTTTACGCCATATCGAAAGGAATTCCGTGTTGTTGTTCATGGTACCTGTAGATTCAGTAAATATTAAAAAGGAATATGAAATCCTGCTGAATGAATTAAAGCAGTTTAATCCCGAACTACTTGACAAGGAAAGATTACTTGCCGTAACAAAATGTGATATCGTTGATGATAAAAAGATTGCAGCATTACATAAGGGACTGCCTGATATACCGGTTGTTTTCATTTCTTCAGTGAGTTTGTCAGGAATACCTAAGCTTAAAGGAATGCTCTGGAAAGTGTTAAATGAATAATTGATCCGTCATAATATGCTTCAAAAGCTTATTGGTTTTGATGTTCACCTTTTTTTATTTCTGAATGGAATTCGTAACCCGTTCTTTGATTTTATTTTCTGGTGGGCATCAAAGCCCCTGGTGTGGATACCTGTTTACATTATTTTATTGTATCTGGCGATAAAAGTCTTTCGGTGGCAAACGATTTTTATTGTTCTTTTCACGGTTATTTTGGTGACCCTTACCGATCAGATTTCAGTGCATTTGTTTAAGGATCTTTTCATGCGCCTGCGGCCTTGCCATAATCCCGTAATTCAACTTCAGGTACACACTATAAATGGTTATTGCGGTGGCAATTATGGATTCGTTTCATCTCATGCAGCTAATTATTTTGGCATTGCAGCCTTCCTGTCAGTATTATTTTATAAAAAGATCAGATTTTTTATTCCCCTGGTTTTTATTTGGGTTGCAATGATTTCATATAGCCGCCTGTATTTGGGTGTGCATTATCCTGCAGATATTTTTTGTGGCGCTATGCTTGGCACGTTGATAGGATTGTTATTAGGCCTGGTTTTCTGGGCGGTTTCGTCAAAAGTATTGTCATCGAAACGTTTTTTCAGAATGAACACTCCTGATTGAAATTATTGATATAAATCAATAGCCGTATTCCTTACCGTAAATTTTATCAATTACCACCTTATAGGTTGCAACTTCAATTACTGACGGTTTGCCATAATTGAAACTCCGACCGGTATATTTCTGCATGATAATATTCAATGCATCAACTTTTTCATCAAAATCTTCAATGAATTCCACGTGCCCGAATGCCTGTACACTTCGGTAGCGTAAAAGGTAGCTGCATGCTACATCAGGGTGCTGGCAGGCTATCTGGTGATCCGTGCTGAAAGAGACACAGACCTTGTTGTTCTTTTTTAAGATGTTTATTTTTTTGCCGCTTTGTGCTGAATGTAGGTATATACAGTTATCCTTATATCCGAAATTAAAAGGCACCACATAGGGTTGGTTATTTTCGTCCGCCATTCCCACATAACAGGCGTCACATTTTTTAATTATTTCTTCAATTTTTTCAATATCCTGAAATAAAACTTTTTTGCGCATTTGTTTATAATTAGTTTATGAATCAGTTATATCCTATCTGTTTAATAAGGATTTACCTTTGGTTTTGTTAAAAAAAATATGTTTGCTTTTTTGGCGGACTGAATATAAATCCAAAACATTTAAAATTCCTCATGCCACCATTTGTATTTATTCCGTTACTTTAGTTTCTGCCGGTACATCGCGTGTGACCCACTGATTGCCTCCGATTACTGTTCCTTTACCGATGGTGATACGCCCAAGAATAGTTGAATTCGAGTATATTATTACATCATCTTCAACAATGGGATGCCTTGGTATTCCTTTGATTGGTTTTCCGTTTTCATCCAGGGGGAAACTTTTTGCGCCCAGCGTTACACCCTGGTATAACCTGACGTTTTTACCAATAATGGTGGTTTCCCCGATTACCACGCCTGTTCCGTGGTCAATAAAAAAGTACTCGTCAATGCTTGCCCCGGGATGTATGTCAATACCTGTGAGCGAATGCGACATTTCGGTAATGATTCTGGGTATTAACGGCACATCAAGAGTCAGCAGTTCATGGGCAATCCTGTAATAGGTCAGCGCAGATATGCTGGGGTAACAAAAAATTGCTTCTCCATAATTTTTTGCCGCAGGGTCGCCATTAAATGCTGCAATAACATCCGTTGATAAGAAATGTTTTATTTTGGGCAAAGAGGATAAAAATTTCAGGGCTACTTCTTTGGCTCTGCCTTCGCATTCGTTACATGCTTTATGTGTATCACAGCAATCAAAGCAAAAACCTCTTTTTATTTGTTCGGTAAGGAGCCTGTAAATATGATCAAGGTTGGCGCCGGTATAATAATCCATGGCTTCGGAGCTGACTTCTGAATGTCCGAAAAAACCGGGAAATAACACCTTTTTCAACAGCTCCATAATCTCATTCAGACTTTCAATGGAGGGCATGGGCATATCATGGACAGACAAATGCTGCAATATTCCTGACATTTCCTGTTTGCTGAACTCCTGCACGATTTTATCAATAATGTTCTTTTTATCGGGGTAATAATTCATATTAATCAAATTTAAAAAGGTCAGTACTTAAATATCTTTCGGCTGTGTCACATATCATGAAAACAATTACCTTGCCTTTGTTTTCGGGTCTTAAGCCTATCTGCCTGGCTGCCCAGGCATTTGCACCTGATGATATTCCGCAAAAAATCCCTTCATTCCTTATCAGGCATTTGGCCGATTCAATGGCATCATTATTTGTAACGGTGATGATTTCATCAATGATATTTCTGTTCAAAACAGGAGGGACAAAACCTGCCCCAATACCCTGTATTTTATGAGGGCTATGCTTACCCCCGGATAATACTGGTGAATCAGCCGGTTCAACTGCAATTGACATTATCCGTGGATTTTTTTTCTTTAATGCTTCTGCCACACCTGTGAGGGTTCCACCTGTGCCAACGCCTGAAACAAACATGTCAACCTTTCCTTCAGTATCATTCCAGATTTCCAGAGCTGTTGTTTTTCTGTGTATGTTGGCGTTGGCTTCGTTTACGAATTGCATAGGCATGAATGAGTATTTATACGTAGCAAGCAATTCCTCAGCCTTTCTGATAGCTCCTGCCATTCCTTCCGATGCCGGCGTAAGTTCCACTCCGGCGCCAAAACCTCTTATGATATTACGGCGTTCAATGCTCATACTTTCGGGCATCACAAGTATTAACCGGTAAGCTTTTACAGCACAAACCATGGCCAAACCAATGCCCGTATTGCCGCTTGTCGGCTCAATTATTACCGTGTCTTTGGTTATTTTACCGCTTCTTTCACCTTCTTCAATCATGGCCAGAGCAATTCTGTCTTTGACCGACGAAGCCGGATTAAAAAACTCAAGTTTACCGAAAATTTCCGCATAACAATTTTCGGAAAACTTGTTTATTCTTACCATCGGTGTGTGGCCTATTAATTTTAATATATCTGTTCCGATATTCATTTTAATGCATGAATTAGAATTAGGTATAAAAGCAAACAATTAATTGTATTGCTTTCAGGAAATAAAATTACTAATTCTTTAGAAGAATCTGTTCTGAAATTATGTTAAAGATTTATGATAAAATTTTTTTAAAAAACTATTGTAAGGCAAACTCAAGCGGTTGGCGCATTCCATGTCGGATAATGCCATTATGCTAAAAAGAATATAATTTTATAGAACAGATAATTGATGATAGTATTATCTGATCAGTGTAACAATACCCCGCACTTTATATTCTTTGCCTGTAAGGCTCTGGTATTTGACCATATAAACGTATATGCCCAGTTCGCTATCCTTGTCGTTAAACCTGCCATCCCAACCCTGATCAAGGTCCTCGGTATAAAACTGTAACTTGCCCCAGCGATCGTAGATATAGAATTCGTAATTATTTTGATCTATCCCGCTGATGATGGGTTTGAAAAATTCATTTCGACCGTCATGGTTGGGTGTAAATGCATTCGGTATGTAAATAATAATTTCGGGATAAACCTGAACAGGCTTTTCAATGGTGTCGGAACAACTGTTGTCACTGTAAACAATAAGTTGTACCATGTATGTTCCCGAATCAGTATAGAAGTGAAAAGGATTTTGAAGATCTGAATTGTTGTAGTTATGAGAAGCGGGATCCCCAAAGTCCCATAGCCATGCCGTACCGTCGCTCGAAAGATCGACAAAGTCGATTCTTGGATTACTCATGTTTGCATTGGTGGGGTTATAATAAAAATCTGCCACCGGTAAAACATATGCATAAACAGTATCACTGCACGTAATAGGGCAACCATCAGTAGTTTGAGCGCTTAAATAAATCGGGAATTTTCCATTATAAAAAAACATATGTGAAGGGAAGGTAGCTGTTGAGGTATTATCAGGAGACGACAAATCGCCAAAGTTCCAGTATATGGTATTGGTATCAACAGGCCCGATAGGTCCATACCCGAAATTTACAAACAGGGGACTGCAGCCCTCCTTTGGAAAAGTAGTGATGGTTAAAGTCGGGACATTATATACTCCTACTGGAACCGTGGTGGAACCAATGCATCCGTCATGATTGCTGCCATTCACAGAATAAATGGTGGTCGTCGGGGGCGAAGCAGAAACCGGGCTTCCACTGGTGGGATGCAGGCCTGAAGTAGGCTGCCACGTGAATGTTGTAGCTCCTGAAGCGGTTAATTGTACACTGTCTCCCTGGCAAACAAAGGGATTGCCGGGTGTAACAGTAATGGTCAAATATCCGGCTAAAACAATCTGTGTTGTTCCAGTGTTGCTGCATGCCGTATTTGGGTCTGTATAATCATAGGTAATAGTGTGCATTCCTATGCCTGCAACGGAGGGGTCATATGTAGAATCTGTAATGCCAATTCCCGAATAAACGCCCCCGGCAGGCGAAGCCTGGTCGAGAATGAACGGCGGCGAAGTAAAGCATAATTGGGGCATGGGCGAGAAAGTGATTACCGGCAATGGATTTACACTGATGGAATACGTGGATGGTATGCCTGTACAACCATTTGCTGTTGGTGTCACTGTAATTAAAGACGTAATAAGAGCATTACTTGTATTATTAGCAGTGAATGACGGAACATCTCCTGTGCCGCTGGCTGCAAGCCCGATTGTGGCAATTTGATTCGTCCAGCTGAAGGTCGTTCCTGCTGTAGGGCTTGTAAATAATGAGCCATTGACAATAGCGCCATGACAGGCCGTGGTATCTGCAGGAACTGCAACGGTGGGTGTCGGGTTAACAAGAACATTGAATGTTACCGGTAATCCTGTGCATGAGCTTGCTGTTGGTGTAACCGTAATAACTGAAGATATTGGGTCGATTCCTGTGTTTGTGGCCGTAAATGTTGGAATATCGCCCGAATTGCCGGAGGGTAGCCCAATGTCTGTATTGCTGTTGGTCCAGGTATAGGTTGTTCCTGCTACAGGGCTGGTAAAAGTAGATCCGGAAACAGAGGTGCCGTTACACACAGTTATATCTACCGGCACAGCTACTGTGGGCGTAGGGTTCACTGTAATGGTATATGATGAAGGTATTCCCGGACATGTTGTCGCCGGTGTAACAGTTATGGTTGCTGTAATTGGCGTTGTTCCTGTATTTATCGCTGTAAACTGAGGGATGTTTCCCGTACCACTGGAAGCCAATCCGATAGCGGTATTGGAATTGGTCCACGAAAAGGTACCTCCTGGTGGATTGCTTACAAAGGTAGCTGCAGCAACAACTGAACTATCGCATAATATTATATTTGAGGGAACCGTAACCGTTGGAGTAGGATTAACGGTTATTGTTGCTGTATTGGTACATCCGTTATTATCCGTAAAGGTAATAGTGCTTGAACCTGCAGTAATACCTGTAACCAGTCCTGTATTTGTTACGGATGCAACCCCGGTGTTGGATGAAACCCATGGAGCAGATGACGAAGGGGTGCCCGTGGCTGTAAGTTGTGTAGTTCCTGAAGGGCAGAGTGTTAAGTTGCCTGAAATGGTAGGTGGATTTATGGTTACTGTCACTGTTGCGCTGCCTGAACAGCCCTGTGAATTAGTACCTGTTACAGTATAGGTAGTTGTAGATGTGGGGCATACAACAGCGGTTGCGCCAACAAGTGATGATCCCGGTATGTTCGTCGGTAGCCAGGAATATGAAGATCCGCCTGTTCCCGTAAGCGTGGCACACTGGCCGGAACAAATTAATGCCGGCGTTGCTGTTGCAGTTACGGCAATGGGAGGGTACTGTGTAGATTGTGTAACAACCCATTGAGTTACATTTTGTACCGTGCAACATTCCCATGGAGGACAGCTGCATTCGCCATAGTCGCTGCAATAATGCACACAACATGGGTCGGAAACATATCCTGAAGCGCAGGAATTGGCGCCCGGGACATTGTGACAACACCATGCATAACTATTACCGCCGCAATTCGTCATGATAGGGCTTGTTCCCTGGTAAAGAGTTTCAACCCATGAACAACAGTTTCCAATAAGATTATGAGTTTGACTGGTGGCAGTATATCCCGAAGGCGGGGAACCTATAGATGGACAAGATACAGATTTACTCCCTTTATTTTCGGGGAGCCAGGTATAATCATTAGCTTCGTTGGAAGGAGTATTATTATCACCGTTTTCTGATAATTTCAGATTTTTGTCTTTTAAGTTTTCAAATGAGTCATTTGTTGAAACAACTTGTGAAAAATAAATATTCCCCGAAAACGTAACCATTTTAATCCGATACCATTTCGGATGTTGCTTAAAATCTGTTTGTCTGGTAACATCATTGTAGATATACCTGATATTGCCATGTTCTGTCGACATCAGCACCGTATTGTAATAATCAATTTCTTTTGGGTAATTATTTAAATGTATATCAGGTAAACTTGAAATCAGGGTTTTTGAACAACGTATAAAATCTGATCCGTCATTGCTGGATTCAACAATCACGCTTTTAATTTCCTTTTCGTTGTAATTTTCCCAAACCAAATGTACTACCGAATCCTGAAATACTCCAGCGTAGAAAAACACTTGCACTTCGCTGCTTGACACATTGGTGAGCGATTGGACGCTTTCTGATTTTATCAGGTTTTGGGCATACACAACCTGATAGGTTACAATCATAAAAAAAATACAGGGTAAAAAGTTTTTATAATGTAACATATCAATAATATTTAATACAAATAGAAAGAATATTTCACTTACTTTCTGATCCTGGTTATTACTTTTACAGAACGAATTTATGAATATTTTGTTAAATAAATACTTTTTATTTTAAAATGTTGCAGAAATATGTTTAAATGGTGTTATCTCATCAGGGTTATTGTACCGTTGAGGTTATACTCTTTTCCATCCTTGCCTTTGGCATCATAGATATAAAAATATACTCCGTCAGCTTCTTTTTGGCCGTTCTGGTTATAACCATTCCATTCACCACCAACTTCACTCCATGAGTAAATATTTTTTCCCCACCGGTTATAAATGACCATTTTTTCAGTTTCAAGCGACACAGATTCTACTTTGAATGTTTCATTAGCATCATCACCATTAGGTGTAAAGATATTAGGTATTTTCACTTGTGATGGCAGTACCACTGTTATGGTAAGATACATTGAGTCAATGCAAAAATCAGGAGCGCCTGAATTAACAATCAGTAATACAGTATATTCTCCTTCTGATGTATACATATGTGACGGGTTTGCAACATCCGATGTCGCCCCATCCCCGAAATTCCATAAATAATCAACTGCCCCGAAGCCGGTAAAATAAAATGTGATGTTTGTTGATATTAAAACTGTATGTGAATCTACCGTGGCATCAGCAAGTATCGGTGAATTGGTTATGAGAGTTGCAGATCCGGAAATTGTACAATTATTAGAATCTGTTGCAGTTACAGAATAATAACCAACGCAAAGGTCGCTGATTACTGCTGTATGCAATGGGGAGCCTGTCCAGGCATATTGGTAAGGCGGAATACCTCCTGTTACGCTAACATTTACTGATCCGTCACAACTGTTTTTGCATCCTTCATTTTCAAAAGAAACATTCATATCAAGTGCTGCAGGTTGAAAAATCTGAACTGTATCGAAAGTAATACAGCCACTATGATCTGTTATGGTAACATAGTAGGTGCCAATACCAAGATTGGTTGCGGTTTGTGATGTTTGAGGCGGCGTTGTGCTCCATATAAAGGAATAAGGTATTATGCCATCAATGGGATTTACAGTAGCTGTGCCATTGTATTCACCATAGCAAATCACATTGGTATGTGTTGAAGAATTGGTGTTTAAGTTGCTCACCACAGCTGTATGTATAGTTTGACTGGAAACACAGTTGTTTTCAGTAACAGTCAGTGTTATGTCATAACTTCCTAACGATGTCCAGGAAACTTGATGCGGTCCCTGGCCTGTTCCCGGAGTGGCATTTCCGCCCGCAAAATTCCATGAATAAATAGCCCCGGAAGAAGCAGTACCGGTATAACTAACCGTTGCAGTATTATCAACACAGTTGGATGTGGGCGGAGAAACCGTAAAATCAGATGTTGGAATTGGATTTACTGTTAATGTAATTGAGTTACTGCATCCAATACTATTTGTGTAAGTAATTGTAGTAGTACCTGTAGCAATGCCGGTAACCAATCCCGAATTGTTAATGGTGGCGACACTTGTTGTTGAAGACACCCACGGATTAACTGATGCAGGTGTGTCCGAACCTGTTAACTGAATTGTTGAGCCTACACATACATTTAAATCACCTGTTATTGTAGGCAATGGAATTGCATTTATTGTATAAGATTCAGCAATTTGGCAGTTGTTTGGGCCGGTGACAGTTACAGTATATATCCCTGCTGCCAGGCTTGAAATGGATTGGGTTTGCTGCCCCCCACTCCAAACGAAGGTAAACGGGCCAGTTCCATTAATCGTTAATGAAATTGAACCATCGTGCGTACCCGCACAGGTCTCGTCTTGGATAGCAGGAGAAATGGTGAATGGTGTGTATTGTGTTGATTGGGTAACTACCCATTGAGTAACAGTCGATGAGGAGCAGCACTCCCAGGGTGTGCAACTGCATTCGCCATAATCACTGCAATAATGAACACAACATGGATCAGAAACATATCCGGAGGGACAGTTTGAGGCGCCGGGTAAGCCCGTACAACACCAGGCATAACTGTCACCACCGCAATTGGTCATGATGGGGCTTGTTCCCTGGTAAAGAGTTTCAACCCATGAACAACAAATTCCTATTAAATTTTGTGTCTGGCCTGTGGAAGTATACCCTGAAGGTGGTGTGCCGATAGAAGGACAAGGTACGGATTTACTCCCTTTATTTTCGGGAAACCATGTGTAATCATTGGCTTTGTTGGAAGAAGCTTTATTTTCACCAGTTGCTGATAATTTCTGGTTATTGTCTTTGGGCTTTTCATAAGATTCATTGGTTGAAACAACTTGTGAAAAATAAATGTTCCCCGAAAATGTTACCATCTTGATCCGGTACCACCTTGGATGCACCTTAAAATCTGTTTGTCTGGTAACATCATTATAAATATACCTGATATTGCCATGTTCTGTCGACATCAGTACCGTATTGTAATAATCAATTTCTTTTGGATAATTATTTAAATGTATGTCAGGTAAACTTGAAATTAATGTTTTTGAGCATTGTGTAAAATTTGATCCATCGTTGCTGGACTCAACAATAACACTTTTTATTTCCTTTTCATTGTAATTTTCCCAAACCAAATGAATGACCGAATCCTGAAATATTCCGGCATTGAAGAATACCTGAACATTGGCTGCTGTACCCTGGTTCAGAAAATTATAATCCTCTACCTTATCCGAATTTTGTGCAAATAGCGAAAAAGGGATGATAAACCAAAAGAAGATTAGGGATAAATGATGCTTAGGTGTTGACATAATTTTTTTGAACGTAAAAATATAAATTTTTACATTACAGCCAAATAAATAATAATTTTATTGTCATGACATTAAGATAAAACATTAAGCTGAGCTAAACAAAACATAAAAATTAAAGAGTCTTCATGCCCGCCTCTGACATATGGTGTCTTTGTGCCAATATAATCAGCAACCTATATTAAAGTGATACGTCATAAAAAGCCAGTTTGTCAATAATTTTATGCATTTATTTTTTTCGGACAGTTTCTAAATTCCTGCTTGTTAAAATTATTGTTTTTATAAAAAATGTAAATGTTACTGTAAAAATAATGAATATTTTTGTATTACTAAAGTGGTAATATGATTGATTTTATTATTTCATTTTTAAAACAACTCTCTGAAAATAATAACAGGGAATGGTTCTCGGAGAATAAAGAAAAATATGAGGCATCAAAAGATGCTTTTGTCGATCTGATAACCTTTTTGCATAAAGAGATAGCTGTTTTTGATGATGACATCAGGATGTTGAAGCCTCGCGAATGTATGTTTCGTATATACAGGGATGTACGTTTTTCAAAAGATAAATCACCATATAAAACCAACTTCGGTGCGTATTTTAATAAATCAGGGAAAAAGGTGCAAAATGCAGGGTATTATTTTCATATTGAGCCTGATAACTGCTTTTTATCCGGTGGTATATATATGCCTCCGCCACCCTTGATAAAGACTATCAGGCAGGAGATATTTTATAATTATGATGAATTAAAAAAAATAATCTCAGTCAAAAAATTCAAAGAATATTTTGGAGATATAACCGGCGACAGATTAAAGAAGTTACCTCCTGAATTTCCGAAGGATTTTGCCGGAGCAGAATATCTTAAACTTAAAGATTTTTACGTATTACATTATTATAATCCTGATAATTATAAGGAGAGCGAACTCATAAAATATGCCACCGGTGTTTATCGCGAAATGAAACCATTGAATGATTTTCTTAACAGAGCCGCCTTCTGATTTATTTTAAAATCCTATTATATATAAGAAAATGCCGCAGGGAATTTGTATTTTAAGTGTTGTTCCGGTCCGTATACAGCCTTCTGACCGATCTGAAATGGTAACACAGTTATTGTTTGGGGAGATGTTTCATGTGGTTGATAAAGACAAGTCATGGCTTAAAATTATTACTGTATTTGATTCCTATGAAGGCTGGATTGATGAAAAACAGTGTTGCTACCTGGAACAGGATGAATTTGAAAGGTTGAATAACCGCAATCTGGCAGTTGTTACTGACATCGTTCAATTGCTATATAATAAAACGTTTAACCTGTATTTTTCTTTATTAATTGGCAGCAGTTTACCTTCTATTGAGGGACAACTCATGAGCATCGGGGGTTGTGAATATGTTTTTGAATCTGAGTATAGCCTGCCCGCTTCAAAGATTACCGGAACCATGATAACGGAATTTGCCCGGCAATATTTAAATACGCCTTATTTATGGGGCGGAAAAACGCTTTTTGGCATTGATTGTTCAGGTTTTACTCAAGTGGTTATGAAGCTTTGCGGCATACATATTCCCCGCGATGCCGCCCAACAGGCTGCCTGTGGTAAACCTATCGATTTTATAACTGAGGCGATGCCCGGGGATCTGGCATTTTTTGAAAATTCTGAAAATCAAATTATTCATACCGGAATAATTATGTATAATCAAAAAATAATTCATGCATCAGGTAAAGTGCGTATAGACGAGATTGATCATGAAGGTATTTTTAATAATGAGCGGCATTGTTATACTCATAAACTACGTTTTTTACGACGCTTTGTCTGATTTACAGGCTGGCACGGTAGTTGACATCCATCTGTGACAATTCAACCATGAAAAAGTTCCTCGTTTTAATATTATTTTTAATGATTCTTTGTTCTGAACGGCTTATAGCTCAGGATACAACGAGTATTGTTACGCGTGCCATTGTTGTTAACGGTGATACATTGCCGGTAATAGCCCTGAATGAAGTAAAGATTTTTGGCCCGGTGATTTTTGCCAACAAATATGAAGCACTTCGCTTTTCTAGGCTGGTCGCTCAGGTTAAGAAAGCTTACCCTTATGCAAAAATTGTTACTGTAAAAGTGCAGGAGTTCAATTTCATTATTAACAATGCTTCTACTAAAAGGGAGAAACGGAAATTGATGAAAAAAGCCGAAGATGAACTGATCGCCCAATTCGAAGACGATATAAAAAACATGAACGATGTACAGGGCGAAATACTAATCAAACTGATTGACAGGGAAACAGGTTCTTCTTCATTTGACATTATTAAAGAATTCAGGGGCAGCCTGGTTGCCTCCTTTTATCAGACTTTCGGACGTTTTTTCGGGTACAATTTAAAAACCACCTACGATCCTGCGGGAAAGGATAAAGAAATAGAACAAATAGTGATTATGATTGAGAACGGGGAATTATAACTAGTGTTTGTAAGAAAACGCCAATTTTTTCGTTACGCTTGCGACAAAAATGCTCATCCGCCGCGGCGGATGAGCATTTTTGTCGCTTCGCAAGCCTCAAACTTGACGTATTCTTTGTACAAACACGAGTTTTCTTATAGACACTAACTATTTTCCACGCCCTTGCAGGATGATCAGCATAGTGTAGATCATGATTTTGAAATCCACCGCCAGCGACATGTTTTCAATATATAAAACGTCAAATTTAAGGCGCTCAACCATTTGATCAACGGTTTCAGCATAACCGTATTTTACCTGTCCCCATGATGTTATTCCCGGCTTTACTTTGTGTAAAAGTTTATAATGAGGGGCTTTTTTTACAATTTGATTGATATAGAACAGTCTTTCGGGGCGTGGGCCAACAATTGACATATTTCCTTTGAGGACATTAAAAAATTGTGGTATTTCATCCAGGCGCACTTTTCTCATAAAACGGCCAAAACGCGTAATACGGTTGTCATTCTTGCTTGAAAGCTGAGGGCCGTTCAATTCTGCATCTACATACATTGAACGAAATTTGTACATGGTAAAAGGCTTGCCATGAAGTCCTATACGCTCATGCGAATAAAATACGGGCCCCTTAGAGGATAGTTTTACGCCTAAGGCAATTAACAAATAAAACGGGGAAAGAATGATTATAGCTATTGTTGAACCCGCCACGTCAATAAAACGTTTGATGTACCTCTGCCAGGCCGGCATGAGCTCAGGAGATATCTGGATCAGGGGTGCATGAAAGATAGAAGTCATTTTTACACTTCCAAGTAAAAAGTCTTTCATATCGGGAATGACCTTGATGACAACGTGTGTGTCTTCAAGCAACGAAATGATCTGTTCAACAAAAGAATGCTCTTTTTTGTCAATGGCAATGATTACTTCCTCAATCTCATATTCCGAAATGATCTTTTTCAGGTTTTTATAATTACCAAGATGAGGCAGATAATCTTTCATTGGGTGTTCAATGCCATTATTAACATCGACAAAACCAATAAATTTATTGCCGGATGACTTCGACTGATTTTCAATTTCATTATAAATTGAAATGGCGTTACCGTTGCTTCCAATCAGCAAAGTATTAAACCCGATGATTTTATGATGTATCTTATAAGCGGTTTGTGAGGAGAAAATCAGCCGCCAGAAATAGGTAAGGACGAAATGCAGGCTAAAAATGACAAAAAAGTAAAGATAATAGTTTTTATATGAAATCACCTGGTCGTCAAGGATGAACAGGAAGAAAATAACAATCATCCCTATCATTGACGTTAAAAGAGTTTGCCCGAGTTCCTTCAATCTCGATTTCCGGAAGATTTTCTGGTAAGTTCCTGTAATAAAATAGACCAGAAGCCAGAAGAATACAATAAATGTAAGTCCGATATAAAGGTTTTTATCTCCGAATATCTGTATGGGCTGATCAAAAACCCTGGAATCCATATGATATTTCCGATAAATAAAAAACAGTACCCAGGCAGCTGCAGCTGATAACCCGTCGGCTACAACATATTTGAATACCTGTATTCTTTTATTCATCTCGTTCATTCTGAATAGAGCAATTTTATGTTGTCAAGTAAAATTTCACATGAAGAAAGGTTATCCGGTTTGTAAGCTTCAAAGAAGATCTTGAACCCGGTGGCGGTGTTGCTGCTGTTTATTGTTGGCGTAAGGTTAATATATATTTTATTCCAGTTGGAATTCGCGTTTATATACATTGTCTCTATCTGATTGTACATGCCATTACCTAATACTGCATATACTCCAACCCTTATTACTGTATTGGTTTTGTAATTAAGCTCAAGAAATACCGCTGACTGGTCCTGTGGAATTTCAAATATTTCGTTTGAAACACTGATTAAATGGTCATAAGTTCCATCAAGGGTCACAATGCCCGAACTGAAACCCTGAAATACCTTTGTGGTATCCTGTGTTTGAATAAAGTTGGTATCACTGTTACTGAATTTTACGAGGGAAATACCGGCCGTTTCAAAATCTTCTTTCCAGTGTATATTACCCTGCACGTAGGTCACTGTCGGATTTATGGTGTCAATCTGTTCAGCATTAAGGTCAATCGTTGTTTCATAAGGTTGGAAATAAGGGTAATAGGCTCTTGACATCGCAATGCCGTTCAGCTTGATGCCGGGGCGTATTTTTACAGTATGCCGGCCTGTAGTCAAAACAGGAAAAGTTGCCGGTAATTCATAAATTCCCTGTAGATTGTCATCAATATAAACCCAGGCATCCACAATCTTATTTGAATTAGTGCCATCAATTTCGTATGTAGTCTGAAGATTGATTTTTTCTATGTGTATATATGACGGTATCAGGTTGGTCTTTTTGCAGGAAACAAAACTTATAATAAAAAATAAACCGGCGAAGGCCAATATTAATTTTTTCAATCCTGATATATAAAGATTCCCCATTCAAAAATGAAATTCATTGCTTTAACGACAGTAAAATAAAATTATTGTACAGCGGGTATATTAATCCGGAATATTTATTTTGTCGATGATTTTATATGCAGTGTCAAGGGCCTTGTATCCATCAATTATGTTTACCGGAGGTTCTGTATTATTTTCTATTGAGGAAAAGAATGTTTCCAACTCTGTTTTTATGGCATTGATGGGAATGATATCCGGTTTTTCAAAGAATATCTGTTTTTTCCCTTTGTCATTACCCAGATCAATAATCATATCCAGTGGGCCGATCTCATTTTCGTCAATAATATTCTTTAACCGGATAATCTCGGAGTATTGTTTGAGAAAATCGATGGAAACATAAGCATCATGCTGAAAAATTCTTGTCTTGCGCATGTTTTTCATTGATATGCGGCTTGCCGTGAGATTTGCCACGCAACCATTATCAAACTCAATACGGGCATTGGCAATATCGGGTGTGTCGCTTACAATCGGGACTCCGCTGGCGCTGATCTTTTTAATGTTCGACTTCACTAAGCTGAGGACGATGTCAATATCATGTATCATGAGGTCGAGAATAACAGGGACATCCGTTCCGCGCGGATTGAACTGGGCGAGACGGTGAGTTTCTATGAACATCGGCTGCTGGATAAAAGGGCAGGCCGCGATATATGCAGGGTTAAAACGTTCAACATGGCCCACCTGAACCTTAACCCCGGCCTCATTAGAAATCGAAATAAGCTGTTTGGCCTCATCAAGCGTGGTGACCAGCGGCTTTTCAATGAAAACATGCCTGGCCGATTTCATTGCCTTTGAGGCACAGTCAAAATGCGATAGTGTTGGTGTTACAATATCAACAACTTCCACGGAGGAGATGAGTTCATCAATGGATGAAAAGGCTTTCAGGCCAAATTCCGTTTCAACCTTTTTTACAATTTCAGGATCAGGATCAAAAAAGCCGTAAAGATTAATATTGCTGATCTGCTGCAGACACTTGATATGAATTTTACCTAAATGGCCTGCTCCTAACACACCTATTGTTAACATATCCGTTTGAATTTTTGGCAAAATTATATTTTTTATAATAGGGATTTGATTAATTTCGCATGAGAAATTAACAGATTCATTGTTGGGTCAGGGTTTCGTAAAATACTGTAATAGATTAACATAGTTTTTGATGATTGATTCTTATAAACATAAAGGATTGCGGAAACAACTTGTTGAATCCATAAAAAAAAAGGGAATAACTGATGAGAATATTTTGGATGCTATCGAAAAAATTCCGCGACATTTTTTTCTTGATTCCACATTTCAAAATCTTGCATATGAAGATAAGCCTTTTCCCATAGGGGCGGGGCAAACCATTTCGCAACCTTATACCGTAGCTTTTCAAACACAATTACTAAAGGTAAAAAGGCGTGATAAGATACTTGAAGTAGGCACCGGCTCGGGTTATCAGGCATGTGTGCTTCTTGAGCTTGGTGCAGTGGTCTATACCATTGAACGCCAAAAAAGCCTTTATCAGAAAACAAAAGTGTTTTTACCTTCCATTGGCTATCAGCCCAAGTTCTTTTTTGGAGACGGTTACAAGGGATTGCCAGCATATGCGCCTTTTGATAAAATTATTGTTACTGCAGGTGCGCCATTTATTCCTGAATTGTTGATTGAACAGCTTAAAAATGGCGGAATTATGGTTATCCCCGTAGGTTCTGGCGATGTACAAAAGATGGTCACGGCTACCAAATCCGAAACCGGGAAAGTGATCATTGAAGAGCACGGCACGTTCCGTTTTGTTCCATTGCTTCAGGACAAAGCAAACGACAATTAATAAATTTGTTATGTGCGGTATTGCCGGAATACTTTTAAAAGGTACTGCTTCAACGGCAATGGGTCCGGCGCTGCGCGGCATGGCTGATACCATGAAGCATCGTGGCCCAGATGATGAAGGTTATGTGTGTTTTGGCAACGACAGCGTTCATATTTGCGGAGGAAAAGATACGCAGCTTTCATCACGTGAGATGAATCTTCCTTATGCTGCAACTCATGATATTGAAACTGCCGGAAACGGTTTTTTCCTCGGTTTCGCTCATCGCCGGCTCTCAGTCATCGATCTGTCCTCGGCGGGCCACCAGCCCATGTGTAATAGTAATAAATCCATTTGGGTAGTATTTAATGGCGAAATTTATAACTATTGGGAAATACGTGAGGAACTGGAAAGCAAATCGGTAAGGTTTATTTCCGGCAGCGATGTGGAAGTGCTGATCAAAGCCTATGAATACTGGGGCATGCAATTCATCGAAAAACTCAACGGGATGTGGGCATTTGTTTTATACGACGCCAATTCCAATACACTTATCGGATGCCGCGACCGTTTCGGGGTAAAACCGTTTTATTACTATAATTCAAAACAATTTTTTGCCTTTGCCTCCGAGCAGAAAGCATTAATGCAATTGCCGGTAGATACCGGAATTAACACCGAGGCTGTTTCAGATTACCTGGTGAATGCCAAAATCGAAAGGACAGAAGACGGCTTGTATCGTAATATTAAAGAACTGATGCCGTCGCAGTATTTCGTATATGACCTGACCAGGGGGCAGTTTAACATAACTGCTTATTATAGCCTGAAATTTTCCAGGCAAATTAGCCGTTTCGATGAGTCGGAATCAAAAAAAATTGTTCAGCAGGTAAAGGAAAAAATTACCGCCGCGGTTGCCATGCGGCTTAGGTCTGACGTGAATGTGGGTTTTTGCCTAAGCGGAGGTATCGACAGCAGCAGCATTATCGGGATTTCAAATAAAATAAACGCCGACAATCATCTCAGGCAGCTGAGCGGGAACCTGCATGCATTTACAGCCGATTGTATTGATGCCCCGATAAATGAAACAGGCTGGGCTGAGCAGGTTGTTAAAAGACATCAGCTGAACTGGCATAAATGTTCTTGTACCTCGGGCTTACTGTTTGATGAACTTGAAAAAATCATCTATTTCCAGGATTCCCCGCTGTTTTCAACCAGTACTTATGCCCAGGCTTCGGTGATGAAAATGGCCCATGAGCACAACATCACCATCTTACTTGACGGGCAGGGTGGCGATGAGCTTTTCGGAGGGTATGTGCCTTTTTACATCTCATATTATTTTGAACTGTTGCGACACATGAGGTTTGCCGCTTTTGGCAAAGAAATCTCCGGCCTTTCAAATTCCCCGCTGAATATTAATATCATGATGCGTTCATTTGCAAAAGTGATATTATATGATATTTTGCCTCAGTATTTTAAAAAGATGATTTACAGGAGCAATCATCAGGAATTATCATTTATGGGAAGCCTGGCGGCAGCGCCGGCTTATTGGGGAGATTTAAAAAACAGAGAATACAGCCGCAATGATTTAAACACGTCATTATACAATTTTTTTACGCAAGGCTACCTACGCAACCTTCTTCGCTGGGAAGACAGGTGCTCCATGCAATATTCCGTGGAGTCCAGAACCCCGTTTGCCGATGATATTGAGCTTATTGAATATGTTTTTTCATTGCCTTCGGTTTATAAAATCCATCACGGCCGCAGTAAGTATTTGCTGCGTGAGGCTATGGCAGGGGTTTTGCCTGAAAGTATTTATAATCGTTCCGATAAGCTTGGCTTTGCTACGCCGCAGACCTTGTGGCTTAAACAATCACAAGGTGAAATGCAAAAGATCATCAGGGAACTTCACGTTCTGGATACCGAAAAATATGTCGACAGCGCTAAACTCCTGGCCGCATGGGATGAAATCTTTTCACGAAATGCAAATCCCAAAATGATGGATTTTGTATGGCGTTATATGAATTTTCTGATGTGGAGGAAAATCAATAAAATGTAATCTTTTTGATCGTCCGTTGACTTCAAGTCATCGGACGAATTGCCACATCTATTTTTCTTATCTTATCTTTGACATATTGAGTACAGCATACCCTGTCGAAACATCAGTAATATCAAAGAAAACAAGCTTTTTTCAATTCAATAAAATGAGGAAAATCTGCCGTTTTTGTTGCCCTGATTGTATATGTGGTAGAGATGGTCTTGTTCGAATTGCATTTGTATTTCAGTTTTAATACTTATGTTACAAAGAAAAACACAGAAGGCATTATATTAGTTTGAATTACAGCCAAATATGACTACGAAATTTTTCGTAACGAAATTTTTCGTAATAGCATTTATCCCTGCCTGCGTGTCCATACCCAACGGGCAAAGAACGGATCTTCCACAGCGTATCCCTGCCGGTTTTGTATTAAAAAACCGGAAGCCAGTAATTTTTTATATACGCTGTATCTTGTACTTGTTGGTATTGCAGCGTCCCTGGTATAGCCCCCGCCTTTTGCAACGCTGAGAAGTTCCAGTATTAATTTCCGGTCGGTAAGGTTTAAGCTCATCCACAGGCGTTCAAAATCAATATCGTGTTGCCGTGTAATCGTTTCCGCTACTTCTTCGATGGTAGTACCGGTATTGTTTTTATAAGCATTGAAAAAGTGGAAGGCCAGTTGTTGGGTATAGTAAGGATGGCATTGCGTAAATTCCAGTATTTTTTCTGCCAAAGCGGGTGCATTTTTTTTATCCAGAAAGCTGAATCCTTTTTTCAAAAAACTCATAAAATCCTTGTGTGGTATTACTTCCAATGTTTGAAGGGATCCGATATGATAAAAAGGTGATTTTTTTTGTTCAAAAATTTCACGCATTAGCGATTCCTGGCTTCCCATGAAAATGTAATTGACCCTGTTTTGTGTCTGAATCACCGAGCGCAGGATTTTATCAAGGTTTTTGTCGATGGTCCTGATTTCCTGGAATTCATCAAGTACTACGATGGGCTTATGTCCTTTCTTTCCGAGCCCTTCAATAAGCATCAGTACGTCTTCGAGCACGGGTTTCGGTGAGGCTGCAGGGGTAAAGGACAAATCCACGTTATTGGTCAGGGGGTTTAGTGATATGGTAGGAATAAAACGGAATTTCCGTATCAGTTGTTTAACTTTTTCAAAAGGGTATGCTTTAAAAACACGCTTCAATATCTCTGCTGCCAGGTCGTTGGCCGAGGTTACCAACTGCAGGTTAACGGTAATGGAAGGGCGCCCGCTTAATTTCACCGCTTTGTGTATCATACTGCTTTTTCCGTACCTCCTGGGACTGATGAGCACCAGGTGATTGGAACTGTTGATTACTTCCAGTGATTTTTTGATATCGTCCTCCCGGTCGGTAAAAAAAGCACCCTCCACTATAGAGCCAAATTTGAAAGGGTTCTCTGTATTTTTCATAATTTCAGGCATTTGCGACTACGAAAATTTTCGTTACGAAAATTTTCGTAGTATTTTTTACGTAAAAATACGAAATTTTGTTACCCGGGCATGCATCGTTATTTATATTGCTATTCGTAAGCGGTTTTTGAGAATCCATTCACCTTTAAAATACACTATTGTAATTGCGCAGGTTGTAGATGTAATAGAGATGTCCTTGATCAAATTGCATCTGTTTATTTATAGCAATGGCGAATTGAAGTTGTCCCAACTTTGACGAAAAACTTGTTTTTAAAATGGAGATATTGCCGAGCCTGTTAATTTTGAGCTTGAGGCAACAATATTTAATCATTGTTCCATCTATTGCTCTCTTCATTTTGTTTAAAGTTGAAAACTCTTCTTTATTAATTATAGATGTAACAAATTCATGTCTCACGAAGAAAATTTGGCTTCCGCTAAAACTTACCACTTTATAAATATTTTTCTTTTGCTTTTTGCAAATTCCCGAGGGTTAAAATTCCAATGTTTTCTTTTTATCAGCATCAACCAACGCTCACCCAATACTATTAGTTCCTAAGTCTAACCCTAATATTTTTTTCATATATTGAAAATTTTTATGAAAAAACAAAAAAAATTGTATTGTATAAAATATGTTTGTTTTTGTATTGAATTAGAGAGCAAATCACAATAAGGACTATTCCGTTGTGAAAACATTTATGGTGGTGCCGGTATATATCAGCATCGCCTTTTTTTGCTTTATAAGCCCTGATTTATCCAAAATAAATTCTAAGTTTGTGAAACATTATCATGCCCCAAAAACAACCTTATGAGAAAAAGAATTTGCACATTGATCATTTTTATGGCATTTGCCATTTCAACTATCCTTCATGCCCAGACATTGTCGCCTGATATCCAGGATGGCAGGGTGTATTTTAAAATAAAGGACAATGTTTCTTCCAATATCAGCTCCATACATGGTATAGCTGATATTTCGAAAATCAGTTATATAAGCGGAATTATCCAAAAGTACAACATTAATTCCTGTACGAACCCTTATTTCGGGGAGAAGGATGATAGGTTGCAGCGTACCTGGCTTTTGCAATTCTCAGATTATTCTATGATTGATGAACTGATCAGGGAATTATCAGAAAACCCAGATATAGAATATGTCGAAAAAGTTCCTATATTCAAATTGTTTTTAACGCCCAATGACACATATTATGGGAGTTTATCAAGTATTTTGGGGACTGTGAATGCCAAATGGCATCTTGATAAGATACAGGCTGATTCAGCCTGGGGGCTGAACCAGGGCTCGGCCGGTGTTAAGGTTGCCGTTCTTGATAATGCCATTTGGGTCAGTCATCCTGATCTGGTGAATAAAGTTGTAACGGCTATTGATCTGGCTGATGGCGATAATGATCCGACGCCACCATCTGCTGACCTTAGCTGGTCGCACGGAACACATACTACAGGACTGGTAGGAGCTCAGACAAACAACAATCTGGGAGTTGCTTCCATAGGATATCATACCAGCATTATGGCAGTGAAAGTAGCAAGGAATAGCGACGGAGCACTTGTTTCGGGCTATGAAGGCATTATTTGGGCTGCAGATAATGGAGCCGATGTGATCAGTATGTCGTGGGGTACAACACAATATTACCAGACGATGCAGAATATTATTAACTATGCTTATAACAAAGGTTGTGTTATGCTGGCATCTGCCGGCAACGATGGCAATGATACCATACAGTATCCGGCCGGCCTTGATCATGTGATTTCTGTGGGTTCCACAGATGAGAGCGATGCATTGTCATCATTTTCATGTTATGGGCCTTCGGTTGATGTTTGTGCACCGGGAGGCATGGCCAATGGAGGAGTAGGATTGTTCTCTGTGCTCAGCACTACGTACAGCGACGCATCTTATATCGGTGGCGCTGCTTTGTTCGGGGTTTCAGGAAAATATGATATTATGGCAGGTACTTCCATGTCCTGTCCTATTGCTGCAGGACTATGCGGCCTGATGCTCGCTGTTGATTCGACATTAACTCCTGAAAAACTTGAAAACATCCTGAAGCTGACCTGTGATAACATCGATGCCCAGAATCCTTCATTTATCGGCATGTTTGGCGCAGGCCGGATCAATGCTTATAAAGCGCTGAAGATGGTCCAGGATTCAGCAGTGGCCCTTGTTGCCGATTTTTCTGCAAGCGAAACGGTAATCCTGGCGGGTGGAGGAATAAATTTTACCAACCTCTCAGCAGGAAATCCTACAGCATGGTCATGGTCATTCCCGGGTGGCACACCTGCCGCAAGCAACGATACCAATCCAATGAATATTGTTTACCAGGTTCCGGGCATATACCCCGTAACTCTTACCATTACCGATGGTGTAAACTCAAATACAGAGACAAAAACCAATTTTATCCTTATCAAGGATCTTCCTTCCAGCGTTTGGATACCGCAGTCTACTGCATTCACAGCACAATACCGGGGCATACGCAATATTTCTATTGTAGATCATAATATTGTATGGGTTTCTGCATACGATGGCTCCGGACAGGGGGCGGTGATACTTGAATTTGCAAGAACCTGGGATGGAGGTGCCACATGGGCACCGGGCAGTATAACAGGTGTGCCTTCCGGCCTGGATATATCACAGCTTTTTGCTGCAAATAAAGACACTGCCTGGGCAGCACTCTGGGGTAACACAAGCGGCGGCAACGCCATTTACCGTACTGATGATGGCGGCCTTTCATGGTCAGCGCAACCTTCAGCACAGTTTTCCGGTTCTTCGGCATTTCCAAACCTGATTCATTTCTGGGATGCAAATAATGGTGTCTGTATGGGTGACCCAAATGGTGGATATTTTGAAATTTATACTACCGTTGATGGCGGAACAAACTGGAACAGGGTTCCACAGGCCGATATTCCGGCTCCCGCCAATGGTGAGTATGGATATAATGGTGGAAAAGATTATGATGTTGTCGGAAACACTATATGGTTCGGTACCAATAAAGGTAATGTATATAAGTCTGCCGACCGTGGACTGCATTGGACAAAATCCGCTACCGGCAGTGCCGAAGTGTCCAATATTACTTTCAGCGATGATAACCATGGTATCATGGAATACAAGGTATACAACTCCACGACAGGAGCCATTACAACATTTGTAATGAAACGTACTTCTGATGGTGGGACTACATGGCTTCCGCTTACCCCGCAGGGAGATTATTTCAAATCTGATATTTCGGCTGTTCCCGGAAAGCCGGGCATGTATATTTCCACAGGGATATCACAGAATCTTCCTGATAATGGATCGGCATTCAGCCTGGATTACGGCCAGAGCTGGACCATGATCGATGATTCCATTCAATATACATGTGTGAAATTTTTGGATATAAACACCGGTTGGGCCGGCGGCTTTAACCAAAGTGCAACTACTGAAGGAATCTGGAAATGGAAAGGCCTGATACAGGATAGTGTGACGATCATTCCTGAATTTATGGCTGATTTTACAAGTATCAATACCGGTGATACGATAAACTTTACCGATCTGTCACTGGGAAATATTAACAACTGGCAATGGACATTTTCTGGTGGAACACCTACCGGTTCTGCTGATCAGCATCCAACAGAAATTATTTATAATACGGCCGGTGATTATGCTGTATCACTGATTTGCAGCAACAATGATACATCCGTTACAAAAACGAAAACAGCCTATATTCATGTTACCAGCGGAGCAGGAATTACGGAAATGGCTGCTGAAAGTGAAATAGTGATTTATCCAAACCCGGCTGATGATATTCTTTATGTCGATTTTGATGGAAATTTTACAGAAGTAGTCATTTTTGATATGGCAGGAAAAATGGTTTGGTCCAGGGTTTCTGATAATCAAAAAACCTTAAAGATAGATATATCCGAATGGAGCAGGGGTATGTATTATATTGAAGTGAGGGCTGTAGGGACAGCAACCCGTACTAAATTTATTAAGTATTAATCGCGTAATATTCATCATCTTATAACGAATGAACACGGAAGAAGCAAGAGCGCGTATTGCATGGCTTACGGATGAGATAAACAGGCATAACTACAATTATTATGTTTTATCGGCTCCGGTGATCAGTGACTTTGATTTCGATATGCTCCTTGAAGAGCTTTCAAAGCTTGAGCAGGAGTATCCTGAATATGCTCTGCCTGATTCACCCACCAAAAGAGTAGGTGGCGAGATTACAAAAAATTTCAGGCAGATAGTTCATAAGAATCCAATGCTGTCATTGGGTAATACCTATTCGGAAGAAGAGATCGCTGATTTTGACCAGCGGGTGCGCAAGCTGTTGCCGGGCGAAGATCCTGAATATGTTTGCGAACTCAAATACGATGGTGTAGCCATTGGTCTTACTTATGAAAATGGCTCCCTGAAATATGCCGTAACCCGTGGCGACGGCGTACAGGGCGATGATGTCACCACCAATGTCAAAACCATTAAAAGCATTCCTTTGCGCCTGTTTGGCAAGGGTTATCCTGATGAATTTGAAATCCGTGGCGAAATAGTTTTGCCCCGGAGTGAATTTGAGCGCTTGAATGATGAACGCCAGGAAATTGGTGAAGCACCTTTTGCTAACCCGCGCAATGCCGCCTCAGGGAGTCTTAAAATGCAGGATTCTTCCGAAGTGGCCAAACGTTCCCTTGATTGTTACCTTTACCATTTGCTGAGTGAGAACCTTCCTTATGAAAGTCATTATGAAAACCTCATGAACATTGGCGAATGGGGCTTTAAAAAACCTGTATATATTGCCAAATGTAAATCTATTGATGAGATTTTCGATTTTATAGATTATTGGGATAAGGCTCGTGATGAACTGTCTATTGACATTGACGGAATCGTGATTAAGGTTAATTCATACGACCAGCAAAGGCGTCTGGGCTTCACGGCCAAATCCCCGCGCTGGGCGATAGCATATAAATTTAAAGCCAAGCGGGTACTGACACGTTTGTTGTCGGTTGACTTTCAGGTTGGGCGCACAGGGGCTGTAACACCGGTAGCGAACCTTGAGCCTGTTCAGCTGGCAGGAACGGTTGTGAAAAGAGCCTCGCTGCATAATGCCGATATTATAAAAAAGCTTGATGTCAGGGTGGGCGATATGGTTTTTGTGGAGAAAGGAGGGGAGATCATTCCTAAAATTGTTGATGTGGATATATCGCAGCGGCAGGTCGGAACAGGAGAACTCCAATTTATCGCAGTTTGCCCCGAATGCGGGAGCCGGCTGGAACGTACCGAAGGTGAAGCCGCGCATTACTGTCCTAACGAAAGTGGTTGCCCGCCGCAGATAAAGGGAAGAATTGAGCATTTTATAAGCCGTAAAGCCATGAATATTGAAAGCCTCGGCGAAGGAAAAGTTGAGCTGTTGTTCGATAAAGGTTTGATTCATAATATTGCCGACTTATATGATTTAAAACCACAGAGCCTTTTAGGGCTTGAAAAAGAATACCAGATTGAAGGCCAGGATAAACCCAGAACTGTCAAATTTCGTGAAAAAACTGTAGAGAACATCATGAAAGGCATAGACGAATCAAAGAAAGTTCCTTTTGAACGGGTTCTTTATGCTTTGGGAATCAGGTATGTCGGGGAAACAACGGCAAAAAAACTTGCCTACCATTTTATATCAATAGATGCTATACAACAGGCAGATTTTGAAGAGTTGAAACAAGCCGAAGAAATAGGTGATGTTATTGCAGGCAGCATACAAAAATATTTTAATGACATTATCAACATCAACACTATTGATCGTTTAAAGGCCAAGGGCTTGCAGTTTTGCCTGCAGAAATCCGATATTCAGCCCCTGTCCGACAAATTAAAAGGAAAATCTTTCGTGATTTCAGGAGTATTCAGCATTCCCAGGGATGAAATGAAGGAACTCATTGAAAGGCATGGCGGGCGAAATGTGGCTTCTGTTTCTGCCAAAACCTCATATCTCCTGGCAGGTGATAATATGGGCCCGGAGAAAAGAAATAAAGCAGAGAAATTTAAGGTGCCGGTAATTTCAGAAGTTGACTTTTATATAATGATACGCTGATTAATCTTATATTTGCTGCATAATAAATGATTATGAATATTGAGAATTACATCATCGAGTCTATCGAAGTGAAAAAGCGTATGCTCGAAGACCGCCATCTTATTGAAATCATAGAAATGGTGAGCGCCAAAGCCGCCGGAATACTTGTAAATCAGGGCAGGATATTGCTATGTGGCAATGGTGGCAGCGCCGCTGACGCACAACATATTGCGGCTGAGTTGTCGGGGCGTTTTGCATTCGACAGGGAACCCCTTGACGCTGAAGCCCTGCATGTTAACACTTCCTATCTGACGGCAGTTGCTAATGATTATTCTTATGATGTGGTGTATTCCCGGCTGGTAAAGGCCAAAGGAAGGCAGGGAGATATGCTCATTGTCATATCAACATCTGGTAATTCACTTAATCTGGTTCATGCTATAAATGCAGCCAAAGAGATTGGTATGGTCACCGTAGGAATGACCGGCGCCGGCGGTGGAAAAATAAAAAACCTGGTGGATTTTCTTATAAATATACCATCTGATAAAACACCCCGTATTCAGGAAGCTCATATTATGGCCGGGCATATATTTTGCCAGCTGGTTGAGGAAATTATTTTTAAACCCGCGAAGGACTAAATCCCTTATTCAATATTTATCCTAGATGTTCCCGATCATTTCCGACCCGCATTCCTGGACTTTATTTCTCGACCGTGACGGGGTAATTAATGTCAAACTCCCCGGAGATTACGTGAAATCCTGGGATGAATTTGTTTTTTTACCCGGTGTGCCTGATGCGTTGGCCCTGTTGGGGGAATTTTTCGGAAGAATCGTTATCGTTTCTAATCAGCAGGGTGTAGGTAAAGGCATTATGAAGGAAGAGGATGTACGGGCAATTCACGTGAAAATGTGTGCCGAAATTGAGCGTCATGGCGGGCGTATCGATAAAATATATTTTTGTCCCGACCTTGCCGGTGATAACAGCCCAAACCGCAAACCCCAGCCTGGCATGGCGTTTCTGGCAAAAAGTGATTTTCCTGAAATTGAATTTAAACGATCTGTCATGGCCGGCGACTCAGATTCCGATATGGAGTTTGCTGCCGGGCTTGGCATGGTTGGTGTTTATATAGGCGATAGCAGCCATTTAGATAATAATAAATGTAAGATCGATTTCGTTTTTAATAACCTAAAGGAATTAGCAGATTTTATATATGAAAAGAATTGTAAATAAATGCACGGTACTTATTGTTTTTCTTGTTTTATCGGTAACAGCGTATGCTCAGCCCGTGAATAAAACCGACTCGCTGGGCAGGAAGCAGGGCTATTGGAAAAAGTATGTTAAGGATACCCTCAGATATGAAGGTAATTTTATCAATGATAAACCTTCAGGCGAATTCAAATATTATTATCCTGATGGAAAGATTAAGGCATTAACACAATATTCCGACAGCGGCAAAAGAGCTCAGACCATTATGTATTTCAACAATGGAAAGAAAAATGCCGAAGGCCTTTATGTTGACAAAAAGAAAGACGGACATTGGATCTATTACGGAACCAATGAAATTAAAATTTCGGAGGAATGTTATAAAAAAGGAATAAAAGAAGGTACGTGGAAGTATTATTATGATGATGGAAAAATTAACAGGATAGAAAATTATAAGAACAACCTGCTGGAAGGAGAACGTATGGATTTTTATGCCGACAGCATTCTTATGATGAAATGCCTTTATCAGAATAATAAGCTTAATGGCAGATACCAGTATTTTTATAATTCGGGTAAAATGCTTTATACAGGTACCTATGCCAATGACCTCAAGCAAGGCGAATGGATGTTCTTTTCTGAAGCCGGTCTTGGAAACAGAAAGCTGACTTATAAGGATGGTTTGCTGATAAAGGAGGAAATTCTTATAAATGCAAAGGGGTTTAGCACGTTTGTAGTGGAAAAGGATATTGCATACTGCTATTTTGATAAGGATGAAGTCCATATAAGGAAAAACTCCGGTGAAGAGTTTATCACCTCAAGTAAATTAAATGAACTTGAAACTTTGCTCGATGAGTTTAATTTTTTCAGGATCAGCCCTGATTTTATCATTTCAAGGTGGTCGCTAAAAAACAGGAAAACATTCACAAAAGATAACCCGGCAGTAATTCTTAATCCTGATCCCGGACGGCAGGTTATGGTACATCCCGATAAGATTGAGGGATTTATGTCGTGGGCATCACTTATGAAATATGAATAAAATGCCGGCAAAAGGAAGAGTTTTAGTAGCTATGAGCGGCGGGGTGGATAGCTCTGTTGCCGCATTATTGCTGCAGGAACAGGGTTATGAGCTTGTTGGCATTACCATGAAAGTATGGGATTACGGCACTTCTGGAGGGAATGTTGCCGAAAGCGGATGTTGCAGCCTCGATGCAACCAATGATGCCCGTCAGGTAGCTGTAAAATTCGGATTTCCGCATTTTGTGCTTGATATGCAAAAGGAATTTGAAGAAAAAATTGTTAGCAATTTTATTGATGAATACCTTGCCGGACGTACACCCAACCCCTGTGTTTTATGTAACCGGCTGATGAAATGGGAAGACTTGCTGCAAAAGGCAAATGAACTGGACTGCGAATTTATTGCGACGGGCCATTATGCCAATATTGCCTTTGAAAACGGACGGTATTTTTTACGCAAGGGCGCCGATGAAAACAAAGACCAAACCTATGTCCTCTGGGGCTTAAGCCAGGAACACCTTAGCCGGACAATTTTTCCATTAGGGCAATACAAGAAAAGTGAAATAAAAGAGCTGGCCTTAAAAAATGGTTTGACACGGATAGCCCGAAAAAGCGAGAGCTACGAAATTTGTTTTATTCCCGATAATGACTACAGGGGCTTTTTAAAAAGGCGTGTGCCCGGTCTGGAAGCCAGGGTAGACGGTGGAAATTTTTTATATGAAGATGGTAAAATCCTTGGAAAACACCATGGGTATCCCTTTTATACTATTGGCCAGCGTAAAGGACTTGAGGTGGCAGTGGGTCACCCGCTATATGTTAAGCAGATTAATGCCGGAGATAATACTGTAATCCTGGCTGAACGTGAATACCTTATGGCCAACGATCTCTACGCGGGACGGATCAACATGATGAAATATGCCGATTTTACCGAAATTAATAATGTTACTTCCTGTATACGCTATAATGACCGGGGAACATTAAGTACTATTAATAAGAAAGATACTGAAGTACATGTTGTTTTTGATAAGCCAGTATCAGCCGTTACGCCGGGACAGTCGGTGGTTTTTTATGAAGGCAACGACCTGCTTGGCGGAGGAATAATTGAAAAGTAACTACTAAAAAATATGTGGCAACAAATTGAATATTGATGCCTGCAAATAAACAATTCAAGCGCCTTTGTATTATTTTCTGTTTTGCAGTATTTCTCAGTTCATGCAAAAAGGAAACAGCCATTCCGGTGGATATGGGATATAAATATTTCCCGGTTAACACAGGCCATTGGGTAATTTATAATGTAGACTCAATCAGCTATAATGATTTCACGCATCAGGTAGATTCGTTTCGTTATCAGATCAAAGAGCTTGTGGAATCTGACTTTTATGATAACTCAGGCAGGCTCAGTCAAAGGGTGGAACGGTATATCAGGTATTCCGATACGAGCGAATGGAAGATTAAAAATGTCTGGTGCGAAACCCTTACCGCCTCCTGTGCCGAGCGTGTTGAAGAAAACCTGAGAATGATCAAGCTGGTATTTCCCGTTAAAGACTCTGCCGCATGGAATGGTAACAGCTACAACAACCTTGGTGAGCAGAAATATACATATTGCAATGTCCATGCTCCGGTCACAATCAACGCGATTTTTCTTGACTCAACGGTTACGGTATTGCAGAAAGACTTCACATCTATTATCAGTGAAGATTTCCAGCAGGAAGTATATGCTGCGCACATTGGTTTGGCTTATAAAAAGTATGTTTCATTAATCAAAGAGCCAACCGGTGTTATAAAAAGCGGAATAAATTATTCATACACCCTTCAATCTTTTGGAAATCAATAATTGAAAAAATGAAAAAACACCTTTTGTCACTTATTTTATGTTTATTGTTTTTTACAGTGGAAGCACAGTATGTAGTTTCCAAGTACCGGGTGACTTTTACAGATAAAAACAATTCACCTTATTCGATACAGAATCCCGCACAGTATTTATCGCCCAAAGCACTTGAACGGCGTGCCCGCCAGAATATTGATATTCAAAATAATGATATTCCCGTGAATTCATGGTATATCGACAGTGTAAGAAATAAGGGAGCTGAAGTTTACACCGTTTCCAGGTGGTTTAACTGCGTCACCATCCGGACCACCGACGCCGCTGTTCTTGCGAAAATCCTTGCCCTGCCTTTTGTTGCCGGTATTGATTCGTTAGCCGAAAGTTCAGTAAAAAAAGGTGTAAAGCTTAAAAAACGCAAGGATACCATGGATGGCATAAACAGTCTGGATGGATCGTTTAAAAATGAAACATCCCTTAATAGTTTTGAAAAACCAGAACCTGTTGTGGCTGCTGACATCTTTGATTATGGCAATGCCTATAACCAAGTACACCAGGTGGGTACTGATTTTCTTCATAATTTAGGTTTCCGTGGGCAGGGTATGGTGATTGCCATTTTCGATGCCGGCTTTTATAATGCCGATTCTATGGTTGTTTTCGACAGTCTCTGGATCAATAACCAGATATTGGGGACCAAAGATTTTGTCACTCCCGGCGGTGATGTTTTTTCCCGCAGTGAACATGGCATGATGGTTTTATCCGTTATAGGTGGAAATATACCCGGAAAACTTATCGGAACGGCCCCTAAAGCAAATTTCTGGCTCTTGCGTTCCGAAGATTCTGATAGTGAATATCCTGTTGAAGAAGACAACTGGGTGGCCGCAGCCGAATTTGCTGATAGTGTCGGCGCAGATGTTATCAGCTCATCTCTGGGTTATACTACCTTTTTTAATCCTGACTGGGATCATACCTATACTGATATGAACGGTAAGACAGCCAGAGCTTCCCTGGGGGCAAATATAGCGGCAAGTAAAGGAATACTGGTAGTCAACAGCGCCGGTAATTCAGGTAATAACGAATGGCATTACGTCGGGGCGCCGGCAGATGCCGAAAACATTCTGAGCGTTGGCGCTGTTAACAAAAAAGGTGTTATTGCCTCCTTTAGTTCGCATGGACCTACTGCCGATGGTCGCATTAAACCTTCGGTATGCGCCATGGGAGAAGGAGCCAGCGTATCTTCTATCTCCGGAAGCATCATGTCGGGCAATGGAACTTCTTTTGCCGCTCCCGTTATTGCGGGCTCCGTTACATGTTTGTGGCAGGCCAACCGTGAAAAATCAAACCTCAGGGTAATTGATGCCGTTATAGCTTCATCTGACCGATTCCTCAATCCCGACGAAAATTATGGCTATGGCATACCCAATATGAGTGCCGCCAATCTTATTCTTAATGGTGATGTGATCCATAATTTTGATGCTGAAAATTCCATGACAGTTTACCCCAACCCATTCACTGATGCATTCCAGGTGGTTTTTTATTCCAGCGATACCTCTGCCGTTGACATCAGGCTTATTGATTTATCCGGAAAAGTAGTGTATGAAAAACTCGCTGTAAAAAGGTTCCCGGGCTGTAATAGTATTATAATATCCTTTACCGGCGAACTTGCAAAAGGTTATTATATGCTTAAAGTAATCTCAGAAACAAATACGTTTACTTCAAAAATTATGAAAATCTGATACACAAAATCTAAGAAAAAAAAAGAGGCTTGAAAAAGCCTCTTTTTTTTATTTCCTTCTGTTCCCGTATCCGGGTACTCCCGAAACGTTACGCTTGTTTTTAATAATATAATTTTTATTGATCGGGATGATATTCTTTTTAAGCTTTTTCTGATAGGGCGAATGGTACCTTTTAGCAATAGCAGAACGCCTGCGCTTAATCATCCTTTTATAACGGTAATGCCTGTTGCATGAATCAAATGCAATCTCAGTAATAATAACCGCCAGCAAAATTATGTACCATTTTTTTAAGTACTTCATAATTTGTTATTATCGTTTTTTTATCAGATTCCTATTCAAAGATAATATTAATTTGATGGTAAAACTAACATTTTTTTATCAAACAAGTAAAAAAAATATGAATTTTTACCACTAAGTTTTATACTCTTTTTTTCAAAATTAGTTACAAAAGAAAAACATTTTTTCAAATTAATGCCAAAAAACATAAAAATAAATTCACGGTCTAAGAAATAAAACGAAATTACTGGTGAAGTAGTATGTTATTTTATTATTGGAATAATTCATAGAATTTCAGTTCATTATAATGCTGAATATTCAAATCTGAGTCTGAAATTATTCTATTCAGGTATAAATGAATTAAATTTATTGGGCGACTCAGGCCGAATTGATTATTTCACTGGGGTGAATCCATGGGCATCCCATAGAAGTATTTAAGCATATTCAAAAGTATTTCCTCCGTGAATGCTATTAAAGTTTTAGGAAATTCAAAGGCTGTAGACTACCAAGTCAGTATATTTTAATAAATGACATGTTGGTTCCACATGAGAAAAAGGTTTTTCATGATCATTTATACATATTTTACCCTGTTTTCCGTTGGCATTAATCGTACTTTTTTTAATTAAAATTTTGTCTGTATTGAAAAAATCGTATTTTTGTAAAAGTTAGCAGATCCGGAAATAATCATTAAAAGTTTTATTTATAGGTTATTGGATAATTTAGGGGTCGATCTGATCATGATGAAAAAGTTACTTTTAATAACAGTTTTTAGTTTTGCCTGCCTGCTTTTGCCTCGTTCAATTGTTTTTGGCCAGCAAAACGGAGAATCTTTTGAGGTTATTGAAAGTGTGAATGACAGTATTGATCTTCGATCAAATTTTTATGATGATACCGATTCTCTTTCAGAGTTTTTCCCGGCCAGCGATCTTTATGAATCATGGGACAATGACGGGATATATTATCCCCGTGTTGATTTTTCAAAGAAAACGGATACAACTATTTTAGTTCTATGTGATAATATGACAAATTTCTTTGTACAGCCGATAAAGGGAAGAATTAACTCCGAATATGGTTACCGGCACCGCCGTTTTCATTACGGAATAGATTTAGGACTGAGCATTGGCGACAGTGTAAAATCTGCTTTCGACGGAATGGTGCGAATAGCCAAATATCACAGGGGGTATGGAAATGTTATTGTTATCAGGCATTTTAACGGGCTTGAAACCGTTTACGGCCATTTGTCAGGATTTCGTGTCAGGGAAAACCAACGTGTAAGCGCCGGCGACCTGATCGGTTATGGCGGTAGTACCGGTCGTTCTACAGGGCCGCATCTTCATTTTGAAGTCCGATACCTGGGAACACCCATGAACCCTCGTAAAATCATTGATTTTGAAAAGTTCAAATTATTAAATGATACTTTGTTCCTCACCAACCGGACCTTTGATAAAACACGAAGCCAGAAATATGCGAGCAAAACCGCTTCCACCGTGAAGAAAACATATTATTCCGGGAATTATCACTATGTGCGTAAAGGTGAAACACTGGGGCATATTGCACAAAAATATGGTACCTCAGTATCAACATTGTGTAAATTAAACCGCCTCACTTCAAAAAGTATCTTGCAAATCGGTCAGAAAATCCGTGTGCATTGATTTTCAACATATATTTTGTTTGTAACTTTTCGGGAACCATTTGACGGTTATCTTAAAAAGATTATTTTTGTCAGCGAAATGGTGCCCATAAAAAAATGTTTTATGGTAAAGGGAATCAGGTGAAAATCCTGAACAGTACCCGCTGCTGTAAGTTCTATAAAACTTGAAGGCACTCTCAGTCACTGTCCCTGTATACCGGGATGGGAAGACGCCTGAAAGGGAACAAGTCAGAAAACCTGCCGTTTCAAACATATTATTTAAGGCTTTCGGGGAAAAAAGCTTGAATGGATAAATAGCAAAGTATTATCTGTTTTTTTTCTCAGGCTGCTTTAAATAATTTAATGATGATGAGGTTTTGTTATGATCAGGAACACCGGCATTTGTATTTTATTTTTGTTCTGCAGCCTGGCAGGTGCGGGCCAGAAAAATATTGCCGATTCTGTGTACCAGATTCCCGGTGTGGAGGTGAGTACCGACCGTTTTTCAAATACCTTGTGCGGGGTGAAAGTCGATGATATTGATACTGTTGCTATAAAATCATTTTTATACGGAAACCTCGACCAGCTGTTAATACAGCATTCTTCTGTTTATATAAAATCGAATGGCATTACGGGCCTCAGCTCTGTTTCGGTGCGTGGAACCGGAACCTCTCATACCGCTGTTTTGTGGAACGGGTTTAATATTCAAAATCCTATGAATGGCGGGATGGATGTCTCACTGGTACCTGCAGGTTTTATGAATAAGATTTCGGTTCAATATAATGGTATGGCGGCATTATATGGCAGCGGGGCTGTTGGCGGCGCCATTCACCTGGCAAACGAACCTGAGTATAATAAGGGTTTGGAAGTAGCTGTGGGCGGATATTATGGTAGTTTTGACAATTATTCAGTAAATTTAAAATTCGGATTGAGCCTCAAAAAGACAGCATTGATGGTCAAAGCGTTCTACCATGAAGGTGAAAATGATTTTTCCTATATTAATAGGGCAAAATTCGGTTCACCGAAAGTCAGGCAAACAAATTCTAAAATGGTCAGTTATGGCGTTATCCATGATAAGGCTTATAAAATTAATGAAAGGAATCAGTTGACATTTCGACTGTGGATACAGGATTGTAAAAGGCAACTACCTCCTTTAATGACACAGGAATTCAGCACGGCAAAGCAAAATGATGATTTCTTTCGTGCAGCCCTGGAATGGATGAATAAAGGGGAAAAATATAAATTATTTGTAAGAACGGCCTTGCTGATTGACGGGTACGAGTACCAGGAGCCCGAAAAGCTTGTTAATTCATCAAGTGGTTCAACAGCATCGGTTACTGAAAGTGAAATCTATTTTAAACTATTTCCGTTCCATTCCATGAACATTGGCCTACATTATAAATATACTTCAGGATTTTGTGATTATTATCTTCATGAGCAATCTCAGCAGGAACTCTCTGCTTTTGCTTCCTATACAGCAACCTGCAGGAAGGAAACCTGGAAACTGAACCTGAGTTTGCGTGAAGAATACAGTAATCATGGCTTTGTACCTGTGTTGCCGTCTGTAGCAATGGATATCCGGCTCTACAAGGATTTGCTTCTGTATTTCAATGCAAGCCGTAATTACAGGATTCCTACACTAAATGACCTTTACTGGTATCCTGGCGGAAACCCTGATCTGAAGCCGGAAAGCGGGTTTGCAGAGGAAATCGGTTTAAAAAACAAACATTACCGGAAAAAAACTATGCTCGAATATTCAATATCAGGTTTTAACCATAATATTCAAAACTGGATCGTCTGGCTTCCTGTTTCATCATATTGGTCACCGCAGAATATACAAGCTGTATGGAGCCGCGGTGGCGAAGCAGGTTTCAGGATTCAGCAGAACATTAAAGGTCTGGCTATGACGGTTTCCGCTAAAGCGGTCTATAACAAGGCAACGATCGTGAAAAGCAACAGCGCATCGGCTATTGGCCACCAGCTGATCTATACACCCGAATGGATGATAAACCCCGGGATTGACATTATTTACAAGACTTTTAGTTTCAATTTCAATGTCGAATACTCTTCAAAGTGTTATACAGCCCCGGACAATACCGCATTTATTGATCCTTATGCCTTAGGGAATCTTTTTATATCTAAGGATTTCAGTTTAAAAAAATTCTCATTTAATGTTTATCTGCGAATAAATAACATTTGGAACCAATCTTATCAATCGGTTGCCTGGCAGGCTATGCCTGGAATAAACTTTAACACGGGCATTCAGATAAGTTTTAAAACTCCAATAAATAAAAACAAAAAATAAAATATTATGAAAAAGTTATTTACACTATTCAGGATGATCGTCCCTTTTTGTATCATCATTTTCAGCGCTGAAATCAAAGCACAGACTGTTTCGGATTTTGAGGATTTATCATTACCGGTTGATTCATTCTGGAATGGATCTGATTTTTCGGGATTTTTTGTCGACGGTAATGCCAGATTCACTAATTATTTCGTCGATTGGGGAGGGGGACTGACATCATGGAGCGGATTCTCTTACTCCAATATGCGCGATACAATAACACAGAGTTATGCCAACGAATTCAGCGCAATAACGGCGTACGGTTATAATTCTTCTGTGAATTATGCAGTTTGTTATGTTAGTGCCTATGCTGTCTTGCCGGATATAAAATTAAATAGTATTGCTGATGGCGATACTGTAGGTGGTTTTTATGTGACCAACACGACATATGGCTTCCTGACCATGAAAAATGGCGGAGGCCCGGCAAAAAAATTCGGCGGGGTCACCGGCACAGACCCCGATTGGTTTGCCCTGGTGGTTTATGGCTTTGATAATGGTGTTAAAAAACCCGACAGCGTAATGTTTTACCTGGCCGATTACCGCTTTGCCTCTTCTGTTGATGATTATATTGTTAAAGACTGGCGTTGGGTTGATTTAACTTCTCTTGGAAAGGTCGACAGCCTCACATTCAAAATGTACTCATCGGATACAGGTTCATTTGGTATCAATAATCCTACGTATTTCTGCATGGATAACCTCACCACTAACTATCATACTGCCGGTATTGATGAGACGACAGCCGGGAATTTGAACGTTTATCCGAATCCGGCCGGAAATTATATTTCAATCGGTAACCTCAGCCCTGGATCACAAATTCATATTTTTGACTGCTATGGAAAAGAGATGAAATTTTCCGGTACACTTAATGGAATCATTGATATTTCGTGGTTTCCCGGAGGGATGTACCTGTTGAATGTTTTTGACGGGAAGACCCGGTATTGTTCAAAGTTTATCAAAGAATAGATGAAAAATATTTGTGTCATAATTCTATTTCTGTCTTTTTGCCCGATGTTGGCACATGGGCAATTTCCGCCTCCGGCCGGCCAGATTGGTAGTACTGCTATTTATAAAGATAGTGCTGTGTTTGTTGCCTGGGCATCCGGATGTAACGTTGTTCGTGGCTGGCAGAATATAGCCGATACCTCGCTCGGAAAAGCCGATGTTGGTGACAGCTCTTTGGCACTGGGGCCTGCGGGGTCTAACGGTGTGGTAAGCCTCGGCGATGCAGGAACAGCAATAATAACATTTGATAGGCCTGTAGCAAATGGCCCTTCATGGGATTTTGCCGTATTTGAAAACTCTTTTTCCGATACATTCCTTGAACTAGCCTTTGTTGAAGTGAGTTCCGACGGTTTAAATTATATTCGTTTTCCTTCCACCTCATTAACGGATACAAACGTGCAGGTGGGGACATATGGTGAACTTGATGCCACAAAGCTTAATAATCTTGCCGGAAAATACAGGCTTTTTTATGGCACACCTTTCGATTTGCAGGAGCTTGAAAGTGTTTCAAGCCTTGATATAAACCATATTACGCATATAAAAATTATTGATGTGGTTGGCTCTATTGAACCTGCTTATGCATCTTATGATGCATTTCATCACAAGATCAACGATCCCTGGCCTACGCCATTTGGTGCGTCGGGCTTTGACCTCGATGCTGTTGGAGTTATCCATCAGGCGCCTGCCGGAATTTCTGAAAGTCAGGATGAAAGCATGGCTTTGGTTTATCCCAATCCTGCCGGTAATTATGTGACAGTTTCATTGAAAGGTTTGAATCCTGTTTCAGACATTTTGCTTATAAATTATAATGGTCAGGTTATTTGCAGGAAAAAGTGTGCCGGCCATGATGAAACTATTGATTTGCAAGGCTTGCCTGCAGGGTTGTACATGATTAAAATCATTCATGACGAGTCGGTCCTGTGCAAGAAATTAATAAAGTATTAATATGAAAAAAACTGTTGCTGTTCTATTCTATACTCTTATATCATTTGTTGTTTTTCATTCCTGCAAGGAGGACGACAAACCACCTGATAATACTATTGATATAAATACCGGGCATGGTGTCTTTATAGTAAATGAGGGCAATTTTCAATGGAGCAATGCCTCGGTGACCTTTTACGATTTTACCACCGGTAGTTATAAAGAGGATATTTTCAAAGATGTAAATAATCGCCCGCTGGGCGATGTGGCACAATCCATTTATGTATATAACGGCAAAGGCTATATCGTGGTAAATAATTCCAATAAGATTGAGGTGGTGAATATGAGTGATTTTTCTTCGTCAGGCGTGATCAGCGGCCTGGTTTCACCGCGTTATTTCCTGCCTGTTGATGCTGCCAAAGCTTATGTTACTGATTTATACAGCAACAATATCAGTGTCGTGGATCTGAATACAAATAATGTTGTTGAAACCATACCATGTAAAGGAAGCACGGAAGAAATGCTTCATTACAATGATGTCGTTATTGTGACCAATACTAGGTCGGATAAAATTTATTTGATCAGCACGAATTCTGATGAAATTGCCGACAGCATACAGCTTGGTTTTGCCGGTACATCATTGCGTATGGATAAGAATAATAAATTGTGGGTGATGTGTGCCGGCGATGCAGGCAACTCGGTCAAGGCGGCGATTTACAAGGTGGATATTCAGCAAAAGCAGGTGGAACATTGCTTTCAGTTAAACACTTCACTGGATATCTGGGATAAACTGACAATAAACAGTACCAGGGATACGCTTTATTATATGTGCAAGGGTATTTACCGTATGCCTGTTACGGCAACGGATTTGCCTTCCCAGGCATTTATTCAGCAGGGCAGCGCCCTGTTTCATGGATTAGCAGTCAATCCTGTGAATAACAACATCTTTGTGGCTGATGCTGTAGACTATGTGCAGAAAGGGAAAGTGTATTATTATGATTCAGGTGGCACTTTAAAAGGAACAATCAACACCGGTATAATACCTGTTGATTTTTATTTTTATTAATTCGTCCTGTCTAAGAACACAATACCGTTCAGGTGATCGATCTCGTGCTGGAAAATATGGGCGGTATATTCCGATTTAACACGTTCTGCAAAATGACTTCCGTCAGGCCGGTCATATTCGACATCCACCCAGATAGCCCTCACAGATTGCTGGTATACTCCCGGTATTGATAAACATCCGTCGCTCATAAGTTTGGTGGTGTCAGAATACTTGGTAATCTTAGGATTCAGGTACACTTCCCAGGGATGGTTGGTTATGCTGCCTTTATCGTAACGCTGCACCCAAATGATGTTCCTGTTTATTCCTACCTGCGGAGCGGCAATGCCCACGCCGCCTTCGGCCAGCACCGTGACTTTCATCCGGTCGATCAGGTGAAACAAGGTAGTGGTATCATTTAAATTTACATTGATGGATTGTTTGCGCAGAATAAGAGAATCAGCATAGACAAAATAATTCATCACATACATGGCCGTATCGTTGCTATTACTGTTGATGAGTGTTTTTTCAGCCCCGGTGAATGCCAGTTCGTCAACGTCCGGCGGATTATAAACATCCTCATCTTTATCTTTTTTGCATTGCGCAAAAACAACGATGGAACTGAATAAAATCAGGTATAAATAAAGTTTGAATTTCAGATTCATTTTTTGTATGTTTGTATGTTATCTGCAAATTTATGAAATAATTCAAATTCCATGAAATCAAAAATTGAATGCCACTGGCTCGAAAATATGGCTTTTGAGGCCGAAGTGAATGATCACCTTATTGTGATGGATGCCGATGAACTGAATGGTGGACAGAACAAGGGTCCGAGGCCAAAATTGCTGACACTGGCTTCATTGGCCGGGTGTACTGGTATGGACGTGATATCAATCCTGTACAAGATGAAAGTCGTACCCGATGAATTTCATATATCTGTTGAAGGTGATCTCACCGAGGAGCATCCCAGGTACTATGAGAAGATTATTGTCACATACTATTTTAAGGGTAAAGACCTGCCAGCCGACAAATTAAAAAAGGCTGTGGAGCTTTCGCAGGAAAAGTATTGTGGTGTGAGCGCTTTGCTGAGAAAAGGGGCAGAGTTGGGGTATGAGATAGTGACGGAGGAGTAAACAATGGTAACTTACGAAATGCAACCTGCAAATCCAGACCATATTAATAAATAATTATAACTTTGTAATTCATAAACTTAAAATCTGGCTTATGCCGCTTATCTCGATTGTGATTCCATGTTATAACGAAGCAGAAAATGTTGAACTGATATGCAGCAGGATTTTCGAAAACGATTATTCTGGCGACCAGGTGGAAATATTGTTTGTTGACGATGGCAGCAGCGATGATACCCTGGCCGGAATAAAAAAAATGTCTGATTCTTATCCCGGTAAGGTAAAGTTTATTGCATTGTCGCGCAATTTCGGGCACCAGAATGCCTTGTTTGCCGGCATATCAAAGGCCAGGGGCGACTGCCTGATCATGATGGATTGCGATATGCAGCACCCGGTGGAGCTTTTGCCCGAAATGATCGCCAAATGGAAAGAAGGCAATGATATAGTCTACACCATCAGGGAAAAAGACAAGTCGTTGCCGTTTTTCAAGAATCTTACCTCAAAGCTTTATTACCGTTTGCTGAATGCCTTTTCGGATGTACATGTTGATCCGGGGGCTGCCGACTTCAGGCTTATCGATAAAAAGATTGTGAGTATTCTGCAAAACGATATTAACGAAAGTTTTCTGTTTTTGCGAGGCATTTTTAATTGGGTGGGTTTTAACAGGGTGGCCATAAATTATAAGCCTAACAAGCGCTATTCGGGTAAAACAAAATACACCTTCCGCAAAATGCTTGCGCTGGCATCGAGCGGTATCTTTTCATTTTCGATCAAACCGCTAAAACTGGCTACATACCTTGGCCTTACGGTTTCGTTTCTTTCATTTTGTTATGGACTGTATGCATTGTTCATGAATATTTTTTCAGATAGAACCATCACGGGCTGGACATCTCTTATCATCAGCATACTGTTTGTGGGTGGCATTATTATGATTTTGCTTGGCATTATAGGGGAATACATCGGAAGGATATATGTTGAGGTTAAGAAAAGACCGAAATTTTTAATTAAAGAAAGTAATTTTTAGTTTTTAATATATTATCCGAATTGTAATTAAAATTACGCTGTTTCGGCCCGAATGATGAAAATTTTCATGAATTTTTAAGTTTAAACATTTATCAAGATGTTTATTTATAAATTGTAATATTTCAGGTTTATTTCCTAAGTTTGTTCTCGCGTTTTAAAAATTCGCAATAATACCATGTCGGGCAATGTGTTATTAGTTCATTTATTATATCTGTATGAATTTGAAAAAAGTACGTAGCGAACTGATTCTTGCAGCGATAATTACGATTTTTGGAGTTATTTACGGTTTAATTTCGCTCGTAAATCATTACTTATACCGTACTTATGCTCTTGATCTCGGGATGTTTAACCAGGCGATGTACTGTTTTTCCCATTTTAAAATGAACTATTTTACACTGGATGTTAAAGCCCATGAAATTAGTTATTTTGGTGATCATTTTTCCCCGATTACGATATTGCTTTCACCGCTATATTACCTATTCGGTTCATATACACTTCTTCTGGTACAGATATTCTTTATACTTTACGGAGGTGTAGGAATATATAAATTCGTATGTTTTCAGCACAAAAAACCTTCTTTGTCATTGATTTTGGTTCTGCAATTTTTTTGTATCTGGGGAATTTATTTTGCTTTATCATCTGATTATCACAACAATGTCATTGCAGCCATGATGGTGCCCTGGTTGTTGTACTATTATGTGAAAAAGAACCATAAAGGCTTTATTATTTTCTTTTTTCTGATACTTATTACAAAAGAAAACATGGCCCTCTGGCTTGGTTTTATAATGCTCGGATTGATCATTAAAAATCTGAGACGCCATCACCTGAAAGCCGATTTAAAGCAAATTTTAAAGTTTGAATTTCCGTATATGATGGTTTCTTTTCTTTACTTTATCATTGTGGTTAGTGTGGTTATGCCATACCTGAACCCGATACAGGAAATCAATCCCGTTAACAGGTATGATCATTTGGGTGGATCTATTTATCAGATTTTTCTTAATATAATTAATAACCCGAGATATATATTTTCTCTTTTGTTCGAAAGCCCTTTACTTACAGAATCTTCATTCGGGGCAAAATCAGAATTACATTTTATGGTTTTGGTTTCTGGTGGATTTGCTTTGATTTATCGTCCTTATTATTTAATAATGCTTATCCCTGTTTATTTCCAGAAATTGCTTACATTAAGTCCGAGTTTATGGGGTGTTAATGCTCAGTACTCTATTGAATTTGTTCCGATTTTAACGATAGCATTGTCGGATTTTTTATTAAAATTCAAATCAGCAAAAGTTAGGTATTTGATCGCGGCGATTACAACCGTTTCAACTATATGGTTTACGTACGGTGTTTTAGAGTCAAACAAAATTGTCTGGTACAATAAAACAAATACCGCGTTTTACGAGAAGGCGCATTATGAAACAACATTAAATGTTAAGGAAATAAATACCGTTCTGAAATCCATTCCCGATAAGGTTCCTGTATCCGTAAATGCTACAGTTGCGCCACATCTTGCAAATCGGGAACGATTATATCATTTTCCGGTTGTAAAAGAGGCAAAATATATTGTTTTGATGTTGGACAATTATTATCCACTGACCGGAGAAGAATTTTTTAATAAAATAAATGAATGTACCGAAAAGGAAAATTTCCGGATTAAATATGCCGAAAATGGTTTACTCATATTGAAAAAAGATTGAGAAATTGTTGATATTTAATATAATAGCTGTCAGAAATTTTTCAAATGAAAATCAAATTGCGCCCCCATGGCTTTGACAGAATAGATTTTCAGAGAGATTAAAAAATCCATTCAAGTCCTAATTTTGTACCCTCAAAAAGATATAAAACAACCTCTGAGTAACATAGTATGGTTTAGTTTTATAAATCTTTTCCCGGGATTATTCAGGTATGTTCAGAATGCTGATTTCGATATCATCAAAATACACCTTTTTCCCTTTTTCCGGATTGAAAGCGTATATCGATAGATTTTTTCCATTCATGTTTTCAGGCAGCCTGACCTCTGACGATATCTGTTGCCAGCCATCAGCATCAACGGATTCGTGTTTTGCATTAAAATTATAGAAATCGCCGGCGTTTTCACCCGACAGGCATATTCCGGCTCCCGAATCCCCTGATTCGGCATAGCGCCAGACAGTAACTTTTATTATTTGCCGGGGACTGATGTGATGGAGTTTAACGGAAAAACCGTATTGATTTTTATCATCGAGGCACACAGCATAGTTCCCGCTACGGTGGCGATCGCTGGTACGGCTGTTGACACCCGAAAATTTCACCGAGTCGGAAGTTCCTTTAAAATAATTTACATCATTATCCAGACTTTCGGCATCACAAGATATCGTCTCATGCGATAATTTCAGTCCACTGATATCATAAATAAAAACAGTACGGTATTCACCAATTTTATGAACCAGTATTTTTTTTATTATTTCATCATGCAGCAATGACGTGTCGCCCAGGATGAAATATTTTATTTTTAATGATTTGTACTGGTTGAGTGATTTCAATAACTCGGTACTATTATTATTATTTAAAGAAATGCCCCTCTGTCCCATAAGGTATAGCGTAATATTGGGTGATGGGTCGGGAAAGCTAAACACTTTGTCCTGCTCACTTATACCGATTGACCTGAGGTATGGTGTTATGGTTTCAAACGCGAGCTTTTCCTGAGGGTATATCCAATGGGCATACATTTGATTTTCAACTTCATATCTGGATAAAAAAGATGAATAGGTATAATCTTTTTTGTCCGCTTCTCCATAACGGGAATCCATCTTGGCATAAGCCCAGTAAATGCTTATTAAGACAATAAGGAGTATTGGAATTTTAAGTTTAAGCGATGAAAATATCTGAGGATGTTCATTTTGAATAAACTTAAAGAAAGTCAGGCAGGTTACTGGTATAAAAATCAGGAAATTGATGAAATAATAATCGTGCTCATCATAAATTTCAAACCACAGGAGCATACCGCCGGTACAACACAAAAATATGATGATGTTTATCAGGAACAGCTGCCGGTTTTGTTTTTTATAATTCATTACTATTATAAAAAGGAATACAAAAATGGCCATCAACCCGATAAAATTAAAATAGTTACCCATCTGGTAATCAAAGATGATCCTTGAAACCATAATTATTTTTGCGAGCGGCAGGTTCCATATGGGAAGGATATTCGTAAGAAACATTGGAAATTCATCAGGCCTGAGATTGGCTTTGTTGTATAGTATGGCATAAACGTACCATGATATAACCACAGCGCAAACACCCGTTATCAGGGAAAGTGTAAGCAAGGGCCTTTTGAAGAGCGGGGTGCCTGCCTCTTTTTTTGATTTTATCCATTCGACAAAAAACAGGATCACAAATGCAAGAAAGCTTATTCCCGATGTTATCTTGATAAGCATGGCCAGGCAAAAGAATATCATAGCCGAAATAAGGTTTAAAATCTTATTTTTTTGGATATATCTTATAAAAAAATACCAGCCGATAATGGCAAATGATAATCCTGGCACATCGGCGAGAAAGTTATTGCCGTAATAAACAAATATCGGCGATGAAAATAACCATAAGGGTAAAACAATTTGCCAGAATGTTTCTTTGAGAACAAATTGGAATATCTTGAATAGTGCAATCAATCCCGAAAACATGATGATCATGGCCAGCAGCCTGTAAATCCACTCATGATAACCGAAGATCTTCCATAATTTTGCAACGGTATAATGTAAAACAGGAAATTCCGAGGTGTTTTTACCGTCAAAATTCTTACCCGAAAGGTAATTTACTTGTGGATCGAAAAAATTGTTGTTACATTTATAATAATTGTAAGCAAATGAAAGGCAGTCGCACTGTCTGTGCTGGTGAACAGAGGTAGGGCGGTAGGTAATGATTTTTTCATAACCGTATAAATAGCTCATTCCGGCCAATGCAATAATATAAATGAGCAGGCTGAACTTATTAGATGTTTTTTTCTTCATTTGACAGCAAAATTTCATTGATGGGATAATTTTTTTAGTTATTTATCTTATCCTGGAATATGTGCTGTATATTGAACAAATTGTTCGTAGAGTTCTTTAAATTCGCTTAAAATCATTGCGGTTGCTCCCCAAACGGTCAGTCCCATAATGTCAAAATACAGTGTTTCATATTCTTTACCGCTCTGGATGCGGATATTTTTTGTTTTAATGTTTTTGCTTCCCAGCAGTTCATCAATTTCGACGGTATAAATTTTTTTCACTTCGTGCTCATCTGCGACCAGTACTCCGAGGTTATCCGTAAAAGCAATAAAGGGAGTGACTCTGAAATTACTTGATTTTGTTTTTTCAAGCAGAAGACGGCATACGATATTTGCCGTAGTCCTGTTTAAGCCAATTTCTTCTTCCGCTTCTCTGAGGGCAGTATTTTCAAGAGTGACATCATTTTCCTCGAAGCGACCGCCTGGCAAAGACACCTGGGCACTGTGAACCCCGTTATATTCGGGTCGTTGGATCAGCACAGTGCAAATTTTATTATTCTTTTCAAAAAGGAGCAACAGCACGCTGCTCTTTTTTGCCTTTTCGGGAATAGGCTCGAACTCATGAAGCCGGATTTCCGGAATCATTTTTTGGTGAGCAGTTCTTCCAGGAAGTTCCCCTGTGAGCCTTTCCTTTAAAAACATTTTGAATTTACTAAACGTTGATTGTTGTTCCAATTCTTTTTTAATTATTAGAATATCAATTGTTTATAAAATATTTAAGTGGAAAAATTTATTAACAATAATGATTGTTAGTAAAATAATTCATAAAAAATGTTAAAACATTAAAATTAATTATTACTTTTGCAAAGTTAAAAAACGAAATTAATAACCAAAAAAAAGAAACATGAAAAAATTATTTAGTTTAGTAATTGCTGCTATCGTTGTTATAGCATTTGCATCATGCGGTGACAAATCAAACACTCCCGAAGCCGTTGCAACAAAGTATCTGAATCACATAAACAAAAAAGAATTTGACGAAGCTAAGAAAATTGCTACCGAAGAAACCGGCCAAATGCTGGATATGATGAAGAGTTTTTCAGGTGTTGGTGGAGCTCAGGAAGCTAAAGAAGTAAAAATTGAAAACCTGAAATGCGAAACAACAGATGAAAAATCAGTATGTAAATATACTGCTGATGGTAAAGAAGAATCACTTGACTTAGTAAAAAAAGAAGGCAAATGGCTTGTTGACCAGAAAAAAGAAGGAACCGGCGAACCTACAATGCCAGCTGATTCAACTGCAACAACTGACACAACAGCTGCTGTAAATTAATAAATTTTTCTTATGCGTTGCTGATTGATGAAAAGGTTAATTGTAATTATTTTCATAATCATTCTGTCAATAGCAACATCATTTAGGTTGTTCCTGTATGCATACGAGCATCGTAGCATGCAGGAACAATTTTTTTATAGATATAAGCTCTCAAAAGAGGAGCTTGGTAAAATTCAGGACGGCGATATTATCCTGCGGCATGGCTATGGGTTTGTAAGCGACATGATCGTAGAAAAACTGGGTGAAAAATATGATTTATCGCATTGTGCCATTATTTGTAAAGAAGATACCAATTATAAGATCATTCATTCAGTTTCAAGTTCCTTGTCTGATATTGATGGTGTTCAGTCGCAGGATCTGAAGAATTTTGTAAACGAAAGCCAGTACAATTCTATTATTGTTGTACGGTACAAACCCCCAATAAATAAACCCTTGTCTGCAATAAGCCGCAAAGCCAGATATTACCTCTCAAAGCAAATACCTTTCGATAACGCTTTCAATATTAATGACAGTTCCGAGTTTTATTGTACCGAACTTTTGTGGAAAGTGATATTAAATGAGTATCACGACGACTTCATGCTCGATGAAAATAACCGGCGCAAAGATCACATGGATTTTAATACTTTTCTGGATTCAACAAGGTTTCAAATCATAATAAATCACCAGGCCAGGAAATCAGGAAAAAGAGTTTGAGGCTGCACAGAAAAGGCTTCAACCTAATATTTCAGTTCCACATTCACATTTCCTTCCTGCACCGACCAACATACCGAATCGCAAACGTAATTCGACATTTTTTTTACTTTATCTCCACCGATACAATAAATAATTTTATTACCTGAAATATACCTGGCCGAAACAGTGTAATATTTATCAGCGGGCAATAGTACACTATATTTTGAAGTGGTCACTGTATCGGTTAGAACGATCTGGTTTTGCTCAAGTTTACCTTCATAAATAATTACAGGTATTTTGAGGTTTTCATTATTTATTGTCAGTTTTATATTCAGGGCAATCAATGATGGTTCGGCTGTATTGCAATCGGAATAGTCATAATTCTCACAATCCTGTGTATTGCTGAAATAACTGTTTTGTTCACACGACTGAAAAAACAGCATGATAATAGTTAAAGCTATGTAATGAAATGAATTAAATCTCATGGTTAAATCCAATGTATTTCTTTGTGAATCCTGCTTTTTGTCAAATTAATTGTGGCTCCAGCCGTTATTGTAATCCAGTGGTTCATCCCCCGGTAAATTCCCAAATCGCAGTACTCGTACCCGGCTTTCAGAAAAAAGTTCCTGAACATATAACAATACCCTAAACCCGGTGAAAAAGTAAAACGGCTGTCAGGCTTTCGTGTAAGACCTTCATATGAACCGTAGGTGAATATTCCTCTGGCGCGGATATAAATACCCTGCCGGTGATCCGGATATTTTTTTGAACCCAAATTGAACAGTTTTTCAGCTCCAAAATACATATATCTCCTTTTTTCCCACAGCTGGTAATAAATATCTTCTGTTGCCGGCTCCAGTATCCTTTTTTGTGCAAGCCTTGAATTAAAACCTAATTCAAGACTGTAATTATACTTTGAATCATACATGCCCAAACCCGCACCCATATAATAATCCTGTGTACTGAATGTGCCAATATTGTAATTCAACGTTATTTTATTGAAAAATGGCCAGAAAGTACCATGCAATCCTTGTTTTTTTAGCTGTTTAACTATCGGTTTTCTGTTATATATCCTGGCATAATCCACCAGGGTCATGCGCGGGTATTCTTTAAAATGTAGAGCCAGGTCGGATTTGTATTTTATTAATGAATCGCATAATACCGGGTCGTTATTCTGAATAGCAAGGGATAATGGCGTAAATCCATAATAATCCCGGGTGTTCATATCAGCTTTATTGCGAAACAGCAAATTGACGATATCTGTATTCCCAAAATATGATGCTGCTGAAAGTGCATCAATGCCGTCCTGAGCTTTAATGACGTGCTGTGCGCCATTTTTCAGTAAATACTGCACCATGTTATATTGATTATAGCATGAAGCATATATAAGGGCCGATACCCCCGATTCGTCAGTAGCGTTGATATTGGCGCCGTATATCAATAACAGATACACAATATCCTGGCGATTTTGTATGGCAGCACTGATAAGGGCAGTACGGCCATTGGCAGGGGTAATATTGGGGTCTGCATTATTATACAATAATATTTTAACGATTTCTGTATTCCCTTTTTCAGCGGCATACATTAGTGGCGTAATACCTTCATCGTTGCGTGTATTTACATCGGCACTGTCCGAAAGTAATTGGTTTACCCGTACAACTTCGCCATTATAAGCGGCCAGCAGTAATTGTTTGTTAACATCACTGGCTTCCTGTGCAGAGCTGATCCGGGAAATTAATAATGCAATTAATAAAAAAATAATGCTTTTAAGTCTCATAAAGAAATAGTAACGGTAAACGAGCCGGTTGTGTAAATAACGGTATTCAAAAATATAAATTATATTAAAGATTAAATTACTATTTTTGATAAAAATATAGCATATGAAGCTTTTACAAGGTAAAACAGCATTGATAACGGGCGCTTCCAGGGGTATCGGAAAGGCCATTGCGCTTAAATTTGCGCAGAACGGATGTAATATTGCTTTTACTGATCTCTTTTATGATGAGTTCATGCAAAAGCTGGAAAGTGAGTTGTGCGGATTGGGCATAAAAGCAAAGGGTTATGCTTCTGACGCTGCTTCATTTTCAAAAAGCGAGGAGACAGTAAATTTGGTCTGCAATGATTTTTCGGTAATCGATATCCTTGTTAATAATGCCGGTATCACCCGTGATAACTTATTACTCAGGATGAATGAGGCGGATTGGGACAGAGTAATCAATATCAACCTGAAATCAGTTTTTAACCTCACCAAGGCCTGCCAGAAGACCATGCTGAAACAGCGCTTTGGATCCATTATTAATATGAGTTCTGTTGTTGGTGTGGGCGGAAACGCAGGTCAGTCTAACTATTCGGCATCTAAGGCCGGTATAATCGGGTTTACCAAATCAATAGCCAAAGAACTTGGTTCGCGCAATATCCGCAGTAATGCCATCGCTCCGGGTTTTATTGAAACCGAAATGACTCACAAGCTTCCTGAAGAAGCCAGGGCAAAATGGCTCAACGATATTCCGTTGAAGCGTCCCGGCACCCCTGATGATGTAGCCAATATCGCATTGTTTTTGGCTTCAGATCTATCTTCTTATGTAAATGGCCAGGTAATCAATGTCTGTGGTGGTATGACCACATAACAATGATTTCAGAATAGTAGCTACGGCAAGGGGTGAGGCCCCGTTTTAGTAAAAACTCTTATTCGTGTTTGAAAACAGCGGCGTAATGTATTTTAATGATACTTCCAGCCCGCCGGCACTTTTGGTGGCAACAGCAAGTTTTGACGTATTGATGTCATAGCTCAGCGATAACATGAAATTTCTCCATTCGATTTGCGTAGATGCAATAAAAGCATCTTTCATTCGATAGAACAGGCCAAGTCCGATGGCTGTTTCGGATTTAAAGGTAGTATATTTGGCTGCGTCGTCTAAGCGATAGCGGAATAGTGATCCGAAAATGATCTCATTGGCCGGGCCTTGCATGAACCATGCTGCAGATGGAACTAATGAAAACCTTGTGTTTTTAAACCCGATAAATGCATCGGCATGTAGCGTCATTTTCATCGCCAGTCTCTTGTCTGAAATATCTGTAAAAGTCTGTTTGGGCTTGTTTATGTGGAATAATGAAACCCCTACATTAAATCTTTTTGCATCGTTGGCTGAAAGCGTTGATGCAAGTGTATTATATGTCCATAAGACTCCGGCGCCTATGTCGCCATATAACATATGGTTGTCATTAAAATTTTCGCCTGATGGCAGTGAGGCATTATATCCGTCAGGGAAATTGGGATCATACTGACTGTCCCATTGCATATTATCCATTTTGATTCTTTTCTGAGTAAACCCTCCTGCAATACCCGCAGTAATAACATTGCGCCTGTTGATAGGTAAATGATATGAAGCGGCAATATTAACAATGGTCTGGCTAAGTTTATTATCGCCTGCCTGGTCGTTTAACAGCTGAAATCCAAGTCCGAGAATGCCGCCTTTCAGTTTACCCTTAAGGATGCCGCAATCATACGATATGCCATAGGTCGTATATGATTTCGCTATACTATGCCACTGGCTTTTATAATTGGCAATTATCCTGTGGTCGGCATTAAAAGCCCCTGACAAGGCAGGGTTTAATGTAAGGGGAGCGTAATTGAACTGCGAAAAATGCACATCCTGCCCTAAAGCCCAAAAAGTGCTGAAAATAAAACCGGTAATTAAAAATATCTTTTTCATATTGAATATTATAAGCATTTGTACATCATTAATAAGATTTCAAAGATAAAATAATATTGTTCGTTTTGTCAACAATTATTTCATTTTTTTTATGTTAATTTATGATTGAAGCTAAAGATTATGAAATACATTAGCATTCATTTTTTTATTATTTTTGCTATATATATCATCTGAACATTCATAGTTTATACGTTTCTGATTAACTTATGTTACTATTTATTGCTGATTTTTTGTCTTTCCGGGTCACTGATTTGATCGACATATTGCTGGTGGCTGTTCTGCTCTACCAGATATACAGGTTGATGAAGGGCACGGCGGCCATAAATATATTTCTGGGGATAGTAGCAATATATTTTTTCTGGAAGATAGTCAACCTCTTGCAGATGAATCTGCTTTCCGAGATTCTCGGACAATTTGTAAGTGTTGGAATGATTGCTTTGATTGTTGTTTTTCAGCGCGAGATCAGGCAGTTTCTTTTGATGTTGGGCACACCGCGTTTTCTGACCTGGCGCCAAAAATGGCTGGCTTTCTGGAAATTTAATGTACAGCAGGGGGGAATTATCAATTTTGAAAGCATTGTCAAGGTGTGCGAAACCTTATCATCAACGCGCACAGGGGCATTAATCGTTATTTCAAAGCGAAGCAACCTGGAAGAATATGTTAACACCGGTGAGCTGATTGATGCTAAAATATCGGAACAGCTTATTGAAAATATTTTTTATAAAAACAGTCCTTTGCACGATGGCGCGATCATCATAACAGGAAACCGCATAATTGCCGCCCGGTGTGTATTGCCCCTTACCCGAAATGAGAAATTCCCCAATACATTGGGCTTAAGGCACAGAGCGGGTGTTGGGATATCCGAAATCACAGATGCTATTACTATAATAGTATCTGAGCAGACAGGAGCTATTTCCTATACAAAAAACGGTACTCTTTACGCCAAGATAAAACCCGAGGCGCTAAAGGTTTTCCTGGAAATAGAATTCTCCTGAATTATTATTTCTTATCAGTGGCAGCCGTTGCCGAATCTGCTTTTTCTTTCATTTTCTGTTCAAACTCTTTTACAATTTGCTCAGGAGTCTTACCCAGATTATCAAGAGACATTTTGGCATCGTCGGCGAGGTCACTGTCGGGAAATTTATTCAGGAAGTCGGTATATGCCTGACGGGCTTTATTCAGGTTTTTAATATTATTATCATATATAAAGGCCTTAAGAAAAAATACATCTGCAAGCCTTGGATAATCCGGATAATTATTAATGATCTTATCAAGTTTGGCTATAGCTTCTTCATTCTGTGACATATTCATCTGCAGGTTGGCGGCTGCGTATATATATGATGGGGTGAGGGAGTCCTGAGGGTATTGTTCGGCAAATTTCATATACATCGCTACAATTTCATCCGATTTTGCCTTGTCAGGTAAACCTGTAGTATTGTTATACAGGGATTTTTCTTTTTCAGCAATCTCTTTTATCATTTTTTCTTTTGATTGTGAACAGCTGCTTAGAATAACAGCAATTAAGAATAAACCGATGAGATTAATTGTTCTCATAATGCAAAGATTTTTTAGTTAATACGTTTTTTTTGATGAGGAAAAATCATTTTATATTTTGGGTTTACCAGGCCTTTTGATATATCTGTCAGTTTTCTTTTCAGGATCATTTTTTTTAGTGAACTGAGCCGGTCAACAAATAAAATACCTTCAAGATGGTCGTATTCATGTTGAATAACGCGTGACCGGATGCCTGAATATTCTTCATTATGAAAAACAAAATTTTCATCATAATATTCAATCCGGATGGTTTCGCAGCGCATAACATCTTCGCGTATTTCGGGGACACTAAGACAGCCTTCGTTGAAAGCCCACTCTTTACCGCTTATTTCAGTAATCTTCGCGTTAATCAATACACGTTTAAAATCTTTGGCATCGGGGTAGTCTTCAGTAAAAGGGTTGGTGTCAATAACAATAAGCCTGATATTATGTCCAACCTGTGGCGCAGCCAATCCCACACCTATGGAGGCGTACATGGTTTCGTACATGTCGCTGATCAACTGGTTTAGGCCGGGGTATTCCTTATCAATGTTTACCGACTTTTTTCTGAGTGAGGGTGTACCATATGCAAGAATAGGAAGCTTCATATTATTATTTTTGCAAAGTTTCAAGATATGATTGTAAAATAATGGTTGCGCTTATTGTATCAATCAAAGCCTTGTCACGCCTTTTCTTTTTATTGATTCCTGCGTCAATCATCGTCTGAAAAGCCATCTTCGATGTAAAACGTTCATCATAACGTTTTATTGGAATTTCAGGAAAAAGTTTCTGAAGGCTTTTAACAAAAGGTGCAATATATTTTTCCGATTCTGAATCGGTATTATCCATTTGCTTGGGCTTACCAATGACAATCTCTTCAATCTTTTCCCTGGAAATATAATCCTTGAGAAAAGAAATGAGTTCGGACGTTCCAACAGTGGTCAAAGAGTTTGCAATTATCTTTAGTTCGTCGGTGACTGCCAGGCCTGTTCTTTTCTGGCCATAATCGATAGCTAATATTCGTCCCATTTATTTTACTGGTGCAAAGTTAATAAAATTGATGACGACATTCGATGAAATCTTGGATAGATTGTTATATTGCCTGCTTAACCGTATTTTTCATAACTTTGAACTTTAATTATAAAATATGTGTGTGATGTTTCATGATCTGAAAATATTGATAGAATCGGCCTGGGAAGACCGCTCTCTGCTGAAGGATGAAAATACATGTTCTGCTATCCGGGCCACAATAAAGTTGCTGGATACGGGTAAAATCCGGGTTTCTGAGCCTGAAGGCAATATGTGGAAATTGAATGAATGGGTGAAAAAGGCTGTGATATTGTACTTTCCTATACAGCAAATGGAAACAATCGAAGTTGGCCCTCTTGAGTTTCGTGATAAAATCGCTCTCAAAAAAAATTATGAATCCTTGGGTGTTCGGGTGGTTCCTCATGCTATTGCCCGTTATGGTTCATTTCTCGCGCCCGGAGTTGTTATGATGCCTTCCTATGTTAATATCGGGGCGTACGTCGACAGTGGGACTATGGTGGATACCTGGGCTACTGTCGGCTCCTGCGCACAGATCGGGAAAAATGTCCACCTGAGCGGAGGTGTTGGAATAGGAGGGGTTCTGGAGCCTGTTCAGGCTTCACCGGTGATTATTGAAGATAATTGTTTTATCGGTTCGCGCAGCATTGTTGTGGAAGGTGTGCATATAAAAGCCGAAGCGGTGCTCGGGGCCAATGTGGTGATTACAAAATCAACCAAAATCATTGATGTCAGCGAAAAGGAACCTGTTGAGTATCATGGTGTCATTCCTGAACGTTCGGTGGTAATTCCCGGAACATACCTCAAAGAATTCCCTGCAGGAAAATATCCTGTTGCCTGTGCTCTGATCATTGGTAAAAGAAAAGAATCCACCAACCTAAAAACCTCGCTTAACGAATGTTTGAGGGATTTTAATGTGGCTGTTTAGGATATTTTTATTAAAAAAAACATGCTAATCGGGGAATTGCTTCCCCGAAAATTATAATATTTAGGGATTCAATTCCCCAAATTCACATAAATTGTCGATTTTATTTTGCAAAAGCATAGAACATATATGTAATTTTATAGCATCGAATAAGTGTGTTATATGTGTATTTCGTCAAATATAAAAAGTTTACGTTCCTATCTTCCGGATCATGTAAAATTGGTTGTTGTGTCCAAGACTCAGGCTGTCGAAAGTATTTTAACTGCATACAATGCCGGCCAGAGGATATTTGGCGAAAATAAAGTCCAGGAATTAATTGAAAAACAGCCTAGGTTGCCATCTGATATCCAATGGCATATGATAGGCCATCTGCAAACCAACAAAGTAAAGTATATAGCTCCTTTTATTTCTATGATCCATAGTGTTGACAGCCTGAAATTGCTGAATGAGATTAACAAAGAGGCGGGGAAAAATAAACGGGTAATCGGTATTTTGCTGGAATTCTATATTGCCTCTGAGGAAAGCAAATTTGGATTATGCATGGAAGAAGCCCGGGAAATTCTTACTTCTGCTGAATATCAAAATATGAGCAATGTCAGGATATGCGGTGTTATGGGTATGGCCAGCTTTGTTGATGATACTTCAATTGTACGCTCAGAGTTTAAAACCCTTAAACAATACTTTGATTCTTTAAAGATTGAGTTTTTTTCTGATAAGGAATACTTCACCGAAATTTCTATGGGCATGAGCGGCGACTATAAAATTGCCATTGAAGAAGGCTCGACCATGGTACGCATCGGTACCGCCATTTTTGGCGAGCGAAACTATTTGTAATAATTTTTAGAAAAGCCTTGTGCTGTTTTTTTACCTGTCCAGACCTGGAACAATCCTTTCCACATGCCTAGTCCATAGGCAATGATCTGGATATATAAAGTAATTATAGACAGAAAAGATGTTTTTAAAATCTTGTATTTTGCAAATGACTGCACAAAGGCAATTGCTGCAATGCCCAGTATTCCTGCTGCAACGATAAGCCACAACCACTTTGGAATGAATGGGAAAGGTGTAACAATGACCAATAAAAAAAATCCGGCCACAAGCAGAGCAGGGAGAAAATGTACGGGTTTGAACATTTGTTTGTCAATACGGCCAAGGTTTACCCGCGCTACACCCCAGTTGAATATCTGTTTGTAGAAACGTTTGATTGAAGTACGGCGTTTGTGATAAACAAAAGCATCCGCTACAAGCCCTACTTTAAAGCCGTTGTTATAAATTCGCGACGAAAACTCCATATCCTGGCCATGTCTTAGTGTTCCCATTCCGCCAATAGTTTCATAAACTTTTTTCGAAAGGCCCATATTAAAACTTCGTGGATAGAATTTTTTCTGAATGGATTTTTTACTTCCGCGGGTTCCCCCGGTGCCGATAAACGAGGTCATGGAATAATTGATGGCTTTCAGCAGGGGCGAAAAGCTTTCATGGCATGTGTCGGGGCCGCCCCAGGCATCAAGGGCATTGGCGGTAATAAATTCGTCAGTTTTTCTTAACCATTCAGGTGGAAACATACAGTCAGAATCAACAAAAACAAAATACTCACCCTGTGATTCACGCATGCCGTGATTACGGGCTTCTCCAGGGCCTTTGTTTTGTTGATAAAGATAACGGATATTCAAACCTGAAGCGGATTGGTAATTTTTTAAAAAAACATCAGTGCCATCTTTAGAACCATCGTCAGAAAATACAAACTCGAATTTTTCTCTTGGAAAATCAAGTTTCTCAGCCGAGGCAAGGAGTTCCTTTACTTCTTCCAGTCGGTTATATGTTGCAATAATAATGGAGTATTTCATTTTTATATTCAAATTAGAGAAAAAACCACTTAGACACTATGTCCACTTAGGGTCACTAAGCAGTATTTAAGAATATCTTTAGGGCTCTTGGTGTCTCTTTGTGCTCTTAGTGTCTTAGTGGTATTCATGAATCTATAATCATTTTTTGACATACTGAAAGCCATAACCCCCACAATCTGATCACATGTTTGCATCTTAAACTCAATTAACTTTTCAAAAGTAATCCTTCAGATCAAAAATTTTATTTTTATAACTGTCACTGTCAATATACATTTTTTGCCAGATAGCCAGCCCCATCACAATCCAGAGGTAATTGTAATGCCAGCGCATTTTCGGATGTGGCGAATGATCCAGTATCCTTTTCAGGTATTGATAATTAAAGATGCCTTGTTTTTCAACAAATTCTGGCGTTAAAATGGCTTCCGCCGTTGATTTCAGGTCTTTCTGGAACTGAATATAGGCGTTCACGGTAAATCCCCATTTTTTCTTTGTGATGATCTTAGGCGGTAACTTTTGCGACATCGCCTTTCTGAACAAATACTTCGTCTGGTTGTTTTTTATTTTCAGATGAACAGGGATGGAGAAGCCAAAATTCACAAGGTCCAGATCAAGAAACGGAACCCTTTCCTCAACAGAATTCGCCATCGACATGCGGTCTTCCGTCAACAGGTAGTCATTGACCATTTTGCTCTGAAACTCCGTGAACAACACCTGATCCAGTGCATTCAGGTTCTTTGAGCGTTCAAAAAATCCGTCAAATTCAGCATGAACTTTCTGACATTGATCCTGAATTTGTCTATAAAAATTCTTATGATAGATTTCTTTGTAAAATCCGTTATCATAATCCCAAACGTTGCGAAGTATCAGATAAAAGCGTTCGATATCTCCGATAGCAAGCAGCATCTGTAATCCACGGCGATACTCATCAAACGTCAGGGTATGCGTGGAGTTTTGCATTTTAAATAAGATTCCCGATTTCCAGCGGAAAATATGCTGCAACCATTCCGGCGTGTACTTGTGATATTTATTGAACGGATATATAAATTTATGAATATCATAACCGGCAAAAAGCTCGTCTCCGCCCAATCCGCCAAGTACAACGGTGATGTCTTTCCTCACAAATTTCGACATGTTGAAGCCCTGCAGAAGATTGATTTTTGGTTCTTCAGCATGCCATATCACTTCCGGGAATTGTTGCATGGGGTTTAGCGTGAGGCTAAGCGTATGATGGTTGGTGCCGAAATGCCGGGCAATCTGTTCGGCATCGGGGAATTCATCAGTGGGTTCATTGAACCCCATCGTAAAGGTGTTGATCTGCGGGACTCCCAGCTCATGCATTTTCTGGACTATGGTTGATGAGTCCATGCCTCCTGAAAGATAAACACCTAAAGGTACGTCGCTCATCAATTGCCTGTCAACGGCTTGTTTGATAAAAAAATGCATTTTTTCGACGGCCTCGTCCTCATTCATCTTTATATCTACAACTGGTTTTAACTCCCAATAGCGGTGAATGTTTATCCGGCCATTTTCGAACAACAGGTAGTGAGCGGGCGGCAGGCGTTTGATTCCTTCAAAAAGTGTTTCATTCCTCTGTGTGTAGCGTAAATTAAGATGGGAGTGAAGTGCATTATAATTGACATTCCTGCTGACTTGCGGGTGAAGTAATATGCTTTTTTGTTCCGATCCGAAAATCAAAATGCCATCCCTGAAATAATAATGCAGTGGCTTAACGCCAAAATGGTCACGGGCGAGGATAAGCCTGTCTTTGTTTTTATCTAATAGTGCAAAGGCAAAAATCCCGTTCAGCCTGTGAAAGAAGGTAGCTCCTTCTTCTTCGTAAAGATGAATAATTACTTCTGTGTCGCTGGTGGTATAAAAGGTATGACCTTTTTGAAGAAGCTCGCTTTTTAATTCTTTATAGTTGTAAATCTCACCATTAAAGATGATACAGATGGTTTTGTCTTCATTATAGATGGGTTGGTTGCCGGTATTCAGGTCAATAATTGAAAGGCGGCGGTGGCCAAGGCAAAAATCCTTATAAGTATGTACGGCAAAATCATCAGGCCCGCGATGCTCAATAATTTTGAGCATATCCACCATCAGGGAATGATTGTCTTTATTTTTTTCAACGATACCGCAGATGCCACACATAGGATATTTTTATTTAACCACTGATACACTAAGGGCACTGAGACTCACATAGAGTTTCTTCTTTTCTATGTGTAACTTTGTGCCTGATGTGACTATGTGGTATTTTATGTATTTATATTATTATGGGCAAAGATAGAACTTTTAGATATTAATTCTATTATTTGAGATTGGCGATTTTGAAACGATTTTCTCAAGTTTTATTTGTGAGTTGGTTTTTATATACCCCTAATTCTATATTTGGGCTACGAATTTTAGCTGATTAATGCGGATATTTTCCAATAAATTGTTGGACTCACAAATTATTTTCTTTCTTTCCAAATCTCAGGGTTTCGTGATGTATGATAAATCGCAAACACAACAACAGTTTTTAAATCTTTTTCAATACGATAATGCATCAAATATGGAAATTTATAAACCGGAATGCAACGGATTTCATCATATTTTACCGCTACACAAAATGGATCTTTCCTTAAAATAGAATTATTATGCTTTACAGATGAAAGAAATTTATTGCCTAAGCCCTTCTGTTTTGTATCGTACCAATCAACAGCCTGCTTAATATCTTCAAAAACCTGTGGTGAAAAAATAATGTTGAATGCCATTAAACACCTTTTATTTTCGTTTCAATCTCATTCCAGGTCATCACATTGTCCGGATTGGTTTCATAATCCTTAACACGTTCTCTGACCATCTCTTTTTGGTCTTCAGAAACAATGAAATCATATACTTTTTCTTTTGCAGAAGCAAAAGCAAGCAGGTTCTTTATTGCTTTAAGTAGGTTAATATCTGAAATATGATTAATTTGCTCAATAATCTGGCTTCTTTCAGCTTGTATATTCATAATATTAATTTGATTTATCAGTAATAATAATTGCAAAGTTAAATGATAAATAGGTTAAAGACAAGAAACAGACCTGTTTTTATTGTTTAATTGCATTATTAATTCTGAGTCGAATTCCAGGATTATAAAAATTTTACTGAAAGCCTGCAGGTGATAATTAATATCTTATTTTGATAGGATACGAAGCCTTATCCTATAGCGCTTTTAAAGAAAAATTATGACATTGCTTTGCTTAATTTTTTGATGAACTCAGGTTAAAATTTTTACCATTTTCTTTAGAATTATTTGAAAAATATCTACGTTTGCTTCAAAAGAAAAATATGCCTGTTACCATTAAGGTTGTTAACTCAAAATCCGACCTGAAAAAATTTATTTATTATCCTCTGACCCTTCATAAAGATCATATGAACTGGGTTCCACCGATATTCTCCGAGGAGCTGGCTTTTTACAATCCGTCAAAAAACAAGAGCCTCTCCACCTGCGATCATATCATGGCACTGGCATATGAAGGCAATACTATTGTCGGACGCATCATGGGTATTATCAACAATCCATATAACAGCTTGAATAGTTTAAAGGACGCCCGTTTTTTTGCCATAGAATGTATTGAAAAGCAGGAAGTACTGCATGAATTGATCAGTTTTGTGCAGGAGTGGGCCAAAGCAAGAGGAATGACACGACTGGTCGGGCCATATGGTTTTTCCGATAAAGACCCCCAGGGATTCATGATTGATGGTTTTGATTACATGCCCGTACTAGCCACGAACTTCAATTTTCCTTATATGGTCAAGCTTCTGGAAAATGAAGGGTTTACTAAAGAAGTGGATTGCTTATCCTATAAAATCGATATCCCTGACGGCATGCCCGTCTTATACAGCCAGATTCTTCGGCGCACCTTAAGAAATAACCGGATGAAATTATTGGATTTTCCAAAGAAGAAATCCATGAAGAACTATATTGTTCCTGTATTTCGTCTTGTGAATGAGGCCTACAGCGGTATTTATGGATTTATTCCTCTCGATGAGCAGGAGATGAAAGAGATAGCCGATAAATATTTTATGATCCTCGATCGTGAGTTCGTTAAAATAATTGTTGAAGAAAGCGGTGATATCGCTGCCTTCATCATTGCCATTCCTGATATGAGCGAAGGAATAATCAGGGCCGAAGGGAAACTATTTCCGTTCGGATTTATTCATATACTTCAGTCTGCAAAAAAGACTAAACAGCTTGATTTATTTCTTGGCGCCGTGAAAGAAAATCACAGGAACCTTGGCCTGGATGCGTTGCTTGGTGCTAACATCCTTGAGTCGGCCCATAAAAGAAATATGAACGTCATCGACAGCCACCTTATTTTGGAGGATAATCATCTGATGAGAGCAGAACTGGAAAAACTCGGTGGAAAAGTTTATAAAAGATACAGGGTATATCAAAAGGCTATATGATAGGAGAAATCTAAACTGGTCAAATAAAAAAAGCCGGTATTTCCGGCTTTTTTTATTTCAGTAACTAAAATTCGTTTTTCTAAATCTTGAATTTTATTGGTAATATCATTTGGATTACAGAGGCTTTTCCGCTCTGTTTGCCGGGTTTCCATTTTTTACTGGTAAGTTTTATCACCCTTACAGCTTCTTCATCGCAGCCGCCGCCTATCCCTCTTAATATGCTGACATCCGATACCGATCCGTCAGCATTGACCTTAAATTGTACATAAACGATTCCTGAAATGCCTTTACTTTTTGCCAACGACGGATATACAATGTTGATTTCGAGAAATGCATCCAAAGCTTTCTGTCCACCGATAAATTCAGGCTGTTCTTCAACAACTGTATTTGGAATTTCAACTGATTCTTCAATATCTTTACTTGCTTTTTCGCATAAGCGTACACCTGGGGCATAATTTGCACTGCCTGTTGCCGCCCCATAACCTGAGCCATAGCCGCCGACAGCATAATCATTTACATTTTCAGGTAATGGCAGCGGTTGTTTCACAGTATTTTGATGTCCTCCTTTATTTCTCACGACAGAATCAATAGCCACAAATGATGTGTAATTTGTTAACAGGTTATATTTTAATCCCATGCCTGTGATTTTTTCAACAAGTTTTGGATCATTGGCTGCATTGTTAAAATCATCAAGTATCCTGATTTTCTGCCGTGCCCAAAGGTATTTCAATGCACTGTTTGATGTTGAAGCTTCTGATTTATTGACATCAAGTGTATAGACAAAATCTTCTTTTCCACTCTTGCCGGTTATTTTAATAGCACCGCCCGGATTACCTTTCCATTTACCAAAAATAATCACCGGACGCTCTGCCAGTACATCGGGTACATTTGATGGTTCCACATCATAAACATCAAAGCCATCATAGGCAACTTTTATGTCGGTAAGCACAGGGTTTTGAATATAAGTTCTGAATCTTTCGGCTTTTTCATCCGCTTCTTCCTGTTTTGATACAATAAAGGATTCACCCAAACCGGCATGAGCTATGCCTTCTATGAGAAAACGGTTTACCGATGATCCTATGCCGAAAGCAAAGAAATTAGCTTTGTTCAGGTTATTTTGAATAAGTTCAAACGACTCTTTTTCAACATCGACATAACCGTCAGTGGCTATAACAAATGTACGTGAGAAACCTTTTTGCTTTTCAACGGAAAGTGCTTTTTGCAGTGCTGTCAGCAATTCGGTGCCGCCTGATCCCTGCTGCTCATCTATCATATTTAATGCTTTTTGCAGGTTGTCTTCTGTTGCATATACCGACTGAGGCTTGAACATGTTGGCACATCCGGCAAACAGCAGAACGTTAAATTTATCCGTTGACCTGATGTTTTTTATGAGATTTTTCAACACCATTTTTGAAGTTTCAATCGGGTAGCCGTTCATGGAGCCCGAAACATCCATGATAAAAATGTATTCGCGCGGGGGAATCTGATCCACCGTAGGCTTTGGCGGAGGCTGTACCATAGCGAGGAAAAAGTTTTCACCGGAATTTTCAGCTTTATATAATAATAACCCTGATTCAATTTTATTGTCTGCCAGGCGGTATTGAATGATCACATCGCGGTTGCCTTCGAATGATCCGGTATTCCTGAGTTTTATCAAAGCATTTGATGGGTTTTCATAATTGATAGTCATATCATGTGACGGGCAGCGGACATCTTTGATGGGCATACCTGCTGCCAGGTTTACACTGATGTCGAAGGTGTATGTTGGTTTTTCGCCTGCATGAGTATAAGGATTGGAAACCCATTTGTCATTAGCTGAAGCCGTAGCTTCGGGTTTATTCGAGTAACGCGGACCTACAACAGTAGGATAAACAAATTCATAAACACCTTGTTCGGGAATTAATAATTCGGTATAACACATTTCGATGTTCACAGTATCTCCGGGCATGATGTTCGCCACATTCATCTGAAACACGTTTGGACGCTGCTGCTCAAGTAGCGAGGCATTCTTTCCTTCATTTTTTGCCTGCTCATAATTTTGGCGTGCTTTTTCTTTTTCCTGGATTTTTGCGGTGATCAGCCGGTCGCCGACTTTCATTTTCATACTGTATACCGCAGCACGTGTCGAAGCCGGGAAAATATATATGGCTTCAATCACATTTTTGCCGCTGTTGACATAGGTTTGTTTTACGGTAACATCGGCAATAACTCCGGCAATATTTACACTGGCTGAAGTAGCTTTTAGCGGAAGTTGTTCGGTTTCATTTCCTTCGCTTTTTACAAAGAAATATGGCGACAGTGTTTTATCGTCATCATCACCACTTTGTTTTATTATTAATGACTGATGATTGACGTAACCTGCCTGTCCGTTTTTACTGAAACTCATCTGGGAGATCATGCATAACGGGATAATTACTAGTAGTAATAATGCTACACATGTTGCCAGACTCTGGTTGAAAAATTTCGGTGTTTTCATGGTTGTGATCTTTTGGGTTAATATTTATTTTGATTTTTTTTGAATGTGCCTAAAGATGTTTTTTAATAGTTTTTCCATAAAACTTTTTAATAAAGTTCGCTTACCGTTCAAAATCAGGTGTTTTATAAATGAATTCGGTTCAATAAAATCAGAAATAGTATGTTTTGATTAAGTTTAAGGTAGCTGATATATAATGCTCCGGGCATTTTATAAGCTTTTCTCTCAAAATTCAGGTTTCGCATAACAACAAACATTATTGTTATTTTTGTTTAAAATTTTTATTGATGATAAAGGATATTAATAGGATTGAGCAGTCGCTGGAAAAGGTTCTGGCATATGCCAACGAAAGGGATTATAAAGGCTACAACAAATATGATGCGCTCGACAGTAAGATTCTGTGGCTCTTATCTTTTGGGAGCAAGTTTCTGCGTTTGGTATACAGCCAGGTTGTGATGCGGTTTCCGGTGAATATACGCCCGCTTTTTTTTGTTCCAAAAACCAGAAACCCCAAGGGCATTGCCTTATTTTCCATGGCCTACATGAACCGTTATAAGGCATTGGGGCAGCAAAAAGATCTTGAACAGGCTGAAACCTTGCTTGATTGGTTGTTGCAGAATCCGTCAAAAACGGAATGGGGCATGTGCTGGGGATATCAGCATCCCTGGCAGGATGTGGGTTTTTTTGCACCGGCACATCTTCCCAACCGTGTCGTTACCTACTTTGTTACAACAGCCATGATGGATGCTTATGAGATAACAAAAAATGAAAAGTACTTCGAAGCCTCAAAGTCTGCGCTGACATTCTTACTCAAGGCTCCAAAAGTCCTGTATGAAGATGATACGATGAAGTGCATGAGCTATGTGCCGTCAGAAAAGATTAACTGGATTGTGATGGATGTAAGCATACTTACCGGGTCAATTGTTGCTCGTGTGAATAAATATGTGAAAGATGAAAACCTTGCCAGGGAAGCACGCAGACTTGTGAATTTTGTTGTCGACAAGCAAACTGATTACGGTGCATGGTACTATACACATCCCGCAGGAGATCATCCGCGCAAACACGATAATTATCATACAGGATATATTGTTGATGCAATCCTTGATTACATGGACCATTCCGGCGATCAATCCTTTATGCAGCAATATTTAAAGGGTGTGGAATATTATAAGGAAAATCTTTTTTTGCCCGATGGTGCTCCCAAGTGGGCAAATGATAAAACCTATCCCTTTGATGTTCATGGTTCGGCGCAGGGGATCATTTCATTTGTAAAGGCTTCACGGTTTGATAAGTCCTATATTGATCTGGCGGAGAAAATTGCCGGCTGGGCAATTGATAACATGCAAAATACGAAGAAAGGCTTTTTCTATTACCAGAAAACCGCCTTATTTCGTAAACCTTATACATTGATGCGGTGGTCATGCGGATGGATGAGCCGGGGATTGAGCGAGATGGTGAGATATAATTCAGAAGTCAGAAGGTAGAAGGTAGAAGTCAGAATTGAGTAGTGAGAGGTGAGACATAAGATGTTAGACTAATAATGACAAAGTACTTATCCTAATCCATAATAACATCAAAGAAAAATTTTAAAAAAATGAAACTATTCAACCCTTTGAAATAAATTGAAACAATGAGATTCCTCATTTCGCTTCACTCCATTCGGAATGACATTATGGTTTGTTATTGGGGAGGAGGAAAGCAGCGGAGCGCATAGCGCTCCGCTGCTTTCCTCCTCCTGTACCCACCAAAATTGAAATGTCATTCCGAACAACGTGAGGAATCTCTTTTTAATTCGTGAGATAAAATAAAACATGCTTAATAACAAAAATATCAGACCGTATAGAACTTTATTATGATATTTACTTTAGGGTGAGTAGTTAAAAAAAATAATTTTAGAAATATAATTCTGACTTTTGACCTCTGAAATCTGAACTATTATGAAAAAAGTCCTCTTTATTACCTACTATTGGCCGCCAGCAGGCGGAGCGCCCATCAACCGTATTCTGAAGTTTTACCAGTACCTCCCTGAATTTGGATACGAGCCTGTGATACTGACTACGGAAAGCGGCGATTTTCCTTTTGAAGACAAAAGCCTGCTGGATGAAGTAAGGCCTGAAACCAGGATATACCGCTCCAAAGGCCTGAGCCTGCATAAAATATTCAGCAGCGTGTCACCAAAATCGAAGAAGAATTTTGTCCCTTACGGCTTTACAGATGCTTCAAAGAGTTCATTCATGGATAAGCTTTCAAGATGGGTGAAGTATAATTTTATTCCTGATACGCGGTTCCCATGGTATTTCTCAACAGTAAGCAAAGCTGTAAAAATTATTAAAGATGAAAATATTGAGTTGATATTTAGTTCATCGCCACCGCAGACCAATCACCTTATTGCCCGGAAAGTAGCCCGAAAGACCGGTTTGCCGTGGGTAGCCGATTTTCGTGACCCCTGGACCGATGTATTCTGGCTTCTGAATAATTCTATACGCTGGAAATGGATTCATAACATTGATAAAAGAATTGAAAGGAAAACCATTAATAAAATGGATGCCATTATTACGGTAGGCCCTGCCCTTGTGGAGATTTTACAGCGTAAAACATCAAAAAAAATCAATTTGATTACCAATGGTTTTGATGATAAATATTTTGCAGATCTGAAATACAAACCCAATAATAAATTCAGAATTACTTATGCCGGAAGCCTGAGTAAAGAGCAGGACCCGGTTTGTTTTTTCAATGCACTGGAATTACTGAAAAACAATAAAGATTTTTTTGATAATGCCGAGCTTTTATTTCTAGGCAATTTTCCTGTGTATCTGACTGATTTGGTTAACAAATCATCATACAGGGACAAAACGATATTTTCACCTTATACGCTTTATGTTGATTCACTGAAAAGTATTGCTGCATCCGAGCTTCTGCTGCTCATTGTTCCTGAAACTATAGACAATAAATGTATTATTACGAGCAAGCTATTTGATTATATGGGAGCCCGGCGACCCATACTTGCTTTTGGCCCTATAGATGGCGATGCATCTTTTATCATGGAACAGGCAGGTGCCGGGGCTATTTTTAATTATACCGACAGCAAAAGTGCTGCTGATTTTATTTTAAAGAATTTTTATGATTGGAAGTCGGGCAATGAAGGTTTTATCATGCAAAAGGATAAGATTGAACAATATACCAGGAGAAACCTGACAAAGAAATTATCTGAAGTCTTTAACGGATTTTAAATATTTAGATTTATTAATCCCCTGAGAATAATTGTTTATTTCTGGTTGCTGGCCTTTATCATGATTGGATGTAATTATAATAATTGTGATCAAAGAGATATATTAGATGGAAAAGGATATTTAAAAGATTCCACAATTTCTAATTTAGATGGCTTTTTAACTGATTCAAGTAAATTGTATTTTCCAGATAAATGTTTTATTAATGATAAATGGGTTAATATAGCTAAAGATACCGAAGAAAAAGTAGATTATTCTTATTTTAATAATTATTTTTCATTGATATTACGCTTTTTTAAAGTTCCGGTATTATTTAATTATTATCTGGGGGGTGAATCGTATAGATTATTATGGTTATTTAATCCCTACCAGTCCAGACCTATTTTGATTACAATAAAAAAATGTGGTAAGGATGTTTTGGTAAATTCAAAGATGTTGAGCGAAAATCCGGATATTTTTGCTAAAGTCTATACTCATGATAATAAAGTTAGATATCAAAAAACCAAGAAAATTATAAAATCCTTCGGGCCGATTTTAGCATTAAATACAAATATAGACAGTCTTCGTAAGCAATATCCTGATGCTGATTCTATAATTCCACCAGAAAACAATATAAACTTAATTGTTGACACAACGATTAAATTAAAAATAGATGATTGGCAAAACCTCTTTGGACTTATTAATTTGTCAGGGTTTTGGACAATGGAGCCCTATATTGGCATGGAAGGTTTTGATGGTATGGATATAGTTTTTGAAGGGCAAACTAAAGATAAATACCATTTTGTGAAACGAGTGTTCCCTGAGGATAATTTAGAAAAATGTTGTGATTATCTTATTGAGATCAGCAAAATAAAACTTATCATAGAAAATAACAAATATTTCAAAACTCAATCCTGTAGGATGCCAGCGGAATAAGCGGCAGGTCGTGGATTTTTTCAATTTCATTGGTATAGGGATTATACCTGATGCCGGCAACGTTTTTCCAATTCAATATATTTCCCAACTCAAAAGCTAACTCATGTGAGCAGTGTTTTGCATTTAGACGATATCTTAGCCGGAAATCAATCTTGAAAAAATCAGATGTTTTTTTGGTGTAGGCAAGCGAATCAATATATACTGCCTGATGCTGCATGGCTGATTGTACTATGTCAATGGGAGTATATCGCTGGCCGCCCGTTTCAACTATTTTAACATTAAAACCGATGGTGCTGTTTTTTTTCTTTCCTATTTTAAACTCCTTTCCGCCCAGTAAATTAAAAGCATAATTGCTGTTATACCGTGTATTATGTTTTATGCCATTTGCATCATAATACTTTGAATCGTACACTGAGGCTGTGAATAAAATATAATAACCCCTGCTCAGGAATTTCTCTACAGTTATTTCAGTGCCATAGTTTTGTCCTTTTCCTTTATTTTCAAGCTTTTTATTGGCAAAAGCATTATCGGTATTACTGAAATTCACCATTGATAATACAGGATTATCAGGCGAAACGGGTATTTGCCGTAATTCCTGGTAATATACTTCGAATTTTGCCCGCCACATTTCCGAAAAAAGCCAGTCATAACTTAAAACAGCCTGGTAACTTTTGGTGTAATTAAGTGATTTGTTTGGATGTGTAATTTCCCCGTCCGAAAGAACTTCCGAATAATAAATTTGCGAGGGTTGTGTCTGCCCATGCACACCAAAACCTAATGTCAGAGCATGTTGGCCGCTTATATTCCAGCGAAATGCCAGTCTGGGCTCAAAACTCAGGCGTCCGTTATTCAGCAAGTACAAGGTGTGAAAACCCGGAGTAAGGGCAAATTGCTCACTGATATTATATTTATATTGCAGGTATGCCTGCACCAGGTTCAGGTTGCCGCCGTTGTCATTGACAGTATGCCGGGTTGGCGTGCCACCATATGAATAATAGTAAGTATTATCACTGAAATTCTGATTTTTGAATATGACACCGGCCCTGATTACATGTTTTACATCTATTTTACTATTGAACAAAACTGATACAATATTGTTTTGTTGTTTTGTCGACAATTTGTTCAAAGGATAGATAATATAATCATTCCCGGTTGAATCTTCTGAATAATCGGGATTGAAATAGGATGATGATACAATAGTTTTAAAATATGAATTTTTTCCGGCTGGGCAAAACCAGGTCAGTGCACCTACGGCAGATTTTGATCCTGAAATATCTCCCATACGGTCACCGGTGTTTTCCCATTGTCCCGAATCTTTCGGTACCTTGTATACTGCTTTACTCATTCCTCCCACACCGAAAAATGAGATATAACCCTTTTTTAGCGGAAAGTTCATTTTGAATGAAAGATCCTGGAAATCCGGCACAGACTCAACAATTTTTATTCCCATCAGGCTAAGCAGTGCAACGGTTGAATAGCGGTACGAAGCAAGATAGGATGCTTGTTTCCCTTTGACAAAAGGACCTTCCAGGCCAAATTCAACACCATTGGCTCCTATCTGTGCGATGTATTCACGTTTTTCATTGTTTCCGTTCCGGAGCTTCAGGTCGAATATAGCCGATGTGGCATTCCCGTATTCAGGAGCAAAAGCCCCGCTCAGAAAGTCAGAATTATCCAGAAGGTTGGTGTTTATCATGGTGATGCCGCCGCCCGAACTGCCCACTTCGGCGAAATGGTTGGGGTTGGGTATTTCAATGCCATCAAGCCGCCATAAAATACCCATAGGAGAATTTCCTCTCACAACAATATCATTACGCTCATCAGAAGCCGCCGATACTCCGGCAAAATTGGAAGCCATGCGCGATATGTCGCCCCAGGCACCTGCATATTTGTTGGTTTCTTCAACCGAAAACTGCCGGGTACTGATCACCGACATCTCATTAATATTATTTTGTTTTTCATTTTTTGCTGAAATCACAACTTCGTTGCTGGTATATATTTTTTCACTGAGTTCAATGGTCAGCACCATTTCATGTGCCGAACTCACTTCAATGTTTTTCAGCACGACATCATCATAACCAAGAAATGACACCTTAATACTTTGCCGCCCAACAGCAACACCTTCCAATCTGAATTTGCCATTGGCATCTGTTGTGGTGCCTTTTATTGGTGTTGAATTCAGCAGGATTACATTTGCGCCGGGCAAAGGCATTTTAGTTTCTTTGTCGATTACAGTGCCACGTATTGTCTGATATATATTTTGAGCATTCCCGGTATTAATCAAGGTATATAACAAAAGTGCGAGTATCAAAATCCGGGTTTTCAAGGCAAAAAATAAATGTTTGTTTGTATATCAAAATTAAGAAAAAACTGTATAATTTAGTCAAAAAAAAAGTATGAGAAAAATTGCTTTTATCGGTATTGTTATAATGATTTTTCTAAATTCATGCACAACATCAAAATCTTCAAAAAATGGTGATGCGGAGAAACAATTTGTTACGAAATTTCTGACATACATGGATCATGAAACCGGTCCCAAGCGAGAAGAAATGATGTCTTGCATATCACCATCATATATTAACGACCAGGGTATAGATGTGCATAAAATGAAGGTAAATAATTACTCAATCTGGGGCTTTAGTATTGATTATTTTGTTGCCGATAAAGGCCTTGTCGTTGTGAAAGTTTGGGGACAGAATAAAAGTTGGACACATCAGTTGGAATTTAAGGTAGTTAAGGAAAAAGGAAAATTGTATTTGATGCCTTCAAGCCACAACGATGATTATATCGAGCCCTGGTATTCAAAGAAAACATTCATAAAAGAATAAATTTCCGGGTTTTAAGAACTGTGGCTGCACAAATGCAAACGATATGGCCTGTGATTAATTATACCATTAGCTATTATATAATAGTCTAAAAGTGGCATAATAAATACTTA